>NZ_LR746496.1:3600000-4520225 GCF_902729405.1 Acididesulfobacillus acetoxydans
CCACGCTTTTCTAGCTCGTGGTCACAAACGTTTAGCATGACGTTTCCAAGTAAGGGACTAAGGGGCCCCCCTTGGGGTACGCCTTCCGGACTTTCTTCAAATAGTCCGTCCACCATAATCCCTGCTCTGAGGAATTTATGGATTAGGGATATGACTCGTCCATCTTTGATGGTGTCTGAGAGGATTTGGATGAGTTTGCTTTGGTTGACCGTGTCAAAGTATTTCTCCAAGTCCATGTCCACGACGTAGACAAAGCCTTCTGTGATATGCCTTTGACATGCTCTTAGCGCGTCGTGAGCGCTTCGTTGAGGTCGGAACCCATAGCTGTTGTCTGAGAATTGCCTTTCGAAGATTGGCGAAAGGACCTGGGTTATGGCCTGTTGGATCAGTCTGTCCACGACGGTAGGGATTCCCAGCTTTCTCATTTTCCCGTTCTCTTTGGGTATTTCTACCCTCCGTACGGGTTTCGGACGGTATTTCCCGTCCCAGAGGGCTTGCAAAAGTTCATCCTTGTGTCCTTTCAGGTAGGGTAGAAGTTCGTCCACCTGCATACCGTCGATTCCACCCGCGCCTTTGTTCCCCTTCACTCTGTAGTAGGCTCGATTAAGGTTCTCGGCGCTGAGAATTTCCTCTAGCAGTTTCTCTGTCTGCTCGTCTGTGTTGGTGTTGTCGGTTTTGGTCATCCTGGGTGGCACGCACACTTCTGCATACTCTCTCTGTTCCGCAGATGACCTTTGCAGATAGTCTTTAAAGCAAAGTTGTCTGTGTTTTAAATTACCACCTTCGGTAACTTTCATTGACCCACACCTCCTTTGGTTCCGCCCTTCCGTCGGTGTCCGGGACACCTCTGTACTATGGCTTCTGCTGACTCCTCACGACAAATCTTGTTTCAACCGGGCTTCTTACTCCGTTTCCACCCGTCCGTGAGGCCTCCCACGGTAAGACGATTCACTTTCATTCCATGTCCCCGCAACATTTACGCTGACGTGTCCGTGTAGCTTTTGGGCTTCAACTTGTATGGCAGTCTTACCCCACATTTCGCGCCTAATATTGTTCGTGTTCCTCGGGGCGGAACTTTGCCGCCGGCTTCCTTCAGATTCCATCTCGCAATGGACACCCTTGCCTTGAGCTAATGGTTGGTCGCTACATACCCCCATAACGGACTTTCACCGTCAAGTTAATCGTCATGCGTGGCGCACCAGGAAGTGGCAACTTCATCCAACTGAAATCGCCGACTTTGGCAGTTGTTCGCTAACCGCCAAATACAGTGCGTCACCACATTATTGCCATTAGGATAGGTGTGTTCTAATCCCTTGACCGCAATGATTGGATCGCTATATGTTTGTTCCCTTTCCTCGTCCTTTCGCACCAGTCCCGCATATTTGTCTTCA
Organism: Acididesulfobacillus acetoxydans; assembly: GCF_902729405.1. Lineage (GTDB taxonomy): Bacteria > Bacillota > Desulfitobacteriia > Desulfitobacteriales > Desulfitobacteriaceae > Acididesulfobacillus > Acididesulfobacillus acetoxydans. The sequence goes on from NZ_LR746496.1 coordinate 3,601,392, forward strand.
GCGATTCCCAGGCCCAATTCCCGGAACTTTGCCAAGCCTGCTTCCGGATTGAGCGGCAGTTCCGCTTGGGCTATGCCGAGGCTATGGAAATATCGGGGCACCTGCAGGGCCATGAGTCCCAAAGAGCCGAAATATTCCACTTCTCTGAGGACATCTTGTGGCTTCCCATCCCTGACTATTTTCCCATCATCCATCACCACGATCCGGTCGGCTTCTAAAGCTTCTTCCGTTTCATGCTCAATAATAATCAACGTCAAGTCTCTATCCTGATGCAGTTCTTTGGCAATTTGGAAAACTCCCAATTTACCCATTGGGTCTAAATCTGTGGTGGGTTCGTCCATACAGACGATTTTAGGCTGAATAGCCAATACCGAACCGATCGCCAGCCTTTGTTTTTGCCCTCCGGAGAGTGTCGAAGGTTGCCTGTCTTCCATCCCTTCCAGTTTGACAACTTTCAGGATTCTGTCCATGATCTTTTGCATCTCAGCTCGCGGCACATTGAAATTCTCGGGACCAAACACAATTTCCAGTCTGGTGTTGGTAGCAAACAGTTGGGATTCAAAATCCTGAAAAACCAATCCGATGTCCTTGGCCATCGTCCCTACTTTTTCTTGGGCGGGGTTTTTCCCCATTACAATGATCTCACCCTCGTACTTGCCTTTCATAAAATTAGGGATGAGACCGTTCAGGCAGTTGGCCAAGGTTGACTTGCCGGCGCGGCTCGAGCCCATGATGACAACAAATTGCCCCTTCTCGATATCCAATGTCAGACCATCCAAAGCTTTTTCCCCTTTTTGTGCTTTATATTGAAAAGACAAATCCCTAATTCTAATCACTTTTTGGACTTCAAGGTTATCTAAGCTTTTTCCTTCATTTTGCATTTTGCCAAGCCCCCTGTTCACTCACATCCGTTATTTTTGATGAACATATCGATTAGTTTCTGAAGATACTGAGGTCGGTATAACTTTTGCTTGTAAATACAGCATAGATCCAAATTTATTTGGCTATCATCCAGCTCCAGAATCTTTATATTGGAGTTTTCCCTCAGGGTCCAGGCGGTAATATACGCTTCGGGAAGAATTGATATCCCAACTCCTGATTCTACCAGCTTGAGGGCCGATTCTTGCGTATCGGTTGAGTAAATGTTATTACTTTTAAGGGAATCTCCTAAAAGTGCACGAACTTCCTCTCCCAGAATGCCTTGACGATTTAAGATGATGCGTTCATTCCTGAGATGGCTGAGCGAAATCTTGTCTTGTCGTGCCAGGGGATTGTCTTGTGATGCAATCACAATTGAATTGCCGCTTGTTAATATTTTATATGTTATACCTGCTGATTCCAGAGTTAATTTGATCCTGTTGTTTGCGGCGACTAAAGCTATATCAAGGGTGTCATCAAGCAGTTTATCAATAAGTTCTAAAGTACCGTTTTCTATTATTTCGATTCCTATGCCGGGGTAAATATTTCCGAATTCCTTCAGTGTGTCAGGTACCATCGCGAGTCTTGAAACCGGAATAATACCGAGTCTGATAAATCCAACCGCAGGATTTTTTATTTCGGCAATATTGTCTTCAAGATCCTTGATTGAGGCGAGAATCTGCTGAACTAACGGAAGAATCTGTTTGCCTTCAGACGTTAGAGTTATTTTTCTTCCTTGTCTTTCAAATAACGGTATCCCTATTTCTTTTTGTAATCCCTGCAACTGCTGGCTTATTGTCGGTTCGCTGATAAAGAGATGCTCTGCTGCTCCCCGAATTGTACTATATTTTACTACACTGTCAAAATATCGAAGCTGTCTGATTTCCATATAACTACTTCACCTCAGTTAATCGATAGCTACGAACTATCAATCATGTTCAATTGATTGTATTTTCCTAAGATGAAATATAGTATACTCCTTTTATAGAGTATTGTGAATAGTTAGAGGAACCAGTGATTCCTACATGCAGCTATTGAAAGGATGAAACGTGTTATGGATAAGAAAAGTATTTTGGAGGGTATTCGGGTTCTTGATGCCAGTACTGTTATGGCCGGGCCTCTTATGTCAAATTTATTAGGGGATTTTGGAGCCGAGGTCATTAGGATAGAGCAGCCGGGAACGGGTGATGTTATGCGGCACGCTGAAGGTTCAAGTTGGAAAGTGAGTAACCGCAACAAAAAGTGTATCACATTGGATTTTCATAAACCTGAGGCGGGAGAAATCTTTTACGGATTAGTAGCAGAATCTGATATCGTAATCCTCAATTTTAGACCACAAGCCCTTGGAAAATGGAAGATTGATTATGCAGATTTGGTTAAAGTCAAAGAAAATATCATCCTTATGCACTTTACCGCCTTCGGTAGAACCGGCCCCTATTCTCAAAGACCTGGGTTCGCCAGAGTGGCGGAAGGTTTCTCCGGATTAATGCATATTACAGGATTTCCTGACCGGAAACCCGTTCCCAGCGGTTACCCGATAATGGATGCCTTTGGTGGAGTTTATGGGGCATTCTCTTTAATGCTTGCCTTATATCATCTTAAAGAAACCGGTCAAGGACAGCTTATTGATTTGTCATTATATGACCCCATATTAAGAACTATGGAAGATTACATTGTCGATTTTGATCAGCACAAGATGGCAAAAGAAAGGATAGGCACTCATAATCCATACGTTGCTCCCAATGACCTTTATGAATCTTTAGACAAACGGTGGCTTATACTTCCTGCGAGTAACGAAAACATGTACAGACGTTTGTTAAGAGCATTGGGACTTGAAGAACTGCTCACCGATCCAAGGTTCCTTTCTAACAGCGATAGAGTGCGCCATCGGATTGAACTTGATAAATACTTGATTAAATTCTTTGCCGGTCATACCTTTGATGAATTAAAGAAGTTATTGGAAGAGCATGATGTTGCTTATGGTTGGGTTAACTCTGTACAGGAGCTTGTCAGCGATCCTCATGTCCAGGCCAGGGAAGATTTAATTTCGGTTTTTGATCCTGAGCTGCAAATGAAAATAAAGATGCAGGGCATTGTTCCCAGAATGTCCAAAACGCCTGGAGAAGTAAAATGGGTAGGTCCGGCACTAGGCGCTCACAACCAGGAAATCTATCATAATATTTTGGGCTTTTCGGAGGATGAAGTAAAGGTATTAATGCAAAAAGGAGTTATTTGAGGTCAGTCTTTGTTTGTTTTTCTGAGTACGATGCTTTAAATAACGCGGTTTGTTGTAACAAGACGGTACAAGGAAAGGCGGGTGATTGCCGGTCGATAAAACTCATGAGCAGGGTGGCTTTTTAGTGAAAACGGGAGGGGAGGTCTTTTGCGTATGTCTCGACATGGCAGGTTAGTTATCGCCTTACTGTTTTTTTTAGGGGTTATTAACTTCGCTGATAAAGCAGTTATTGGATTCGCAGCCGTTCCGATTATGAAGGAATTCCATATTACGCCAGGACAATGGGGTTGGGTTGGAAGTGGGTTTTATTGGCTCTTTTCTTTATCGGCAATTATTTTTGGTGGACTTTCGGATCGGGTGGGCACAAAAAAGGTTCTTACAGGATTGAGTGTCGTATGGGCAGCAGTCCAGTTTGCGACCTTGTTTACCTTTAGCGTGCCGTTTCTGGTTGCTACGAGAATTATGCTTGGGGCTGGAGAAGGTCCATCATACGGCGTATCTTTGCATGCGGCGGCAAAATGGTTACCACCCGAGCAACGTGGATTTGGCTATTCGCTTATGTCAATTGGTGGGGCAGTCGGCCCAGCCTTGCTGGCACCGGTTCTGATCGCATTGATTGTCAATTTGGGATGGCGTTGGGCTTTTGCTTTATTGGGCGTTGTCGGATTGGTCTGGCTCCTGATTTGGCTCATTTTTGCCAAGGAAAGTCCGGATCAACAGCAGATGAATGTTCCCGAAACGCAGATATCTCATGGGCGCACATCGTGGTCTCGTGCACTGCCTATTATCCGTTCCCGTAATTTTATCTTCTCGGTTTTTGCTGGATTCGCGGGATACTGGGGCGTGACAATGCTGGTCGTTTGGACTCCTGCTTATCTTGTTCATGTTCGTCATTTTCAAATGGCCCAGTTAGGACTCTTAGCTGGGTTGCCTTGGCTCACTACGGGTATTGCACAGCTTCTTCTTGGCTGGGTATCTGATCATCTTTATCGAAAAACTAAGAATATTAGATTGGCAAGAGTACACCTTAGTGGATCACTACTTTTATTGTCGGCTATATCTTTCTTTATGGTAACAATTGTGCCGTCGACGGGATTGGCGATTTTGTTTCTTTGTTTGGGTCCGGCTCTCTCTTCATCAGTATTCGGTATCGGCGGCGCTCTCGTGGCCGAATTAATCGCTCCGGAACATCGCGGTTTGATTCAGGGAATTTTAGTTGGCTTGTCCACGACTGCGGGCCTAATCGCCCCAATCATTACGGGAATGGTTATTGGACAAGGAGGCCCGCAAAACGTAATCGTGGGCTATAACCATGCCTTTGGGTTAGCTGCTCTAGTGACTCTGGTTTTAGGAATACTGTTTTGGATTGTCGTTAGACCGCCACAGGTTCTGACAAGCTCAAGAATGCCAAACGAGTTTCCAGATGTGCGATACTAAAGCAAAGGAAGAATAACAGTGGAGCAAGAAAAAAGTTTCGGTATACGGGTCAGCAAACAAGCATTTTTTCAGTCCTTGTTTATTTTACTGGGTACGATGCTGCTAGCGGGGCTTTTAACCCTCATCATTCCACCCGGTTCCTTTGACCGGGAAACAGTGAGAGGTATTCAAACCATCGTTCCCAATTCCTTTCATTATACAGCCGATTCTTATTCCTACCCTGTTTACCGTTGGTTTACCGCACCGATTGAGGTGTTTTTCTCCGCACATGCACCGACAGTAATCATGATTATTCTCTTTATTCTCTTTGTGGGTGGCTCCTTTGCCATTCTTGATGCTACCCGGGTTTTTGAAAGCCTGATAGGATCTATTAGCCAGCGGTTTATGCACGCGAGATACCGGTTTATTGCTATCATGACGCTCTTCTTCATGATGCTTGGCGCAGTCTTTGGAATATTTGAAGAAGTGCTGCCACTGATTCCTATCATGGTGATGGTAGCCAAACGGCTCGGCTGGAATGAACTGATGGGATTGGGGTTAAGCCTATTACCTACCGGATTCGGCTTTTCCGCCGCCATTACCAATCCCTTTACGATTGGAATCGCGCAGAAGCTGGCGGGGTTACCGCTCTTTTCCGGGATCGCTTACCGGCTCTTCATTTTCGGCGTTATTTACCTCATCGTTATCTTTTTCCTGATTCGTTATGCGAAACAGCTGGAACGTTCTGATCCTCCAAATAAAACGTTGGAGACTAACAACCCTCCTCTTATACCTTCCGATAATCCAGCAGGACTTTGGGTCATGGGAGTAGGTTTTGTTCTCCTTCTCATCGTCATGATGATCTTTCCCATCATCGGTTTGGGTGATTATTCCATGCCCCTCATTGCCTTGGGCTTTCTCCTGATTAGCCTTTTGGTGGGTGTGGTCAATAGGATTCCCATCTCAAAACTCCTCTCAATCTTTTTTCATGGGATCAAGGGGATCGCCCCTTCCATGGTCTTAATCATTCTAGCTATGAGCGTAGAACAGATTATTGTCTCAGGTCATATTATGGATACGCTTCTCTATAGGGCGTCAGAACAGCTGCACAACTTATCGCCTGTCCTGGCCGGCTTCGGGATTTATCTCTTCGTTTTTGTTCTTCAATTCTTTATTCATTCTGCATCTGCAAAAGCCTTCCTCGTTATCCCGATCCTCACCCAACTCGGTGATCTGATTGGGCTTACACATCAGAATGTCGTACTGGCATTTAACTTCGGTGATGGGTTTAGCCATCTGCTATACCCGACCAACCCTGCTTTAATCATCGCCCTCAGTCTCTCCTCGGTTCGCTTTATGACTTGGTTTCGTTGGACCATAGGAATTCAGGTGATCGTGTTTGTTTTAACGATGTTCTTCTTAGCTTTAGCTGTCTGGTTCGGATATGGACCATTTTAAGGAAGTGCCATGTCCGCTGAATTACTGTGAACACATGCCAACTTTCTCCCGCTTCAATGATGAAAGGGATGGTTCTGAATGAAAACAGCAAGATTACTGGCAGCTATTTTAATGGGTGTTTCCGCCGCTACCCATCTTGTGCAACTAATCGTCATGAATTTTCAGGCTGATGTGCTGGTAGCCGGTCTGGGTTTTGGATTAATGTATGCTGTCATATCCTTAGGGCTCTTTATAAACTCCAAAGTATTTTATTATATCGGGGCCATTTTACCAACAATAGGTGGGATGCTGGGAGTTTACCGGTACTTATTCGTCAGACCTAACTGGTTCTCACTGTTAAACGTAGGAATTGATTTGGTTGTAGTACCATCCTGCATTTATCTGATCGTGAAACTAAGAACTCTAAATATTGAAAGGAGAAATTAATTATGGCTGCGGGGAATGGAGTTTTGGAAGAAAGAGACGGGCTATTGGTACTGCACCTTAAAGGATCTTCTTACGAAAGGGGATTTCAACACGGCTCCCTTCTGGCCGAGCAAATCTTTGAAAGTTTCAGCAAAGAGATGACAAAATACTCACTGATATACGGCGAAGGCAACGCAGAAGCAGGCATGAAACTACTTCGGGATTCTACCCAATTGATGAAACCCTATGTTACTTCCGACTTGCGCAAAGAAATCCAAGGCATCACTGACGGGGCCGCTTCAAAAGGCAAAGACATCACCTTTGATGATATCCTCCTTGTGAATTGCGTCAGTAATGTGTTGCTTTTCCCCCACGGTTTGGCTGATCCCGCTGCAACAACAATGAATGAGCCATTTTCCGATAACTGCAGCGCCTTTGCCGCCTGGGGAAAGGCTACGGCTGATGGCAAACTAATCTATGGCAAAAATACCGATTTTGGTGTGATGACGCTGCCGGACTTTCCGGTTGTCATGATTAACGAACTCCAAACCGGCTATGCCTCTATCTGCCCTTCTTTCCCGGGTGCGGTTGCTGTGGCCTCCGGAATGAATGAGGCCGGAATAGCGGTGGGATCTAATTTTTCCGGTTCGAAGAATGCCACGATGCGTGGCACCCCGGCGTTCTTCCTAGTGCGGGCGATGCTAGACAAAGCTGCTTCAATTGATGATGCTCTAACAATACTGAGCACATTTCCCCGCCAGCGAGGAATGAACTTTATTATCGCTGATGGGAAAGCCAAGGACGCCGTTGTTGTTGAGGTAACCGGGACAGAGTTGGCAGTCCGGCGCGGACAAAAAGACACCATTTATGCAACCAACCACTTTAATTGTTATCCCGGCTGGCAAGGATACAGCGGATACAACATGGTAGCAGGCCAGGCCACTGCGTATAAGCTAAACGATATCAGCACGATTGAAAGATGGCAAGAAAGTATAAAACAGGCGGATCCCTCATCGTTTGCCCGCTATGAACGGCTTCATGACCTGTTGGCGAAAAATCATGGCGAAATCGATATTGCCAAGGCAATCAGCATCATGAGTGACCGGTTCGACATGGTGTCCGACAGGCTCTTAGGATGGGATGAGTATGGACATGCTATCTGTCAACTGGGAGCTCAAGTAACCATAGCTTCAAGCGTCAAATATTACCGGAGCGACCAAGTTGGAGCCATTACTGACCAGCATATAACCTGGTCTTCTGAAATCGGAGACCCGGAAGAGCTGCTTATATGGATCGCGATTGGGAATCGTCCAGCCCAGCGGGGGAAATATATCCTCTTTGATTTGAAAAAAGAGATTCCCTCGGTAAAATACCAGTTGGAAAAATACTATCAACGATCCACCGCGAAAAGCCCGCTAGAGTTGCTGAACCAAAAGTAAAGGGAAGCATGTCAAGTCAACTCCACAGTCAACTCCACAGCCAACTTCAGAGGCCTTTTTCGACCCGAGCAGAACTTAGTTAAATAGTTCTGCTTTGAGTTTCTGCACTGTTTCCAAGGGCACACCGGTTATCTCGGCAATGTCTTCTAAAGGCAATCCTTTTTTCACTGCGTTTCGGGCTGCTTCCAGCTTACCTTCCAGCTTACCTTCCAGCTTGCCTTCTAATATACCTTCTTGCTTAGCTTTTTCTACCTCAATAGGATTGTACAGGAGTCTAGTCATGCTCAGCACCTCCTCATTTAGCTTTTCATCATTCACATATCTGTTGTTTAAGTACCGGAAGAGTTCTTCATTCGCTAAGAGTATTTTGTGCAGGTCCCCTCCGTCTATTTCCTCAACTTTAAAAAGTCTGGCTGCTTCATGAGCCATTTCTTCCACGATCTGTTGGGCTTTCTCGATTAATTCTCTGAGTTCTTGTTCTGTGTGGGTCTTTCTCAGTTTTATTCTTTCCATCTGATAGCGTAACTTAAATACCTGTAATGGCAATAGTGGATAGAGTTTTTGTTCTAAGATCTCTTCTTTACCATATTCCCAGTATTTCATGACCGGTACTCGGTATTTTACTTCCTGTCCATCGGGAAATATCAGTCTCAGTCTTAGTTCATCTTTAATGCTTGGATTTTGTTCGATGAAGATTACCAACTGTTTGGAGATGTAGAATATCGTTTCTTCTTGGTCTCCAACGCCTTGGGCTATTTCTTTGGCTTTGCTGATTCCGTATTCTAACATTCTGATGACCATGCTGTCATCGTTGAGTGTCTGTATCTCTACGTGATAATGATTAGATTGGTCAGCATCGCTAAGTTTAAGAAAGATGTCTCCTCTGAGAATATTATACGCATCGTCAACGAATTCATTGCTGCCAAAGCTTACTTCGGTGGCTTCTGCTGCATAGTTTTCTTTGAACAGGCTGTTTAACATGTTGATCAGAACTTTGTTCGATACTGTGAACAGCGATTTTAGTATTTCGTCCAGTTTTATCCGATCAGAGTTTGCGTCCTTTTGGGGCAAGTTGCTCACCTACCTTCTGTGAATATTATACAATAGACTGCGATCGATAACTACTCCTCAGGACAAAGGACTTCGGTACCTCCACGTCCTTAGGATTGAGAATATTCGCAAAACCACTTGACAAAGACCTCCTCCCCCTGATAAACTTAACACTGTAAAGTTTTAAAGGTGGTCGACAACTATGCGCACAAAAAGGCCGGAATGGCAGGTTGAGCAGACGCGAGACAAGATCCGACAGGCTGCATTGGAACTTTTTCGACTCCAGGGGTTTCAGGAGGTGACGATGCGTAAAATTGCCCGGCAGGCTGGGTTTTCCCCGACGGCAATCTATCTTTATTATCCGGCAAAAGATGCTTTGTACTTGGAAATTCTGAAAGACGGGTTTGAAATTTTGTTTCGCCTTCTGCAGACCGGCACAGACCCGATATTGCCGCCGCTGGAAAGAATTCAGCGTTATACCCAGACCTACTTAAAATTCAGCCAGGAATACGCCAATTATTATGATCTAATGTTTTCTTATCCAGTGCCCAAGTATTTGGATTATGTGGGAACAGAGATGGAATATTTAGCCTGGGAAGAAAAAAGGATAGCCCTGCAAGACCTGGAACTGCTTCAAACGGCATTAAGAGAAGCCCAAGCTCGCCAAGTCCTCAGAGCTGATTTAGAAGCAGTCTATATGGCGAACACCTTATTAAGTCTCTGTCACGGCATGATTTCCTTGCACCGTTCGCATATATGGTCTGAACTGAATACATCTCTAACCGAACTCTATCATCAGGCAGTGGAAAACTTCCTGTCCGGCTTGATGGAGCGGCGGCTTTCAGAATCGCATCCCATCGAATAGAACCCAGGCAGAGCAACGCCGCCTGTTAAATGCTCCGCGTAGGCCCGGGTGAAACGGGGTAGAGCAATGTCAAAAGGACAAACGCGTAATGCATTGTTTTTCTGGTAAAGGGGGGGATCCGTGATGTATCAAGCGCTGGATGTTCTGGGCGCTCGTCTGGCAGGGAGTGCCATGCTGAGGCTGATGTCTCTTTCTTTTCGTCTGGATCCGGCGTTGCGACGCAACCTGGTTGACGGCAAGAAAGGCTTGTACGACTATGTTTTCAATGCCCGGTTGTTGTTCCGGACTCGGGATGATTCTGTTCTGATTCATGTTGAGTTCAAAGAGGGAAAAATGCAGGTGGGCCGAGGTCGGATTGAGCGTCCGGATTTAACCCTGACTTTTAAATCTCCTCAAACCTTGCGCAAGCTTTTTTCTCCCTTCAATCCGGGGGATCCCTTGATCATGATGTTAGAGAACGAACTTTCCGCTGAGGGAAATATGATATTTCTCGCCCGATTCGGACATCTGGGGAAAGAAATCTCCACGGGTAAGAAAAAACGACGTCGGCTGGCCCATGCCGGCCCCGTGCCACTATCGGAGGTCGGCACAACGCCACCCTCAGGTGCAACCTACAATCCCGAGTCCAAAGCGAAACCCTTTTGGCCCATGCAGCCACCCGGGGCAGCAGCACCAACCAGCAATTCCAGACTCAATGAGGCACCGATTCGGCAAGCAACCCTCATATCCAGCCCCCATGACCAAGTTGGGGTACTGTCCGAACCGTTTCTCAGCCGTTACACCTTGGAGGACTTTCCCCGCCTCAAGTTTATCCGTCAGAGGCTTAACGATAACCCCGGAGAAATCTGCAGCGAGAGACCCCGCCTACTCACGGAGTATTTTCTCCAGGCCGGCTTCGAACGGGATGCTTCCGGACGGGAACGGGATCCGGAACTGCGTCAGGCCGAAGCCTTAAACCATATTTTGACACACCGCCAGGCGGTTATCCACGATTGGGATATTTTAGCGGGAACGAGCACCACGAAAGAGGTCGGCGTTCTGCTCTACCCGGAATTTGGTGCGGGTCTTCTCTGGCCGGAACTTCTGACGATTGATGAACGCAAACTTAATCCGTACCGAATAACCGTGGAAGATATTGATATCCTCAACGATCTCATCTTTCCCTTCTGGAGCGAACGTAATGTCATGGAATACACTCGGGCCCACTATGGTAATCCGAGTTGCCAACAGCTCAATGACCGCTGGGTGCTTTATTTTTCCTGGAAACCGCATGCGGTATCCCATACTATTCCCGATTTCCCCACTATTCTCCGGCGTGGGCTTTTGGATCTCATGCGCGAAGCACAGGAAATGGAGGCCAGTGCCCAAACGGAAAAAGAACGTACCTTCTATCTCGCTTTACAGATTGCTCAGGAGGGGGTTCTGGCCTATACGGCACATTTGCGGGAAAAAGTGCAAGAGATGGCCGCCCAACTTACGCCAAGGGAATCGGCGCCAGAGCAGCGCCGTAAGCAAGAGTTACTGGACATGGCGGAGGTTTTGGCCAGGGTTCCGGCTTATCCGGCCCGCACGCTGAAGGAAGCGGTCAACGCCATCTGGCTCTGTTGGGTCTCGCTTCATATGGAGAATATGAATGCCGGACTCTCTTTGGGCCGTCTCGATCAATGGTTACAGCCCTATTTTCTGCAGGATATCGCCCGTGCCCAAAGCGAAGAAGAAAAGGAAAAAATTATTTACCGGAGCATTGAGTCAGTCGGAGCCTTGTTCTTGAAATGTGCCGATCATCTTCCGGCTTCCCCGGACATCGGCAACCGTTTATTCGGCGGCAGTTCTTCCGACCAAGCTCTAACCCTCGGCGGGGTAACTCCGAGCGGAGAGAGTGCGGTTTGTGATATGACCTACATTTTTCTCAAGGTTACGGAAATGCTCACCCTGCGCGATCCGAATGTGAACGCCCGCTACTATCCAGGCGTCAACTCACCGGAGTACCTCAAACGCCTGATCGAGGTGAACCGCATCACCGCAGCCACACCTTCCCTGCATAATGATGCAGCCATCATTCCCGCCATGCTGCAACAAGGATTCAGTTTGGAGGATGCGCGAGACTGGGCTGCCACGGGATGTGTGGAACCGACCAGTGCCGGCCGCCATTTTGGGCACACGAATAGCATGCTGCTTAATACAGTGGCTCCGCTGGAGATGGCCCTGCATAACGGCTTTCATCCTCTCCTGGGCGAACAGGTGGGACCCGAAACCGGCGATCCGTCCCTTCCCGGAACTTTTCCCACATTTGCCTCTTTTAAAGAAGCCTACAAGCTGCAATTGAGTTTTCTAATTAGTCAGGCTATTGAGTATAATAACCTTTTGGGAAAATCCCATCAGTATCTCCATCCGACCCCTCTATTGTCTTCCTTCATCCAAGGCCCCATAGAGAAAGGAAAAGACGTTATTGAAGGAGGTGCCCGCTATAACTCTTCCGGTGCCGCTCTCGTCTCCATTACGGATGTGGTTGATAGTCTGATGGTCATTCGGAATTTGATCTATGAGGCAGAAACGGTCAGCTGGACCATTTTATTGGCTGCTCTAGCCGCAGACTTCAAGGGTTATGAAACCCTTCATGCCCTAATTCTCTCCAAAATACCTAAGTTCGGCACAGAAGCCGAACAACCACGCCAACTCGCCCAAGAACTGATCGACTTCATCTATGCTGAATATCAAAGCCACGAAAACTACCGTGGCGGCAAGTACACCAGTGGTTTCTGGAGCATGTCCAACCATGTGGCTTTCGGCACGCTCTCGGGAGCGATTCCTTCCGGACGGCGGAAAGGACAGCCTTTTACACCGGGAATCACCCCTTCGCCGGGGGTTGGCGATCAACTCCTAGACAACATGCAGACCGTTGCCTCGCTTAAAGCTGAAATGATGCCCAACAACATCGCTTTTAACGTAAAAATTGCCCCCGGTCCTCAAGATACGCATGCCCTGTTTGTCGAGCGGGTTGCTGCCTATACCCAAACCTATTTTGAACTCGGCGGTATGCAGCTTCAGTTTAATATTGTAACGACCGAAACCCTCAAAGACGCCATGGCTCATCCCGAGAACTACCGCTGGTTGCTGGTACGCATTTCCGGATATAATGCTTATTTTATTGAATTAAACGAGGATATGCAACAGGAAATCATCCGGCGTACGGAATTTCATCTGGAAGAGAAACGGGGGCTTGTATGAACAAACCCTCGCTGAGCAAAACCTTGATCAGAGAACCTCTAATTATAGAAATCAAGCGCAATGCTTTAGACGATGGGCCCGGCATCCGCACCGTTGTCTTTTTCAAAGGCTGTCCCTTGTCTTGTGTCTGGTGTCAAAATCCGGAGGCCATTAACCCTGAAGTAGAGGTAATGTTCTCGCCGGGGGACTGCCTTCACTGTGATATCTGTCAACAGGCTTGTCCCACCGGGGCCCTCGATCTGCAGCGACAACCCTACCCTATTGACTTGGCAAACTGTCAACACTGTACGGTTTGTGTGGATCCGTGCCCCAGCCAAGGACTGCGGCGTATGGGCCGGGTCTATACCGTCGAGGAACTGATTGAAGAAGTCTTGCGGGATAGCGCATTCTACCGCAATTCAGGAGGCGGAGTGACCTTATCCGGGGGCGAAGCCACCCTTTACCCGGATTTTCAAATGCGACTGCTTCCAATACTGAAACAACAGGGAATTCATATTACGCTGGAAACGTGCGGCTATTACCAGCGCCCTCAGTTCGAGAGGCATATCCTTCCCTATCTGGATCTGATCTTCTTCGATCTCAAGTTCGCCGATGCCGGGCAGCACCAGCGGTATACGGGCAAACGCAATGATCTCATTTTAGCCAACTTCCGGCAACTGGTGAAGCTGTCCAGGATACCGGTATTACCGCGCATACCCCTGATTCCGGGAATTACTACGACTCCGGAAAACTTACAAGGCATCGCGGATTTTCTGCGTTCTGAAAATATACATGAAGTAGCCCTGCTGCCCTATAACCCGCTTTGGAGCGAAAAAGCAGAGCATCTGGGACGGGTACTGACTTATCAGCACTCACAATGGCTGAGCGCAGAAGAACTGTCCGCCTGCAGTCACTATTTTACAGACTTCAAAATCATTTACTTTTAAGGGGGTATCGGAGTGAGCACTAAATACGGGGGCTACATGGGCAAAGTATTGCAGATTGACCTTTCTAACCAAAAACTTAGCGAATATCCTTGGACCGATCAAGACCGCGAGCTCTATTTGGGTGGTAAAATCATGGCGGCGAAAATCCTTTATGATAACCTTACGACCAAAATCGATCCGCTCTCCGCAGCGAATCTCTTAGTCGTCACGACCGGGCCGCTGACGGGAAGCGGGGCACCGAGTTCCAGTCGCTTTAACATCTCCACCCTTTCCCCCCTGACCGAATTCATTGCCTCTTCTAATTGTGGGGGGACCTTTGGACTGTTTTTGAAAAAAGCAGGCTACGATGCGCTGATCCTTGGCGGAAAAGCTGCCAAACCCGTCTGGATTGAAATACATAATGAAACCGTGGCCCTCCATGCCGCCGACGCGCTGTGGGGCAAAACGACCGGAGAAACCCAGAAGCTGCTCCAGGCAGACACGGGCAAGCTGGTCATCGGTCCGGCGGGTGAAAACTTGGTGCGGTACGCCTCCATTGCCAGCGGTGAACGAATGGCCGGTCGGGCAGGCATAGGTGCTGTCATGGGCTCTAAAAATCTAAAGGCGGTTGTGGTAAGTGGTGATCACACCGTTCGCATCGCCGACCGTACAAGCATGAAAAAAATTTATCAAGGTTGGCTCAAACAACTGCGGCAACATCCTTTAACAGGTAACCTTTTGCCTAAACTGGGGACGGCCGGTCTCTTGGTCCCGATGAATGCCCATAAAATTCTGGCGACTCGTAATTACCAATACGGTCAATATAAGGATTTTGAATTGATATCCGGTAAGACGTTGGCTGAAAAGCATCTCGTTAAAAACCGAGGTTGTCAGACCTGCCCGATTCAATGCGGCAGGGTGGTACGGGTTGAGGGCCGGGAGGTCAAAGGCCCAGAACTGGAAACACTGGGGCTGCTCGGGTCGAATCTGGAAAACAACGACTTGGAACTCATCTTGAAGTGGAACCTGCTCCTGGATGAACTCGGAATGGACACGATCAGCACAGGCAGTACCCTAGCGTTTGCCATGGAGCTGCAAGAAAAGGGACTGTGGTCAAACGGACTGCAATTCGGCCAAACGGCTAACCTGGAAAATATTTTTGCTGATATTGCTTATCGGCGAGGCATCGGCGATTTGTTAGCCGAAGGTACAAAACGGTTGGCGAAGCGATTTGGCGGTCAGGCGTTCGCCATTCAGGCCAAAGGACTCGAACTTGCCGCCTATGAGCCAAGGGGAGCGGTCGGACTGGGTTTAGGCTATGCTACGGCCAACCGGGGAGGGTGTCATCTCAATGCCGGCTACTTAGTGATCTTGGAAGGTCTGGGACTTAACATGGATCCGCATACACCCAAGGCTAAAGCTGCCCTGACCATCACCCTCCAAAATATCATGGAAGCGGTATCGGCCGGCGGCAGCTGTGTCTTTACGCTATTTGCCATGATTCCCTCCGGCTTGGTCCGCCGGCCCAATCGTTACTTGACCCGCCTCGTCAACCAAGCCTTAAAACACTCCGGAGGGATGGTTCACCTGATCAACAAGCTTTCTGCAAAATTCCTGGCACTAAATCTTCCGTTGCTGCCACAAAGCTCTGCCATCCGTAGTGTGACCGGTCTGCCGATGAATTTCGGTAAATTCAGGGATATCGGGGAGAGAGGCTTCACCTTGGAAAGAATGTTTAACCTTCGCCTGGGCTTAACTGCAAACGATGACAGTTTGCCGGAGCGCCTGACCGCCGATCTTCAGGATCCCCATGATCAGCGCACCCGAGTCCCACTTGACGAGATGAAACAGGAGTATTACCGCAAGAGGGGCTGGGATGCCGAGGGCAGACCCCGCGCCAAAACCTTAAGAAGGCTGGGTTTGCTTGAGCGGGTTTGAGTATTAGATCACATTGAGTATCAGCGAGTAAATCTTGGTTTATTGAGGGAGGAGAGGAGCAGTTCTATGCCTCCAGTCCTAATCGAAACACTCTTCATCGGTGCCGGAACGTATTTGTTGCGGGCCGGTTCCCTGAGTTTGTGCAGTCGTGTATCTTGGCCGGAGTGGGCGCGCAAATGGCTGTCCTTTGTCACACCCGCTGTCCTGATTGCGACTTAAACAAACCGGCCGGCTCCTCAACTTCGGGACAAGTCCGGTACAGTTCCAACGGGTCAAGATCCAGACATTCCGTTTCATCATAGTTGCCCTTGAGGTCCCAAGCTAGTGTATGATTTAAGACCTTGCATGAGCCGAGAAATTTTTCTCTGTCTATCAGCGGTGCAAACACCCCTTGGCCCACCAGATTCTTGGCGTCAAAGAGTTTAATACTTCCGTCGTCAAAGTAAATGTATACACGATAATCTTCAGTGGGTATGACTTGAATAACTTCGGGAAAATAATCCATAACAATCACCTCTACGCCAAAGGCGCAATCTTGTTCAAGGGTGCCAATGAGCGAGCGAGTTCCCAATTCTGCATTAACTCATCTCCATGGATCTCCGCCCACGCAAGAACCAATTTCAATTGTCGTTTCGGTAATCGGCCCTCTAAGACCCTGCCATTGAGAAAGTCGATCAGGGCCTGTTCCCCATTATACTCCGCGTGAAAATGTGGCGGAATATGGTCCCTCCAATTCATGGTAATTCGTATGCCAAAAAACAAACTGATCTCAGGCATGATTCCCCTCCTCGACCCGGAAGAATATAGCGCTCGCTTCACTAACTTCGATATCCATATTGTACCACAGGCCTTAGAAGGGCATCAAGCCCCTAACTCCCCAGGCTGTGCTCACACCTTTGACAGTGGTTTCCTTTCAATCTTAGGTTGCGCGCAGACTGCTTCCAGGAAAGCGTGCGCTTCGGCGACGGCCATTACATCATCCCGATCCGTGGTGAAGAGTGGGGGACAAAAGTGGATACAAACGAGGACGGCACGTATAACACCATGGTAGGGGATACTATTGATGTCACAACCATCCAAACCATAAATTTCGGAATAAAGGTTTATAACGCCACTTCCAGTGACCACATCAGGATTTTTACCAAAGCGGGGTGGGTTGACCCCGGCAATCCGAACATCGGCGATACGAATTGGCTTCCGGCCGGCAGCGGCAACCCTTGGACCTATGTGTTCAGCAAGACCTTCACGGCCAATGAACAGACTTTTGTGCGTGTCGAGTTGAGGCAGTCTTGGTTAACAAACTACTCCATGGATGGGATGACCAATCCAATCTACATCAATATCCATTGAGGAATGATTTATGTGAAAATAGATATCCATGGCCAACAAAGCTTTGGTAGAACTGGAGGGAGAGAAAAACCTGTTGCAACCATTCTTCTACCGGAAAGGAAAACAGCTTAAGATAACAAAAACAGAGACGGTTAAAGAACACTATTATTTGCCCCGCCTGTCTTTTTACCTGGAAGACGGCACGGAGGTGACGGGGAGGATATATGCCGACTTGCAGGAGAAAGGATTCGTTTATGAGTTTGCAAGTTCTGAAGCGGTAGATATTCGTCTGGCCTGCAGCATCGAATATGTTAACCTGCTGCGCTTCAACTCCCATAACGTAGCGGTAGAGAAGACGATAAAAACAGATAAATGGCTGGGCAACCCTGTACTTGATATTGTCTCTCCCCAGGTTTGTTTAGCCTTGGCTTTTGGTGGCGATGCGGATTTCGATTTCAGCTACAGCGGGAAAAACCGGCTGCTCAACTTAACCATACCCTGCAAAAACAGAAACTGTTTTTATGTAAGCCTAAATTCTGATACAGACGGCGCTTCCACGACCCTGATCCATCTAAGGAGGAAAGGCTATCAAAGAATCTACGCTGAGTTTGCAGCCTGGATAACGCAAAAAACCATTTCCTATGCCAAAGACGGGGCACTGGAAAGGATTGTTAATGAAAACCTGTTTTTTAATTATTTCTTTGCTGTAGCCAAAGACATGGAGAGCGACAGGTACCTGGCCTTAACCTCACGCAGCCCGCGCTACTACGTTTCCGGGGCCTTTTGGGAACGTGACAGCTTCTTGTGGTCATTTCCCGCCGTCAAGCTGGTGAACCCGAAGTGAATCTAAAGGAAGGCATCCAACTGGCGGTTTTTTGGGCGGATGACCTTGCGGTGATCAGAGGCCGCAATTACGAGATGTTTATCAGCGAAGCGGCAGAATTTGCCATCAGGAACAATGTTTTTCTGGTACCGGGACTCTATATCAAAGAGGAGCATTTGTGTTTATGTGTTATGGACAACAAAGGAAACCTTATCGGTGAACAGAAAGCGACACACCTTAACAGCGCATGGTTTGGGGATTTGCAGAGGAGTTCGGAGATCAGGCTAATTGACACTCCCTTCGCCAAATTGTTCCTGTGTGTTGATATCGACATCTATAAGCCGGAAGTGCTGCGCATCGCCGCGCTGCTGGGAGCGGAAATCGTCGTCAGCAGCCAGTATATCGCCGAAGAGGATTTCAATGAAGCCATGATCCTTGCCGGTGCCTGGCAGCAGGCCCAGCAAAACTGTCTGTATGTCATCCATTCAACGAACATTACCGGCAACATTATCGGCCCCTGCGCTGCTGTGCAGGATTTAAGCGGATTTATTACCAGAACGGAGACAAGAACTCCTTTGTATGCTGAACTTTCGGCGAAAAATAGGCAACAAGCCTATACTGCCTTTCCGGTTTTCAAAGGTCTGAACTTGCAGTTATATCAAAATCACCTGAAAGAATTATGGGATTAAAAAGGGTGTGGACAATGAAAAGCAAGTTTCTGCTTAAAATTCTGCAAAAGCATCTGGGCAAGAAAGGTGATGCGGCCAGAATCAGGAGCTATATCAGAAGTAAGAATATTGTCAACAGCGGGAACCTGAGTAGTGTAGACCCTAAGAAGATAGTAGTAGCGGTGGTCCAGGAAGAAATCGCCATAATGCAAAACTACAAGGAATATGTCGACATGATGTATGGGTTCACCAAAGAGGCGGCAGACAGAGGGGCCCAGCTCATAAGTTTTCCGGAAGAAAACGGTACTCTGGTCCTGGGAATGCTGCCTTTCATTAAACTTATTTTAAAAATTATGCAAATCAACAAGGACAAAGCCGACGTCAAAAACACGCTGGAAAACAAGGCTGTAAGTAACACTGAAGCAGCTCACCAAAGCCGTCATGACGCTCAGAAAAAGAACACCGGGATCGATCCGGCTTATATCTTTTCTTTTCTGACACCTTTTATCAGCAGTGTATTTGAGACCACTTTCAGCGAACTGGCAAGAAGCTTTGGTATCTATATCATGGCCGGGAGCGTGATCATCGAAGATAAGGGCAAATTGGTCAACAGGGCTTACCTGTTCGGGCCCGATGGCGAAGTTGTGGGTACCCAGGATAAAGCTCACCTGGTAGAACTGGAAATGGATCTGGGCCTCGCTGCCGCTGACAGACTGCAAGTTTTTGACACCAAGGTGGGCAAGGTTGCCTTTCCGGTCTGCATGGACGCCACCTATTTTGAGACCTTTAAAATCCTAAAACAGCAGGGGGCCCAAATAGTTATCATACCTATTGCCAACATGGAAGATTATAATTACTATCTCGCTTTACGCGGCATCTGGCCGAGAGTTCAAGAAAGCGCAGTATACGGTTTGAAGTCTTCCCTGGTGGGCGAGCTTTACGGCATCAAATTTACCGGGAAGGCCGGGCTATTTGCCCCTTTGAGGCTTACCCCCGCCAGAGACGGGGTGATAGCTGAGGCAGCAAGTTTTGACCGGAGCGAATTAATTTGTGCGAGTATTAACCTGACATTGCTGGACTCCTATTCTGACCCGTATTTCAGCGATCAAAACCCGGAACTGTATAAGAAATATCTTCCTTATGTCTATGAGTTGTGAAGAGAGATCAAAGGCGGAATAGAAGGTCCCATTGGCTGTGGCCCTTCTTCTCTATAACCCCTTTTCCAGCTCCAGCAGAGCAGCCTTCAGTGCTAATCCTCCCGCATAGCCCGTTAAATTTCCGTTTTTGCCAATTACCCTGTGGCAAGGAACGATAAAAGAAACCGGATTGTTATGTATGGCGCCGCCTACCGCCCGGGAACCCTGGGGTAAACCTACCGAAGTGGCAATATCCAGATAGCTGCGGGTCTCGCCAAAAGGAATACCGGTTAGAGCCTGCCAGACCTTTTGCTGAAATTCCGTCCCTGCAGATGCAACTGCGGCGAAAACTCCTGCAGCCCGCCTTGAAAGTACTCCCTCAGCTCCTTGCGTATCTGCTGATTAGGGCGGAAAGCCCGAACCAGCCAATACCCCGGAAAATGCCGCCGCACCCAAGTGCGAAGTCTCTCTTCTTCCTCTCCTCTGTCTCCAGGACTGACCCAGCACAAGCCCTGTCCCGAGCTGGCTACCGTCACGTTGGTCTCGACCCTACCCATGTCGATCCCTTGACTGCAGAAGCAAACAGAATCTGGCTGCAGCCAGGTGCGCACCGGGGCGCATCTCAGCCCTCCTTCCTGATAAAGCGTCACAGGTGTCTTATCCCCAGCCAGGCGTTCTGTAACCTCCTGGGGAAGCTTCCAGCCTTCGCCTGCCGGACCGGCCTTTGGCACGAAATGGTAGAGCAAGGCTGCCAAGGTCCGCGTCTCCGCCTGCTCTGCCCCTAAGAATGGCCTCACCCGCTCTTCCAGAGGAAACACCCATTCTGGGGCATTAAGGCTCACTTGCAGTAAGCCCCACAGAACCCCATTACGCAGGCTGGGGTCATCCAACAAATCGGATAGCATCCAATGAAAATGCCCATACGTTTCCGGACAGTTCGCCATGATACTGCCGATAGCCTGCCCGGCATTCCAGGCTGTACCCCCGGACTCTTCATTCAGCAGCCAGAAATAGCGCTTCACCAGCTCAGACGCATATCCTGGTTTTTCTTGTTCAAGCCATTTAGCCACGCGGCCCAATCCTTCAACCGCCCGCCAGAAAAGCAGTCCCTCCGCGGCGATCACCCGGCTCTGCAGCTGCCTAATCACCTGTCTGTCATGAGTTGCCCAGGATCCCAAGCGTTGCCAATCTGCTTTCAAAAGGATTTGATCCAATTCGTCCTTCCCAGGAATCCCTTGTTCCCTATTTTTTGCCATTACAGTTGCCTCTTTCTC
The DNA here is from genome assembly GCF_902729405.1 of Acididesulfobacillus acetoxydans. GTDB lineage: Bacteria > Bacillota > Desulfitobacteriia > Desulfitobacteriales > Desulfitobacteriaceae > Acididesulfobacillus > Acididesulfobacillus acetoxydans. Next base: position 3,622,480 of record NZ_LR746496.1, read on the forward strand.
CAGTTTATCCCTACCCGTGGATAGACCAGGAGAATTTTCATAGGACCACCTTCCTTTGGACGACATTTTATCCTTATTATGTGATAAATGCAAGGGGGTATACGGATTCTTCTTTACTTGATTTTCGCAGGTCTGAAATCGGCCGAATATTCGGCATGATCGCCTCACCTCAGGTAACATTATTTTCCGCCCCCTGCCCAGCCGCCCTGCCCAGTGAAAATGTAAGAAGTGGTATTCACAAGCGGGTAAGGTCGTTGTCTCCTCTGAGTTCGTACATGCGGTATTGAAGCGCTTCCGCCAGATGCCCGGCCGAAATGTCGGCCGCGGCTTCCAGGTCAGCGACGCTTCTGGCCACCCGCAAGATCCGGTCATAAGCCCGGGCGCTCAGCCGGTGGAGCCGAAAGGCACGTTGCAGCAGTTCTTCGGCTCCTTGGTCCAGTCGGCATAGCCGTTGGGTTTCTTGGGCCGTCATCTGGGCGTTGGTGCGCCCTTCACCCAAGCGCTCCCATTGGAGTTCCCGGGCCCGGATGACCCTCTGCCGAACGGCCTGCGAACCCTCCCCTCCGGTTTCTTGTTTCAGTTCCGCCAAGCTCAGACGGGGGACTTCCACCTGCAAATCGAAACGATCCAACAGCGGCCCGGAGATTCTCGCCCGGTAGCGCTGGATTTGCAAGGGCGTGCAAGAGCATGTCCTTCCAGGATCACCCAAAAATCCACACGGACACGGATTCATTGAGGCCACCAGGCTGAGATCCGCGGGATAATCCGTGCTTCCTTTCTGACGTGTCACGGTGATGCAGCGGTCTTCCAGTGGTTGTCTCAAGGCTTCGAGCACGGTTCGCGGGAATTCGGGCAATTCATCCAAAAAGAGAACGCCGTGGTTGGCCAAACTGATTTCCCCGGGCCGTACTTCCTTCCCTCCCCCCAGAATACCGGATAAGCTGGCGCTGTGATGCGGATGGCGGAAGGGGCGCTCGCTGACGAGTTTCCCATTGGCCGGCAGCATCCGGGCCACACTGTAGAGCTGGGTCACCTCCATGCTCTCCGGTCCGCTCAGAGGCGGAAGGATGCCGGGATAGGCCTTGGCTAAGAGTGTCTTGCCGGAGCCCGGCGGACCGACGAGAAGGACGTTGTGCCCCCCTGCAGCCGCGATTTCCAAAGCTCTTTTGGCCTGCCGCTGCCCTTTGATATCCGCCCAGTCAACACTCTGAGCACCTTCAGCCGCCGGGTGGACGTCCTCCTGGAGCGTAACCTCATCCAGAAAGCCACAGCCTTGCGCGAGCGCGTTGCCCAGCTGGGAGAGCGTTTCGGCCGAGGCACTGGTTACAGCCGAAACTAAACGGGCCTCTGCCAAGTTCCCCGGCGGGACGATGAGACTCAGCCGATAGCCCGATATTTGCCCTCCAGGCACCTCTGTTTGGGTCAACGCGGCGGCCATGGTCAAAATACCCGGCACACTGCGTAACATTCCTTCCAAGGACAGTTCCCCGACAAAAACGTAGGGCGCGAGCAAAGACACTTCAATCTGCCCGGTAGCCGCGAGTATTCCCATGGCGATCGGCAGATCAAAGCCCGACCCCTCCTTGCGCAAATCGGCCGGAGCCAGATTGACGGTGACACGCTGGAGCGGAAACTCATAACCCGAGTTACGCAGGGATGAACGCACGCGATCCCTCGCTTCCCGAACAGCAGCGGCCGGGAGGCCGACCACGTCGAAATTTGGCAAACCGTTGGACACATCGACTTCCACCCGAATCAAGTGTGCCTGCAGGCCGGTCAAGGCCATCCCCCAGACAGAAGCAAACAATTACCATTCCTCCCCTTTGAAGGAGAGAATTCGACTTCCAGTTCCGGTAATCCTGCCCAATTTTACTGTGCTCTGCCTTTTTCTTTGCCAGCTCGGATGTGCGCCCTCTGCCAAAAGCTCCGGAAAGTCATTTGTGGCTCCTGTCTCCTCGTTTGGGGATCTCCACCCAAAACGTGCTGCCAACCCCCAGCTGACTCTCGACCCAAACTCTCCCCTCATGAGCCTCCACGATTTGTTTTACGATCGCCAAGCCCAGCCCCATGCCCCCGTCTTTGCGGGAACGAGCCTTATCGACACGGTAGAACCGTTCGAAAATGTGAGCCAGGGCTTCCGGGGGTATCCCCTCTCCCTCGTCCTTCACCCAAAATCTGACCGACCCTGAGAAAACTTCTACTCCCACCTCAACCGTCTTGCCTCTTCCGGTGTGACGGAGCGCATTGTCCAGGAGATTGATAAAGACCTGGAGCAGTCTGTCCCGGTCCGCGGCAATTTCGCCCGTCGCCGGTAGAATGTAAAGTCGTACGCCCAAATCATGCGCCTTGCCTTGAAAACGCGGGACCAGCTCCTGCATGAACTCTTTGAGCCGCAGGATAGAGAACTGCAGAGCCTGCTCCCGCTCCAACCGGCTAATGTCCTGCAGTCTGTGAACCAGTCTGGCCAGGCGCTTACTCTCATCCAAAACAAGACCGATATTCTCTGCTTCTTCCGCTTTGGGAATAACTCCGTCTTGAATCGCTTCCAGATAGCCCTGGATCAGGTGCAACGGTGTGCGCAGCTCATGGGTAACACTGGCCAGAAATTCGCGCCGCTCTTTCTCCGCCCGCATAGAGGCACTCACGTCCCGCAGGACAATCACATGTCCGCGAATTCCCCCGCTTTCCGCCAACGAGGCCATTCCCACCTGCAATACTTGCCGGCCCAGCGCCAGGGTCGGCAAAGGCATGTCACGAATACCGGATGAACCACCCGCGGCGCGGCTCACTCCCGCCCCGTCCTCTGATTCCGGCTCGGCAGGAAAGTTTTGCCGGCCGCTGCCCTCGGTTTCCGTCGACTCACGGTCCGGCTCCGTCGGGGCCAGAACTTCCCGCTCGCCGCTTCTCCGCGCTTCTGCCGGCTCACCGGCCGGCTCCGTTCGAGTCGGAGCGTTCTGCGCTTTCGTAAATTCCCCGTCGTCAGGTACGCCCGCTTTTATCGCCGCTTTCGCCGGCTCCGGAACACTTTCGCCTGCCGGCAGGTCCGTCGTCGGCCCGGCGACCTCTCGTTTTTCCGCTATAAGCCCGCGCAAAAATTCCAGAATGAGTTCCCGGCGTCCTCCTCCTCCTTCCTCCCCGTCATCTTGCCATAGCTGCTTGGCCGGATCATTGGCATAAAGCAACTCGCCATCGCTTCCCAGCATAATCACGGCGTCACTGATTCCCCTCACAATCCCTTCCAAGAGGCTTTTTTCTTGGGAAAGCCAAGTGACATGATCGTTCAGGCTCCGGCTCATCGAATTTAAAGCTGAAGCCAGCTCTCCCATCTCATCCCGCCCGGATATTCCTTTGATCGGTTCAAAATCCCCCTGGGCCATGCGACTGGCCGCCTTCTGCATCAGAGCCAGAGGCCGGGTCATTTGCCTGGCTAAGAACAGGCTGACCAAAGTGGCCAGGGCCACCGCCAGCAAGGAAGCGTAAAGGATTAAGCGCCGGAACGTATCAATACTCTGCTGGACTGGGACCGGTGAGCTTCCGAGCAAAACCACGCCTGTGACCGGCTTGTGTCCGATCGGGGCCGCGGCAATCAACATGGCCGGTCCGTTGCCGTTGACTGGCAGCGCCTTAATGGAGAGTGTATTTCCGGCCAAAACCTCCAGCAGGTTGTCTGTACTGAAAAAGTCCGTCGGCTTTAAGGTCCGCCCCCACATTAAACCGCCGTCCCAACCCGTCCCTGCGGGTACCCCCGACGGATAAATCGTGCCCATGACCGCTAGTGTTGCACCCGAAGCATTAAGGAGTACTAATTGAGTGCCATCCGCCAGCTTTGTGCCCTGAATGGCCCTGAAGCGCTCATTCCAGCTCTGTAGCGGAGCTAACTCACTGGCCGTGGCAGTCGCTTGTGCCTTCAGTGCCGCCAACTGCTGCTGAAAGTAGAACCCCGTAAATAGCCAAGTGATCGTAAGACCCAGCCCTCCCAACACTGTCAGAATGAGCAGTGTCATCGCCAACCACAGCTTGATGGAAATACTTAATGGATGGTTGAACTTGAACATAGTACTCCTCTATCCCCACCCCCTGGGCGGCACCACGTCTAAACCAGTTTTCTCGCAAGGGTCATCCGTAGGAAAAACCGCCTTGGTCTTGGTGATTTTCCGCTGTACGATTATCCGTCCGTCACAACCGTATTCGTTCCCTGGACGGGCACCACCGCGAGGTGAAAACCTGATGACAGGCCCCTCAAGCCAGGAAATACGACTTGCCTTAGACAGCACTACTCTAGGGGGTTATACTTTCTGCTCTTTCAGGTCCTCGAGGACTATCAAAGCCCCCTCGGAAACATAGCTGCGAAATTCAAAATTACGAGGCTTCGTGGCAGGGAAAAAGTTGAACCCTGTCCCAGACAGCACTACTCTGGGGTTAAAGCTCTTCGCCCCTATACGGCTTATGACGCGTTCTTTACCCCCGAGCTCCCCCTCCGCGCGTTTGAACCGGGCAACTCCCGCCGGGGAAATACTCGCGATTAGGGCAACTTTCGCTTGACCCCCGCAGCCTCCGCTACCCCTGCCGCAGCCGGCTCCCGCTGCAAACAAAGCCTTTGTGCCGCCTTGACTTCTCGCCCAAGAGCGACTTCGCCGCAGCCGGCTAAATACCGAGACAGCCTTTATGCGGCTTTGGCGGAATGCCAATCTTGCCTTTGGAGAGCAGTACTCAGTGCTGAGATAGACTTTGTGCCGCCTTGACCCCGCAAGGGCTTTACGCGCTCGGGTCAAACTTGTACCCCACGCCCCACACGGTTGCCACCATTCGCTTAACTTTCGGATCCGTAAGTTTCTCTCTCAGTTTTTTGATATGCGTATCCACTGTACGCGCGTCGCCGTAAAAATCGTAACCCCAAACCGTTTCCATCAATTGCTCCCGGGAAAACACTCTCCCCGGATTTTTCGTGAGAAAATACAGAAGCTCGAATTCCCGCGGTGTCAGGGCAATTCCTTCCTCTCCGACCGTAACGATGTGTTTTTCCTTATTGATTTTCAAAGGACCGTAAGCGATGTCTTTTTCAATCCGGTCCATCTGCCCGCCTGAGCGGCGCAGGAGGGCTTTAACTCGGGCAACCAGCTCCCGGGTGCTGAAAGGCTTTACCAAATAGTCATCCGCTCCCAATTCGAAACCCAGAATCCGGTCGAATTCCTCCCCCCTGGCGGTAAGAAAGATGATCGGGACATTGGAGCTCTCCCGGATTTCCCGGCACACCCTCCAACCGTCAATTTCGGGCATCATCAGATCAATAATCAGCAAAGCAAAGCGGCCCGCGCGAAACTTTTCCAAAGCCACCCGGCCGTTTTCGGCCTCAATTACCTCATACCCTTCCCTCTGAAGATAGAGCCTGACCAGACTCCGAATCTTCTCTTCGTCATCCACAACCATAATGGGATCCATTGCCCCTGCCCCCTTTGCCGAAGCCGATTTATTTCACTGACTAGCTTATCATAGCACTGATTCGTGATCAATTTGTGACCAATCCCTGCCCCATACCCCTACGGCTCTCGAAGATCTTCGATGAGCGACCTGCTCCCTGCTGACGTGCCAGTTGCCCGCTGCCCTTATCACCCTCGACGACCAACCCTAAACCCAAACCCAAAGCGGAGAATTTCGCTGCGCTGCCCAGACATATAAGAAAAGCGTCGAGGATAAACGTGTCAGCCGAGCGCACGGTCCCGATGCGGTAAAGCACTCGTAGAGTACAGAAAAGCAGAGAACTCCGGTTCCCCGCTCCCAAAAGGTCTTCTTTTGAGTGCTCCAACCCCGCGCAACTCCCCGCGGAAGCCCCCACTTTTCGTCATTGCATGGCTGACCCGCTAAAAAACTCCTTTGAGCCAATTGACTTCCGGAACGGCGGTTCCCTTCTGCCAACGCAGCGCCAGGACATCAAAGCGCACTGGGGGATAGTCCCTGTAACCTTGGGCCAACAAATAGTAGTTCGCCACAGCCCTCAATCGGCGCATTTTGTTACCTGTCACACTTTCTTCACCCCAGCCCAGCCGCCCGCTGCTCCGGCCCCTCACTTCTATAAATACTATCCTTTCCCCATCCTGCGCAATTAAGTCAATCTCTCCCCTGGCGCAACGATAATTGCGCACGAGAACTACGAGGTGCGCCTCGGTCAGGACCTTAAGCGCATAATCCTCTCCCGCCAGTCCCAGACCTTGTTTATAACTGTCTCCTTGGGAGGGAGTGTTCCCGCCTCCTTGGGGTCGAACGCACCTGTCTCCTTGGGGTACAGATATCGGGCTTTCGCTTTGGGCAGGTCTCTTGCCTTCCATCGACAGCTCTCCTCCGCCGGAACATGTCGCCGCATTCCGCTTCCTTACATTTTATACCTCTTTTACCCGTCTGGGAACCCTGCCCCCGGTGTTTTCCGGAAGTAACCTCACACGCTCCTCGTAACCTCACACGCCCCTCAACCCGCGTCAGACGAAGGTATCTCTTCTTTATGGCCCGCTCGTGTACCCGGTAAGGGCCGGTGTCCCTTTCGGAGCAGGTAAATACCGCCCAGAACCAAACCCAAGGGAATGATACTGTTCCGCACCAGGAAATAATACCTCTGAAATTCCGGAGATAACCTGTAAATCAGGTTTGTCTCAAAGACACTCATGAACCCCAACAATCCCAGAACCAAAAGTGTGCCGCCGACTAAGCGGTTTTTGCTGCGCAGGAAACTGAAATCAAACAATTGGGAGTCGAAGAATCCCCGGTCTTCCAAAGTTTCACCCAGTTCCCTTTGCCTTCGCAGATGATGACTTTCAAAGAAACTGAAAAACCAAGTCGGAACAATGACCAGCGGGATCACCGCGGTCACATTGATAGCGCCGGCCAAGAAAATGACACCGAAAACAATGATCATCAACTCTAACCCTCGCCGAAAAAGCCCCATATGCATATGCGCGGCGCCTGGGATCAGACTGAAACAAAAAAACATCAGCCGCTCCCAGAAATTCGTTCCCGGCCCGGGATCGTCCTCCGGGAAAAGGTTCTCCCGGAGGCAATGCCGACAAACCGTCTTGTCATCTACCTTGATGCTGCATTCCTGACAAATGGGATTCTTGCATCTGATACAGATAGCCTCGGCTTCCCGGGTCGGATGATAATGACAATTCATCTTACTTCCTCCCTCTAAATCGCGCTTACTCTTTACCCGGAACCCAGCTGCCCATCTCATCCTGCCCACGGCCCATCAGACCGAACTTTTCCGCCGCCACACTGAGCGTCTGACTCAAGTGGGTAAAGGGCAACGCAATTTCCTTGCCAAATTGCACGTTCAAGTCGGCGACCTCACCACTCCTGAGATTGCGACCGACCGGAGTCAGGTTGACCATTAACAGAATAATCCCTGCCGCCAACAGACTGAACCCCAAGTGTTGCAACCCTTGACCGAAACGGGGAAATCCGGCTTTTGCCCTGTACTTTCCCATATCAATGGCAGCCATCACCTGATCTTTGATCATTGGGGGAGCGATTAAAGGCACCCGGGCAACCGCCAAGAACCCGCTTGTCTCCCTAATAGCAGCCACTCTTGCCCGGCACTCGGCACAACGCTCAAGGTGTGTCTCCATTTCCCGCATTTCCATTCGGCTCAAACTCTTTACGACATAGCTGTGCCATCTATCCCGACTGCGAAAACAAGTCATGGCACACACCTCCTGCTTGCTTGAGCGGGATTTTTTCCCGCAGCATTTTTCTCCCCCGGCTGAGTCTCGTTTCCACCGTCCGCTTGGAAATAGCCAAAATAAAGGCTATTTCCTGAGGCGTCCATTCTTCAAAGTAATAGAGCATAAGCACGGTACTGTAACGTTCGGGCAGACAGCCAACCGCCCTATGTACTTCAGCTGCCCTCTCTTGCCGGAGGAACCGTTCCTCCGGGCCCGCCTCCCCGTCGGAAAGATTGAGCAAGCAAGTGGCTTCTTCACACCGGGGCCTTTTTTTGCGGCTCCAATCTATACAATGGTTTACCGCGATCCGGTAGAGCCAAGTGGAAAAAGCCGAGCCGTGTTTGAACTTTGCCAAGCTGTTATAGGCTTTGATGAGGATCTCCTGGGTGAGGTCCCGCGCATCTTCAACGTTTCCGGCATAGTAATAGGCGGTTCGGTAAAGCCGGGTCTGATAGCGATCCACGATGACGGCATATTTCTCGCCATCCCCTTGCAGGATACTCTGAATCAGTTCTTCATCCCTCAAACAGCCATCACCGCCTTCACTACTCTTTAGACGTATTCGCAGCCGAAGCTACGCCAAGTGAGGGTAAGCTGACAGACGAATCTTCTGGCATGCCCGCACTGTCTCCGTGAAATTGCTTCCGCGGCGGAGGGTAAAGCGGCGTTCGACCGGCGGAGACAAGAACAGCGGTACGGGCCCCCCTGAAGGGTAAGGGTAACAAAAACAGCAAAACCCCATGGCGCTCAGCTTCCTTCTTAAAGCCAAACGCCCGGGGTTTTAATGCTTACCACCGATTTCGTCTGTTTTTCTTAGAGCTCAATGGGATTGATATCACCCAAAATGAAAGAGTAGGAAAATATGCCGAAGATAATAATAACGCCGGCGATGATAAAACCTGTGTTAAAAGATCCCGTTTTGTCAATGATGTAGCCTGTAATAATCGGAGCCGCGACACCCATCAGATTATTAAAGAAGTTCATAATCGAACCGACGCTGCCAACCATTCCTTTCGGGGCAATCAGAGAAGGAATGGACCATCCGACCGGAGCCGAGAAAGCCAGCCCACCCAAGGCGATGGACAAGTAGGTGATTTGCAGGTTCGGATTCGTCGTCGTAGGCTGCAATATGACAAAAGCGCCCAGGATCATTCCTAGGATTAAGATTGTTTTGCGAACTTTGTTCGGATTGTACCCTTTCTTAATGAAGTGGTCTACCATCCAACCCCCGATGAAGATATCCGTAATCGTGGCTACGATCCAGGGGATAACCGTGTACAAACCGCCCTTGGCCATGCTCATGTGCATCTGCTTCGTCATGTAATCCGGCAGCCAGGTCAAAAACAGGTAGAACGTGTATCCGTAAGCCATAAAGCCGAGCGTCAGGCCCCAGACTTTGCGCTGGGCCAAGAGCTTGACGAAACTGCCCACGACGCTTCCTTCCGCCTGCCCTGCCTGCTGGGCCCCGTTTTGTACGATATATTCTCTCTCTTCTTGAGTCAGCATCTTATGTTCGGATGGGTCGCGGTAGATAATCCAAAAAACCAAAGCGAAGACCAGGTTTATAAGCCCCGTTACGACAAAAGCCCCTCGCCAGCCCCAGTTCATAATGGCCCAAGTCGAGATGCCCACACCGATCACGTTGGAGAATTTCGCGGCACCGTCGAATATCGAAGTGGCCAAGCCGCGTTCACGCAGAGGGAACCAGTACCCGGTCGCCTTCGAATTGGCCGGAAAGGCCGGTGCTTCCGTGATCCCTAAAAGCATCCGCATGGCCGCGATCCCGCCGAATCCGCCTAAAAAGGCTGTCCCAATGGTGGCAAGGGACCAGAGAAACGTGCCGACCCGGGTTATCCATTTCACCCCCAGTTTGTCCAACAGGACACCAACCGGAATTTGCATGAGAGTGTATGTCCAAAAAAAGGCCGAAAGCATAAAACCTAATTCCGTGTGGCTCCAGCCGTACTGTGAAGCCATCTTCTCGCCTGCAACAGAGATGTTCGTCCGATCCAAATAGTTCACCACAACCCCGGTGCCCAACAAAATTCCGATTCCCCAGCGCACATGACCTTTCGGTGTTTTTGCACTCGTTTCCATCGCTGTCATCCTTTCTAATTCTACTTTTTACTCTGCTTCTTTGTGTCTGCTCTATCCGTCACCCAGTCTTACCCCCTCCATTTTCCTCTCGCCTGCAACCTCTTTCTGTTCTGCCGACAAACTCCTTTCCCGATTTTTCCTCTCTTCTTTCTATTACCCTTCCGTCCTGTTTGTCACCGCGTGCCCGCCGAATTGGTGGCGCAAGGCGGCCACCACTTTTCCCCCCATTGACTCTTCCTCAAGTGAGCGGAAACGCATCATTTGACTTAAGGCAATTGCAGGGGCAACGGCTTGCAGTTCCAAGGCTGTTTCAATCGACCACCTTCCTTCTCCGGATGAATTCATGACCCCTTTAATGGATTGCAAACCCGGATCTTCAGCGAATGCCTGAGCCAGCAGCTCCATGAGCCAACCTCTGATCACAGATCCGTGGTTCCAAACCCGGGCGACATCCTGCAAGGGATATTGATAGGGGCTTTTGGTCAGAATCTCAAATCCTTCCCCCAGGGCTTGCATCATACCGTACTCAATGCCGTTGTGAACCATTTTCAGGAAGTGCCCAGCTCCCGGCTCGGGATATGTAATAAAACCTCCGCTGACGGCCACGTCCCGGAACAGCGGCTCCATCGCCTTGAGCGCTTGCGCTTCACCGCCGGCCATCAGGCAGCAGCCCTCTCTGGCACCTTCAATCCCGCCGCTGACGCCGGCGTCGACAAAATAGATTCCGTATTTGGCCAGCTTTTCATGCCTGGCCAGGCTGTCCTTGTAAAAGGAATTCCCTCCGTCGACGATAATGTCTCCGCGCGCAGCCAGCCGGGCCAGTTCTGTCACGGTCTCTTCGACTGCTCTGCCGGCCGGCAGCATAAGCCAGATCTTTCGCGGTGGCCGCAGAGCGGCCACTAAACCGGCGAGAGTATCCGACCATCTTGCGCCCAAAGCCTGAATTTCTTCCCGTACTTGGGGGTTCAGATCATAGGCGACAACACCGTGTCCCTTCCCGACCAAATTCTGAACCAAGGCTGAGCCCATTTTGCCCAAACCGATAAGCCCCATTTCCATGCCTGATCATTCCCTCTCTCAGCCAGCTTTTAAGTCATTTTGCGTGAAAAAGCTGCTTATTCTGCTCGTAAATTCTCAGAAATAGCTCGTAGTTCTTGCGGTACATAGCGGTCTCCCCAGCCTGAGGTTCGTTGACGGCGGTGACGCCCAGACCGGCTACGCTGTCTTCCAAGCGGCGGCTGTATCCCAGCGCCTTGGCAGCCAAGACGGCTGCACCATAGCATGACGCTTCACTCACATCCGGCACTTCCAATTTCACATCGAGTACATCGGCAAGAAGCTGCCGCCAAAACTCGGAACGCGTAAATCCTCCGGAGACACGCACGAATTGGTCGATAGGTTTAATGGTTTGTAAGACTTGATAAACGGAGTTCACTGCATAGGCGACGCTTTCCAAAGCGGCCCTGATAATGTGGCTGCGGTTGTGGTGCCAGCTGAGGCCGAAAAAGACTCCTTTAGCCGCGTCATCCCAAATCGGAGCTCTCTCTCCGGTGAGATAAGGAAGGAAAATCAGTCCTTCAGCGCCGGCCGGGATCGAGGCTGCCTCCTGAATCATAACGGTATAGGGGTCGATGCCTTGAGCGAGGGCTCGCTCTTTTTCGGGAACAGCGATTTGATCACGAACCCAGCGCATTACAATACCTCCGCTGTTCAGACCACCGCCGATAACCCAGTGATCTTCGGTCAGAGCGTAACAAAAGACTCGTCCTTCCGGATCCGTCCACGGTCTCTTGACAACTGTCCGCACGGCAGCGCTCGTCCCGATGGTCACGGCGGCGCTCCCCGGAACCACGGAGCCGGCCCCCAGGTTGGCCAACACTCCGTCTGTCGCTCCCAAAACAAGCGGCAGACCCGAAGGAAGCCCCAGGAATGATGACCCGGAATTCGAAAGGGGCAGCACTTCCAGAGTGCTTTCCGGCCGGCTCAGCTGTTCCGGAACCAGGCCCAGATAGGATAAGGCCTCCCTGTCCCAAGCGAGTTTCTCCAGATTAAACATCCCGGTGGCTGAAGCCGTCGAGATGTCAGCCACCCACTCTCCGGTCAGGCGCAAGACAATCCATTCTTTAATTGAAACAAAGCGCCATCCCCGGCGCAGAGCAGCCCCGTTTTCTTTGAACCAGAGAATCTTGCTTATCGGAGACATCGGATGCATAGGGGTTCCCGTCCGCCGGTATAGGGCTAAGCCAAGATCGTTTCGAATCCGGCGCATCTGTGGGGCGGAGCGGGTGTCCGCCCAGGTCAGCATCCGAGTTTGCTCAGCACCGCGGTCATCGACGATAAAGATACTGTGCATCACGCCGCTGAAAGACAACCCCGCAGGCTTGCAGTGCATACGGACGAGCTTTGCGGTAATTTCTTGCAACGCCCCGAGAAAAGCCTGCCAGATCTCTTCCGGCTCCTGTTCCACCCAGCCGGCCCCCGGACTGTACAAAGGATAGCTTCTGTAGCTCTCGGCTATCGGTGCGGCCAGGGGCCCGGAGGCATTGCCCGTATCAGCCTCTCCTTCTTTAGGCAGTTCAAAGGCTGCCGCCTTCAGGCCTGATGTGCCAATATCGATTCCGATTAATGCTGAAAGTTGACCCACGGCAGATTCTCCTCAATGGTTAATTTAAAAGCGCTTTTTCGCAATGACACGCCGAATTTGGGCGAGATTCTCCAGCGTCTCTTGTTCTCTCTTCATCGCCACTCCGACATAGAGTGTGTCCAGGATGCTCAGCTGCGCAAAACGTGCCGCCATGGCCTCCGTGCGAAACTGGCTTTCCACGCTGGAAGCGACAAAACAAACCGTAGACATTTTGCCCAGGGGCGTCTTGTTGTAGTCCGTCACGCTGATCACCTTGGCCCCCCGATCGCGCGCCTCTTTAACCGCTTCATAGACGTCCTTGTTTGTCCCCGAGTGGGAGATGGCCACCACTAAATCCTTTTCATTGAGCAAAACGGCAGACATAACTTGAAGATGGCTGTCCGTTACCGCACTGCACTGGATTCCGGTCCGGAGAAACTTATGGTAAGCGTCCAGCGCCAGCACCGCGGAACCTCCGCAGCCGTAGAATTCGACCCGCCTGGCTTGGGCGAGCAGTTCTACTGCCTGTTCCAGTGAGGCAGGATCCAAAAGCCGCAAGGTATCTTCAATCGCGTTCGTGTTGGCGCGGAAAACCTTGCGCGCGATGAGAGCCAGAGAATCTTCCTCGTCCACATCTTCTTTAATGTTCGCCGTCGGTTCGATGGCCGCCGAAGCCAAAGCGATCTTTAAAGCTTGGAATCCGTCAAACCCCAAGCGCTTGGAAAAGCGGAAAATGCTGGCCTCCGCGCAGCGGCAGGCCTCCGCTACCTCCGTAATGGATTGCCGGATAAACTGGTGCGGGTGTTCCAGCAAGTAGTTGGCAATCCGCTGCTCCGTAATAGAAAACTTGTTGCTTAGGGCTTTGAGGCTGCTGAAAACTTCGCCCGGGTAATGCTCCTGTTTGATCTCGGCCCCCCCTCTCTTCATTCTCTAAGAACATGGAGCGCTTAGGCCTTGTCCCCTATCTAAATAGTATTATAATAAAAAAACTTTCATCGATCAATGTAAAAAATTTTCATCATCCACACTCTTTCAACCGGTTCTCCGAAATCCCCTGGCCGTTTTCACCCACTTCAACTCTCGTCCATTCGCCTTCTTTGCCGACGCGCACTTTGAGCGGCCCTTTATGGGTCACGTTTTTCATGCTGTGGATAAAGTCGTTTTCCGCCAACGGCTGCAGGATCAAACCCGGAACAGGCAACTGAAGTGCGTTCCCTGTTAGCGGCCACTCTAATCTGGACTGGCATGAGCGAAGTATTTTGGACTGTGTCCGTCAGTCCGTCAAAAGGTCATAGCATAGCAAAAAAAAGGGCGGTTACCCTAGGGTACCGACTCCTACTGCGCTCTGAGCCAAGTGGTGGCAATCCGCTCAAAACAGGATTAATCGTGAAAGATTCGGTCCAAAATCCTGATCGCTGAACCACGTTCTGACCAGGCTGTTCAAAGTGTCGGGCATAGCCCAGGGATAAGTGTGCTTCGCCCCCTTGATAAGAACCCCTTTGGCATTGGGGCATTGTCTTACCCGCCGCTCTCTAACAAAGGTTCATACATCATTGTCGCATGGTTCTCCGTGATCCGTTCATCCGCAATTTGTCTGCCGCCCTCATCCCAGACTTTGCGCTTGATCACATTGTGGCGGACGTACTCTCCCCACCACTCCTGCGTTATGGCGTGTTCGCTTTCATAGACCTCATATCTAAGGCGTATTTTGGAGCGGGCGGTCGGTCTGCGCGCTGAGGGACTATATCTCAGAGCCAGCTCATCACTCCCTCTCTTTTCCTTGAACTTCTTCTTCCTTCTTCATCATGCTCAGGCTGTCCACAATTCCCTTTAATGTCCTGTCAATATTGTTCATCTTGCGAATAAACCAGATGAGTACGATTAAGACTATGACCCAAGGTGTCAGAGACATCAGAAAATATGCCAAGACCGTCAATGTTGGAGGTGTCAAAAACCCGGGATAAACAGGCATGTACTTCCCCCCTTTCCTCTGCCCCATCGCTGGACTCAAGGCGTCGCTCAAGCGAGAATCCCCCGTGAAGAAATATTTCCTTAAGACGGGCCGCTTTCCGTCAGCACCCACCCCCTGTGCAAACTTTTCTCTCATCTTCAGAGCCGTCAGGAATTTCCCTTCCTCCTGCGTCACCCTAAACGAATTCTTTTTCCAGAACGAGGATATCCCTGGACAGAGTTCTGTTTTGCTTCACATACGCTTTGACCTCTCCGGTCTCCCTGTATCCCATCTTTCTCCAAAAGCTAAGTCCTCTTGAATCGCCGACCAAAACTCCCAAACGTATTTTCTCAAATTTCTGTGAAATGATCCATTCTTCCAAAGCCAGATAGGCCTTTTCCCCGATCCCCTTTCCCCGGCTGGCCGGATCCAACAGCATTAAGCCGAGATTCAAGGTTTTCGGGTCCGGATAGCCCCGGAGCACGTCAAACAAACCCACCGATTCTTGTGCTTCATTGGCTATGCCAAATAGCACCTTGTGACTTTTCTCTACGCCATCAGGCCTTTCACTGAACAGTTCCAGAGCCGCACCGGGTCTAACCGGCTCTTCGTCCTCGAACGTGAGGTAATCGGAACATCTCTCGAGCAGAGCCTGGACGTTCGGAAGATCTTCTCTTGTGAGTTCTCTCAGCGTAATTTTCACTCCATCATCCTCCTCAGTTCTGGCACCGCGTCTCTAACATCTAAGGGTTCACGATCTCGGGTTATAGCTCATAGTGCAATCACCCGATGTCGCAAACCCTCTGTGTGACAAACCTATCCCAGACAACCGACTCCAAAGAAACTCTAACCTTGGTACAGCGGATTCCCTCGTCTTTAACGCAAGGATATCAGGAATTTCTAACTAAGCGCAAATTCGACTGCCCCTTGCGCGTGAAGCAACGTGGTATCGAATATCGGGACACTGGAGTCCTCCCGCTTAACCAACAGTCCGATTTCGGTGCAGCCCAGAACAATGCTGTCAGCCCCTCGTTCAATTAAATCTGAGATAATTCTTCGGTACTTTGCTCTTGATTCGTCCACAATACGTCCCAGGCAAAGTTCCTGAAAAATGACCGTATTGACAAAACCCCGGTCCCTTTCCTCCGGAACCAGAACCTTTAGGCCCTGAGCTTCAAGACGCGCTCTGTAGAAGTCCTGTTCCATGGTGTATTTCGTTCCCAGGAGCCCTACCGTCTTTTTGCCCTCCGCAAGCACGCGCCGGGCCGTAATATCCGCAATATGAAGCAAAGGAATCCGGACGCTCGCTTCAATTTCCGTTGCGACCTTGTGCATGGTATTCGTCAAAATGAGCAAGAAATCCGCCCCGGCGGCTTCAAGACTGCGGGCAGCATCAGCCAAGATCCGGCCCGCTTTCTCCCATTCCCCGTTTCTCTGGCAGGTCTCGATTTCTTCGAAATCCACACTGTACAGAATACACTTGGCCGAGTGCAGACCGCCCAGTCGGCATTTCACTTCCTCATTAAGGATGCGGTAATATTCCAAGGACGACTCCCAACTCATTCCTCCGATTAAGCCAATCGTCTTCATCTGTATAAATCCGCCTTTCTGCGAAAGGCACCGATGGGGTTATGAAACAAAAACCCATCATCCTTTCACTCTTTTTGTGCTATCCTCCTCTTGTAGGTCGCTGGTATACTACAGAACCCGAGGAGGTGAGTGGCGGGGCTGTATAGCGGCAACCCCGTATGTGTATATGGTGTCGGTCATCCGTTAAGGCATCAATGAATGGCGCAAAACAGTAGCCCGTAAACTTATCTCTTCCGAAGTTGACTCGATTTCGCCGGATGACCAGTCCCTGCCATCCCTACAAGTATTTTTGCTGGAGGTACTTCTTTTGTTCAAAATCTTTCGTAAAAACTGCTGTGGACTTGATGTCCACAAAACCTGGATCTATGCCTGCATCGGTATTACTGATACAAATGGCCGTACTGAGTATAAGCAAGCTCGCTTCTCTTCCTTTTCCAAGGGCCTTAGAGAGTTGGCTGATTGGCTTGCGAAATTCTCCTGTATCGAAGTTTGTATGGAATCTGCCGGCAAGTTTTGGATTCCCGTATTCAACATCCTTGAAAAAACCTGTTTTGTTACCCTGGCACATCCCAAGTACACAAAACCTCAAAAAGGAAACAAAACGGATCGCAAAGATGCCAAATGGATCTGTGACCTCTTTATGTGCGATATGATCAAACCCAGCTTTATCCCTTCTCCTGTAATCAGGCATCTCCGTGACCTGATGCGTTACCGCTTCAAGATCACAAATATGCTGACTGGCGAGAAGAACCGTGCCCAGAACTGCCTGACTGTTTCCAACTTAAAGCTTGATGATGTCTTCAGTGATGTCTTTGGAAAGTCTGCCAGATCTATCACTACCTACATACTTGACCATCCCGGTGAACCCTTTGATGTCGCTCCCTTTGTCAATGGACGCTGCAAAACCCCTATCGAAGAGATCCAGGATGCCGTTGATGGTGCGATTTCTCCCGAGCAGGCTGTCAAGCTGCGTCAATGTCTCGCACACATTGATGAACTTGAAAACCACAAAAGGGAAATCGAGCAGGAAATACTTTTACTTGTACAACCTTTTTCAGCCATTCTAGATTTACTTCGTACCATTCCCGGGCTCAATTCCAATCCGATGACTGCCATTGCCATTCTCTCTGAGATTGGTCCGGACATGTCCGTGTTTCCGTCATCTAAAAATCTTGTTTCCTGGGCTGGATGCTGTCCACGCAATGATCAAAGTGGAGGAAAAGTAAAATCCACCCGTATATCTCGTGCCGGCTGTTATTTGAAACCTCTTCTTGTTCAGGTTGCAAATGCACTTCTCAAGTCTAAGAAACACCCTGAATTCAAAGAGAAGTATCACAGAATCAAGACCCGCCGGGGTCACAAAAAGGCTATCATCGCTGTCTGCAAGATGCTCTTGACCGCTATCTGGAATATCTTGAATAAGCTGGAGCCATATACCCCCGAAGGCTTTCTGGAGCACCGCCCTGTCAATGAATCTAAGGTTCTTACAAAGGCGCAGGCTCTGGAACTTCTCAGGAAAAGAGGTTACACAATAACAGACGAATCTCCCGTAATCGTTTAATCCTAAAACTCCCAATGTTATTTTTTGCCATCCACAAAATGTGAATGGTTTGTTTGCTGTACGCTTTTTACTCCCTAGCCACTACCTCTTTGTTTCAAACTTCTTCCTCCAGTTTTTCTCCAGACGATTTTCACCTAAGTTTCTTATTTCTTCAGAAAGGCGTAAATATCCTCTTTCGAAAGCAGCACTTTGCCACTTGGCATTCTCCCCAAAACATCCGGCTGCCCGCCGCCTGGCACCCGGGACAGCCCTTGACGGGACGATGAGCCGCGGCCCGAGCAGACGTGCGGCAGGCCTACAGTGCCTTTCCCGCCCCATAATTTCAGGTTTAGTTGTTGCCAAATGGGCAATTACCGGCGAACGAAAAATCTTTCGGTTCAGAAATTTGACAGGACTTGAACAGAGCTCGGTTTAGGGTTCAGGCCACCTTGGCGTCAGCCGAACGTCGATGGGGTGCCTACCGTTCGATTTCAACCGAAGGCTGTCTGTGTTATAATGAGGTGATTGCATCCATAGCGAGGCAGACTTGCAAGACGACAGGTCAATGAAAGGAGCGTCTGTATGCCGAAGTTCTATCGGATTTTAGGGTCGATCGTGGTCCTGTTCCTGATCGCAAGCGGAATCGTTTTCTCCTTTACGCTCATCCTTGCCGGTATCGTTGCGATTTCGCTCTATGGGCTCTATCGGCATTACTTCAAAAAAACGCGGACGGAAAGATTCTCCGAGCCGGAAATACACATTTCCGGAGAAGTCATCGACATCCCGAGGAAAACGGACCCGAGCAGGAGGAGCCGGGAATTTAGGCTGAAGCTTCCGAAATAATACAATACTAGGACTGGGGCCAAGCGGAGGATCTAAGTTTGAAACAAAGAGGTAGTGGCTAGGGAGTAAAAAGCGTACAGCAAACAAACCATTCACATTTTGTGGATGGCAAAAAATAACATTGGGAGTTTTAGGATTAAACGATTACGGGAGATTCGTCTGTTATTGTGTAACCTCTTTTCCTGAGAAGTTCCAGAGCCTGCGCCTTTGTAAGAACCTTAGATTCATTGACAGGGCGGTGCTCCAGAAAGCCTTCGGGGGTATATGGCTCCAGCTTATTCAAGATATTCCAGATAGCGGTCAAGAGCATCTTGCAGACAGCGATGATAGCCTTTTTGTGACCCCGGCGGGTCTTGATTCTGTGATACTTCTCTTTGAATTCAGGGTGTTTCTTAGACTTGAGAAGTGCATTTGCAACCTGAACAAGAAGAGGTTTCAAATAACAGCCGGCACGAGATATACGGGTGGATTTTACTTTTCCTCCACTTTGATCATTGCGTGGACAGCATCCAGCCCAGGAAACAAGATTTTTAGATGACGGAAACACGGACATGTCCGGACCAATCTCAGAGAGAATGGCAATGGCAGTCATCGGATTGGAATTGAGCCCGGGAATGGTACGAAGTAAATCTAGAATGGCTGAAAAAGGTTGTACAAGTAAAAGTATTTCCTGCTCGATTTCCCTTTTGTGGTTTTCAAGTTCATCAATGTGTGCGAGACATTGACGCAGCTTGACAGCCTGCTCGGGAGAAATCGCACCATCAACGGCATCCTGGATCTCTTCGATAGGGGTTTTGCAGCGTCCATTGACAAAGGGAGCGACATCAAAGGGTTCACCGGGATGGTCAAGTATGTAGGTAGTGATAGATCTGGCAGACTTTCCAAAGACATCACTGAAGACATCATCAAGCTTTAAGTTGGAAACAGTCAGGCAGTTCTGGGCACGGTTCTTCTCGCCAGTCAGCATATTTGTGATCTTGAAGCGGTAACGCATCAGGTCACGGAGATGCCTGATTACAGGAGAAGGGATAAAGCTGGGTTTGATCATATCGCACATAAAGAGGTCACAGATCCATTTGGCATCTTTGCGATCCGTTTTGTTTCCTTTTTGAGGTTTTGTGTACTTGGGATGTGCCAGGGTAACAAAACAGGTTTTTTCAAGGATGTTGAATACGGGAATCCAAAACTTGCCGGCAGATTCCATACAAACTTCGATACAGGAGAATTTCGCAAGCCAATCAGCCAACTCTCTAAGGCCCTTGGAAAAGGAAGAGAAGCGAGCTTGCTTATACTCAGTACGGCCATTTGTATCAGTAATACCGATGCAGGCATAGATCCAGGTTTTGTGGACATCAAGTCCACAGCAGTTTTTACGAAAGATTTTGAACAAAAGAAGTACCTCCAGCAAAAATACTTGTAGGGATGGCAGGGACTGGTCATCCGGCGAAATCGAGTCAACTTCGGAAGAGATAAGTTTACGGGCTACTGTTTTGCGCCATTCATTGATGCCTTAACGGATGACCGACACCATATACACATACGGGGTTGCCGCTATACAGCCCCGCCACTCACCTCCTCGGGTTCTGTAGTATACCAGCGACCTACAAGAGGAGGATAGCACAAAAAGAGTGAAAGGATGATGGGTTTTTGTTTCATAACCCCATCGGTGCCTTTCGCAGAAAGGCGGATTTATACACATGAACAGGAATTACACATGAACAGGAATTATGACTGTGAAGGGGATAGCAGATACTGCTATCCCCAATCTTTTATCAGCACATAACCCCCTATCCGGTTTCTCAGCGTGGGCGCTAAATTGACTATAACTAGATTGACTCCGCTTTGGCGAAGCGGTTATAACGGGTAGCGGCAATCAAGATAGCGACCAGGGCTATCCCGGTGAGGATACCGATCCCTTGCCAGAGGGTCCCCAGATTTCCGGTATGAAACAACAGCGTCTGATAGCCCTGCATGGCCCAATATTGGGGCAAGAAATGAGCCAGGGTTTGCATGCCGGCCGGCAGCATGTCGAGGGGCACCCATAAACCGGATAGGGCGGCTCCACCCAGGGAAACGAGCTGAACCAAGGCCATGCCCTGGTTCTCGGAACCGACCAGGACGGTCAGCATCATACCCAAAGCCGTGGCACAGAGGCTGAGGGCCAGGGACAAGAGGAACAAGAGACCGTAATTATAGAGTTGTAACTGCAAAAGCCAGTGTCCAAAGGCAAAGAGGGCTGTAATCTGCACCATGGCGGCGATCACCTGGGGAAGCCACATGCCCAGCATATACTGGAAGGCCTTAAGGGGGGTCGTGCGAACCCGCTCTAAAATGCCCGATTGTCTTTCCTTAAACAGGCTGCGCAGGATGGTGATCATAATATAGAAGACAAACATAACGGTATACCCCGGCACGATCTGGGTGGCAATGGAAGGGGAAACCGTACCTGCCGCCTGTTCCAGCTTCACCCGGACGGGGCTGGGCGGCCGGGTCGGATCGGCGAGCTTGGAGGCGATTTGCTGCAGGATGCCGGCGAGCACTCCGGTGGAGGCGGAAGCTTGCGGTCCGGACTTGATGGCGATGACTGCCGGTTGATGTCGGGCTAAGTCGGCCGCGAACCCCGGGGGAATGATGACCACGCTGCTCAGTTTGCCTTTTTGCACCTGCTGTTCCGCAGAATTGGCACTTCCGCTTAACTCCGCGACTTGGAAACCGGGAGTGGCAGCTATCACGCGGACAAGTTGGCGGGAAATCGGAGAATGATCCGCGTCCAAGACGTTGACCTTGATGGAACGCTCGCTCGCTTGAGCGAACAGAAAATGAAACAAGATCATAAATGCCATGGGCATGAGCAAAAGATAGACAAAGTTTCCTTTTTCTCGTACGAGTTTCCGCAGTTCCTTAATGAGGACCGCTCCAATCATTTTGTTCAACCTCCCTACAGTGAGTGTCCCTTAGCCTAGGGAACAATTCCTGAGTTTGCGAAGGCCCAAGGTTTAATCGTTTGCCAAGAATTACACACTCGCTATTCGTTCTTTGAGAATAAGATTCGTTTGTTCAAGATTGATAAATGGCAGCGGGCTTTTACTGATCCCGCAAAGAGGTGCCGGTCAGCTTCAGGAAAACGGACTCCAAGGAGGGTTTGACCAATTCCAAGCGGCGAAAAATCAGGGCTTTCTGCCGGGCCGCAGCCAAGATGTCGGCCATAAGGTCCGCCCTGTTCTCAGCCTCAGCCAGCCAGCCGCTGCCCAGGGGACGAACGGAGCGCAACCGGGTCGAGCAGGAGGCCAACCAGGCGGGAATGTCTGGGGGGACCGTTCCGTCCGGGGAGATCTCCAGATAGACTTCCTGCCCGGCGTAGCGGGCCAGCAGTTCCGGCAGAGGATCCTGGTCCACGAGTTGGCCATGGTCAATAATCCCCACTGTGTCGCAGAGCTCTTCCACTTCCTCCATGTAGTGACTGGAATAGACGATGGTGGCGCCCTGTGCCTGAAGGTGCTTGAGCATTTCAAACATGCGTTGGCGGGAATGGGGATCCACGCCTACCGTCGGCTCGTCCAAAAGGAGCAAGCGGGGTTTGTGCAGGAGAGCGGCGGCGATATTCAGCCGTCTTTTCATGCCGCCGGAATAAGATTTCACCGCTTCCCCGGCCTTTTCGGTCAGGCCGATAAATTCCAGTATTTCATCAATACTTTGCTGCAGAGGCCGGCCTCTCAAACCGTACATACTGCCGAAAAACTCCAGGTTCTGTTTTCCGGTCAGGCTGCCGTAGAGAGCAACGTCCTGAGGCACATAGCCCACCATTGTGCGCACTTCGTCACCCTTGCCCGCTTTGTGCCCGAAAACCTCTATGCTTCCCCCGCTGGGCGCCAGCACTCCGACCATCAACTTCATCAGGGTGCTTTTGCCCGCCCCGTTCGGACCCAGCAGGCCGTAGAAGCTGCCGGGAGCGACGTGGATAGATACCTTGTCCAGGGCCTGAGTGCGCCCGTACGTTTTGCTCAAGTCCTTACTGACAACGGCTTGAGTTTCGGATTTGGGCCGGGTCGAGTTTAAAAGCTTGGACACGGTTAACCCGTCTTTTATGGGAGTGAAGGTACCCAGACCCTCTCCAGTTTGCTTAAGCAATACAGCGTCAGTCATGAGCTAATCCTCCTTGCTTGTAGTTGCATTTCCCTGCGTAAACCGATAATGGTCCCCATGGCGCGGGTCTAAAGCACGAGGGCCTCCCCCGGACCTGCAAGGCCATACTATTTTAGTGAGTGAACTCGGGGTAAGACTCCCACTTGTAGAAGTGGGAGTCTTACGGTTGGATGAAAACCTTGATGGATTTCCGGCATCAAAGGCCATGCTTAAGGATTTGTACGAAAGCGTGCCGGATTTTGATCTCCGTGGGTTTGAGTACCCCTTTCTGGTTAGACCAGCCGGGCTTACCGTGACAGCTTAGCCGCCTATGAAGGCTCTACTTCGGGTGTTTGAGCCATTGGACCAAGCCGTAGAAGATGATCCCCGCCAGGATATAAGCGGCGACCAGTTCAACCGGCAGCCAAGAGGCATGCCAGAGGATCTGAGGTGTAATGGCTTCGGCGGATGCGGTTCTGACTTTTAGTGTTGGGTCCATTTTCGAAAGGCCTGAGATAAGGTTGAACTGGATGTTGATGAACAGAATGACCAAAGCCCAAAGCGGTGCTATGAGGAAGGAAGCTTTGCCGTGACGCCGCATGGATCCCATCAGAAATCCCAGGGGTATCAGCGGGGGGCCCATAAGGAGACCCAGCAGTCCGACCTGGCTGCCGAACCATAGTTGAGCTTGGAATAGGTTCCAGGACCACTGCTTGAGAGAGGCATCCAGTGCGGCCATGGAAACCGCCGCGAAGACCAGGAGTGTCAGCCATATACGCGCAAAGCGCCCTAAGATTCCAAGAAATTTCGCGGCAAGAAGTTTTTCCCGCGGAACCGGCAAGGAGAGCCACCAGTACCAGGTATCCTCTTTCCATTCGTGGCCCATACTGGCGGCGCCGGCCGCCGGGGCCAGGTAGAGGAAACCAAGGAGGGGGAGCCAGACCAGATAGGTCTGATGAAACCAGCCTTCCAGGGCGAAAATCAGCACGACAATCAGGGCTAGGGAGAGAACGAGGAAAGGGAGCAGCCATTTTCTTCTGATTCGCCGTCCCGACCGGCGCGCCTGTTCAAAGGCAATCAAATCCCCCCAAGTCATGGCTGCATCACCTCCTTATACATTTGGCGCAGGGAGCCATATCGAACCCGTAAACTTTCCGCTTCTGCCTTCAGTACCACTTTCCCTTCTTGGAGGAGGATGACCTCATCAAAGTGCCCTTCCACCTCATCCAAGTCGTGGGTAGTGATGAGCACGGCCGGGGCCTCGTCGCTCACTGTCCCGATCACGGTTTCGACCATGGCCTCCCGGGACAAAATGTCGAGGCCGGATAAGGGTTCATCCAGGATGAGAAGTTCGGGATGGCGGGCGACACAGAGGGCCAGGTGCAAACGGGCTTCCTGGCCGCGTGAAAGTTCGGACAGGCGGGTTCCCGGCCTGAGATGGGCATCCTTGAGAACAGCCTCGGCCAAGCCGCGGTCGAAGCGGTCATAAAGCCGAGCCGCCATGGCCAAAGCCGCCTCGACTTTCAGGCCCCGGGCAAAATGTCCCCGGTCAGGCAAGAAAGCAATTCGCGCCAAAGATTGCCAGGAAGGAGGTTCGCCGAATACTCTCACTTGCCCGGCATCGGGCATAAGCAGTCCCACGGCAATTTTTAGCAGAGTCGATTTTCCGGCTCCGTTGGGGCCGAGGAGTCCCACGACCTTGCCGGGTTCCAGCGCAAACTCCACTTGCCTCAAAACAGGATGCCCGCCAAAAGACTTTTCAATCCCTTTTAGTTCCAGCACTGAACTCATGACCATTTCACCTCCTGAAGCAAAGCCAGGGCCTGCTCCCGTGAAAAACCCAAGCGGCGCATCTCATTCACCAAATGTGCCACCGCCCGGTAAGCAAGGTCTTGCTTAAGCCGTTCAACCGGTTGGGGCTTGTCGGTGATAAAAGTACCCTGTCCCCGGTAGGTCATCAGTAAACCGCCCCTTTCCAAGTCCTGGTAAGCTCGCATGACGGTGTTGGGATTGACCTTCAAGAGCTGAGCCAATTCCCGCACCGAGGGTAAGCGTTCGTTGAGTTTCACATCGCCGCGAGCCAGGGCACCCTGCACTTGATCGACAATTTGTTCGTAAAGCGGCTTGCCCGGATCAAGCCGGAAGGTTATACCGGCCACCTGGATGGGTTCCATATGACTTCCCTCGCAATTCCCCCGCAATTCAACTGTCTAAAGTGTATTATAGATGTTAATACACATAAGTCAAGGGGATTGCCTGTTTTTTCAGGGAATGGTTCGAGCCTGTTTTTGGTAATGCTCCTGCCTTAAATTTCCGGGCAATTAAAGACGCGTCAACTCGTTTCGGTTAAAAATCTTCTCTAAGTTGGTTGGGAAGTTGGTTAGGGCTACTTGACTTTGGGCAAGGCAGGGACTATACTTTTGGAAAATAGTTATTTAGATTGTTGTCGAATCATCGAATGAGGCGGCTTTAGCGCGGGAACGCAGGATTTCCCGCAACGCGTCCCCGTGACACGCCGCCGCATAAGCTCACAGGGACATGGTTCGGGGACATTTTCTCCGGAGGAGGGGAAAACCGTGAAGGCTGTCGGCGTGTCGGTACTTTTCATGTTTATCACCGCATTTATTTGCATTTTGGCTCCCACTCTGCTGGCGGCTGTCATGGTGAAGAAATACAAGGCCAATTGGCGGGCTCTCTTCTTGGGTGCGGCCGCCTTCACGGTGGCTCAGCCCCTGCTGCGACTGCCCCTTCTCAAGTGGTTGGGCTACAAGGCCTGGTTTGTCTTGTTTAGCCAATCGAATACTCTGCTGTTCTTGGCCTTGCTCGGATTAAGTGCCGGCATTTTTGAGGAACTCAGCAGGTTCATCGCTCTTAGGTTTTTCCTGAAAAAGAGGCTGACTTGGGCAAACGGAGTAGTGTTCGGTTTAGGGCATGGAGGGGCAGAGGCCCTGCTATTAGTGGGCTTGAACTATGTCGGGTTACTTTACAACTTTATGTCCGGACGGCCGATTAATTTTCTCGGCCAGACCCCGCCCTATCTCTTTCTGGTGGCGGGTTTGGAAAGGGTCATGGCCATTAGCGCGCACATAGGTATGACTATGCTGGTCCTGTACGCCGTCAAAACCAAAAAGCTAAGGTACCTTTTCTATGCAATCCTGTTCCACGCTTTGATCGACAGCCCTGTCGTGGTCCTGCTCAGCCAGCGGGGACAGGTTTGGGCCAGTGAGGGTTATGTGGCGGTGTTCGCTGCCTTTGCCTTATGGCTGACTGTGAGATTCAGGGCCATCTTGGCCGTGAAGGAGGGGCCGGTCTGAGACGACTCCTCTGAAAACCTTCAGCGGTGCCCGGAATTTCGGCCTTTTTTGGCTGTGACAACTTAAGCGTAGTCAGTGAAGTTAAATATTTCTAAAAAGGGAGGGCTAAAATGAACAGAAAAGGTTTAAAGAGGGCCATGATTATGACGGTCGTCATAATCATGCTTGGATCTCTGTTAACGGGTTGCGGCAGTCAAAAAATATCCGAGTCAAGTGTGAGCTATGCCGGCCCCATACTGGATCACATGTTAGCCGGTATTAAGGACAAGAATTACGCTCAATTCAGCCAGGACTTCGGCAGCGCGATGAAAAATGGTTTGCCCCAAGGGAAGTTCGATGCCTTGGTCTCGATGCTGAATTCGAAGGTAGGGAATTATGAAAGCAAGACTTTCAGCGGTGCCACGACAAAAGAAAAGGATAACAAGACGTTTACCATTGTCGTCTACAAGGCCAAGTATTCGAAGGAACCGAAAGGTGTATTGATCACCCTGACCCTTGGCGACAGCGGGGGTAAGAAAGTTGTGGAAGGCTTGTACTTCAGTTCCCCTAACCTTCAGAAGTAACAAGCGCCGTCGCCCCACGGGTTTGCGGTTTGCCATGTGCTATCTCGGCAGCGAGTTATTTTCTCAGGCATTTGTGGTAGACTATAAACTATAGGTAAAACTAGAGAGGCGGTTTGTCTATGTCCGTACAGAGGCCGAATGTGCCTATGCCCAGTTTTGATTTCCGGGGACCGAGTTCGGTGTCCATGCTCCTCGCAGTGCTCGTCATCCTGGCCGGCGTTTTGCTCTGGTGGTTGACCGGCTGGTACGGCTGGATCGCGGTCGGCATTGTCGTGGCTATTCTGGTCGGTTATGGAGTCAAAGTGGCGAACCAGTGGGAGAAGGCGGTGATTCTCCGTCTGGGCAAATTTAGCCGCCTGGCTGGCCCTGGCCTGTTCTTTGTCCTCCCGGTCCTGGAGTCCGTAGCCAACTGGATTGATCACCGCACCATTACAACGGGTTTTAATGCGGAACAGACTTTGACCAAAGACACGGTTCCGGTGGATGTGGACGCAGTTTTGTTCTGGACCGTGGTGGATGCCAAGAAGGCGGCGCTCGAAGTCGCCCAGTACCGGGATGCGGTTTTTTGGGCGGCGCAGACGGCCCTCAGGGATGTGATCGGCCGGACGAACTTGGCGGAGATGCTTTCAGATCGGGAGCGAATAGACCGGGAACTGAAAGAAGCCATCGACAAACGCACCTCTCCTTGGGGGGTCAATGTCAATGCCGTGGAAATCAGGGATGTGATCCTACCTTCGGCCCTGCAGGACGCCATGAGCCGGGAGGCTCAGGCGGAACGCGAGCGCAGGGCGAGGATCATCCTGGGCACGGCGGAAACGGAGATTGCGACCAAGTTTGCCGAAGCGGCCAAGTCCTATGAAAACAATCCGGTGGCTCTGCACCTGCGGGCGATGAACATTCTTTACGAAGGGATCAAAGAAAAAGGGGCCATGGTTATCGTACCTTCCTCTGTGGTCGAGACTATGGGTCTGGGGAGCGTGGCCGGTCTGACGAGTCTGGCGGCCAAAGCCGGGGTGAACATCAATGCGGCCAACGCGAGTACAAACGCGACCGGCAGCGCCGGCGTGAATGCGACGGGTAACCCCAATGCAGCTAAGCCATAAAAAAACAGGCTGGGAGCAATCGGGCAGAGGCAGAAGCCCAAGCCCAAGCCGAAGCCCTAGCCGAAGTCGCGCTAGCACTCGTGTACTCCTAGATTTTATGTGTTCGGCAAGCCCAAAAAGCTCTCCCACGTCAATTGGTGGGAGAGCTTTGCTCGTCCTATCGGAAAGTATAAGTCTCCCGCAGGATAAGAAAACTTGCGTCAGCCGCCTCAGGCGCCGGCCAGGTTTTCTCTGTTCATCTTGTTCACTCTTTGGCTGCTTTGACAAGGTAGAGTTCCTTGATCTGACGATCGTGTTTCGATGATTCCATCTGAAGTGCCTCAACTTTGGTGCCTAAAATCTTGAGCTCAGTTTCTACTCTTTCATTAAACTGTTTCTGAGTTTCACGCCAATCGTAAAAAAGGACATCCAGCTTCTTCCCGAACTCCGTCTCCATGCGCACTTGTGATTGTTTAACTTCATTCAGCTCTGATTTCAGAGTCCCCACATCTGATTTCAGAGTCCCCACATCTGATTTTACTTCGGTAAGCTCAGATTCCATGCCGCTTAGCTTACTGAGAACTATGCCTAACTGTTCAAGCATCAGGTCTTGAAACTTCTCATTGTCCATCACGGCCCTCCTCATATTCAATCTCGCAGGCCGATTATAGCATTACCCATAGGACAATCCAAGGGGAAACTCGGCGAATTCCGCTGTTAATTGATCTGGATCCACTTGTTAGACTCCCACTTCCACTCCTGAGACTCCCGCCCCACTTCCACAAGTGGGAGTTATTCCCACCCTGCAGGGGAGCACGGACACATTTGCCGCTGGAATATTCCGACTTCACGAGTTTCCGGACATCGTCCGCCGATTGCCACCCCAAAATGGGGAGCAGTTTTTAGTGCATTAAGCCGAGAACTGCCAAAACTCGTAGATTCACATGACCAATGTTAATGCTGGGTCTTTACATCCATTCGCACAACTACCCGCTGTCTAACGTCTTCTTCCTGACATCCTCTCCCTATTTGACCAAACTCGTCGCTGCCGATATAGCCATCTGAGCCAGGGGCGTGGGATAAAGCCCTATAAACAAGGTGATAAGCATAGTGAAGACCATGGTGAATTTCGCGGCTCCATGCACCGGGATGTCCGGCAAATCCGCTCCTTCCCCCAGGTACATCACCTTGACGACGGACAGATAATAGTACACGGACACCATGCTCATGACGAACCCGACATAAGCGATCCAGGTGTAACCCTGGTGTATGACCGCTGAGAAGAGATAGAACTTGCCCACGAACCCAGCCAAGGGCGGAATACCGGCCAGAGAGAGCACTGAGGCCGTCATGACCGCCGCCGCCAAAGGAGAACGGCGCGCAAGTCCGGCATAATCCCGGATTTCGTCACTCCCCTGAGCCTGGCCGACATAGGTAGCCACTGCAAAAGCACCCATGTTGGCAAAGACGTAGATCATGGCGTAGAAGAGAACCCCTTTCACCCCGGCCACGGATTCTGCAATCACGCCCACCATCAAGTAGCCCGCTTGCGCGATACTGGAAAAGGCCAAGAGGCGCTTGATGTTCTTCTGGGGTATGGCCACCAGATTGCCCACGATCATCGTCAAAGCCGCCAGAATTAAGAGCAAGGCCACCCCTGTCTGGACGAACGACTGGTGCTCCAGCGTTACCAAGTAGATCCGGATCACGGCGGCGAAAGCCGCGGCCTTGGAAGCCACCGCCAGGAAAGCCGTAACCGGAGTCGGAGCGCCCTCATAGATATCCGGTGCCCACATGTGGAAAGGAACCAAAGAGATCTTGAAGCCCAAACCTGCCAGAAGAAAAACCGTCGCCAGAATGATAGGCGGGGTCAGAGAACTCCCCAGCTGCGCTCCGATCCCGCTGAGCTGGGTGGAACCGGTAAGGCCGTAGATGAAACTGATCCCGTAGAGCAAGATGGCAGAGGATGAGGCACCCAGAACCAGGTACTTGATCCCCGCCTCCGAAGAGCGCCCGTCATGGGGCAAATACCCCACCAGGATATAAAAGGTGATGGTCATGAGCTCCAAGCCGACATAGAAGGTCAGCAAATCCGCGCTACTGGCCATGATCATCATACCCAGGATGGCCGCCGTCAGGAGAGCGTAGAAATTTCCTCGGTAGGCAGGCCATTTCCCAATGTACTCCCTGGAGGAAAGAATAACCAGAATCGCCGCCGTCAAGAAAAGGATCTTGAAGAAATCGGCAAATTGATCGTGATAATACATCCCCCGGAAAACCGGACCCATCTTGCCAAAGAAAAAATCATAGACGGTGTAGGCCAGGATGCCCAACAAACCAAAGACGTTCAAGGGAACAAGCCCTTTGCGGGCCCCCTGCGGCAAAAGAAGCGCAACCGCCACAAGCAGGAGGGCCAAGACAGCGACCGCTATTTCCGGTGTGATAGCTAAGAAGTCTGTACTCACCATGGTTAGAACAACCCTCCAATCTGCACCTGACCCAGCGTTTCGAAAACCTTCGCCAGGCCCGTGGAGATGACCCCGGAGTTAACCAAGCCGAAGACCAAGTTGGGAATCACTCCCGCCGCGAAAATCACCAGGACAAATACCACCAGGGGCACCAACTCCGGACCGTGCAGATCCTTCAGATGATCCCATTCCGGACGGCGCGGTCCAAAAAGGACATTGGCAATGACCCGTAAGGTGTAGACCGCGGTAAAAATGATCCCCGCGATCCCCAGAACCGCCAAAACCGGAAAGACCTTGATGGTTCCCATAAATATGGTGAATTCTGAGATAAAGTTGATCGTGCTCGGGAGGCCAAGGGAAGCCATTCCCGCCAGCAGGAACCCGGTAGCCAAGCGGGGCATCTGATGGGCCAGTCCTCCCAGGTCGGCAATGTTGCGGGTATGGGACTTCTCGTAGATAAAGCCGATCATAGAGAAGAAGAGGGCTGACATGACCCCGTGGGCAAACATCATAGCCACTGCCCCATTGATGCTCGTCGTGTTCATGGCCGCGATGGCCAGCATGACGTAACCCATGTGGCTCACGGAAGAATACCCGATGACGTACTTGAGGTCCTTCTGCGCCAGAGCGATAAAGGCAGCATAGAGCACACCGCTGACTGCCAGCACCGCAATGAGCGGCGCCCAAAACTTCGCCCCGATCGGGAGCACCATCAAGCCCAAACGAATCAGCCCATAGCCTCCGATCTTCTTTAAGACCCCGGCGTGAATCATACTGACCGCGGTGGGGGCCCCGGCATAACCGTCAGGCGACCAGGAATGGAACGGAAACATGGAAATCAACGTCCCGAAGCCAAAGAGCAGGAGCCCGAAAACGAGCTTTTGGAAATTAGGCCCGTACAAATACTGACGCTGGGCCAACTGATCGAACATGAAGGTGGGATGCCCTTGCGAGCCTGCCCGGAGGTAGAGCATAATCAGCCCGACCAGGAGAAAGGCGGAACCGATAAGTAAGTAGATAGTCAGCTTCATACCCGCATACTCTTTCGTAACCCGCTTCGTACTTCCCCAGATGATCACCATGATGTAAATCGGGATGACCACGATCTCATAGAAGAGGAAGAAAATGAACAAATCACGCGCCACAAAGGTCCCCATCACCCCGGTGATCAGAATGAGCAGAAGGACGAAGAACTCTTTTACGCGTTTGTCCACATTCCAGGAAGAGTAAACCGCCGAAAACCCGATCAAGTTCGTCAGGAGCAGCATCGGCAGGCTGATCCCATCCACTCCGAAAGCGAGGTTAACCCCCAAATCCTTCGTCCAGGGGATAGTCAGCGTGAACTGGGCTCCTCCTGCCACCCGGTTGTAGGCAAAGAAAAGGTAGAGCGAGAGTGCCAGCGCCACAAAGGTCCCCATCGCCGCTACGATCTTGATCATCTTGGTCTCCTCTTTGGGCAGGAACACGATAATCAAAGCCGCCGCTACCGGAGCCAACAAAATGAAAAGCAAAAGCGGGGATTGTGCGAGCGCACCCTGAACAGCAGTCGCAGGCATTATTTCACACCTCCCAGCATTGCTAACGGATTAAGGGCCGAAACCTGGCCGGTGCCCATCGTATAAGCCAGAAAAACCACGACGACCGCCAGGAAGAACACCAAAGCGTAAGTCTGCAACTGTCCCGTATGCACCCGGCGCAGACCGCCTGCTCCACCCCGGGTCACCAGGGCCAGCCCGTTGATAACTCCGTCGATGATGTGGATATCAAACCAGTACAACACCTTGCCCACACCGTCCATGATGTTGTGGATGAGCCAGAGGTAAATTTCGTCGATATAGTATTTGTTCTTGAGCAGTTTGTACACTCCCGGGAACCTGGCCGCGACCGCTTCGGCCTTGATGGTCTCGGTGACATAGGTCATATAGGCCAAGACGAGACCGGCCAGACCGAAAAGCACGGAGATACCCGCCAAGCCCCAGGCCATACCCTCGTGCGCAAAGGCTTCTAAGCTGACCACCCCGTTAACGGAGACGTAGTTTCGTACGTAGTAGGCGAAATTGTGGTAAGGCAAGGCGACCAGGCCTCCGACCGTACTGAAGAACGCCAGGACAATCAGGGGCACCGTCATCCAATAAGGGGATTCATGCGGGTGGTTTTCCTTCTTCTCCGGCCCCATGAAAGCGACGAAGAAAAGTCGGCCCATATAGAACGCCGTCAGGAACGCCGTGAAGAGACCCACCGCATAAATAATGGGATGGCCGTTCTGCAAGGCCGCGGAGAGAATCTCGTCTTTGGACCAGAAACCGGCGAAAGGCGGAATTCCGGAGATAGCCAAGACCCCGATGGCGAACGTCGTCCCGGTGATCGGCATTTTCTTCCAGAGACCGCCCATATCCCAGATATTTTGTTTCTCATGCAGGGCGTGGATGACTGAACCGGCTCCCAGGAACATCAGGGCTTTGAAAAAAGCGTGGGTCATAAGGTGAAACATGGAAGCTGTCAGCGAACCCACACCCAGGGCAAACATCATATATCCCAGTTGGCTCAGAGTTGAATAAGCGAGAATCCTCTTAATGTCATCCTGGGCAATGGCAATCGTGGCGGCAAAGATAGCGGTAAACGCCCCCAGCCCGGCCACGAATTCCAAAGCCCCCGGCGCGGCATGCTGAAAGATGAAATAAATCCGCGCCACCAGGAAAACCCCGGCCACGACCATGGTGGCCGCGTGGATAAGGGCCGACACGGGAGTCGGACCTTCCATGGCATCCGGCAGCCAGACATGCAGCGGGAACTGGCCGGACTTGCCAATCGGGCCCACGAAGAGCAAAAAAGCGGTTAAGGTGATGTACCCGACCCCGCCCGCCAAGGCGAAACCCTGAGCTGTGCCGTTCATGAGCGCCGCCAGATGGACGAAATCCAGCGTCCCGTATTTGCCGTAGAGGAAGAGAATACCGAGCAAAAGCCCAAAATCTCCCACCCTTGTGGTCATAAAAGCCTTCTTGGCCGCTTCGCGGGCGGAAACCTTGTGATACCAGAAACCAATCAGGAGATAGGAACAAAGCCCAACCAATTCCCAGAAGATGAAGAGTTCCAAGAGATTCGTAGCAATGACCAGTCCCAGCATGGACATGGCAAACAGGGATTGATAGGCAAAGTAACGGGACCAGCCCCGATCCCCATGCATGTACCCGACTGAGTAAATCTGCACCATCGAAGCCACCAGACCCACGACGAAGAGCATCATCGTACTTAAAGGATCGACGACGGTGCCGAAGTTCAACTTCAAACCGCTTATATCGAGCCAGTTGATACTGGTGATGACCGGGTGCTTGACGATTTCCGACCCGGATCCTATGACCCCAACGGCAATAGCGATGGCCAGACCGAAGGCGCAGAGTATGGCCAGAATCGAGACTGCGGCAGACAGGCCCTTTGAACGTTTCGTGACAAAAGCAATCAGGAGAAACGATAAAAAGGGCAAGGCCGGGATTACCCAAGCCCACTCATACAGCGAATGCATTTCCGTGAACACCTACCTTCTCCATAGACTCCGTTACCATTTCAGCCAATTGAACTCATCCGTGTTCGTCGTATGCCTGGTCCTGTAAATGGCAATAACCAGAGCCAGACCGACCGCCACCTCGGCAGCCGCCAAAACGATGACAAAGAGAGCCGCCACCTGCCCCACCACACTGCTGACAGCGAGGAAACGGTTGAAGGCCACAAAATTCAGATTCACCGCATTGAGCATCAGCTCAATCGACATGAGAACCGCGACGATGTTCTTCTTGACAAACACCCCGTACAAACCCAGGCAGAATAGCATGGCCCCAACCAAAAGATAAGTGGAAAGCCCCACACTTAAGTTGAAGTTCATTTGTCCTCTTTCACTCCCTTCGCCAGGATCACGGCTCCGATGAGAGCAATGGTCAGAAGAATCGCAGAAGCCTCAAACGGAATCATGTAACTGGTTAAGAGCAGCTTGGATAATGAGGCCGCCGTATTTTGCACCGTCCAGGGACCCGCCAGAATCCGCCAGTCCGTGTTCGTCAGGATCACGAGCGCGATCACCACGAACAGGAGACCGGCCGTAAATAGACCCCAGCCCCACTTACGGTTTTCCTCGCTGCTTTCCCGGACATCTCCCCGCAAAGTGAGCATAACCGCGAAAACGACCATGATCGAGACAGCGCCCGTGTAGACGAGTATTTGTACGGCGGCGATGAAGTCAGCGTTCAGAAGGACATAGAGAGCCGCCACGCCCACAAAGGTCAAGGCCAGAAAGAAGGCGCTGTGCACAATGTTTTTCGAGGTCACAACTCCCCAGGCGGATGCCACCGCCAGTATGGCAAAAATAAAGAAGACGACGGTACTCATGCCTGTTCC
This sequence comes from Acididesulfobacillus acetoxydans, assembly GCF_902729405.1. GTDB lineage: Bacteria > Bacillota > Desulfitobacteriia > Desulfitobacteriales > Desulfitobacteriaceae > Acididesulfobacillus > Acididesulfobacillus acetoxydans. Next base: position 3,656,768 of record NZ_LR746496.1, read on the forward strand.
CCCCTCCCACGTGACTTGCCGGCCCTTTCGATCATGTCCCACTTGAGTTCGTCCGCTTCGTAGATGGCATTTTCAAACTGCTGCGTAACATGCAAAGCCCCGGTCGGACACGCTTCCGTACAGAGCCCGCAGAACAGGCAGCGGCCCACATCCATCCGGTAAGACTTGAGAACTTTCTTATTGCTTTCCCCTTTCTCACTGGTAATGGTAATCACTTTGTTGGGACAGGCATTGGCACACATGTTGCACGAAATACACTTCTCGGGATCGAGTCCCATGGAACTGCGCGTCCGGGGAGGGAGATTCGGCATTTCTTCCGGGTAGAACTCCGTGATATTCGGGCCCAGCATCCTCTTCAGCGTGATACCCAACCCGGTAAACAACCCTTTACCAAACACTCGCTTACCCTCCAATCCGCGGGACGATGAGCTGGTAAATATAAATGCCCACACCCGTTAAGAAGATATTGAGAATCGAAAGCGGCAAGAGGACTTTCCAAGCCAGCCCCATCAGGTGGTCAATCCGAATGCGGGGGAAAGTCCAGCGTACCCACATCTGGAAAAAAATGATGATGCCCACTTTCAGGAAAAACCAGACATAACCGGGAAGTATGGCCGGCCCTTGCCAGCCGCCCAAAAACATGGTCGTGGTCAAAGCGGCGACCGCCGTCATGTTCCCGTACTCACCTAAGAAAAACAAGCCCCAGCGCAAGCCGGTATACTCCGTAAAAGGGCCGGCGACGACTTCCTGGTCCGCTTCTACCAAATCAAAGGGAGCGCGGTTGACCTCGGCCACCCCGGCAATGAGGTAGACGACAAAAGCCAGCGGCTGCAGGACGATGAACGGTATGGTATGCTGATCCGCCACGATTTGAGACAGGTTGAACGTCTGCGTAATCATCACCACACCCAAAAGCGAGAATACCAAAGGAATTTCATAGCTGATCATCTGGGCCACCGCCCGCATGCCTCCGAGCAGGGAGTATTTGTTGTTGGAACTCCAGCCCGCCATCAGGAGAGCTAAAGTCGAAACCGCGGAAATAGCCAGATAATAGACTATTCCTAAATTGAGACGAATCGGCGCCATCCCGTGACCATAGGGAATAACGGCCAAGGTCATCATCGGCAGAGCAAACATAATCATGGGGGCGATCTTAAACATCAGCCGATCAGCTCCCGCCGGAGTGACATCTTCTTTCCCCATCAGCTTCAAGGCATCGGCAATCGTTTGAAACCAGCCGTGCGGACCGAGACGGTTGGGACCCGGCCTTTGTGAAGTCCAGCCGGCCACCTTGCGTTCGAGCAAAATGAGAATCAGCGCTGCCAATACAATCAGAACAATGACCAAAATGATACTGATTATGTCCATTGTCAAATCTGCCCAGATAGAATGGGGATCCCCAAACAATGAACGGATGGCAGCCGCTATATTCAGGGGCAGTTGATTCAAAGCGTTCATTTCATTCTCCCCTCATGGGAATTTCCCACCAGTAAATTTCCTACTTGTCCACTTCTCCCAGCACCGCGTCCAAGGTAGCAAAGATCGCGATCAAATCCTGGATCTTCCACCCCAGAGCCACAATCGGCAGCATCTGGATGTTGATAAAAGTGCCGGAGCGAATGCGCACGCGCGCCGGCTTAGGTGAGCCGTCGCTGACAATATAGAAGCCCAATTCCCCTTTGGGATTCTCCACCCGGTGGTAGACCTCACCGGCCGGCGGCTTAATAATCTTGGAAACCTTAGCCGTCACCGGGCCCTCCGGAATGTCCCGCATGGCTTGGCGCAAAATCTTGCCGCTTTCCCTGATCTCGTCCAGACGCAGCAAGGTGCGATCATAAGAGTCGCAGCCATAGCGTACCGGCACCTCAAAATCAAAGCGATCATAAATCCCGTAAGGCTCAGCTTTGCGCACATCGTACTGAACGCCGGAAGCGCGCAAGACCGGCCCCGTGATGGACAGGTTCTCAGCCAATTCTTTGGGCAGGATACCCACACTTTTCAAGCGGGCCATCACAATTTCGTTGCCGTAAAAGATGCCGAAGTACTCTTCCATCATTTCCGGCAGGTCATCCAAGAACGACTTCAAAGCCGGCCAAAATTCAGGCGGCACATCCCGGTTGAACCCCCCAATGCGCATGGCGTTAACCGTCAGACGGCTGCCGGCGCTCATTTCGAACAGATCCAAAATCCTTTCCCGGTCCCTAAAGCAGTAGGTCCAGGCCGTCCAACCCGCCATGTCCAAGGCGGTGCTGGCGATGAAGACCAAATGGCTGGCAATGCGGGCCAATTCGGCGAAGATCACTCTTAAGTACTCGGCTCTCTCCGGCAGCTGAACCCCCATCAACTTCTCCACCGTCTGCACATAAGCCATATTATTGTGCGGGGCGGATAGATAGTCCAAGCGATCCGTATAGGGAATGAACTGCGTGTAAGTCCGGCTCTCAGCCAACTTCTCCAAGCCCCGGTGCAAATAACCCACTTTGGGCTCGATCTTCGTAATCACTTCACCGTCAAATGTAACGACCATCCGGAAAACACCGTGCATGCTGGGGTGCTGAGGGCCCATGTTCAAAGACAGTTCTTCGGTGCGTTCCAATCCCATGGTTTCTCCCTCCTATTCCCCTTTTTTCAGTGGCAAGACCACCGAACGTTCCTCTAAACTCTCGGTCACGTAGTCTTTGCGCAGCGGGTAGCCCTCAAAATCGTCCCAGAGGTAAATGCGCTTAAGATTCGGGTGACCTTTAAACTCAATGCCAAACATATCATAGGCCTCCCGTTCCAGGAAATTGGCCCCCCGCCACAGACGGGTCACACTGTTGACCACCGGGTGCTCGCGGTCGACCGTTCCCTTGACGCGCAGGCGTTGCGGGCCGTGCAAACTCGAGAGCTGATAAACAACTTCAAAATGATCCTTCAAATCGAGGGCTGTCATATCGTGGAGAAAATCACAAGGCACATCCGGGAAGCTTTTCGCGGCGCTCAGGGTCTCGGAGAGGTATGCTCCTTTAACCTTTAGGATCAGGACACCGCTCAGTTCTTCCACTTCACCGCTTACCTTAGCGGCCAGTTCTTCGACACGCTGCCGCAAAATCTCTTTATTTCCCATGTTGCATCAACCTCACCTTGGCGGGATTGGCAACCTTTTGCTGAAGCTGCAAAATCCCGTATAGCAAAGACTCCGGACGCGGAGGACACCCGGGGATATAGACATCCACCGGCACCACCTTGTCCACTCCGGGGAGCATAGCATAGGAATCGATAAAAGGCCCGCCGGCCGAGGCACAGCTGCCCATGGCGATCACCCACTTGGGCTCCGGCATCTGATCATAGATCCGCCGCAAGAGAGGCGCCATTTTCCGGGTGCAGGTCCCCGCCACGATCATCAGATCGGCCTGACGCGGTGAAGCCCGGAAAACTTCCCAGCCAAAACGCGAAATATCATAACGCGAATCCCCCGTCGCCATCATTTCAATCGCGCAGCAAGCCAAGCCAAAGGTGACCGGCCAGAAGGAGTGCCCCCGAGCCCAGTTGAGCACTTTGTCGATTGTGGTGACAAGGACATTCTTTTCCACCAGCAATTCGGCCTCGCGGAGCTCTTTTTCTTTTGCTACATCCACTCCAAAGCACCTTCCTTCCAAGCATACCAGAAACCGACCAAGAGAATGGCGATAAAGACAAACATTTCCACGAACGCAAAGGTCCCCAGTTTACGGAATGTCAGAGCCCACGGATACAGAAAAACCGTTTCCACGTCAAAAGCGGTAAACACGAGTGCATACAGGAAATAGTTGCTCTTGAAGCCGATCCAGGTCCTGCCGATGGTTTCGTTTCCGCATTCATACGGCGTCAGCTTCTCCTTATTGGGCTTATTCGGAGCAATCAATTTGGGAACGGCCATCATGATTAGCGGCAGTGCAATCGCGAAAATCAACAAAACCCCTACGGCAGCAAAATTATCAGACATCTCCTTTACCCTCCCTTCATTCCATATTTTTATCTTTTATATAAGCCAAACTCATTTTGCCACAATCCCAGGATCGCGTCAAATGAATTCAGTTTTCCCGCCTGCCCGGGTGCGGACCGGTGCAAAACTGCGGCGGTGTGCCGGACACGGGCCCAAGTCTTGCAGGGCTTGCAAGTGCTCCCTGGTCCCATACCCTTTATGCCGGACAAAACCATATCCCGGATAAAGCGCGTCCAGCCGCTCCATGAGTTTGTCCCGTTCCACCTTAGCCAGAATCGATGCCGCCGCAATACTCGCGCTCAAGCGGTCTCCCCCTATCAACGCGCGCTGGGGCAGCGCCAAGGGCAGCTCCAAGGCGTCGATTAAAAGGTAATGAGGCTTCACTCTCAGGGCGTTCACCGCCCGCACCATGGCCAATTTTGTCGCTTGTAAAATATTCAAGGAGTCAATTTCCGCCACACTGGCTTCGGCCACAGCCCAGGCCAAGGCCTGCTCTTGGATCAGAGGAAACAGGGCCTCTCTTTTCCCGGCATTGAGCAATTTTGAATCGTTGAGTCCGGGCAGCTGAAAACGCGCCGGAAGAACACAGGCCGCCGCGAAAACCGGACCCGCCAGCGGCCCCCGCCCCGCCTCATCAAGGCCGGCCACCAGGAGAAAGCCCTCTCGCCAAAGGCTCTCCTCGACTTGCAGGAGTCCCTTGATCCGGACCTCTTCCGCCTCTTGTGCCACCGAGCGCATGATCCGGCGCTTCTCCGAATCCTTCACCACAGCGCACGCTTCTCTCTCAGGCAACCGTTCAGCGGCCGCCGGCCGGGCCCCTCCGCCCTAAGACGGACAGGCGCCGGGACGCTCAAGCGCGCTATCGTTTCCAAGCCGGACTCCCCCCTAGTCATTTCGACACAGACCCCCGACTTCCTTTTTTCCCGCGCCATTTCGGGACATAGTTAAATATTATATGCCTATTCTTGAAGGAGATGCCCGCTCTCAAGTCTGTGCCAAATCACGTGTTGGTTTAAGCTCCCGGTTAGCTTGCCCCGAACCTTCAAGGCCTATGTATGGGAGCAGCGTAACCACAAAAGCATGACTCTCCGCCCGCCTAAAACCGATCCAAGGTATTGCGCCCTAAGCGCCCGCGCCGGAATTCCCGCAGAAATTCCTGGGCGGCTTTACCGGTGTCAACCCGGCCCCCAGCCATCAAGCAGCCTCTCTGGCGCCCAATCTCCTCCAACGTGGCTTGGCCCCGACTCTCATAGGGGGGGGGTACCCGGACATTATTCTCTTTCAGCCAGGTGAGCAGCCAAACCGCCAACTCCTCCGCGTCGAAAACTTCATCCCTCACGGCCCCCGTTGCGGCCAATTTCCGGCCCACCTCGGGATCCTCGAACTTGGGCCAGAGCAGACCGGGGGTGTCCAACAACTCTATCTTATCATGAATCCGTATCCACTGGTTTCCCCGGGTAATTCCGGGCTTATCCCCAGTTTTCGCTTTGCTGCCCCCGGCCATTTGGTTGATCAAAGAGGATTTGCCGATGTTCGGAATCCCCACGACCATGACCCTTATCGGTCGGGGGCGCAGTCCTTTCCCCGCCAGGCGCGAGGCTCTCTCGGCCGTGAGCTTCGCCAACTCCGGCGTGATCCGGCCCAGGCCCCGGCCGGAGACGGCGCTGATGCCGAAGGCCGGGCCCTGTCCCCGCAGGCTCTCCAGCCAGCGCTTGGTCCAAACCTCTTCGGCCAAATCGGTTTTATTCAAGAGCAACAGCCTGGGCTTATTGCCCAGAAGCTCCGCTAAAACCGGATTGCGGCTGCTTGCCGGGATCCTGGCATCGGCCAATTCAACGACGGCATCCACCCACTGAAGCTGCTCTGTGAGCAGCCTTTTGGTTTTCGCCATGTGACCGGGAAACCATTGAATACTCATGAATCCTCCGTCCGGGTTCCGGCCGGCTCGCCGCAACCCTTAAAAAAACCTCCAACGCTGAAACGGAAAATACGTCAGCCAAACCTTGCCGATAATCGCGCTCTGGGGAAGGAGCCCCCACGCCCTGGAATCCTCGCTCTGACGCCGGTTGTCCCCCAAAACCAAGACCTTACCCCGCGGGACCGTCTCCGGACCGTAGGGCGGATAATCCCCCGCCTTTAAGTAAGGTTCCCTCAGCACCTGCCCGTCGATGAAGACCTGGTTTCCCCGCAGTTCCACGGTTTCCCCCGGTACGGCAATGACCCGTTTGACAAACGTTCTCTTAGGATCTTTCGGGTAGGCAAAAACAATAATATCCCCCCGGGAGGGGGCAGCATTAAGGTAAGCCAAACGGTTAACAAGCACGCGGTCTCCGCTCCTCAAGGTCGGTTCCATGGATGAAGAAGAAATCACATAAGGCTGGATCACCAGCCAGCGGACAACACCTAACAAAACCAAAAAAATAACCAGAATCCCAGCGGTCCACCATGACCGGAAGCCTTGTCTCAACATGCACGATGCTCCTCTCTTGCCCTTTCTTCTCCGGCTTTAGTATGGGCAAGGGCAAGAGGAAGCATACAAGAGGCCCGCGCTCCCAGGTTGTCATTTTCCCCAGGGCACTCCCGGTATGACACTTGAACGGCACCCCTCTGGTATCGCCCTCCTAATTACTCCTCCGGTATCACTCCTTTAGTATAACACTTCCTTCCCGTACGCTAAAGGGATACCCCTAAAGAGCCTGACTACCCTGACGACCGCATCGTAACTATTCAGGGGTAGATCCCTACCTGCCGCAAAAGTGTCATCGACGGAGCACGAAAACAGTTGGCAGCCTGTACAGGCTAAGCGAACCGTCAGAGTAGGGGAGCGCCGGGCACGCAGGCAGTGCAGCGTTAAGCCGCGCCAACAGCGTGAGTCCGCCACAGCGCGGACTCACGCCAATGCGCCTGATACCCTGAATAGTCACATCGCATCCTTCGCTTGCCCGTTTTACCGTACGCAAAAGAGATCCCTCATCTGAAGTGCACACTCTGCGACGGCCAAATCAGCAAAGCTGCCAAGGGTTTTCGTGGTCCTCCCCAGTCACTCAGTCGGACGAAGACCCCATCGATGAAAATGCGGCGGCGACAAAGTACGTTATGGCCACAAGGACCGGAAGGGCAGGGACTTTCGGGCCAACAAAAGAAAGAGCCGGTTGCTCTCCGGCCCTTTCTTCACACATCACGATACAGGGTTTCAGCTGCCCCTGACAGAAGCCAGAGGATTGGGCTTTCCTCCGGGTTCTTTTGCACTCTTAAACTTAGCGGCGCCCTCGAATCCGGGCCGCTTTGCCCGATAAACCGCGCAGATAATAGAGTTTAGCCCTGCGCACTATCCCGCGCCTGGCCACTTCGATCTTATCAATCCTCGGCGAATGAAGCGGGAAAGTTCGCTCCACCCCGACGCCGTAAGTGACGCGCCGCACGGTAAACGTTTCTCTTAACCCGCCACCCTTTATTTTGATCACGACACCTTCAAAAATCTGAATGCGTTCCCGGGTACCTTCCACCACGCGTACATGCACTTTCACGGTGTCGCCGGGACGAAAGGAAGGAAGATCCTTTTTCATCTGTTCTTCTTCAATCATGCGAATGTAATCCATTCGAATTCCCCCCTTCCTTGCCTAGATGTTCATGGCAGTGTCACTGCCAGCGGACCATCCGTCATCACACCCATGGGCTTCAATCGGCTTCACCATGGACTTTACCATGCTAATGGCATTTTATTGTGCCTATGTATTTTATCATACCCTCTTGGGCTGCGCAACTGCTGACTTGACCCACCGGACCCTTGGGACTGTTTGAACGGCCGTCTCAGTGACCCCGCAGGCGGTCCAGGATGATGGCCGCGGCGGAGCGGACCGACAAATGATTGTATTCGTCCGGACCGAACACCGGCGCCAGGACTAAATCCGCGTTGGCTACATCCCGCGGCAAGAGCCCCCAACCGGTACCGAAAAGGAGCAGGAAGGGCCTGTCTTCCTCCTCTAAGCGCCGGCGCAGGTCCGGATAAGCGACCGTGTTCGGGTACCGCCCGGCATCCGTTGCCACCAGCAGCGGAGCCTGCCCTTCACTCTCCCGAATTTCCGCCGCGGCCTCGTCCAGATTCGCCACCAGCCTGACCCTGGTGAATGCCTCCCGGCGGTCGGGATTGTATTCGGCGCCAAATCCTTCCTGCCAAAAACCCATGATCCGGCGAGCCAGAGCTTGCTGCGCTTCGGCCGGATGGACGACATAGTAACGCTTTACGCCGAAGGTCGCCGCCGCCCTGGCAATGTCATGCAGGTCGAGATTAGTGATCGAAGTCGCCACAATAGCCCCATTTTTATTGTAAACCGGAGCGTGCACCAGGGCCAAATAGAGTTCCCCCACAAAATCCTGGTTCAAAAAAGCTAACTGTTTTAACCAGTATAGCCGGCCACCCCCATGACCAGGTTTTCGCTCCTTTTGGATTTGATTTGCCCACTCTGGGGAGCAGGCATTGCGACAGGGAGGCCTTGGTCCCGGGAGTCCCACCCGGACGATCAGTCGGCGCTTGTCGGACGCCGGACACAGCTGACGGGAAAACCGTCAGGGTTTCCGGCCCCCGTTGACCGTCAAACGAAAGCCTTTTGGCTTTACCTTTCGCGATCTGTTAGATGCGACCTACCGGTTTGTCCGCACTCCGGCTAAACGGGGTCACCTATTGAATAAAGCAAGCCGCTTTACCTTTCGGATCATCCCTTTTCCTTCCCCAGGTAAGGAATTTGCCTTCCGGATTAGCTTTTCTCTTACTCGAAAGTCGAAAGTCACAAATCAGAAGTCTCAAGTCGGCCTGCCGGGCGGCGCTGTTACGGCCAGTGCCCCGACGTTCGCCCAGGTTCTCCTCTGCCACCACTTGAGTTTTTCTTCTTCCTTGTTTTCGGCCGCGGCGCCAAATCCCGCCACCTGTCGCGCCACTCACCCAGCGCGGGAATTTCCCCGGCCAGTTCCTCCAAAACGGAGTAGTCCTCCGCCGTAAAAACGAGACGTTCCCACAGGTCCGGACGCCGCAGGAACGTCCGGCGCAAGCTTTCCTTACGGCGCCAACGCGCAATTCGGGCATGGTGACCGGACAGCAGGACCTCCGGCACTTGTCTCCCTCCAAAATCTTCCGGCCGGGTATACTGCGGATACTCCAAGACTCCAGCCGCATACGATTCCTCCTGAAGAGAGGCGCTCTGCCCGAGAACCCCGGGGACAAGACGGGCGATGGCATCGATCATGGCGGCGGCCGCCAATTCGCCTCCGGTTAAAACGAAATCCCCCAAAGACACCTCTTCGTCGGCGAGCGCCCGAATCCGTTCATCAAATCCTTCATAGTGCCCGCAGAGGAAAACCAGTTCTTCATAACAGCTCAATTCGACGGCAACTCTCTGCGAGAACACTCTTCCCTGGGGTGACAGAAGAACGATCCGCCGCCCGGACGCTCCCGGAGATTCCGGCAAAGCCCGTACCGCCGCAAAAAGCGGCTCCGGTTTCAGCAGCATGCCGGCCCCGCCGCCGTAAGGCTCATCATCGACGTTCTTATGTTTGCTCAGGGCATAATCCCGAAAGTTTACGAGCCTGATTTCAATTAACCCCGCCTCTTGTGCCCTTTGCAAAATACTCTCGCGCAAAGGGGCCAACATCTCGGGAAACAAAGTGAACACGACAAAGCGCATGTCTTAATCCTCCAGGAGGCCCGGCGGAAGTTCGACGTCCATTCTCCGTCCGGCCACATCCACATTCCTGACCACGCTTTTCAGTGCCGGAACACAAAATTCCCCCCGCTCCCCTTTCACCACATAGACGTCATTCGCCCCGGTCGCCAGGACCTGCACCAGGGTGCCCAGACATACCCCTCGCTGGTATACCTTCATGCCTTCCAATTCGAAATAGTACCAGCCTTCTTGCAAAGGCGGCACCTCCGACCGGTCAATACCGATTTGCCAGCCCCTCAGTTTTTCGGCTTCCTCCGCACTCTCTACCCCGTCAAAAGCCAGATAGACAAAATCCGGCAAAACGCGCACACTCCGGAGTGTCAGATAGAGCCTCGCCGCCCCTTTCATCAGGATAACTTCCTTCAGCTTGGTGAAACGCCCGGGGTCCCGGGTGATAGGATATACTTTGACTTCCCCCTGTAAACCGTGTGGGCGCAACACTTCTCCGATCAGCACTTCATTCATGATCCGGCTCCTTTTCTTCCCCGCCGTACCGGCGGCACGGCCCTGACCTCACTCAGACAGGATCCCTGACAGAACCGTAACCCGCCGTAAACCCCATAGTTTTACTCATCGGGAAAAGGCGGGTTTGTCCTTGGGCTTCAGCCCGAAAACTTGAGGAAATACTTCCCAAAGGATGGTCGGGAACTGCGCTACACTGGAAGCAGCGGCCAAACCGCGGATAGTGCCGGTACCGCTCACCCACGGGCAGCCCGAAGAAAAGAAGCTGCACGACTTTCGCCGTTGCGGAGTGCCACATCACTGGTCTATGTCGACATGCACCCGACGCCCGTCCTTGACGGCCGCCGCCTTGACCAAAGTCCTGATCGCGTTCGCGATCTTGCCCTGTTTGCCGATCACTTTACCCATATCCTCCGGGGCAACAGTGAGTTGGATATTCACCATCTTATCCGTTTCCGTCTGAACCACAGACACCCGGTCACGCTGATCCACCAGGGACTTGGCAAGTAGTTCGACCAGTTCCTTCAACAGAACCATCTCCCGTTTCGAAACCCCTTTACTTCTTAGAGGCGAATTTGCTCAACACCCCCGCTTTGCGCAAAAGGGACCTGACCGTGTCCGAAGGCTGAGCCCCGGTGGTCAGCCATTTAAGGACTTTTTCCTCGTCAATTTTCAGGACTTCGGGACGTTTTGTCGGGTCATAGTAACCGATTTCTTCTATGAAGCGGCCATCTCTGGCCGAGTCGGAATCAGCCACCACCAACCGGTAGAAAGGCTGCTTTTTGGCGCCCATACGGCGCAGACGGATTTTCGTTGCCACTGCTTTTCACCTCCTTGTCAGGATACCTGTCTTTACCCCAGTGGGACATCATCAGGATACCTGTCTTTGCTCCGGTTGGACCGCAGGCGCTCGGAACCGGCCCGGGCACGCCCCGCAAGCCGGTCCGAAGTCCCCGCTACGCTCTCTGGGCTCCCACCCCAGCCGGCAGACTGTCAGCGGACAAACGGCAGTCCCGCTCTTTTTCCTTTTTTCCCTTTGCCCAGGCCGCCCGGCAGGCCCCCCGCAAACTGTTTCATCATCTTTTGCATCTGCTCGAACTGCTTGAGCAGGCGGCCGACCTCCTGAATGCTCGTGCCGCTCCCCTTGGCAATCCGCCGTTTACGGGAATCCTTAATGATCGAGGGCTTGCGCCGCTCGTCGGGTGTCATGGAGCGGATGATGGCCTCGACATGGGCCATGTCCTTTTCATCGATCGTAACATCCTTCAGCTGTTTGCCGATTCCCGGTATCATCTCCATGATCGAAGCGAGGGGGCCCATTTTCTTCAATTGCTGCATCTGTTCCAGAAAGTCTTCTAAACTGAATTCCTGTTTGCGCAGCTTCTGCTGCATTTCCGCCGCTTTTTTCTCATCAAAAGCCTGCTGGGCTTTCTCGATCAGGGTCAGGACATCTCCCATCCCCAGAATCCGCGATGCCATCCGATCCGGATAAAAAGCCTCCAGGGCCTCGATCTTTTCCCCTACCCCGGCAAATTTGATGGGGCAGCCCGTCACGGCCCTGACGGAAAGAGCGGCACCGCCCCGGGTATCTCCGTCCAACTTCGTCAATATGACCCCGTCCAGCCCCAGGCGGGCATGGAACGTTTCCGCGACATTCACGGCATCCTGCCCGGTCATGGCATCCACAACGAGCAAAATTTCCTGGGGCTGCACTTGGGCTTTAATCTCCTGTAACTCGCCCATCAATTCCTCGTTAATGTGCAACCGCCCCGCCGTATCAATAATGAGAACATCCGCGCCCTGCCTTAAGGCAGACTCTGCCCCGGCCCGGGCTATTTCTGCGGCCGCGCGCCCGGCTTGGGCGAAGACCGGAACTTTAATCTGCTCTCCCAATACCTCCAGCTGCTTGACGGCCGCCGGGCGATAGATATCGCAAGCCACCATGAGCGGATGTTTACCCTGTTTCTTCAGCAGAGAAGCCAGTTTGGCGGCATGAGTCGTTTTACCTGCGCCCTGCAGGCCCACCAACATAATGATCGTCGGCGGCTTGGGGGAGATTTGAATTTTGCTTTCCGCCCCCCCCATGAGCGCGATCAATTCCTCATGAACTATCTTCACGACCTGTTGGGCAGGCGAAAGGGATTCCAGCACTTCGGCGCCTACAGCCCGTTCCTTCACCTTAGCCACGAAGTCTTTAACAACCTTAAAGTTAACGTCGGCCTCCAGCAGGGCCATCCGTACTTCCCGCATGGCCGCGGTCACGTCGGCCTCATTCAGCTTGCCTTTGCCGCGCAATTTTTTGAAAGTCTCCTGAAGTTTCTCGCTTAAGCCCTGGAACAAGCCATCCCCACCTTTAATAGAAGTCGGAGGTCGGAGGTCGGAAGTCAGAAGTCAGAGATTAAGATTATAGAGCAGAAATCAGAGGTCAAAGTTCAGAAGGCGGAAATCAGAAAACAGAAATCGATGACGAGAGATTCAGAAACCATCATTCAGAATCAGGAGCCGGGAATCGCAGTATCCTCATACCCCGCTCAGAGTCCTAGGGCATCCCGACTCCCTGCAAGACATCCTCGATTTTCCTCTTGATCTCGGTATAACGGAGCCACAGCGCCGGCTCCCGGAAATCCTCGGGCCGCCAGGCGTTCAGCAGTCCTGCCACTTCCGCCATTTTCTCCCGCTCTGCCAGAAAGCGGGCGACCAGACCGAGCTTAGCCTCATAGTCCGCCAGAATCTTCTCGGTGCGTTTAATGAGGTCGTGCACAGCCTGACGGGTTGTATGCCCGTTCTCGGCAATTTCAGCCAGCGATAGATCCTGCTCATAATACAGGTCCCAAATCGCCTGCTGCTTCTCCGTCAGCAACGGCCCGTAAAAATCCGCCAAAAGAGCCATCTTAGCAAACTTCTCCATGTCCGCCTCGTGTAAAGCAATAATACTTTACGTCTATTTTAAGACAAAACCGACTTCCTTGTCAAGGCCAGTTTCTTCGGCATCTCTCAGCCCAGCCCGAAGACTGTAACTATTCACGGGTAGATCCCCACCCGCCGCAAAACTGTACCAACAGAGCACGAAAATAGTTGCCAGGCTGCACACGCTAAGCGAACCGTCCGAGTCGGGGAGCGCCGCGCACGCAGGCAGTACAGATCTTATGGGTGGGGCGGCGGGATCTGCCTAACTCTGCCCTCCCGCCCGCTCACAGCAGCTCCCGGGCAATCCCCTTGGCACGTTTTTCCGCCTCGGCGCAAATTTTCTTTTCATCCAGGCTGAGCAGCCTGCGCTCCTCCATGATCATCCGGCCGTTGACCATGACGTCTCTGACGTCCCCGGCATGGGCCGCATAGACCAGGTGGGCCGGTATGGAGAAACGCGGGTAAAAGTGCGGTTGGTCAAAATCAACCGTAATCAAGTCCGCCTTAAAACCCGGCGCCAGCATTCCCACCTCTTCGAAACCCAGGGCCCGGGCCCCCTTGACCGTCGCCATCTCCAAGACCTCATAAGCCGGCAGTGCACTGGAATCTACTCTCAGTTTCTGCTGCAGGGCCGCACTGCGCATCTCTCCGAAGAGGTCAAGGTTGTTGTTGCTCGACGCGCCGTCAGTTCCCAAGCTGACGACCACGCCGCGCCTTGTCAGCTCAGGTACCGGCGCGGTCCCACTGTTGAGCTTCATGTTGCTCTCCGGATTGTGGGCGACACAGACCTGCTTTTCCGCCAGGATCTCCATATCCGCGGGAGTCAGGTGCACGCAATGGGCCGCCAGCACGGGTCCGTCGAATAAACCCAGATCATTGAGCCACTGCACCGGCGTCCGGCCGTGCTCCTGCCGGATAGTTTCAATTTCAGCTTCCGTCTCGGCGACATGAATGTGAATTCCCGCCCCCAAGCTCTCCGCCTCGCTTTTGACCCTTTGCAGGAAATCACCCGGGCAGGTGTAAGGGGCGTGGGGACCGAACATAACCCGCAGCCTTCCTTCCCCGGCCCGGTGACAGGCGCGGTACAATTCGATATTTTCCCGCAGAGCCTGCAGGCCGTTGGCGGCGCTGCCGATCATCCCCCGTGCCAGGGCCGCGCGCGTTCCGGCGCTCAGAACAGCCTCGGCCACCCGATCCATCGAAGCATACATATCCGACATCGTCGTGGTTCCGGAACGGATCATTTCGGTCAAAGCCAGCATCGTGCCCCAATAAATGTCTTCGTCGCTGAGTTTAGCCTCAAAGGGCCAAACCTTGTCTTCCAGCCAAGGCATCAGAGGCAGGTCGTCGGCATAACCGCGCAGCAGCGTCATAGCCGCGTGAGTGTGCGTATTGATTAGCCCCGGCATAATGACGTCATTGGAGCGATCCAGAAGTCTGTCCGGCTCAAATCCCCGGGGCGCGGAACCTTTCGCTCCCACGGAAACTATCCGGTCCCCATCCACCGCGACCTCTCCTTGCGGATAAAAATCTTCCGCTCCGCTCATGGGGAGGACCATTCCCCGAAGTAATAACTTGGCCACTTGCGCTACCCCCTTTTCGCCGGCTTGCGAAACCGTTGCAAGCGGATTAACCGGCACTCCGGCCTTTTTTGAGTCTCTGCCGGCTCTTTTTGAGTCCCTGCCGGCTTTCTTCAGTCTCTGCCGGCTTTCTTCGGTCTCTGCCCGCGTCACCCTGCCCGAGTGAACTCGTTCAGCTTAATAAGACCAAGACCCGGCGCAAAAGACTCCCCGCGGTTTGCAGCCGCCGTCAGCGTCTTACCATTGCGGGAGCCGGTACGCTTCCCCGGGCATTTCGCACCCGGGATATCCCGTGGCGCGGGCGCAGTTCGAACGAGCCGAAGTTCCGTACTTATGTCGGCTGACCGTAATCCCCCACATACGCTTCTCTCATCCGGCGCACCTCTTCATCCGAAAAAAGCACAGGCTGTCCCAGAAGGCGCGAAAAAACATGGATCTGCGCCCCTTTCTCACAAACGCGGCATACCTTCCACGCTTCTTCCGGGCTTGTCCCCACACCCACCAAACCGTGATTCGGTAAAAGGACCGCATTCCCTGAACCCAAAGCTTTGACCGCCGCGAGCGCCAACTCCCGGCTTCCGGGCGGCTGGTAAGCAGATACCGGCACCTCGCCGCCCACGATCATCGCCAAATCCTCGACCAGAGGCGGAATAGCCAAGCGGACCGCCGCGTGAGCCGAGGCGTGGACGGAGTGAGTGTGGATGACCCCCTTAACATCAGGCCTCTGACGATAGATTTCCAGGTGGAGCGGAAGTTCCGAAGAAGGCCGCCGCGACCCCTCTCTAATCTCGCCCCGAATGTTCAATAACACCAAGTCTTCTTCCTGCAATGACAGGTAATCCATCCCGCTCGGAGTGATCCAGAAGCCCTCCTTCTCCTCATCCCAGGCGGAAACATTTCCCCACGTACCCGCCACCGCCCCGCTTATAACCAGTTCTCGGCCAATCCGCAGAACTCTCTGGCCCAGATTCATGAGGGACGCACCATAATCTTCAGGAAATTGACGGAATAAGGAGGGGAAACAACACCCTTTTCCGAAATAATCCCGGTGATATACTTAGCCGGGGTCACATCAAAGGCAGGATTATAGACCGGAACGTCCGCCGGCGCCACCGGAATTCCTCGGAACTCCCGGATCTCCTTGCCCGCGCGTTCCTCGATCGGGATATCCTGCCCCCCCGCCATTTTAAGATCGATGGTTGAGGTCGGAGCCGCCACATAAAACGGAATCCCGTGCACATGAGCCAGCACCGCCAAGGAATAGGTCCCGATTTTATTGGCGGTATCCCCGTTGGCCGCAATGCGGTCCGCTCCGACAATGACCAAATCCACCTTGCCTTGCTGCATGAGAAAACCCGCCATGTTATCGGCAATTAAGGTCACCGGGATCCCATCCTGCATCAGTTCCCAGGCCGTCAGTCTGGCTCCCTGCAGAAAAGGCCGGGTTTCGTCCGCGTAAACCTTGATTTCCTTACCGGCTGCCACGGCCGCTCGAACCACGCCTAAAGCCGTGCCGTAATCCACCGTCGCCAAGGAGCCGGCGTTGCAGTGGGTCAAAATAGCCGCCTTAGGCGGAACGAGCGCATTGCCGTGTTCCCCGAGCAGGCGGTTCATGCGCCGGTCGTCATCGGCGATCTTGTCCGCCTCTTGCACCAACAGTTTCCGCACTTCCGCCAGATCCTCGACAGACCGGGCCTCACGCAGGGTGTCCTGCATCCGGCGCAAAGCCCAAAACAAATTAACTGCCGTGGGCCGGGTGGACTCCAAGCGGGCGGAGACCTTTTCCATATAAGCGTCCAATCCCTCGCGGCTCCCCTCATAAGCCAAAGCGCCCAGCGCAAAACCGTAAGCCGCAGTAGCGCCGATAGCCGGCGCGCCGCGCACTTGCATGTGTTCGATCGCTCCAGCTACATCTTCGTACGATTTTGTCCAGAGGTAAACACTTTCCACCGGCAGCTTCGTCTGATCCAATATCCGCAGAGAATCTCCCAACCATTCGATTGTCTTCATCCAGACCACCTTCCTCTCGCTTCAGGCCCTTGTAAGGCACCAGACCATTTCCCCGGAAACTTTCCGGGAATCCGTTACCCCTCCGCCTCATCCAAGCCGCTGAAGAGCGCTGCGGCAAAATCCTGCGGCACGAAGGGGCGGAGATCGTCCATCCCTTCCCCGATCCCGATCCACTTAACCGGAATCCTCACTTCCCCTTGAATGCCCAGCACGACTCCTCCTTTGGCCGTCCCATCCAGCTTCGTCAGAACAATTCCCGTAACCCCGGCCGTTTCCCGGAAGAGCTTCGCTTGCTGGATAGCGTTCTGCCCCGTCGTCGCATCAAGCACGAGCAATACTTCGTGCGGAGCAGCGGGGATTTCCCGCGTGATCACTCTTTTCACCTTCCGCAACTCTTCCATTAAGTTAACCTTGTTATGCAAGCGGCCCGCCGTATCCATGAGGACGACGTCCGCCTGGCGCGACTTGGCGGCCTGAATCGCATCGAAGGCCACTGCTGCCGGATCCGCCCCTTCTTTTTGTTTAACCACTTCCGCCCCGGAGCGCTCTCCCCAGATTTCCAGTTGATCGATGGCAGCCGCCCGGAACGTGTCTCCAGCCGCCAGAATAACCCGTTTCCCCTCCCGCCGGAAATAATTGGCCAGCTTGCCGATAGTCGTCGTTTTGCCGACCCCGTTCACCCCGACAACCAAGATAACCGTGGGGCCGGGTTCGGCCAGATTGAGCGGCTTCCCGGCTCCCAGCAGGTCCGCCACCAATTCTTGCAAGACTTCCCGCAATTCTTGCGCCTCGGTCAGTTTCCGGTTCTTCACCTCTCGGCGCAACTTCTCCACCAACTCCATGGCCGTGTTAACTCCCGCATCGGAGCGAATCAGCGCTTCTTCCAGCGCTTCGTAGAGTTCTTCGTCGATCTTGCGGCGTCCGGTTAAAAGTTCTCCAACCTTGTCCACAAAATTCTGCCTGGTCTTTACTAAACCCTGTTTTAACTGGCTGAAGAAACCCGCCACTTTGTCTCTTCCTTTCAGACACTTTTAGGAGTATTTTATCATAACTGCCCGAAACATTAAACAATCCCGCCCGGACAACGATTTATACCTTCCGGCCGGAGAACAGTAACTGAACCTCTCCCAGCGTCTTCCGAACCCCGAACCTTCCCGTAGTCAAAAAACGAGGAAGTTCTAAGAACCGATTCCCACCAGAATCACGGCGCTAGGCGCTGACCGGATCCTCCTCTCCCGCGTCCATCCGCACCGTCAAAAGTTTGGAAACTCCCGACTCCTCCATGGCAATCCCGTAAAGGACATCCGCCGCTTCCATGGTCCCTTTGCGGTGGGAAATGACTATAAACTGAGTAGAGGCGGAAAGTTTCCGGATGTAGCCGGCAAAACGCTGTACGTTGGCGTCGTCCAAGGAAGCCTCGATCTCATCCAGCAAACAAAAAGGACTCGGTTTGACGTGAAGGAGCCCAAACAACAGGGCTATGGCCGTCAAAGCCCTCTCCCCGCCGGACAGGAGGGAAAGCCATTGCAGTTTCTTTCCTGGCGGCTGGGCGATAATCTCCACCCCGGTTTCCAGCAGATTGTCCGGCTCAACCAGGCGCAATTCGGCTCGGCCGCCGCTGAACAGTTCCTGAAAGGCCCGGCCGAAAGCCGCGTTCACCGCTTCAAAACCTTCTTTGAAACGCAGACTCATGGTTTCATCCAGTTCCGAGATCAGTCGCCTCAGCTTCCCGCCGGCTTCCAGGAGATCCTCCTCTTGGGCCCGCAAAAACTCCCGCCTTTCCGCCAGTGCGGGATATTCCGTAACGGCCGCCTGGTTAATGGGCCCGAGCGCTTCCAACTCCGCGCGCCGGACCTTGATCCGTTCCTGGATCTCAGCGCGTGCCATTTCCGTCTCATAAGCCAAAGCTTCCGGCCAGGACAGGGCAAACTCATCCGCTAAGCGGACAGACCCTCCTTGCCACTCGGTCTGCCAACGGGTTGCCGCCAGTTCCAGGTTGTGCTGACGCTGCTCAAGGGCCATCAGATGCTTACGGCTTGCACGGGTCCGCTCTTCGGCTTTTGCCGACCGGGCGGAAAGCCGCTCCCGCTCTTCTCTCAGTTGCACCAGCCGCAGTTGTTTCTCACTTCTGCCTTCTTGCGCTTGGACCAAAGTCTGGCTCACATTTTCGCTTTCCCCGAGAACCGCCGCCAGGCTCTCCTCCATTCGGGCGAGTCTTGCTTCTTCCTCTCGCAGCGCTCGGGCCTGCTCGGACGCCCGCGCCTTTTCCTCCGCCAGTTGAACCGCTGTCTGGCGCAGTTCCTCCTCCCATTTCGCCATCTGCACTTTCGCCTCTGTCAAAGCCTCTGTCAACCGTTCCGCTTCCCCGGCAGCCGCCTGGGCCCGCGCCTCCTCCTGCCGCAGCTCCCGGCGCAGGCCGGACACTCTTTCTTCACCGGCCGACACCGCACTCAGCGCTGCTGAGAGCGCCTGCCCCGCCTCCTCCTTCTGAGCCCGGATCCCGATAAGATTCTGCCGCGCGATTTCCAGTTCCTCACTCCACCGCTTCAACTGAACCTCCAAAGTCCCGCGGTTAGCGGCCAAAACAGCCTTCTCCTCCTGCAGCGAGCGCCGTTTCTCGCTCAAATCCTTGAGTTTCAATTCCAGCCCCGTTTTTTCCTCGGCCAGTCTTTGCAGGTCCCGGCTTTTTTCCTCTTCCTCCCGGGCCAGCTGCGCCAGTTCCTCCGCCAGCAGGCCGAGTTCCCGGCTCCGTCCCAAGAAATTGCTGCCCTTACGCTGCCGGCTCCCGCCGGTAAGGGTTCCGCCGGGATGAATCTGATCCCCTTCCACAGTAACAACTCGGGCTTTATAACCCGCAGCCGCCGCCACCCGC
The DNA here is from genome assembly GCF_902729405.1 of Acididesulfobacillus acetoxydans. Lineage (GTDB taxonomy): Bacteria > Bacillota > Desulfitobacteriia > Desulfitobacteriales > Desulfitobacteriaceae > Acididesulfobacillus > Acididesulfobacillus acetoxydans. Next base: position 3,676,280 of record NZ_LR746496.1, read on the forward strand.
CCCGCGGCCTCCATGTCGACCACGATTAGGGTGCGCCCCAGAAGGTTGGTCATCGCCGGGCGATAGCGCTCCTCAAAACGGACCAAGTCCACCGCCAAGCCGATAAAGCCCGGATCGGCCGCCACTGAGGACGTCGCCAAACAACCTCCCCGCACCGTGTCCAGAGGCAGAAAAGTAGCCCACCCCGCTCGCTCCGCTTTCAGAAAAGCAATGGCCCGCTTGGCTGCTTCCAGGTCCACCGTCACGATGTCTTGCTGCGCTCCCCCCAAAGCCGTCTCAAGCGCCAGCTCGTACTTCTCCTCGACCGCAATCAGGTCGGCCACGGTTCCGCACAATCCCCGGCAGACCGGATTTCCCCGCTTCTTAGCCGCCAACAGTTCGCGCACTCCGCGGGCATACCCTTCCAGGGAATCCGCCAATGAGACCAGGGCATGCTGTTTGGCCTTCAGCCTTTCCTTGCGGCCCCTGAGTTCCGCCAAAGCCCGCTCCGCCGACCGAAATTCTGCTTCCGCCTCTACGAAGGCTTCCCGCAGGCGGTTTTCCTCCCGGCTCAGGCGAGCCTCTTCCTCGTCAGACCCTTGCCGGCGGGATTGTACCTCCTCCAACTCCCCGCGCACAGTCTGCACTCGTTCCAGATAACCGGATTCCGCCTTGGCCAGAGAGGCCTGTTGCTGCTCCAGGGAGTCCAGGGTGTGCCTAACCCCCGTCAGCCTGTTGGAGCAAGCCGCCTGTTCGGAAAGGGCGGCGAATAACTCGTCTTTGGTCTTATCCAAGACATCCAAACCGTTTTTGGTCCTGGCTCGGTCCAGAGCCTCTTCGCGAACCGCGCCTTCCTTTGACGCCTCTTGGACCGTGCGCCGCAAGAGCGCCTGCTTTCCCACCAAAGCCTCGACCTTCAACCTGTTCTCCTGCTCCAATGTCTGGCCCTGCCGGACCTCCCCGGCCAGCCGTTGGGTCTGCTCCGCCAGATTGTCATAGCGCTCCCGCAGGACATTTAGCCGATTTTCCAGGGCAGCGCAAGCTTGCTCCGCACGAAAGACTTCGTTGTGCTGAAGTTGAACCGCTTCCTCAAGTTGTTTCTCCCCGAGCTTGAGTTCCTGGCTGCACCCCTCCGCCTGCGCCAGTTCGGCCTCGGCCTCCGCCCGGGTCAGGCGCAAACTGGCCTCCTCCTCTTGGGAAGCCGTCAGTTTCCGCCGGACCTCCGCCAAATCCCGAACGATCGCCTGAATTTCCAAGGTATGTAACTCTGTTTGCAGGGCCAGGCCCCGGCGGGCGACCTCCGCCTGATGGGAAAGCGGTTCCAGCCGTTCTTCAATCTCCCGCAAAATGTCGGAGAGCCGTTCGAGATTACGCTCCGTATCATCCAGCCGTTTGAGAGCTTCCCTCTTTCTCACCCGGTACTTGGCAACTCCGGCCGCCTCTTCCAGAATTAGCCGTCTCTCCTCCGGTTTGGCATTGAGGATCTCCTCGACCCGCCCTTGCCCGATAATGGAGAATCCTTCCTTTCCGGCCCCGGTATCGAGGAAAAGCTCCTGCAAATCCCGCAAACGACAGGGAGAATGATTAATGAAAAACTGCCCTTCCCCATCCCGGAAAACCCTGCGGGTCACGCAAACCTCCTGGAACTCCAGGGGAAAAATACCGCTTGAATTATCAAAAGTCAGGGATACCTCCGCCATCCCCACGGAACGCCGCCCTGAACTTCCGGCAAAAATAATGTCTTCCATGCGGCTGCCCCTCAGGCTTTTGGCGCTCTGCTCCCCCAGGACCCAACGGACCGCGTCAGCCACATTGCTTTTTCCGCTGCCGTTCGGACCGACGATCACGGAAAGACCGTGTTGCAGATCAAACCTCACCCGGTCGGCAAAAGACTTAAACCCCTGAATCGTGATTGACTTGAGAAAAACGGGAAGATTCACGGCTTCAGTCATCACCCTCCTCCCCCCAATGCTCCAGTACCTGTTGGGCCGCGTTTTGCTCCGCCTCTTTTTTCGTCCGGCCCCTGCCCCGGCCCATAATTTTTCCCTGCAGAAAAACCCCGGCCGTGAAACGCTTATTGTGATCCGGCCCCTCTTCAGCCAAAATGCGATAGCTCACTTCATTCTCTTCCCGCTGGGCCTTTTCCTGTAACGCCGTCTTATAATCACCGTAATCCCCGGAAGCGACGTCTTCGATGGCCGGCTTCAACATCTGCAGAATAACGCGCCTGACTTCCTCAAAACCGTACTGCAAATAGACAGCCCCGATCACCGCCTCCCAGGCGTCGGCTAAAATAGAAGGGCGGTCCCGTCCTCCGGAAACCTCCTCACCGTGGCCCAAAAGCAATTCGTGCCCCAGTTCAATCTCCCTCGCCTTGCGGGCCAAAGTGCCTTCGTTCACTACCGCCGCCCTCATTTTGGTAAGTTCGCCTTCCGGACGTTCCGGATAAGTCAAGTACAGATACTCCGCGATGACAAAGTCAAGAACGGCATCTCCCAAAAACTCCAACCGCTGATTGTTTTCCGCCCCCGCCCGCGGATTTTCAAACAGGTAAGAGGGATGAGTCAGGGCCATCGTCAAAAGGCGGCTGGGCGGCGTACCCAACTCCAGCCTCTGGGTCAGACCCGAACCGGTTTCTTTCCTTTTATGCCCCGCGGGGCTTCTCTTCAGCTTCGCGTTCTTATTTCGTTTTGTGTTAATCCTCATCACCCTCACCTTTGGGCAAACTTTTTCAGTACTATGGTCGCATTGTGCCCGCCAAAACCGAAGGTATTAGACATGGCCACCGCCACTTTCTTCACGCGGGCGACATTCGGAACATAGTCAAGATCGCACTCCGGATCGGGTTCTCCGTAATTAATGGTGGGCGGAATAATGCCCCGCTCAATAACCAAAGCGGAAGCGATGGCTTCGACCGCCCCCGTAGCTCCCATCAGATGCCCTGTCATGGATTTAGTTGAACTGACCGGAACGGAGTAAGCGGACGCGCCGAAGACCGACTTGATCGCTTGGGTCTCGGTTAAATCGTTGGCATCAGTCCCCGTACCGTGAGCGTTGATATAATCGACCTCCCGCGCAGTGAGTTCCGCGTCTTGCAGAGCCAGGGCCATGGCTTTAGCCGCGCCCGTGCCCCCCGGTGCCGGTGCGGTAATATGATAGGCGTCCGAAGAACTTCCGTACCCGCAGAGTTCGGCATAAACCCGGGCCCGGCGCGCTTCGGCATGCTCCGCGGCCTCCAAAACCAGGATTCCGGCCCCCTCACCGATGACAAAGCCGCTCCTGCGCTTATCAAACGGGCGGCAGACTTCGGCCGGGTTTCCTTTTTCCGTGGACATCGCTTTCATGGAACAGAACCCGGCAAAAGCCAGTTCCGTGATCGGAGCCTCGGTTCCCCCGCAGAGCACGACGTCCGCTTCTCCCCGCTGAATGATGCGCAAGGCCTCCCCTATGGCATTCGTGGCCGAAGCGCAGGCTGTGACGACAGTCAGACTCGGCCCGCGCAGGCCAAACGCCAGAGACAAATGCCCGGCCGCCATATTGCTGATCAACATCGGCACAAAAAAAGGGCTGACGCGGCCGGGACCTTTCTTCATCAATACTTCTTTCTGCTCCTCGAACGTAATCACACCGCCGATGCCGCAGCCCAGCACGACGCCCGCCCGCTCTTTGTCCAGCCCCTCCGGCGGGAGGTCCGCGTCCTTGAGAGCCATCTTGGCGGCCGCTACGGCAAACTGGGCAAAGCGATCCATATGCCGGCTCTCCTTCCGGTCCAGCCAATTTTCCGGTTGGAAATCCTTCACTTCCCCGGCCACCTGGGTGGGCAAAGCACTGACATCAAAACGCGTTACCGGGCCGATGCCTGATTTACCCTCAACCAGGCCGGTCCAAAATTCCTCAAGACTGCTTCCTACGGGTGAAATAACCCCCATCCCGGTAATCACAGCACGTCTTTTCATGGAACCATCTCCTTTTACGCCTGGAGTATTTCTTGCTTGATATTATCGAAAATCTGCCGCACGGATAAGACTTCCTTCGCTTTATAAAACTTTGACCCGGAAAAAACGAGTCCCTCTTGCATATCCCCCCGCTGGGCCTGCATGAGACGCGTAATAATGCAGAAATTTCCCTCGCATTTCTTTAAACAGCCCATGCAGTGCAGAGGCCTGACATCATCCCCACGCGCCAGGGAGTCTGTGAAAGGATTGCGGATACCCCTGCCCGGCAAACCCACGGGACTGTGGATGATCACCATGTCCTCCTGCCCCGCTCCCAACAGGTATGCCTTATACTCTGGGGCCGCACTGCTTTCTTCACTCAAGGCAAAGCGAGTTCCCATCTGAACCCCGTCCGCCCCCAGCCGCAGCACCTCCACAACATCCCTGCCATCCATAACCCCTCCGGCCCCTATGACCGGAATGCGGACAGTCTCCTTCACCTCAGGCAGAATCTCACGCATGGAGCGTTCGGTGCCCAAGTGTCCGCCGGCCTCATTCCCCTCGACAATGACCGCGGCCGCGCCCAGTTTTTCAGCCAGCCTGGCCAGCTTGGCACTGGAAACGATGGGAACCACCGCCGTTTTCGTTTCCTCGCCCCAAGCAAACATATCCCGCGAAAAACCCGCTCCGGATACCAGGAGGTCAATCTTTTCCTCCAGAGCGGCTTGGGCCAGCTGAGCAAATTCCCGTACGGCAAACATAATGTTGACTCCGATAATTCCGCTTGTGCGCCGTCTGGCTTCCCTGATCTCTGAACGCAATTCGGGCACAGACATCCCGCTGCCCGCGATGAGCCCGATTCCTCCCTCTTCCGCCACCGCGGCCGCCAAAGGTGCCAAGGAAATCCGCACTGCCATTCCGCCTTGGATAACGGGAACCTTCGCCACCAAATTCTTTAAACGGAGCTCGGGTATTTGCACAATATATCCTCCCTAAAAAATTTTCGCTCCGATACACCCAGTCCTTTTCAGCCCCGTTCTCCATTCCGGTTGGAGTAAACTCGTTCAACTAAGTTGAACATAAGCAGTTTTTAGTGCATTAAGCCGAGAACTGCCGAAACTCGTGGGTCCGCATCGCCAATGTTAATGCCAGGTTTTTGTGTGAGAGTAAGGAAGAGAATCTCCTAAAAGAAAGTCCCGCAGTTGCTACGGGACCCCCACTGTCTACTGGTTTTCTTTAATGTACTTGACCGCGTCGCCCACGGTTCGGATTTTCTCCGCCTCTTCATCCGGAATATCAAGGTCAAATTCCTCTTCCAAGGCCATTATCAATTCCACAATATCCAACGAATCGGCATTCAACTCTTCAAAGGAGGTTTCCAGTGTGACATCGTCTTCATCGACTCCCAGTTGGTCGACCACAATGGACTTAACCTTCTCAAATACTCCCATGATGCATATTCACCTCCTCTCCCGGTCTCTGCTGCGGCTCTACATCTCCATGCCACCGTCCACGCACAAGGTCTGCCCGGTGATATAAGCCGCATCCGGTGAGGCCAAAAAAGCGACCGCTTTGGCCACGTCCCGGGGTTCACCCACCCGGCCCAAGGGAATGGTCTGCGCAATCCCGTTTTTTACCTCATCTGGTAATATATCCGTCATGTCGGTCAGAATATACCCCGGCGCAACCGCGTTCACGCGAATTCCCCGGGGCGCCAGTTCCTTCGCTACCGACTTGGTCAAGCCGATGACACCGGCTTTGGCGGCCGCATAGTTAGCTTGTCCGGCATTGCCCGAGATACCGACCACCGAGGCAATGTTCACAATCACCCCGGCGCGCCGTTTCAGCATCCCTTTGGCCACGGCCTTAGTGCAGAGGAACACACCTTTAAGGTTGGTAGCCAGGACGGCATCCCAGTCCCCTTCCTTCATGCGCAGGATCAGGTTATCGCGGGCAATCCCGGCATTGTTGACCAGAATGTCCACCTTCCCGCAGGCATCCTGGGCTGTTTTCACCAGGCGGTCCACATCCCCTGCCAGGCTCACGTCTGCCTGCACGGCCATCCCCCTGCCCCCCGCGGCCTCGATCTCGTGCACAACCTGCAAAGCCTTGGCCTCGGAGCCGGCATAATTGACCACGACTTGGGCCCCGCCCGCAGCCAGTTCCAAAGCGATAGCCCGTCCCAACCCCCTGGCCGCCCCGGTGACGATTGCCACGCTTTCATTCAGCAACATTTTATCGACTCTCCTTTAAATATGCAAGTGACTTTTCCAGCGAAACCCCATCCTCGACCCAGAGAAGATTGAGATCGGGGGCAATCTTTTTCGCCAGCCCGGTCAAGACCTTGCCGGGCCCGCACTCCACAAAAGTGTCGACTCCCAAATCAACCATCCGGCGCACCGACTGCTCCCACAACACGGCCGAACTCAATTGTCGGACCAAAGTCTCCCTCAGACGGGGAATCTCCAGGGTTTCACGGGCATCCACATTGGCCACGACCGGACAGGATGGCCTCTGCCAAGAAACCTCGCCCAGAACCCGGCTCAAATCCCCGGCCGCGGGCCGCATCAGGACGGAGTGGAAAGGCCCGCTGACAGGCAGAGGGATCACCCGTTTAGCGCCCAGCTGCTTGGCCTCGATCAGGGCCTGAGCCACCGCCTCAAGCCTGCCCGAAATTACAATTTGACCGGGACAGTTATAATTGGCCGGGGCCACCTCACCGAACTCCTCGGCTCGGCGGCAAGCTTCCTCGACCCCCTCGGCGGACAGCCCGAGCACGGCCGCCATGCCGCCCGCCCCGTCCGGGACAGCCCTTTCCATCAGCTCCCCCCGCTTGCGCACCACGCGCAGGGCTTCGGCCAGCCCGATGCTGCCCGCGGCAACATAGGCCGAGTACTCCCCCAGACTGTGCCCCGCCAGGTAGTCCGCCTTAAGTCCTGCATCCCGCAACGCCCGCCAAGCCGCGATGCTTACCAGGAGAAGCGCGGGCTGAGTGTTGGCGGTCCGGCGCAACTCGTCTTCCGGCCCCTCCTCAATCAAGCGCACGAACCGCTCGCCCAAAATCTCCCGCCCGGTTTTCCGGACCTCCTGCCCGGCGGGCGTAGAAAAGAGTTCCCGACCCATGCCCACGTACTGAGAACCCTGCCCGGGAAACACACAAGCCAACTTACCCATCAGACTTCTCCTCCTTACCCAACTTCTCCTCCTTACCCTAAAGCCACTTCTCTGCCCGCAGCGCCGCTTCCCTGCCTAAAATTCCCGGACACCCGGGCTGCCGGCGTCACAACTTCCCATCCCTTTATGTTATTTATGAAAGTGCGCGGTCAGCTTGGCATACGCTTCTTCCGCTTCCGCCAGAAGAGAACGGATGATCTCGGCCGCCGGTTCAATCTTACGCACCGCGCCTGCCACCTGGCCGGCCATGACGGAGCCGTTGTCGACATCTCCCTCCACCATGGCCAAGCGCAGTTTACCCGTACCGAACTTCTCCAGTTCCTCTTTAGCCCGTCCGTCCGCTTCCAGCCGGGCAAATTCCCGGGTAAAACGATTGTCGAGACAACGAACCGGATGACCGAGCGATTGCCCGGTGACCACCGTGTCCCGGTCCCGGGCTTTGAGAATTTTCTCTTTGACGCGGCCGGAAACCGTGCACTCCTCGGCACACATGAAACGGGTGCCCATCTGAACTCCCTCGGCTCCCAGAGCCAAGGCCGCCAGCAAGCCGCGCCCATCCGCGATGCCCCCGGCGGCAATCACCGGAATGTGTACGGCATCCACCACCTGGGGCACGAGCGGCAGGGTGCAGACCTCGCCGACATGCCCGCCGGACTCCATCCCCTCCGCGACCAAGGCATCGGCACCGGCCTTTTCCAATCTTTTGGCCAAGGCTACGGAAGCAACAACCGGTATAACTTTTGTTCCCACTTCCTTCAGCACCGGTACATACTTCCCGGGATTTCCCGCCCCGGTGGTGATGACCGGTACCCGCTCCCTGACAATGACCCGGATGATTTCCTCGACGAAGGGGGACATAAGCATCACGTTGACCCCAAAGGGCTTAGACGTAAGTTTTTTGACTTTGGCAATCTCCGCCTCCACCCAGGACGCCGGGGCTTGGCCGGCCCCGATAATACCCAGACCCCCGGCTTCGGAGACCGCGGCCGCCAACTCCCCCGTGGCGACCCAGGCCATCCCTCCCTGAAAGACAGGGTACTCGATATTTAACAGGTCACAGATTCTCGTCCGTATCAACCGTTCCACTCCTTCCCTGCCCATTTGAGCACCGCCGCTCCCCAAGTCAAGCCCGCTCCGAAAGCGACCATGAGCAAAATATCTCCTTGGGCTACCCGGCCTCCCCTCACTGCCTCATCTAAAGCGACCGGAATGGAAGCCGCCGACATGTTGCCATAGCGGTCCAAATTGATCACGACTTTTTCGGGGGAAATGCCTAATCTCTTGACGGCGGACTCCACAATCCGCATATTGGCCTGATGCGGCACTAAGAGGTCTACCTCTTCTTTTCTCAAACCGGCCTTCTCCAAAGCTTTGACAGCTGCCTCTCCCATGATCCGGACGGCAAACTTAAACACCTCGTTACCCGCCATGTGAATCGTATGCATCTTCTCTGCCAGGGTCTCAACGCTCGGCGGGTGGGCCGAACCCCCCGCGGGCAGCATCAGCAGATCCCCGCCGCCGCCGTCCGCTCCCAATTCGAAACTCAGGAAACCGGCGCCCTCCTCCACTCGTTGCAAAACGGCCGCCCCGGCGCCGTCTCCGAACAAGACACAGGTGGATCGATCCTCCCAATTCACCAGCTTGCTCAAAGTTTCCGCCCCGATCACGAGAGCACTGCGGTACATGCCGGTGGCAATAAACTGACTGGCCGTGGCCGCGCCGTAGATAAAACCACTGCAGCCCGCTTCCAAATCGAAAGCCGCACAGTTCTTGGCCCCCAGGCGCTCGGCGACCAGACAAGCCGTAGCCGGAAACGGATAGTCACCCGTCACCGTCATGACGATCACGAGGTCGAGTTCCTCCGCGCCCACCCTCGCGGCCGCCAAGGCCCGCAGGGCTGCCTGGTAGCACAATTCGGACACCGGCATCCCGTCCGGCACAATGTGCCGTTCTTTGATCCCGGTGCGCGTCGTGATCCACTCGTCATTCGTGTCCACCATTTTCTCCAAATCGGCATTGGTCAAGACCTTCTCCGGGGCATAGGAGCCTGTGCCCACGATTCCCACGCTGTACATTACTTAACCCCCCATAACTTCTTAGTCTACTCCACCGGCTCAGTCCACTCCGCCGGGACAGGACCCCCGTCCCAACACCCTCCGGCACTATCGGTCCGCCGGCCGCAGAGCCCGGCTGATTTCTTCCACAAAACGGGACTGCACGCATTCTTTGGCGACCCGGACCGCATTGCGAATCGCTTTGGCTTTGGAACTGCCGTGACAAATGATGCTGATCCCGTTCACCCCTAAGAGGGGCGCCCCGCCGTATTCGGCGTAATCCAGACTCCGGGCGATCTCTTTGAGGCCGGGTTTGACCATAAGAGCTCCCAATTTGCGCACCGGCGAAGAAGTGATTTTCTCTTTGATCTGCTCAAAGAACGCACCGGCCAATCCTTCGGCCGTTTTCAGCAGGACGTTCCCTACGAAGCCGTCGCAGACGACGACGTCCGCCCGGCCATACGGTACATCCCGGCCCTCGATATTTCCGATAAAGTTCAACCCGCTGGCCTTGAGCAGCGGATAGGCGTGTTGGGTCAGGTCGTTTCCTTTTCCTTCTTCACCCCCGATGTTCAAAAGCCCAACCCGGGGCTCCCTGAGGCCGAGAATCCTCTCCGCGTAGATGCTGCCCATCCGGGCGTATTGCAGAAGGTGTTCCGCTTTCGCGTCGGGATTGGCACCCACATCCAAGACCAGCTTCCCGCCTTCCAAGGTGGGCATGACTGTGGCAATGGCCGGACGCTCCACCCCCTTGATCCGGCCCAAGCCCAGGAGCGAAGCCGCCATTTGCGCTCCTGTGCTCCCCGCGCTGACGAGAGCGTCCGCCTCCTTCTCCCTGACCATCCGGGTTGCCACGACGATCGAAGAATCTTTTTTGCTGCGCACGGCTTGAGCGGGATGTTCACCCATAGCCACGGTTTCCTCGGCCTGGCGGATAACCACATTCCCAGGCTGGGAACCGTTCGGCAAGAAGGGTTTGATCTCCCTTTCTCTTCCCACCAGGATCAGTTCCAGCTGAGGAAAAGCCTCCGCCGCCTGGCAGGCCCCTTTGACGATTTCCCCGGGGGCATGGTCTCCCCCCATGGCGTCCACCGCAATCTTCATCTTTCATTCCCCCTCTCCCGCGGCAAAGGCGGCGGCCGCAAAACCGAACATAATCCATTTGCCGCTCAGAACATCCTCCCCGTTAACCCGGGAGACCACCTCAATCCAATACTTATCCTTTTTGCGTTTGATGACCCTTCCTTCGGCCACCACTCGCTCCTTCAGCCGGACCGGTCTGAGAAATTTGACTTCCGCACTCCCGGTCAGGGCGACCTCGGCATCGATCAGAGCCACCGCCAGGGAATTGGCTTGTCCGAACAAATGGTGTCCGCGGGCTGCCTGGGCTTTGGTCAGGATCATCGTCTTATCAATCATCAGTTCCGAGCGCCCACAGCGTCCGATCTTCAGCTCCAAAAGCTTCCCCACAATCTCCTGTTGACCCAGTGCCCTTAACTCGATAGCCTCGTTCGCCACCAGCCGGGTGCGCTGTCTGAGTTCCGCTATGCCCAACTCCGCCCGGTCCAAGCGGATCGTCGGTACACTCACTCCGAAATACACTGCCAATTCGCGGTCGGTCAGGAGCGGATTGCGGGCAATAATGTCCCGCAGGTTTTCCTGCCGCCGTTCTTTTTGCTGATAGCGCATGCCCCATCACCCGTCTCGGTCATTATCATGACCCTGGTTCGATTTTTATTACCTGGTCATAATTATAACCGAAGCACCTCCCCTGTGCAAGCGAAGGCAACAATCCTTCGCAGTTTTTCCTGATCTAAGCCAAGTTTCGGCAACATAAGCCAAGTTTCGGCAGTCATTGGCATGAGTCGTTCGCTTTGCCCAGCCGCGCCAGGCTGCTTTGCGGCCGGAAAGCGAAAACCGCCCGGGGATTGCCCGAGCGGCCGCTATTCTCATGTGCCGATCAGCTTGACTGAACCAGATCAGCTTTACTGAACCAATTGTAAGACTCCCGCTTCCGCGGGCAAAGGCTTACTCGCTGACGGTAAGAACTTTTTTGGACTTGTAATACCCGCAGGCGGGGCAGACATGATGCGCCAGTTTTAACTTATGGCATTGGGGACATTCGGTGATATTCGGCGCGGATAATTTCCACATAGCCCGGCGTTTGCGCACCCGAGCTTTGGATTGGCGATGTTGAGCAACACCCATGGTTACACCCCCTTCATAAAAGTCAATCGTCCAATGTTAATTTCGCTAAGCCGGCCAGCCTCGGGTCGGCCTCGCTTGTCACACACCGGCACTTTTCCCGGTTCAAATTGGCGCCGCACAGCTGGCATAAGCCCTGGCAATTGGGTGTACAGACAAACTTCATGGGCAAGGCCAGAACTATCTGTTCCAGAATGCGCTCATTGATCATGAATTCATCTTTCTCAAACAAAAAAGCGGATTCTTGCTGTTCTTCTGTGGCTGAAGGAGCATAAACCCATTCATCTTCAAAGCTCAGATTCATAGGATAGCGGAAATCCTCCAGACAACGGCCGCAGACCGCCTTCAGCTCTGTGACAACAATCCCCTGCGCCAGCAGTAACTTTCCTGTGTTATGCACCCGAAGCTGAACGTGTACCGGAGATAGGAAAGAAATCGTCTCACTTGCGAACTCAAAAGGCGGAAAATCTTCCTCCAAGTCAAACTGAGCCGTCTCACCGGCAGCACGGCGAACCCTGGTGATATTCACTTTCATATCTCATCACCCCGATACACAGTCTATATTATATGGGCCCGCAAATATGTTGTCAAGGAAACGGAAAACCGGTCGGGAAACCGGTCTCACAGACCTCTGACAACCTCCTCCGTCTCCAGAGCAATCATGAGTTCCTCGTTGGTCGGAATCACCAGGATCGGGCAGCGCGTTCCCTCGGCCGAAATATCCACTTCTTCGCCGCGCACTTTATTCTTTTCCGGGTCAACGGCGACGCCCATATAGCTGAGTCCGCCGCAGACTGCCTCACGCATGCCGGCGGAATTTTCCCCCAAACCGGCCGTAAAGATAATCGCGTCCACCCCGTCCAGAATAGCCGCATAGGCGCCGATGTACTCTTTGACATCGTGAGCAAAAATATCGAGAGCGAGTTGGGCCCTCCCATTGCCTTGCTGCGCCGCCGCTTCGATATCCCGGAAATCGCTGCTCACGCCTGAGACGCCCAGAACCCCCGAGCGTTTATTGAGGAAGTCATTGATTTGTTCAAAATCCATGTTTTCCTTACGCATGATATAGGACACAATGGCCGGATCGAGATTCCCCGAGCGGGTGCCCATCATCAGCCCTTCCAAAGGGGTGAATCCCATCGATGTTTCCACCGACTTGCCCCCTCTGACAGCCGTGATCGAAGAACCGTTGCCCAAATGGCAGCTGATTAGTTTCAGGCTTGCCAAGGGCTTTTGCAAGAGGACCGCCGCCCGTTGACTGACATATTTATGCGAAGTACCGTGAAATCCATAGCGGCGAATCTTGTATTTTTCGTACATCTCATACGGCAAACCGTAAATGTAGGCCTCTCTGGGCATGGTCTGGTGAAAGGCCGTGTCAAAGACCGCCACCTGCGGCACACCCGGCATCAGTTTTTGGCAGGCTTTAATACCGGCAATATTGGGGGGATTGTGCAGGGGTGCCAGTTCCACACAGTCTTCGATTCCCTTCATGACCTCGGCGGTTACCAACGCGGACTGGGCAAATTCCTCCCCACCGTGGACAACCCGGTGCCCCACGGCCCCAATCTGTCCCAGATTTTGCATTACGCCGTATGTGGGATCGACCAGAGTGTCCAGGACCAGCCGGATCGCCACCGTGTGATCGGGAATTTCGAGCACCGCGGCTTTCGCGTCTTTTCCCGCCGGCCGGTGGGTCAAACCCGAACCGGACATGCCAATCCGCTCCACTAAACCCTTGGCCAGAGGATTCCGGGTCACCGTGTCGAGCAGTTGATACTTTAGCGAAGAACTGCCACAGTTAATGACCAAAATGTACATTTGCTTCAGCTCCCCTACAAAAGAGTTAAAAACTTACATCCGCAACAGTAAAAACACCCCCGGGGGCGATCCTGCACCGGATGCGAAACCCGCGCCGAGCGCCGGTCTCGGTTCAAACGTCGAGTGCTGGCGCTGCTCCCATACGGGCATCCGCCCGTCTTTTACGGCGACTGCCTTAGTGAGTGTACCACAGTTTTTCTCCGTTTTTCAAGTCCTTACTCCATCAGCCTTCTTATTTCAGAACATTGTGCCAGGGCCGCCTCCCGCCCGATGTCGATCGTCTCGGCAGCGGCGTCAAATTGAAGACTGCCAATATGTCCCACCTCAGGCTGGAGCAAGAGATCCGCATCAAGGCAGTGGCTGCGGAAAACCTCCTCCTGCAGGATTTCCACCGACTGCATCAAGACGTCCAGCGTCCCGCCTATTTTGCCGTTCAGGCCTTTTTTCACGTCCACGGCCAAGACCTTTTCCGCTCCCATCTCCCGCGCCACGTGGACCGGCAGGCGATTCTTCACGGCACCGTCGACGAGAAGGCGGTCCTGATAGCGATAGGGCCGAAAAACCCCCGGGATGGAGATGCTGGCCCTGACCGCCTGAGCAACGCTTCCTTCCCGGAAGACCACCAGATCCCCGGTTTCTAAATCCGTCGCCACAACCGCCAAAGGGACTTCCAAATCCTCGAAGGTCGCATCCCGGGTCAGCAGGCGCATGACCTCCAAGACTCGGTCGCCCTTGAACAGGCCTTCCCGCGGCACGGAAACGTCAAACAAACGTTTGGTAAAACCGGGATAGATGAGAAGCCTCTCCACGCGCTCCAGGTCAAGACCCGTCGCCCAGATTGCCCCGAAAATAGCCCCGGCACTGCAACCCACGACCAGATCCGGCCGAATGTTTTCCTCTCTGAGAACCTGAAGGACTCCCAGATGCGCAAATCCTCTCGCTCCGCCTGCTCCCAGAACCAGACCCTTCTTGCCCATTCTCCCCTCCTAAACAAAATACTTCTAGAAGACAACCCTCCCCCCATATACTCTAAAGACCGAAAGAAACAAGACTCTGCTCTTACAACCTTCAGCCCGCACCTTTGAACTTGGACGGTGATTCGATGTCTAAAGCCATACGTCCTCTCTTCATTCTTATTCTCGCCGTGGCTATGTTCATGTATCCTCAGGAAGTTCTTTCCGCGGCTGCCGGCGGCATTGAGCTTTGGGGCCGTTATGTTCTTCCCGCCCTGCTCCCCTTTTTCATTCTCTCCGACCTTTTCGCGGGGACCGGTCTGGTCCATTTTCTGGGCGTCCTCCTGGAACCTTTGATGCGTCCGCTCTTTCGCCTCCCCGGAAAGGCGGCTTTCGTGGTGGCCATGGGGTATTCATCCGGTTTTCCCATGGGTGCGGTCCTAACCGCCAAACTGCGGCAGGAGGGAGAAATTACGCGAGCGGAAGGCGAACGGCTCCTTTCTTTCACCAATAACCCCAGCCCCGGCTTCATTTTCGGGGCTGTGGCCGCCGGGCTCCTGGGGCGACCCGGACTGGGCCCGCTCTTGGCCGGGTCCGTCTACCTCAGCAATCTCGCCGTCGGCATACTTTTTCGTTTTTACGGTCCCTACCCCCCGGCGAAAGAGACGGGCCGTCCTTCCCTCCGTAAAGCCTGGCAAGCTCTGCTGGCCTTCAGAGCAAAAGATGATCGCCCCCTCGGCCGCATTCTGGGGCAGGCTGTTCAACAGAGCGTGACTACCGTTTTGGCGGTCGGCGGTTACATTGCTTTTTTCGCCGTTCTCGTCCGCCTTTTGACCCTGTGGAAAATCACCCTATACCTGGCAGTTCTGCTTCATCCTTTGGGACAATACTTCCTGCCTTTGCCGGCACTTAAGTCCCTCCTGGACGGCCTTTTGGAAATGACCCTCGGCTGTCAGGGGATGGTCAAAGCCTCTTCCCAACTCGGCACCCAAGTGGCGGGCCTCGCCCTGATCATGGGTTGGAGCGGGCTTTCGGTTTTCGCCCAGGTGGCAGGTTTCATCTCCGCCACGGATTTAAGGCTTTTCCCTTTTGCCTTGGCACGCTTCCTCCACGCTTTTTTAGCCCTCATCCTCAGTCAGGTTTTTCTTCGCCTGACTCCGGTCCCGGTTTCCGGCCCTGCCTGGTCCGTTCCGGCAGGAACCGACATCTGGCTCGGATCTTTGGCTCTGAGCGCCCGCTTCTTCCTGGGCAGCATAGCTCTCCTGTTTCTCCTGGCCTTCTTGCGCAGGGTATTGTCCCGCTCAAGTTAAATGATTTTTCCCCTGACAGCGATCGCTTGCGCCTATCGAATCCGAAGACCGATCCTCAGGCCTCGGCTTTTTTCTCTTTATCCGGTTTTTTCTCGTTATCCGGTTTCTTCTCCTGCTTCTTCTCCTGCTCCTCTCTCTTAGCCATCGTTCTCAGTTCCTCGCGGTTGTGCCTCAAGGATTGCAAACTGTCCTGCAGCCGTGCGTCCACGTGCCCCAGCAGTTCATCCGCATATTGGGCCGCCCCGGCCTTGACCTCCCGGGCATAAGCCTGAGCCTTCTTGACGATGTCTTCGGCATAAGCTTCGGCCTGTTTGGCAATTTCGTCTTCCCCCGCCATCTTCTCCGCATAACTCTTGCCCCGCTCCACGATCTTCTGAGCTTCGGTCTCGGCTTCGTTAATAATCCTTTGCCTTTCGCTCAGGATCCATTTGGCATCCTGAATCTCCTCGGGCAGAGCGGCACGGATGCGGTCCAAAATGTCAAAGACCCCTGTGTCATCCACCAAGACCTTACCCGTCATAGGGATTTTTGTTCCACGATCCACGATTTCCTCAAGTTCTTCGATCATCGCCAGAACATCGTTATCCAAACCCATCCTCTCCTTCTCGTCTGTATGGAAGCCAAATTCTGTCGCCTGAGCGGGCACACTTGCCGTCGGCACATACTGCGGAACGCTATCGGCCCGGCTCGACGTCCGTGCATTGCAAATACCGGACCACCGTATCCCCGTATGACGCTGTCTTTCTCGTTTCAAACCGTTTCGGAACCAAGATGGACTCATCCTTCGCCGTCTCGGCCACAATAACCCCGCCCGGATGCAAGCGGCACGGCTCACTCAACTCCGCCAGAGCCCTGTCCACCAGTCCCAGCCTGTAGGGAGGGTCAAGAAAAATTAAATCAAACACCGGGTCCTTGTGCTCTCTCAAATAAACGAAGGCATCCATGCACCATAAGCGGACCCTCTCTTGCATACCGGCCAAGCGAATGTTGGCCCCGATCACCCGGGCGGCTGCCCGGCCGTTCTCCACCAGAACCGCCTCTTTTGCTCCCCGGGAAAGCGCCTCTAAGGCCAGGCTTCCGGTACCGGCAAAAAGGTCAAGCACGAAAGCTCCCTCCAGCTTGTCCCGAAGAACATTAAAAACAGCCCCTTTGACCTTGGAGGCGGTCGGTCTGGTCTGACGCCCTTCAACCGCTCTCAGCCGTCTTCCCCGTAACTCGCCCGCTATGATCCGCATAGAAACAAAAACCGTTCCTTTCTCCCGCCTGAAGGCCCCCTTTGTCGTTCCACCGGCTCCCAAGCGTCTTTCTCACACCGGCCATGACTCGATGTTATACTTTATCTATTTTAGTATAGCACAAAGCGTCCCCCAGCCAAAAGACCGAACCGTGGATAAAATTCGCCTCGGGATTCAATACTAACTCCGTGCTCAACCCGGTTTAGTTTGCGCTCGGGCCTCACCCGTCTTCACCCCGTGATTCTTCTATTCTCCGCTCCCGATATTTTTCCTCCCGATATTCTTCTTCTCGATAGCTCCCCTCTCGAACCCTTGAACAACTCCAGATAATTCTAATCCCAGTCAAGCCGGTGATCCCGACCTATCAGCCTGCCCGAAGAAGCGAAACGAGGAGGATCCCATGAAAAAAAGCGAATTATACCGACATCTGACTGTCAACTTGGATTTGGCGCTCGAAGCCCACGAAATTCTCCGGGGGGAAACGGGAACCGAAGTTCCCGGCGTGCGGATGGATGAGGAGCGCTATGAACACTGTAACGTGACGACCATCACCATTGAGACTGACGAGGGTGTTAAGGAAATGAACAAACCCAAAGGGCGTTACGTCACGATGGAGGCCCCGCAAATTCGCGACAATGACCGCGACACCCAGCGCGAAATCACCCAAGTCCTGGCCGGTAAATTAACGGAACTGATGGGGATCGGGGAGGATGCCGGGGTTCTCCTCGTCGGCCTGGGCAACTGGAATGCCACGCCTGACGCCCTGGGACCCAAAGTCATCAACAAAAGCCTGGTAACCCGCCACCTGTTCAAACAGTCGCCGAACGAATTGAAGGGGAAGCTCCGCGAGGTCAGTGCCATAGCCCCCGGAGTCCTCGGCCTCACCGGAATCGAAACGGCCGAAATCATCCGGGGAATTGTCGAACACGTCAAACCGGACTTGGTCATTGCCGTCGATGCCTTGGCCGCCGGATCCTTAGAGCGCATCGGGACCAGCATCCAACTGGCCGATACGGGAATCCACCCGGGCTCTGGGGTCGGCAACCACCGCGCCGGAATCAACGAAGAAAACATCGGCTGTAAAGTCTTAGCCATCGGCCTGCCCACCGTCGTTAACGCCGCGGTCATTTCCGGCAACACGCTTGACGTCTTGCTGGATGAGTTGAAGACCAGCCCCACCCTCTACAAAATCTACAAAGGCCTCAATCCGCAATTCATGCAAAACATCATGGAAAAAGTCCTCTCTCCTTATAAAGGGACACTCATGGTCACTCCCAAAGAAATAGACTCCTTGATTGACGTCACCGCCAGGATTATAGCCGGAGCACTCGGCCTCAGCCTTCATCCGGGCATCAATCCGGAAGACTATGAACGTTACTTGCAGTAGGTGAAGCGACCGCTCATCCGGCGGTTGGCGCACCACCAGAAAAAAGGAGCGGCCGGATCCGCTCCTTTTCTGACTGTCATCTCATCCTTACTATAACCTTATTTATTGGCGGTGTTGGGGAAGCGCTTGTGTTTGCGATTGGCTATGCCAATTTCTTGAGCCACCTCGTACTTGAACTGTTCCATTTCGGGAGTCAGCCGAATCTCGTTCTTCCCTTGGTCAGCCATGCGCGCACCTCCTCTGTCTGTTGTTGGAGCGGCAGACCTGCTTCGCTGCCGCCAATATTTTTTCCTTTTTTCACGGCTTCCATCACTATTATTCGCCCCACAGGCAAAAACATACCTGGCAAAATCGTGCAAAAAAAGCCGCGTTAGTGGATTCCCGTTTTACCGGAATCATAAAGGCCGGATACCGCCTCCAACACGGCTTGATACCTGTCCGGCTCCGCCAAAACCTTCTGAGCAAAGAGATGGGCTTGTTCGACCAGGAGTCCGTCCCGAGACAGGTCTGTCAGGCGCAGCTCCGGAAGTCCGTGCTGCCGGGTACCCATGAGTTCCCCCGGCCCGCGCAGGCGCAGATCCTCTTCCGCGATTTTAAAGCCGTCCTGGGTCCGGCACAGCACCTCCAAGCGGCGGCTTGATTTAGCCTCCGACATCAGAATGCAGTAGGACTGCTCGCTTCCCCGTCCGACCCGTCCGCGCAATTGGTGCAACTGGGCCAATCCGAACCGTTCCGCCCCTTCGATCACCATCACGGACGCGTTCGGAACATTTACCCCGACTTCCACCACAGTGGTTGCCACCAGGATGTGAATCCCGCCCCGTTGAAACTCATGCATTACGGCTTCCTTTTCCCCGCCTTTCATGCGGCCGTGCAGGAGGGCGATCCGCTGCTGGGGAAAACGCCTTTGCAAGGCCTCCGCCCTCTCTTCAGCCGATACCAAATCCGACATCTCGGAGCCCTGCACCAGTGGGCAGACGACGTAAATTTGCCGCCCCCGGCTCATCTGTTCTTCCATAAACTTTTCCAGGCTCGGCCGGCCCCGTTCACTCAGCCGGCGCGTCAGAACCGGTTTCCGTCCCGCGGGCATTTCATCAATCACGGAAAGCTGCAGGTCTCCGTAGAGCGTCAAAGCCAAAGTTCGCGGAATCGGGGTCGCCGTTAGGACAAGGACGTGCGGACTTTCCCCTTTTCCTCGCAGCAAAGAGCGTTGGCGCACGCCGAAGCGGTGCTGCTCATCGGTAACCGCCAAGCCCAGACGCCGGAAGCTCACACTTTCCTGGATCAAAGCATGGGTCCCGACGACGACCTGAACCTGGCCCAGCGCGAGCCGCCTCAAAGTCTCGTCACGCAGCGAACGGCTCTGGCTGCCCAGCAGAAGGGCAATTTTCACACCTAAAGGAGTAAGGGACTTTTCCAAGGACTGATAATGCTGTTCAGCCAAAATTTCCGTCGGAGCCATCATCGCCCCCTGATAGCCTGATTCCACAGCCCGCAGCAGAGCCGCCATGGCCACCACGGTCTTGCCCGAACCCACATCACCCTGAACTAAGCGAGCCATCCCCTTCGTCCCAGCCATGTCGCGCAGAATCTCCCCGATCACCCGCTCCTGCGCTTTGGTCAAACCGAAAGGCAAGCCCGCCAGCAATCCGGCCACCATCCCGGTATCCCTGTTCAAGGCTGGGCTCGCCGCGTCCGCCGGCCCCCGGCGCAGGAGAGCAACCGCTAACTGCAGGAAGAGAACCTCCTCCCAAACCAGGCGTGTCCTGGCCAAGGCCAGGCTCTCCGCGGACCGGGGAAAATGAATCTCGCGATAAGCCTGCGCGCGCTCCATCCACTTCTCGCCGGCCCCCGCCCCCAAAAACTCGGGAAACAAACCCTCCGTCCGGTCGACGACCTGGCGGACAATTCCCCGCAACGTTTTGGAAGACAGGCGGGCTGTTTCCGAGTACACCGGGACGATCTCATCCCGGGCGCTTCCTTCCCCGTCCGCACTTTCAATGTCTGCGGCCAGAATTTCACAAAGATGCCTCTGACATTGAATCTTGCCCGTAACCACCACCCGGGTCCCGACCGGATACTGCCTGAGGACATAAGTCCGGTTAAACCACACGGCCTGGATAACGTGCCTCCCCTGCTCAATCCCCAGTTTGATTACCTTGATTCTTCCGGGAGAAACCTGCCCGTAGACCACCGTTCCGTAAACGCTCGCCGTCTCCCCGTCCCGCAACTCTTCAAAACTCCTGAGACGGCGATCCTCGTAGCGCCTGGGGAAATAAAGCAGTAAGTCCCGGGCCGTTTCCAGACCCAGGCCTTGCAATTGCTTCATCCGCTCCGGCCCAACCCCCTTAAGGAACTGCAAAGACGAGTCTTTGACCTTTTCCGGGAAGCCGGAAATTCCGGCCCCTTTCCCATGTCCTCCGGGGCTGAGTGCACTGGGCCGGCCGCAAACGCCCGGCCCGCCGGCCGCCGCCGGCTGCTCCTCTCCGCTCACACTCCGCTTCTCCGCCGTGAGCCGCTCCTCTCCGCTCACACTCCGCTCCTCTCCCGCCGGCCGCTGCTCTCCCGCCTCCTCCGTCAGTCCGTCTATCTCCGCCAGAAGGGCGGGAAAAGCCTCCCGCCTCTTCAGCGGACTCATATGCGCATAACGCAAGGCGATCTGCCTCATCAGAGTCAGGTTCCGTCCGGGCACAAGCTGTTCCAGCCGGGGGAGTATACCGTTGAGGAAGACACTGAATCCGCCCAGGGCGCCCGTGTTGGTATACCCTTGTCTTTCCTCCGCCACCGCGGCTTTGCGTAAGTTCGCCAGCACCAGCCGCAGCGTATTCATGGCAATGTCAACTGAATCTTTCGTGCCGTCGGGGTAGCGGCCAACCCTCCCTGAGCGGTTTCCCGCAGTGAACAGGGCAACTGCCTGCCGATCAGGGCCATGGTATCGATGACCTCATCCAGCGGAATCGCGCTTTTCACCCCCGCCAGGGCCATTTCGGCACCGGTCAGGGCCAGAACGGCGGCCGTAGCGTTACGTTTGATACAAGGGACCTCAACCAACCCTGCCACCGGATCGCAGACCAGGCCAAGAAAAGATTTCATCGTAATCGCAGCGGCATGAGCTGTCTCTTCCGGGGTGCCCCCGGCAAGCTCGACCGCCGCCGCCGCCGCCATAGCGGCGGCCGAACCGATCTCCGCCTGGCAGCCGCCCTCGGCACCGGCAAGAGTCGCCCGCTCGGCCACGACCATCCCCAGCCCTGCCGCCGTAAACAAGGCCAGCACCACCTCTTCTTCCGGGTAGTTGCCGCTCTCCTGCACCGTCAGCAAGACCCCAGGCAGCACCCCGCATGAGCCGGCTGTCGGCGCCGCGACGATCTTCCCCATCCCGGCGTTGACTTCCGCCACGGCCAGGGCCCTGGCAACCGCCCCGCTCAAGCGGTCTCCCACCAGACTCTGCCCGTTTAAACGCCTCTGCTCCACTTTGACCGCATCCCCGCCGGACAAGCCGGAAAGTGAGTGCTCTTTCTTCTTCAAGCCTGTCTCAACCGCCTGATACATTACCCGCAAATTGGCCCGCATCCGCTCAAAAAGCTCCTCGGCCGTCTTTTCCAGCTCACTCGCCTGCTCCTGCAGGACCACCCGGCCAATTTTCTTCTTCTGTTGGTTCGCTGCCTGCACCAAATCCATGTATGACCGCATTTTTACCTCCTAGACCAAGGGATCGATCGTCATTGAACGCTTTAAAACCGGCATTTTGCCCAGGAGCGCCGCGACCGCCGGATCGATTTTTTGGTCCATTTCCACAACCGTTAAGGCCACTGCGCCTTTCTTCTCCCGGGAAACCCGCATCTCGGCGATGTTGATCTGGGCAGCCGCGAGAATAGCGGTCACCTGCGCTACCACTCCGGGAAGATCTTGGTGCAAAATGACCAAAGTCGGGTAATCTCCCCTCAGCATGACCGGAAATTCATCGATGCCGCGGATCTCAATCTGTCCTCCCCCGATGGAACAACCCAAGACCGTTGCCTCGTGTCCGGTTGCCCCCTTCAGGTCAAAACGAACACTGTTCGGATGGACATCACCCAAATCCCCGGCTGAGAAAACGGTTTTCAAGCCTGCGGCCGCCGCCATTTCCATGGCCCGAGGGATGCGCTCGTCATCCGGCAGCATGCCTAAGAGCCCGGCCACCAAAGCCAAATCCGTTCCGTGCCCTTTCCCGGTTTCCGCAAAGGAACCGTGCAATATGATCTTGGCTTCCCGCGGTTCATCGCCAAGGATCTTCCGCGCCATGAGTCCCAGGCGCACCGCGCCCGCCGTATGCGAACTCGACGGTCCCACCATCACCGGCCCCAGAATATCGAAAACGTTAATTCGTGCCACAGTTTCACCTTCCGAAAAGATCCTATTCAACACCCAAGATATAGTAATACAGTGGCTGCCCTCCCGGATAAACCTCCACCTCGACCTCGGATTTTTGCGTCTGCAGCCAATTTTCCAGTTTCTTCGCTTCCTCAGCTTCGGTCTCCTGGCCGTAAAACACCGTAACCAGGTCATAATTGCGCCAGTCCATTTTTTCCAGGGTTTTTTCCGTAACTGTCAGCACGTCCTTGCCGACCGCCACCAATTCCCCTTCCGCCAGGCCCAAAATATCCCCCTCGCCGATCTCGAAACCTTCAAACTGAGAGTCCCTCACGGCATAAGTGATTTCACCGGATCCTACCCGTTCCAAGGCCTCCCGCATAGCCTGCGCGTTTTCCTCCGCTTTCGCCCCGGTTTGAAAGTTCACCAGAGCCGCGATTCCCTGCGGAATAGAACTGCTGGCGATAACCTCCACCCGGCGGTCGGTCACAAGCTCCCGAACCTGCTCCGCCGCCATGACAATGTTGGGATTGTTCGGCAGGATAAAGATGTGGCGGGCCCGCACTTTCCTGACCGCGGCCGCCAAATCCTCCGTACTCGGATTCATCGTCTGGCCCCCGGACACCACCCCGTCCGCACCCAGGCTGGCGAACACCCTGGCGATCCCTTCGCCCGCGGCCACGGCGACCACTCCCTGTTCCTTCAGGGGCTCTTCCCGCCGGCTCCCGGCTTCCGTCCCGCGCACAGACACGTCCGAATCCCCCCCTCCCTCTCCGGGCTGAGCCGGGGAAGTTTCGTCGTTCTTTTGCCCTTCAACGCTCTGCCCTTCTCCCGCGCCGGCAACTCCTGCCGTCTCCTCGCCGGGAATTCCTCCCATTTCCTTAGCGGCATGGGCCGCCGCCTCATTTTGAGCCAACATGTTATGTATGGCTACCTCATGCAAAGCCCCCCAGCGCAAGGCATAATCCAACACCTGCCCCGGATTTTTGGTATGGATATGTATTTTGGCGACCTCCGGAGTACCCACCACGAGCATGCTGTCGCCCCAGTCCGCCATATCCTGCTTGATGCGTTCCAGGGGAATCTCCCTGCCTTTAAGGAGGAATTCCGTACAGTAGGGATACTCCAAATCCTCTACTCTGAACAATCCGCCCGCCGCGGGTTCGGCCGAGCGTTCAGTCAGGTCCGGCGCCGCGGCGGAGACCGTCTTGCCCTCCGGCACAACAGAGTTTCCTTCCAAGGCCGAGATCCACCCCCGGAGAATCAGGATGAAACCCTGCCCCCCGGCATCCACCACTCCGGCCCGCTTGAGAACCGGCAATAGTTCGGGCGTTCTCGCCAAAGCTTTTTCGCCCTTTTGACAACCTTCCCTGAGGGCAGCCAGGACGCCGCCGCCCTGTTTGGCCCGAGCCAAGGCCCCCCGCGCCGTCTCTTTGGCCACGGTTAAAATCGTCCCTTCGACCGGCTTCATCACCGCCTTGTAGGCTGTTTCAACCCCCGTCTGCAGAGATTGAGCCACCTGCGTGGCATTGGCGGCGTCGAGACCGTCCAGCCCTTTGGCCACCCCGCGCATCAGTTGCGAGAGGATCACACCCGAATTGCCTCTGGCACCCATCAGGGAACCCATGGAAACAACCGCCGCCGCTTCCGCCAGCGAAGGATTGGACAGTTTGGCAACCTCCCTTGCCGCGCTCTGAATGGTCAAGTGCATATTAGTTCCCGTATCACCGTCGGGAACCGGAAAAACATTCAAAGCGTCCACTTGCGCTTTTTTCTCTTCCAGTGCCCGCGCTCCCGAAACAATCATTTCTTTCCATTGTGCTCCGTCAACCGTGTTCATCAAGTCGGCGCCCGGTTTCAAACTCATTTCCCCCTACTCCACACAAACTGGCAAACCTCCCGGAAACCTCTTGCCGAGCCATGTCTGATAGCCCGAAAGACCGGCAAGTTATCGCTCCAGACTCTAATCAAGTACCCGGACCCCTTGAACATTGACATTGACTTCACTCACATTCAAACCGGTCAGGTTTTCCGTGGTGTAGCGCACTCTTTCCATGACATTGGCTGCCACTTCCGAGATGCGCACTCCGTACCCTACGATGATATACAAATCGATAAAAACCCGATCGTCCTGGATGGAAACAACGACCCCCCGGTCCAAATTCTCCCGGCCGAGTATCTCCGCGAAGCCATCCGTAATCTTGCGCGAGGACATGCCCACTAAGCCGTAGCATTCCACCGCCGCCGCCCCGGCGATGATGGCGATAACTTCTTCCGAAATATCGATTTTCCCCAAGCGATTGCTTATTTCCTTACCCATCCCAGGTCCTCCTTGCAGGCATTTACCCTCATTCTACTAGGTTCTCCCTCATTTTACTAGGTTCCGTGATAAGATTCAAAATCTCCGCGCCCCGCGTTCGCGGGATTTAACGCGACCGGGGCGGGCGGCCAATCCTGAACCGCGGCCAAAAAGCTCGCGCTCGTCAGCGCAGCTTAACAAGGAGCTTCACTTCTACGCTTACCTATTGGAACTCAATCTATACCCTCGTGCGTGCCGCAACTTGCCAATCGTTCTAACCTCTGATAGAATGTATAAGTGTCATTTTCGGTGCAAAGGAGGTTTTGAGCATGGCCAACGTCTGTGCGATATGCGGCAAGGGAGTTGTGACGGGAATTCAAGTCAGCCACTCTCATATTCGCAGCAAAAGAACCTGGAAACCCAATCTGCAAAAGGTTCATGCACTTGTCAACGGTACTCCCACCCGGATTAATGTTTGCACCCGTTGCTTGCGTTCCGGCAAAGTGCAACGTGCAATTTAATGAAAGAGTGACGGCAGCCTGCCGCAGACCCGACCTCGGCCGGGTCTTTTTCATATTCCTTTATTCGACATAATCTACAAAATTACTCAATTGCAGGAATTCCGTCCCGGCGGGGCGAATACATAGACATCAAGCTTGTCAGAGTGGGAGGGTGCAGCGGAATGGCACGTATTGCTATCGTTGAAGATTTTCCGGCAATCCGCGAACTCTATAAGTACGCCCTCGAGCCAATGCAGGCCGTGATTCAGGATTACCCCACCGGGAGCGAAGCCATTAGGCAGCTGCCGGATTTCCGGCCGGACCTGCTTATCCTTGACCATCGTCTTCCCGACATGACCGGCAATGCGATTATTGAACACTTACCTCAAATTCAAAACATACCCATCATCGTCGTCTCGGGGTATTTGGACCCTGAAATCCTGCCCCGTTATGAATCTTTGGGAGTGAGTAGGATCCTGGCCAAACCCATCGATCTCGCCCTCCTGCTCGACCAAGTCTCGCGGCTCTTGAATTCGGCCGCTTCTTCCTGACCTCTGGCTCAGTCCGGGGCTTTCCTGTGTTTCAGCCGCGCTTGCACTGCATTAAGAGGAGAAACGGAGGATGAGCAGAACCTGACCCCGGCAGACCTCCACTGTCGCTTCCTCGCCCAAAAAAACATTACTGAGGCCGCGGGGGGAATCCTGGCGCAAGACCGCCTTGTCCAGGGGATAATGCACCCCCGTAATCGTGACGAGAGCTGTCTCTGAAAGGGCGATCAGAGACAGCTCTTGTTTCGCCCGGCCCTTCAACACCTCCCGTCCCCGGATAATCCACATCTCCTGCTGCGGGTCTTTCATCCGGATCTTACGCCCGCGGCGGGCATAAGCCATTAAGAGGGCCAGATTCCCCAAGAAATGGTCCGGGCGTCCGCCCGTTGCCCCGTAAAGAGTTATCTCCTCCCCCGGCAGCGCTTGTCCTTCGGCGAAAGCCAAGGCCAGTTCCAGGTCTGTTTCGTCCTTCTCCCGCGGGTAAGACCGAAT
The DNA here is from genome assembly GCF_902729405.1 of Acididesulfobacillus acetoxydans. GTDB lineage: Bacteria > Bacillota > Desulfitobacteriia > Desulfitobacteriales > Desulfitobacteriaceae > Acididesulfobacillus > Acididesulfobacillus acetoxydans. Next base: position 3,702,522 of record NZ_LR746496.1, read on the forward strand.
CTCGACCCGCCGTTCCCGGCAGCGCCTCAGATTTTCCGGCGTGATCGAATCCAGATCCCCGATGACGGCCTGGGGAAAATGACCGCTGTTTAAAGCCGAGTTGGCTCCCCCATCCGCGCAGACAAGGTAAGCTGCGCCGGCCAATTCATCCTTGCCCCAATCCGCATCCCAGATTCCGTTGGCCAATACTGATACCCTCATAACTCATAACTCCTAGCGGCCCGGGAACTCCGAGTTCAATCCGGAACCGACGCCCCTGCCTCCGGCCCGGAGATGAAGACCGCTTCCCCCTTGATGTATTTTTTGCCGGGTCGGTCAAATCGGCGGGCCCGCCCCTTCTGCCGCCCGGCGTAAAGCATGCAGCGCCTGCGCGGGATCCTCGGCGGCAAAGACCGCCGCTCCGGCGACCAATATGCCGGCCCCGGCTTCCGCCACGATCGGCGCCGTTTCGCTGTTGATACCCCCGTCCACCTCGATCAGGCAGGATGAGCTCCGCCGCGCCAATTCCCGCTGCAGGCCTCGGATCTTGGGCACGACCGCCGGGATAAACTTTTGCCCGCCGAAACCCGGGTTGACGGTCATCACCAACACCACATCCAAATCGTCGAAGAGATAGGCCAGCTCTTCCCCGGAAGTGGCGGGATTGAGCGCCACCCCCGCCCGGACCCCCAGGCTTTTAATCAACTGGATCACCCGGTGCACATGGGGCGTTGCCTCCCAATGAATTGTCACCAAGTCGGCGCCCGCCTTCACAAACTCCGGCACAAACCGTTCCGGGGCTTCGATCATCAGGTGAACGTCAAAAGGAATCCGGACATGTTTCCGCAGCGACTGCACCAGAGCCGGCCCCACCGTCAAATTGGGCACAAAGTGCCCGTCCATCACATCAATATGCAGCCAATCCGCCCCGGCATCCTCCACCCGCTTAACCTCTGCGGCTAAGCGGGCGAAATCCGCGGACAATATGGAAGGTGCAATTTGAATCATATGCCAATTCCTTTCCTTGTCCGTAATTTTAACCTTGATAAGCCGGCCTTTGGCCCAACCGGCTTCAATAACGTCTTTCCGCGGCGATCACTTCCTGCAGGAACTGGCGGTAATGATCATAACGCGGGGCCAAAATGTCTCCTGCCGCGACTGCCCGCTTCACTGCACACTCCGGCTCCCGGTCATGCAGACAGCTTTTGAACCGGCACAATCCCCGGTAAGGGTCCATCTCTGGGAAAAAGCCGGCTAGTTCCTCTCTCTTCATGGCGGGGAGGTCCAGCGCAGAAAATCCCGGAGTATCCGCCACCAATCCGCCCTCACACTCAAAAAGTTCCACGTGGCGCGTCGTGTGCCGCCCACGCTTGAGTTTGCGGCTCACATCCCCGGTTTTCAATTCCATCCCCGGTACCAGGAGATTCGTCAGACTGGATTTGCCCGCACCGGACGGCCCGGCCAAAACAGTAATCCGGCCCCGCAAAACCGGCCGCACCCGGTCCAACCCTTCCCCCGTCTTGTTGGAAACCCGGGCCAGCAGATAACCCAGCCTTGCATAGGCCTGCCAGACTGCCTCTTCTTCCCGGGCCGGCCTCCAAAGGTCGAACTTCGTCAGGACCAGGAAAGGTTTGATTCCCGCTCCGATCACCTGAATAAGCAAGCGGTCCAAAAGATTCAAGTCCGGCTGCGGCGAGACCATAGCAAAGACAAGCAAAGCCTGATCCACGTTGGCTACACTGGGGCGCACCAGGCTATTCCGCCGCGATTCGACTTTTTCAATCGTCGCCACTTTTCTGCCGGGCAAAATCGCAACCCTGTCCCCCGGAAAAAAATCCTGGTCCCGGACACGGAAACGACCGCGTAAGGAACACTCCCACACCCGGTCTTCCGCCAGCACATAATAAAAACCGCCATACCCTTTAAGCAAAATACCCTCGATCATATCGGCTCCTTATCCTATCGGCCCGGGGCCGCGCGAAACCGTGATGGTGACGTTCGCTCCCTGTTGAACCGGAGAATTGGCGGCCGGGTTCGTCTTGATCACCATCCCTTTGGGATATTGAGTGGAATCCTGGCTGTCCGTCACGGGAGTAAGATTATGCGCCTGGAGAATCTTGGCCGCCTCAGCCGCCGATTTTCCCACCACATTGGGCATGGAAATGGTTTGCACCTGGGGACCCGTGCTGATCGTCAACTGAATGTTTCCGTCTTTGTGCCAAAGCGTATCAGGCGGCGGGTCCTGAGCAACCACGCTTCCCGCCGGCACGGTTGAACTGGGAACCTCCGTAATGGTAGGAGTCGCGGTGAAATTCGCATTGCCGATGGCGATGAGGGCATTTTCTTTGCTCAAGGGCGGGTTAATCAGATTGGGGAACTTCATCAACTGCGCTCCCTTGCTCACGACCACCGTCACCTCATGCCCGATCTTGACGGGAGAGTTGGCGGCTGGCACCTGGCTGATAATCTCGTTTTTGGGCACGGTATCACTGTATTCCGCCGAATTATCAGGGCCCAAAACCAGCTTGTATTGTTGCAGCAGAGCCTCCGCCTGCTTTACGGTCTTCCCTTCCAGCGACGGAACCACGGTGTCGCCCACTGTCAGATAGCTGCGCAGCCAAAGCCCGGCGCCCAGCAAAGCCAGAACGACAATCGCCGTCACCACCCAAGGCCAGCGCCGGCGTTTCTTCCGCTGCCTTCCCGGCGCGGCGCTCTCCGCCGGCCGTTCTTCCGCCGGGTTCGAATTCATCCTGCCCGCCGTTTCCGTCAGGGGCCGTACCCCTCGATGGACCTGGGTCGCATCCAGATCCATCGGTTCTTCCGGTTTAGGCACCGGCTGGCCGGAACGCACTTTCTCCAAGTCGGCCAGAAAATCCCCGGCTGTGGCGTACCTCTGTTCCGCCGGCTTAGCAATCGCCCGCATAATGACATTTTCCAGGTCCGGCCCCACCCGCGGATTGAGCTGGCTGGGCCGGGGCGGCACCTCTTGCAGGTGTTTCAAAGCTACGGCAATGGGCGTCTCCCCATCATAGGGTACTTTTCCCGTCAGGAGCTCATACAGGATGATTCCGAGAGAATAGAGGTCTGACCGTTCATCGCTGGGCAGCCCTTTGGCCTGCTCCGGTGAAAGGTAATGAACAGAACCGACAATATCCCCGGTGTGGGTGACAGTGGCGGCAGACACGGCCCGGGCAATACCGAAATCCGTGACTTTGGCCCGCCCTTCCGCCGTAACCAGGATGTTGTGCGGTTTAATATCCCGATGAATAATGTGATGCTGATGCGCATGCCTGATAGCCTCACCGATCTGGCGGGTCAGGTTAATCGCCTGCTCCGGGGATAAGGGCGCGAATTCACGGATGATCTCCTTGAGATCGCGACCCTCCACGTATTCCATGACGATGTATTCAATATTCCCGTCCTTGCCGACATCATAAATGGAAACAATGTTCGGATGAGACAAGCTGGCCGCGGACTGGGCCTCGCGGCGGAAACGCTTAACAAAATCCTCATCCGAGAGGAACTGCTCGCGCAGTACCTTCACGGTGACAATCCGGTTGAGGAGCAGGTCCTTGGCTTTATAGACAATCGCCATACCCCCTGCGCCGATGCGTTCAATCACTTCATAGCGCCCGCCGAAGACTTTACTCACATTCTTCACCTACTTTCGCTTAATGCGGCTTCAATAAGCCGGCGGGCTATCGGGGCGGCTGCCCCTCCCCCCGTCCCACCGTTCTGGACAAGAACTGCAACCGCAATTGTCGGTTTATCCGCAGGGGCAAAGGCAATATACCAGGCATGGGTGGGGACATTGCCCCCCGGTTCGGCCGAACCGGTCTTGGCCGCCACTTGGACGCCGGGCAAAGCTCCGGGAGCAGCCGTGCCCTCGTTGACAGCCGTGATCATGGCGCTGGTGATCTTGTCCGCCTCTTCTTTGCTCATGACCTGTAACCAAGGTTCTGTGGGCGCCGTATAAACAACCTGTCCCCCCGGAGCCAAAACCCGGTCCACCAGGTGAGGTTTCATCATCACCCCATGGTCGGCAATGCAGGCGGTAATCAGTGCCATATGAAAAGGACTCACCATGACCTGACCCTGACCGAAAGCACTGGACGGGAGAAGGGACTCCGGCAGCTTCGCCGGCAGGGCCGCCTGATTGGTCAGTCTGCTCATAGGCACATCCAATTCCAGAGGTATCTTCTGTCCGAAACCAAAAGCTTTAGCCGCGGCCAAAAAGCTGGCCGGACCGGCCTGATTGGCAAAAGTCGCAAAATAAGTATTGCAGGAATCGGCCAAAGCCAGATTGTAATTCACCCAGCCGTGGGCCTCATGATTTTGCTCCGGAATATATTGCCCGTCAATAATCGTTTGGCCGGTGCAATCGTAGAGTTGAGATGTATTCAGTCCGGCCCTGAACAGATCCAGAGACGTCACAACCTTGAAAGTGGAACCCGGCGGAAAGAGGGAAAAGGCATGATTGCTCAAAGGGCTGCCGCTCTGCGAGACAATCGCCGGCCAATTGCGGTCAAGATCATTCGGATCAAAGCTGGGCCGACTGGCCAAAGCCAGAACCTGCCCGTTGCGCGGATCAATAGCCACCGCCGCCCCGGCTTTCCCTTGCAAGCCGTCATAAGCAATCTGCTGCAGCTTGCCGTCCAAGGTCAGAACCACATCGTCTCCCCGACGGGGAAGTTGAAATATCCGCCGAACCTGCTGCGTCAAGGTTTCGTTCCGCATCCCCAGAAGCCAATCCGCCAAAGCTCCTTCCAGGCCGGCAGACCCGTGCAAAAGGGTGGCATAACCTACCGCAGGCTCAAACTCAGCGCCTTTGGGATAAACCCGCACCTTTTGTCCCGCCTTAAGCACAGTCTGAGCTAATATTTCGCCGTTGCGATCGAAAATTCCTCCCCGTTCAATCCTCTGCTCCAAAACGATAAGACGCCGGTTGGCCGGATTCTCCAACAACACCTGAGAGCGGACCACCTGCCAGTAAACCAGCCCCAAGCCGAGGGTCAAAAAACTGAAGGCCAAACCTAAAGCCACCCGCCGCAGGCCGTGCATCATGTGGCATACTCCCTCCCTTTGGCCTCGGCCAGGGAGTTTTTGCTTTCCGCCTGCGAAATACGGCTCAACAGCCCGAGCAGCAGAAAATGCACGAGCATGGAACTGCCCCCATAGCTAATCCAAGGTAACGGAATCCCGGTCAACGGCAAGAGCTTCGTCACCCCGGTCAAAATTACCAGGGATTCCGTGCCGATGAGGATCCCGATCCCTGCCGCCAAAATCTGACCGAAATGGTCCGAAGTCTTCATACTGATCGAAAAAGCCCTGAGAACCACGATCAAAAACAGACAGATGACGGCCATGGCTCCCACAAATCCCAACTCTTCGGCAATCGCCGCGAAAATGAAATCCGTGCTGACCGCGGGAACCTGAAAGGCCGCGATTCCGTTCCCCAGCCCCGTCCCCAGCACCCCGCCCCCGGCTATGGCAAACAAGGACTGGGCAATCTGGTACCCGCCCCCCGCAATATCCCGCCAAGGATTGAGCCAGGCTTCCACCCTGACCCGGACATGCCCGAAAAGGGTGTACCCCAGCCAACCGGTCAGGAGAAAGACGGGAATGGAGACCCCCAGGTAGAGAGCCCGATCCGTCACCGCATAGAGCAGCAGGACAAAAAGAGCATAAAACACCAGAGCCGTGCCCAAACTTTTCTGAGCCGCCAAGAGACCCAGGGAAAAAGCCGCCATCAGCAGAAAGGGGCCGAGCGTCCGGACATCCGGGACGGACATCCTCCCTATCTGAACAGTCCCTACCCGCAATAGGGTCTCATGCTCTCCCAGATAAGACGCCAAGAACAGGAGCAGAGCCACTTTGACCAATTCTTCGGGCTCCACCGTAAAGGGACCCAAGCGCAGCCAGCTGGTCGCCCCGCCGGAAGTCACACCGAACAAGAGCGTAACGACCAGAAGCCCCACGGCCGCCAAACCCCAGAAGTACTGAAGATTGCCCAGACGCCGGTAATCCCGCAGGCCCCAGAGCAAAAGATAATAAAGCACTAAACCGGCCATCGCCCACCACAGTTGATGCAAAGCCAGATCCGGACGGATCCGGGCCAAGAAGACAACCCCCACACTGACAATAGCCTCCACCGTCGGCAGGATAAAGGGGTCACCCCGGTAGCGGGTCACTCGTTCCAGAACGGCCCCCGCCGCCATCAGCAAAGTAAACGCCCCCGCCGGCCCGAGCAGACGCGGGTCCAGCTTTCCTTCCAAGTGCAACACACCCAGCCCCAGCCACAATATAGCAAATATGATCAACCGCAAGCTGAATTTCGTTTTCATAACCCTCACTTTTTCATCCCAGCGGGGAAACGGGCTCTTGTTTCTTGCGCAGCCGTGAAAGCCCCGGCACAAAAACCGTCCCTAGTCTAAAACACAGCAGAGCAGCGTGAAGTTGTCCGGGGCGCCCCGCTCCAGCACCAGCCGGCGCAAGGCTTCCAAATGGCCCTCCCAGGAACGTTCCGCCCCCAGTTCGTCACGCACTTCTTCCGCCTTCACCACGTCGGAAAACCCGTCCGTGCAGAGAAAGAACACGTCCCGGGCCTGCGTTTCAACCTTGCGCAGGTCAATCTCGATCTCTTCGGCCGCGCCTACGGCCCGCATGATCATGTTGCGTTTCGGATGCTTCTCCGCCTCCTCCGGTGAAATCTGCCCCAGGCGCAAAAGCTCACCTACCAATGAATGATCATCTGTCAGGGCTATGAGTTCACCGCCCCGCCACAAATAAGCCCGGCTGTCTCCCACATGCCCGATGAGAACCTCTTGTCTCAGAATGAGAAGGGCCGTCAGAGTAGTGCCCATCCCCCTTCTCTCCGGGCTGGCAAGGGAAGACGCGTACACCACCCTGTTCGCTTCGGTTAAACTCCGCTGCAGCCAATCGCCGAGAGTATCCCGCTCAAGGGTGTCCAACTCGGCCGCAGACTTGGCCAGCTGGGCCAAAGCCATTCTGGCCGCGACCTCTCCCGCCAGATGCCCGCCCATCCCGTCCGCCACGGCCAGAAGACCGCGGTCTTGGAGAATGAGATAAGCGTCTTCATTGTTTTTGCGCACAAGGCCGGTTTCACTGCAACTTAGAATTCTCATTTTGCCACCTCGTGTATTGGAACGTAATACTTCCTATTTTCACATAATCCCCAATAACGAGCTGTACGGGGGAATTAATACGTTCTCCGTTCACCCAGGTCCCGTTCGTACTGCCCAGATCCTCCAGCATTGTCACCCCCTTCTGCCGGCGAAAAACGGCATGGTCGAGAGAAACAAAATGATCCGGCATGATAATGTCGTTGTTTTTACCGCGCCCCACGCTTAACCCCCGGTTGTCGACCCGGAAACGCCTCCCTTTCGGCAGAGTCTCCGTACCGTTGAGCACCTCCAACTGCCCAAATTCCTTTTCGCGCGGACGGAACAGCCCTTTGACCTGTAAATCGGCAATTAAGACCGTCAAAATGCGGAAGAGAAAAAGATAAATCAGGGCCACAAACAGGAGCCGCCCAATGATAAGAATGGCTTGCATATCCTACCTCCGGGAATTCTTTGACCAGCTAGCGATGAATCACGACGACCGTTTGCCCGAGACGAATCTTTTCCCCGGGCGTGACCAGCCGCCGCGTGATCCTTTCGCCGTTCACCCAAGTCCCGTTCGTACTGCCCAGATCATCCAGCAGCCAGCCTTGCTCCTCCTCCGTCACCTTAAGGTGCCTCCTGGAAACCTCCGGATCGTGCAGGACGATTTGGCACTGCGAATGGCGCCCCAGATAAAACACCTCCGGGGGCACAGGGAAAATCTGGGTAGCATCCGGTCCCTCAATTACTTCGAGATAATAAGCCGGATTCCTGCCGGGTTGAGCGGCTGAAGGCAAGTTTGTCTTGACTTCTTCCCGGAAAATACTTGTTTGTTCGCGCCAGTCTTCTTCCTCGTCCGCTTCAGGCGCCTCATCTCCCCAATCTACGACAATTGAATCATCGAAGTCAGCTTCGATAAACATTTCGCGCGGGGTCACCGTATCATCCTCATGCAGTTCAATGGCAGGTTTAGTCAGAAAGGTACAACCGTACTTCTCCCCTTCCTGGTACAGATATTTTGAGAGTTCCAGTAAAAGTGCGTCGCCGAAAGTCGCCAAAGGGCTCCAGTCGCCGGAATGAAGAAAAACCCGGTAGACATTGGGCACATATACGGCTGAAACGCTGACCTGTTTGTGTTTTAACATCACTTTGACCAGTTCTTTGGCGATCTCGACCGGCTGCAAGCGGGCAGAGTTCTTCTTGAACGCTCCGGTAAACAGTTTCTCCGCTACCGCTTCAAAACGAGCCAGCAGACTCATTTCCGTTTCACTCCCCATAACGCCGCCTCAGTTGACCACACGCCGCTTCAATATCTGTCCCGCGTTCCTCCCGGACGCTGACCGGGATTCCCGCCTCGGCCAGGATGCCGGCGAACTCCGCCACCCGCTTCTCCGCCGGCCGTTTGATTCCTGTCTCCGCCACCGGGTTGACCGGGATCAGGTTAACATGTGCCAACATTCCTCGCAAAAGTTTGGCCACTGCAGATGCCTCCTGTTCATTGGCCGTTTTTTCCGTCAAGGCCACCTCAAAAGTAATCCGGCGGCCGCTGATTTCGCCGTATTCCCGGCAGGCCCCAAGCAGCTCCGCCAAAGGATAGCGCCGGTTCATCGGCACCAGGACATCCCTCACCGCATCGGTCCCCGCATGCAGAGAGACGGCTAATCCCACCTGGGCATTGTCCCGGGCCAACCGCCGGATCCCGGGCACCACCCCGCTCGTCGAGATCGTCATCCTCCTCATGCCTATATTCTGCCCCTGAGGACTGTTCAAAACCTCGATGGCTCTTAACACCGCCCCATAATTCAGGAAAGGCTCCCCCATCCCCATGAAAACCACATTGGTCACTTGAAAACCCTCGTCCTCCCGCCGGAGATTACGGGTCAGCTCCAGAACCTGACCCGTGATCTCCCCCGCTGTCAGATTGCGGCGGAAACCGCCGAGACCGGTAGCGCAAAAGGCGCAGCCCACCGGGCACCCCACCTGAGTAGAAACGCAAACTGTGTGCCTGTCCCGCGCCCGCCGGCGCTCATAATCCATGAGCACACATTCAATACTCTCCCCGTCTGCCAGGCCGAAAAGATACTTCCGGGTCCCGTCGCGCGATCTCTGCTCCCTGAGCAGCTCCAAGGGCCGCAAAGTCAGGACGGCGCTCAAAAGTTTCCTGTCCGCTTCTTTGATGTTCGTCATTTCCGCCCAAGATCGCACAGCGCGTTCCTGAACCCAGCGGAAGACCTGACTGCCCCGAAAACGCGCCAGACCGTTGGCCAGACACATTTTCCCCAGTTCTTCTTCTTTGCAGCCACGCGCTTCTTGTTGTTCCATAGTATGGTCACAGCCCAGCGGTTCTTGTCGTTCCATAGTATTATTCACCTAATCGCCAGCGTTCTAAACTTCCCGCCTGGTAAATTGCGCCAGGAAAAATCCGTCCGTCCCGTGCCTCTGCGGTAAGAGCTGCAACATTCCCTTCTCCGCCTGACGCCGGTCCCGCGGATCTGACAACGAAAAAGGCAGCCTCTCCGCCAAGTCGGCAGGAACAAACTCCGCGTGAGCGGAGCGGAACGCTTTGACCACCTCAAAGTTTTCCTCCGGCTCCACGGTACAAGTCGAGTAGACCAACGTTCCTCCGGGCCTCACTTTGGCCGCGGCTCTCTCCAGGATGGCAAGCTGAAGCTGTGGCAGAGCCTCTATGTCCTTCTCCTCCTTGCGCCAGCGCAAATCCGCCTTGCGCCTGAGGATCCCCAAGCCGGAACAGGGCGCGTCCACCAGCACCCCGTCCTGAGATTCATCCTCCACGCCGCTCAGCTCGCGCGCATCCCCCGGATAGGTGTGAATGATGGAGATGCCGAGGCGCCCGGCCAGTTCCTCCACCAGCCGGAGTTTACCTTCATGCCGGTCAAAAGCCGAGATAGAACCGGTATTGTGCATGAATTCCGCCAGGTGAGTCGTTTTTCCGCCCGGCGCACTGCAGGCGTCGAGAACCGCATCCCCGCTCTGCGGCCGCAACACGTGGGCTACCATCTGCGAGCTCTCATCCTGAACCGTGAAAAGACCCTCCCTGAACGCGGCCAGCTCAGCCAAAGCCCCCAGGCCAGAGACGCGCAGACTTTCCGGAACCCGCTCCCCCGGTTCTGCCGCCACTCCTTCCAGAAGCAGCCGTTCCCGCAACCCTTCCCGGTCGGTTCTTAAAACATTGGCCCGGATCCAAAGCGGAGCCGGCTCGTTATCGAGGCGCAGCAGCTCCTCCGTTTCCGTAAACCCCCAGCGTTTCCACCAGCGGCGCACCAGCCAGTCAGGGTGTGAATGGCGCACTGACAAATAGCGTACCGGCTCCCTCGCGGCCTCCGGCCACGGCAAGTCCCAGCCCGTTTCCATAACCCGGCGCAGAACGCCGTTCAACAGAGCCGTAAACTTGGGCTCCGAGGTCTTGGCCAGTTCGACGCTCTCGTTGACCGCCACGGCCCCCGGAATTTTATCCAAATAGAGAAGCTGGAAAGCCCCGAGGCGCAGAATTTGGCGGACCCGCACCGGCAAACTCGACATGGGTTTGCGCAGGTGCAGGCGCAAGGCATAATCCAGGGTGAGCCGGTGCTTTAAACAGCCATTGACGAGTACCGTCGCCAGGGAGCGCTCCCTTGGCTCACTCAAAGCCCCTAAATTATGTTGGAGGAGAATATTGGCATAGGAAGCGCCGCTTTCCACCCGGGAAAGGATCTCCGCCGCAAGAAAACGCGGGCTCCGCCTCACCGGTCCTCCGGCCGGCTCTTGTCCTCTGCTCATAAATTCTCACTGTCCTCAAACAAACTCAGTCGCGGCGGCTACGTCCCTGTGCGATCAGGACAAAACGGGCCAGCTGTAAGACTGCGGCCAGGGCGGCCGCCACATAGGTCAAAGCCGCGGCGCTCAAAACCGCACGGGCACCTCTCATTTCGTCTCCGGCCACCAGGTTTTCCTGGCTCAACATGGCCAAGGCTCTGTGGCTGGCATTAAACTCCACCGGCAGCGTGATCAGCTGAAACAAAACCGCAAAGGCAAAAAACAGGATCCCCACTTGCAACAGGAGCCCAAAAGCCGGCATAAACAAGCCGACCAGAATGAGGATCGGACCCAAACTGCTGCCGAAATTGGCCACAGGAACAAAAGTCGAACGCAGCTGCAGCGGAAAGTATCCCCTGGCATCCTGGAGGGCGTGTCCCGTCTCATGAGCGGCCACCGCCACCGCCGCCAAAGAATTACTGGAATAAACATCTTGACTCAAGCTCACGACCTTTGTCCTGGGATCATAGTGGTCAGACAAACGGCCGCTCACCGCTTCCACCCGCACGTCATACAAACCGCTGCCCCCGAGAATAGCCCGCGCCACTTGGGCGCCGGTGAGACCGCTGCGGGCCCGGATTTCCGAGTACTTGCCGTAGGCGGAAGAAATCTTCGCTTGAGCATAGACGGAAAGCAAGATCGCGGGAATCAATAAAATCATCGTCGGATCATAGAAAAACATCTCATCCATCCTCCCTCTCAGGACAAATTATAAACCCAACCTCTCTCCCGCTTCCCCATGCCTGCCCAGGAAAAAATCCCGGGCCGGCATCCGGCGTTTTCCCGCCGGCTGTACTTCTTTGATTTTCAGCCACCCGTCGCCCGTCCGCACCGCCAAGCCGTCTCCTTCAATCCTCAGGACCTCGCCCGGCCAATTCGCCGGAGTCCCGAAGCCTGAGTCCCAAACCCCGGCCAAGGTCTTGCCGCTGCTTTTTTCGGGGCCGGCAGCCGGCTGTCCTCTCCCTGTTTTCTTGCTTCTGACCCTTGTGTAATTGGTCTGCGTACCGGATCGGACTCTCTCCTCCCCCGGAGAATTCCTTGCCCCGGTCTCGGTATACCGCTTCCCCGCGCTTTCCCCCGCGCTTTCCCCCGGGGATGTTTCTTCCTCCGGGGGAGAGCTTTGCCAGACTTTGAGACTCTCTCCCCGGAAAGTCGTATAAGCACCCGGCCAGGGATTGAGACCTCTGATGAGATTGTGAATCGCCCAGGAACCGCCTGCCCAGTCAATCTTTTCATCCTTGCGGGTGAGAAGAGGCGCATAACTCCCCGGCCCCGTCTGAGGAACCGGCCGGACAGTGCCGGCCTCGACCCCGGCTAACGTATCCAAAAGCAGGGTTGCGCCCAAACGGGCCAGTGCCTCATGTACCTCACCGCCGGCGGCCTCCGCAGAAATCGGATATTCCGCCTGTAAGAGCAGGTCTCCCGTATCCAGACCCTGATTCATAAGCATCGTGGTAACCCCGGTCACTTTCTCCCCCCGGATCACCGCCCACTGAATCGGCGCCGCGCCGCGGTAAGCCGGCAGCAGAGAGGCGTGTACATTAATACAGCCCCTGCGCGGCAAGGCGAGGATCTCAGATGAGAGGATCTGCCCGTAGGCCACCACAACGATGCCCTCCGGCGCTAAGTCACGCAGTTGAGCCACCGCCTCGGGACTTTTTACCCGTTCCGGCTGGAACACCGGCAAACCCAGCGCCAAAGCCGCCGTTTTCACCGCGCTGGGCTTCATCAGTTGTCCCCGGCCTGCCGGGCGGTCCGGCTGAGTAAACACCCCGGCAACCTCGTACCCCGCTCCCACCGACGCCTCGAGGGAAGGAACCGCGAAATCCGGAGTCCCCATAAACACCAAACGCATAAAAACCTCCCAGGATTCATTTACCCAATGCGGCTTCCGCCGGGCCGGCGTCCCGCACCTCCTGCGGCTAAGGAACTTTGCGCGTTCCGCAGGGCCCCTATGAGTCTGCGCATCGTTCACGTGCGTTCCCCGCGGCGACCTTCGCCGTCGCCGCAGCGGTCTCGTGCGTCTCCGCGGCGACCTTGAGTTCCTCGCCGCACCATCGCCGTCCCCGCACTACCCCACCGCGTCTCTGCCGCGTCCTTGTGTGTCTGACACCCCTCCGGCCCATCGCCGCAAGAACGTTCAGGCAATACCTCTTGCCTCTTTGCGGCCGGATTCCTCTACCGCCTCCGCACGACTGCGCTATGACGCGATGGCTGCCCTTTACTTGCTGCGGTAAATCTTCTTAGCCTTATCAATGAAGAGGATACCCTCCAAATGGTCTATTTCGTGCTGCAAAGCCCGAGCGAGCAGTCCGTCTGTGGTGATGTCCACCGGCTCGCCCTTGCGGTCCAAACCCTTAACCCTGACCTGAGCCGGCCGCACGACATCCCCATTGACCCCGGGAATGCTGAGACAGCCTTCCGTTTCCACCGATACCCCGGAACTCTCGACGACTACCGGATTGACGAGCTCTATCAAACCCTCTCCCACGTCCACCACGATGGCGCGTTTTGAAACTCCGATCTGCGGCGCTGCCAGGCCGATCCCGTTGCCCGCGGCATACATCGTTTCAGCCAAGTTATCGAGCAGTTTCTCGATCGTTTTATTGACTTCGGGAATCTCTTTTGCCTGCTCCCGTAAGACTTCCGCCCCAACCTCCACAATTTGATACACTGCCATTTGAGACGTCCTCCTTCTTTCCTGCAAAGTCTCACCCAAATTCTTCACTCCACCGCCTCAAGCGGTGGCCATAGGATCAACCTCGATATTCAGTATTATGCCATGAGCCGCCGAGCTTTGAAAAAACTTTTCGATCCCGCCGTGGAGAAAAGCCCTTAAAATCTCGATATTTTTTCCCTTAACCAACACCTGCCAGCGAAATTGCTTTTTCAGCCGGGGCAGGACGGCGGGTGCCGGACCAAGGACATTCAACAGTTCAGTATTCCCATTTCCGTGTTCCGGCATTCGCCCGAACAGGGCCGTGGCCAGTTCATGCGCCCCTTTGATCACCCGCTCCTCCTCCTCCCCCTGGACAAGCACCCGTATGACGTGCGTGAAAGGGGGATAGCGGCGCTCCTTTCTGTAGCGAATTTCCTCCCAGAAAAAGCCCTCAAAATCATGAACGGATGCGTGTTGGATAGCGCGGTCCGCCGGGGTATAGGTTTGAATGACGACTTCCCCCGGTTTTTCGCTCCGTCCGGCACGCCCGGCAACTTGCGTCAGCAGTTGAAACGTCCTCTCCCTGGCCCTGAAATCCGGCATCTGCAGAGTTTGGTCAGCCGCCACGATCCCCACAAGAGTTACATTGGGAAAATCCAACCCCTTGGCCATCATCTGCGTCCCCACCAGAACCTGAGCCTCCTGCCTCCTGAAAGCCGCCAAGATCTCCTCATGGCCCTGTTCATGCACCGCATCCCAGTCCAGCCTCAAAACCCTTACCTGGGGCCATAGGCCCCGCAGTTCTTCCTCGACTCTTTGCGTCCCCAGGCCAAAGAAACGGATGTACCGGCTCCCGCACTCGGGACAGCGGTGAGGCGTTTCCTCGGTGTGATTACAATAATGACAACGCATCACTTCGTCCTGAGTATGATAAGTGAGCGCCACATCGCAGTCGGGGCAGCGCGCCACGTAACCGCATTCCCGGCATACGACAAAAGTCGCGTAGCCCCGGCGGTTTAAAAAGAGCATGCTTTGCTCACCCCGCTCCAGCCGCTCCCGCAGCTTGGTCTGGAGGCTGAGAGAAAACAGACTGCGGTTGCCCTTAGCCAAGTCCTCCCGCATATCCACAACTTCCACGGGGGGCAAGATGCAGGATCCTATGCGTTCCCTCATCGTGAGCAGTTCGGCTTTGCCGCTCCGGGCCGCCGCATACGCCTCCAGCGAAGGTGTCGCGCTCCCCAGGAGAACCACCCCTTGACGATATTCCATCCGTTTGCGGGCAACATCCCGGGCATGATACTTGGGGTTCTCATCTTGCTTATACGCCTGGTCATGCTCCTCGTCCAAAATGATCAATTTCAGGGCCGGCAGAGGGGCAAAAACCGCCGAACGGGCCCCGATGACCAGATGGACATTTCCCTCCAGTATCTTCTCCCAAGCCCTGGCTTTCTCCCCCGGTTTGAGCCCGGAATGGAGCACCAGCATTTGCGAACCAAAATCTGTCTTAAAATAGCGAGCCAGCTGGGCTGTCAAGGAAATCTCCGGCACCAGCAGGATCACGTCCCCGCCCCGGAGGAGAAGGTACTGAATCACCCTCCTGTACACTTCCGTCTTCCCGCTTCCGGTCACCCCGTGCAGGAGGAGAGTGCGGGCGGCTCCTTTGCCCAGGGCCGATATAATCTCTGTTACCGCCGCTTTCTGTTCGCGGCTGAGAATTTTCTCTCCCCAAGACACCCGGAACAACTTTTCGGTTGAGGATTCCGCCTGCCCCCCGGACCCACACTCCCTTTTTTCACAATCATTCGGGAACGCCTCAGCCGGGGTGCCATCTTGAGAGATGAGCGCCTCATAAGCGCCCTCTTCAAGGAAGTTCGCAGAATCCGCACAGGCGCTTTGCCGAACGCCGCCACCCCGAAAAGCATCTGCCTCCCGAGTATCTGCCTCCCGAGTATCTGCCTCCCGAGTATCTGCCTCCCGAGTATCTGCCTCCTGAGTACCCACCCCCCGAGTATCCGCCTCCCGGGTATCGGCCTCCCGGGTATCTATCTCCCGGGTATCTATCTCCCGGGTATCGGCCTCCCGCGGTGCTTCCCGCGAAACTCCCCCGGAGGGAATCCGGGCAGACCGGGCTCCGGTTTTCCAAGCAGAAGAGAACCGGGTTTCTGTTTTCACCCAGCCCTGCCCGATCAGCTGCTTCAAGAAGTCCCCGCCGACCCGGGCTCTCTGCAGGAACGTCTTCAGGGGCAAACCCCGGCGCCGGGAGCGGCCCAGTACTTCCAGGCAGGCATAAGTTTCCGGATCGAGCCAGCGCAAAGTCTCGACATCCGGGTCTTCCCGGCCCGCCAGAGGGATTACCCACTCTTCCACCTTGCCTTTGAGCAAAGGCCAAACCGTACGCAGGCTTTGAGCCACGGAACACAGGGTCGTCTCCGCCAGCCAGCGAGCCAGCTCGATCATCTCCGCGGGCACCGCTGCCGCCGCCAAAATCTTCAAGACCGGACGCAATTCCTTGCCCTCGGCTTCCTTGGGCAGGCGATCCGCGACCCGAACGATCAGCCCCTGCACCTGCCGGCCCTGTAAAGGAATCAAGACCCTCATCCCGGCAGCGGCCTTCATGTCATCCTGAACAATATAGTGGTAAGTTCTATCGAGACGCCGGTTGGCGACGTCCGGCATAACTTCGGCGTACCGCGTCAAAAAACTGCGCCTCCCAAACTGAATGCTCCATATTCACGACCATTATAACAGTTTTGTCCGGCCACAACCACATCCGCCACGGCGGGCCGAATGGCCGGACACAAGCGCAGAAGCCCGAGGCATACCCGTATCGGGATCAGGAGCAGGGTTATGTCTTTCAAGCGCCGATAGGCCCGGATGGCAAGAAGACCATCCGGACCATAACCCAGATAAATCTATAACCCAGATAAATCTCTGCTGAAAACTTGTGGAGGGAACTGTTTCGGGTCCGGCGCCGCGATAAGGCGATTATCCGGACTGTCGAGCAGGCAGCATCAAAGCAAAGCTGTTCGCCCGATATAAAGCCTGCACGGCTTTAGCCGTTGTGGAGCGTCACTCTGAAAGCTCTCCGTTATACCCCTGCTTCGCGGCTGACTGCCGCAAAAGCGATGGACATCAGCTTACTGCGCGGCGAATCATTGCGCGAGGTCATCACGATCGGCGTCTTCGCCCCCAGGATGATCCCCGCAAACGTGGCTCCGGCAAAATAGAGCATGGACTTAATCACCGCATTTCCAACCTCAATCGTCGGCACCAGGAAAAGATCGGCGTCTCCGTTCACCCGGCTCTTGATGCCCTTATGTTTCAAGGCCGCCGCGCTGATGGCTCCGTCCAAAGCCAGGGGACCGTCCACGACAGCCCCCACGAATTCTCCCCTCTCACCCATCTCCGCCAAGGCGGCGGCATCCGTTGAGGAGACCATCTTCGCGCTCGGAACTTCGTTAGCCGATAAAGCGACAACTTTCACTTCCCCCATGCCGATACGATGCATGCAGTCCAAGGCATTGGCGAGAATTTCCTTTTTCTGCTCCAGCGTGGGAGAAATGTTGATTCCCCCGTCCGTCAGAAAAAGAAGCCTGTTAAAACCCGGCACCGAGATAGCCGCCAGATGGGAGAGCAGCCTTCCGCTTCTCAGCCCATCCTCCGCACGCAAAACCGCCCGCAGGAAATCGGCCGTGTTCACAAGCCCTTTCATGAGAAAATGAGCCCTTCCTCTGACCACAGCGTCCACAGCCTTATGGGCAGCCGCCACCGGATCCGGCTCATCAATCAGTTCCGCTTTACCTAAATCCAACCCGATTTGCCGGGCCAAATCCTCGATCCCTACCCCGGACCCAATCAGCAGCGGATCGATCAACCCCACGGTTTGGGCCATTTTCACCGCTTCCAGCACCTGTTTATCGGCAGCCGCCGCCACGGCCACCCGCGCCCGGCCCAGGCTTTGGGCCCTTTCCAAAAGAACCTCCAACCCGGTAAACCTCAATTGCCAACACTCCTTGCTCTGTCAAATACCCTGGCCAAAGCGTTTTCAAACACCCTTTTCCATTGGCTCTGTTCTTTTTCAGACACCCTTTTCCTGTCGCTCTTTTCTTTTCTTTTTCAGACACCCTTTTCCTGTCGCTCTTTTCTTTTCTTTTTCAGACCACCCTTTTCCTTCGGCTCTGTTCTTTTCTTTCATTATACCAGTTATCGCCCCAGATTCCAGGCCGAAGGGATCAGAAAAAAGCCCCTCTGCTTTCAGAGGGGGTCTAGTGAACTCGTTCCACTAAGTTGAACCTCGGGACTTCGGTTGAACCTCGGGACTTCAGTAAGACGTCTGCCCCCACTGAAGCAACGGGGGAACCACTTCCACTTGCAGGAGTGAGAGTTTTGTGATTGGGTCAAGCTAATTAAGGCCCAGCTTCTTCAAGGCTTTCTCCATCCCTTGATTGTCCCGGACCCGGATAACCACCTGAGCCTTCTCCCGCGCCTTCTCCACAAAGGCATACATATATTCGACAACGACACCTTCCGGAACCAGGCGATTCAGAACCCCGACCAGTCCCCCCACCTCGTCCGGAACCTCAAGGACGAACACAGGGGTGAGGCTCACGACGCAATTTTTTTGCCTCAGCTCTTCCGCCACTTGCTCCGGGGAATCGACCATGAGGCGGAGGACGCCATAATCCTTGGTATCCGCCAGCGACAGGGCCCGCACGTTGACGCCGAGATCCGCCAGTAGATTTAAAACTTCGGCCAAACGGCCTTTTGTGTTCTCAAGAAAGATAGACAGTTGCAACACCGCAGCGTTCACCCCTTCATCCAATCGTGAGACTTGCGTTTCTACCCGTGAGAGCAGCACCCCATACTCCAAAGCAGCATCCCGTACTCCAAGCTCAAATAATTCTTGGCGCCCCTCGGCTTGCGTCATTTTTGCTTTGGCAAATGCTCATGTCCGAGGTGGGCCGGACTTAACCCTTGCGCTTATCGACGACCCTTTTCGCTTTTCCTTCACTGCGGGGAATACTCTTGGGCTCCACTAAACGAACCCTGATCGAAATACCGATAATTTCTTCGATCCGCTGCTGAACGCGCTTCTTCAAAGTCTCCAGCTCGCGAACTTCATCTATGAAGTTGGCCGCGTTGACCTCGACCTGAACCTCTAACTGGTCGAGTGTGCCCGCGCGCTCCACGATCAACAGATAGTGGGGTTCCAAACCGTCCACGGCCAGAATCCCTTCCTCGATCTGGCTCGGGAAAACATTCACTCCCCGGATGATCAGCATATCATCCACCCGGGCCGTAACCCGCTCCATCGTCCAACCGCTATGCCCGCAGCCGCAATCCCCATGGTGCAGAGCCGTTAAATCTTTGGTCCGGTAGCGCAGGACCGGAAAAGCTTCCTTATCGATACTCGTAAAGACCAGCTCACCCGGCACGCCCTCAGGCAGCGGCTCTCCCCTTTCGTCCAGGATCTCCGGATAAAAATGCCCGTCTATGTGCAGACCCCTGTGCTGCGGGCATTCCATCGCCACCCCGGGGCCCATGATTTCGCTCAGGCCGTAGATGTCATAGGCGTCAATCCCCAGCCGCGCTTCGATTTCCTCTCTCATGCCCTCTGTCCAGGGTTCTGCCCCCAAGACCCCCTTTTTCAAACGCAGCTCCTGGCGGGAAATTCCTGCTTCCCCCAGGCTTTCTCCCAAATAAAGTGCATAAGAGGGCGTACAGGCGAGGACCGTCGTGCCGAAGTCCCGCATCAGCATCAGCTGACGCCGGGTGTTGCCGCCGGAGATCGGTACCGTCATCGCTCCCAGTTTCTCCGAGCCGTAGTGCAGCCCCATCCCTCCCGTAAACAAGCCGTAACCATAGGCAACCTGGATCACATCCCCTTTGCCGATCCCCGCCCGCGCCAAAGACTCGGCCACGATCCCGGACCAAAGCTTGATGTCGTTCTCCGTGTACCCTACCACAGTCGGCTTGCCCGTCGTCCCCGAGGAGGCATGAAGGCGGACGATGCGCTCCGGCGGCTCGGCAAACAGCCCGAAAGGATAGTTGAGGCGCAGGTCCTCTTTACTCGTTAAAGGGAGACGTTGAAAATCTCCCAGAGTCCGGATATCACTCGCTTGCTTGACCCCTACCCGCCCCAGACTTTGCTGATAATAAGGAAGGCGCAAGACCCGTTCTACCGTTTTCCTGAGACCGGCCAACAGCCGTTCTTCATCCTTGGACATCCGCTTCCATCCTCTCCTTTGTTCCAAACAATTCTCGCTCTTGCCGTTCTGATCTAGTACAGATCACGTTGGCCCCAGCATAACTTCTAGACCCGTCTTTGTCAAGAAACCGCTCGCACATTTTCGTCAGGCTCTTGAGGGCGACACGTTTGTTTACCATGGTCGGCCGTAACCATTGACAGTGATACGGTTCCCGGTTACTATACTAAATGGATCTAACATCTATAATTGTTCTTAGATGTGCAAGTCGATGTCGGTCTATCCATGGGTGCACTTGGACTCAAATGCTTTTATACTTTAACATATTAAACAATTACTAAGGAGAAATGAATGTGAATCAAAAGAAACTCGGTTTCTGGTTACTGGCGGCGCTGGTTGCCGGGAATATGGTGGGTTCCGCAATCTTCATGCTTCCCCAGTCGCTTGCCAACGTGGGCTCCCCGGCCGGAATCCTGCTTGCCTGGCTGTTCACCGGCCTCGGCGTTCTCATGATTGCCCACGTCTATGGTCAGCTGTCCGATTTCAAACCGGCGCTGCTCGGTGGCCCGCCCAGTTATACACGGGAGCTGTTTAACGGCAAGAGCAAACTGGGACAAATCATGGGGTTCGAAATCGCATGGGGGTACTGGACCTCAAACTCTCCGGGGAACGCAGCCATTCTCATAACACTCGTCGGCTATCTAACGTACTTCCTGCCGGTTCTGCAAAGCAAAGCCATCCTTTTCTCCGTTGGCGGTTTTCATGTACAGACCGGGAATTTCTTTTCGTTTGCCATTGCTTCCCTCGTTCTCTGGTTTGTTCACTACCTGATGCTCAAAGGGACTTATGCGGCCGGCAAAATAAATTTTGTTGCCACCGTGGCCAAAATTCTTGGCTTTCTCTTCTTCATCGTCGTCGCTCTCTCTATTTTTGACACAACCTATCTCCACCCTTTCATAGCCGCCAAGACGTTGGCGTCCGGCAAGACGATTGGGCTCTTTCAGCAAATGAACCGGGGTGCGATTCTGACGCTCTGGGCTTTCGTCGGTATCGAGTCTGCCGCCTGGCTTTCCGGCCGGGCGAAAAGACAACGGGACGTTAAGTCAGCAACGCTGACCGGGTTGCTCATCGCGTTGATCATCTATCTTCTGATTACTTTCTTGGCCATGGGCACCCTGCCTGCGAAGGAACTGATGGTCGCAGACAAGCCTTTAGTTGACGTCTTGACAAAAATCATCGGTCCGAAGGGCTCGTTTGTCATGGCAACCCTCGGAGTCCTCTCCATGCTCGGCGCTACGGTTGGCTGGATTTTACTGAGTGTAGAAGTGCCGTACCAATCTGCACGTCTTAACCTCTTTCCTCACTGGTTTGTAAAGGAAAACAAAAACGGCGCCCCCTACCGGGCTGCCTGGATCACTAATGGGCTTACGCAAGTGTTTCTGCTCTCCATGATCTCGAACACGATTGCTAACGCCTTTAACGAAATGGTCATCATCGCCACTCTGGCCAATCTGGTCCCGTATCTTTTCTCCGGCCTCTATTCTCTGAACGTCGTCGGCAAGGGCGAAAACTACGAAACCGTCTCCCTCAGGAAACGTTTGCTTGATGGAACCATGGCCCTTGGCGCGACGCTCTACTCCTTCTGGGTCTTAAAATCAGGCTTGAGTGATCTCAAAACCTTGGCTCTCGGCATGCTTCTCTTCGTGTCCGGTTTGGTCCTCCTTCCGCTGCTTCCGAAGCATGACGCTCCGGAAGAACAGGCCCATTTGGAAACGCCGGTAGAGTCACTTCCTGATTGAATTTCAAAACCCTGCCGCAGCAATCCACCGGCAGGGACAAGTTCGCTGCATCCTCGCATCGCAAGGGTGCAGCTTTTTTAATTACCTCCACTAACCCCTCCCATATGTCCAGCAGGGGTGCAACCAGCATGGGAAATATGGGGATACCGATTTTACAACTGACGGCGGGCGAACCGATAGAAAGCATGGTGGAGAAATTGAATTCCCGGCAACCCGAATTGCTCCTTGGCTATGCCTCTATAATACGTATTCTGGCTTATGAGCAGCTCGCAGGCCATCTCCAAATAGCGCCAAGGACCGTCATCAGCCGCTCGGAGGTCTTAACCCCGGAAACACGGCGCCTGGTCAAATCCCACTTGCCCCATACTTCGGCCTAGCGGAACAGGAAGCATAAGCAAACCGCTTGCCCTTCACCCCCTTTCGGGGAGATCTTAGCTGCCCACCCAGCGCCCTATTCCGCTGTACTACAGTCCCGATTTACTTTACGATTGGGAATATTCCGTGTTACACTGTACGCGAATGGCTCTTGCTATCCTTTTGCTCACCCAAGTCGTCAAGTCATATAGGCAGACACGTCAACCACCCCCTGGCTAAATCGGTCTGAAGCCAGGGGCTTCCGCGCGAAGTATTCGGTAAAGCATATGAAGGAAGGAGCGCCGGATAAACGCCTTCGCGGAGCTCACGGAACGTGCGAGTTTGCTCGCAATAGGAGGTTCTATATGAAATTTTCCCGCATTCTGCCAACCGGCATTGCGGCCGCAGTTCTTCTCTGCGCGACCGCCTGTGGTTCGGGAACACCAACCGCCACGCCAAATACAAACCGCTCAACATCCGCTGCCAGCGGAATCCATCAAAAAAACACGCCCCCCTCCCATACCGGTGCCGGCAGCCATGGTTTACCAACAGGCGAAACGTTAACCGGGGGCAACCCGGTGGCACCCGCGCCGGTTCCCGCCCTTCAGCATAAACAATATCAGACGCCGATACCCGTGTCCGTTCTTCACGTCACCTACGCTTATCCTGTTCCCAAAGTTCCTTCGTTACCCTCTGAAGTGAGGATGTCACTCCCGACAGATCTCGCCTCAAAATTAACTGCCTACTACTTTCCTCTGGGCAGTCGTTCTTTTTACATCGTGGCCCCGAATGGTATGAAAGGAAAAGCAGATGTCGGTCAGGACGGGTCCTATAAACTGGCTTTGAAAAATCCGGAGGGCACTGAGCTCTATCTGTCCTCCTCGGGAGCATGCCAGGGGTGTGCGGCGGATGCGGCCGCAATGTATTTCACATCGGCTCGAAAGGATGCCGTAGACTATGGCGGTCCCTCCGGTCCGTATTTTCAAGACTTACCGGTAAAGATGGTAACGGTCAACTCGCAACTCATCACTTTGGCCTATGCGGAACAAAACAAGAAACAGCTTGCCGGCTTTGCCTATTATTTGTCGATTACGACTACCCATGGACAAGGCACATTTTTGAGTGAAAAATATGTTGCGTCCGGCCAAGACGTACAAAATCTGGCACCGTGGATTTTCCAAAACACACTTTTACAACAAAAAATACCTTTTTAGCCCGCCGTTGCTCATCAAGAACATACACCCGGGATTGCCGCATATCATTGTCGGTCAGCTTAATTTCCAATCACCCTTTTGGCTTTCCCTTCGCTGCGAGGGATACTCTTGGGTTCGACCAAACAGATCCGGACCGATATGCCAATGATCTTTTCAATCCGTTGCTGCACGTGCGCCTGTAAGTTTCTCAGTCACTCAGCAACAATGTCACTTCGGATATGGGGCTCGAGCTTCTAGATGTGGCAGATGTTGTCCGGCAGTATCCGGCCGTGCTTGATTACACTAATTTCATCCATAATCAATGTTTTAGAAACGTTCATCGCGTCAATAATCTTTTGAAAGCGCTTGTATTGAGGTGCTTCCATCTCATGTTTCCTTTGACCCGTTTCACACTTTCTTATCACAGATACTATCGGTTTAAGAGCATCGGTCAATTCTTCTTTCGAATAGCGCTCAATCTCACGGTCCTCTGTAATTAGTGCCCTTGAGATATACATCGCCTTGATTCTGTTCTTAAGCAGAGTATATTGAGAAGTTCCTTCCGCAAATTTAGGCTGTATCTTTTCACATTTACTAATGGTTGACGATACAACTTGTAGGGCGTCTGATAATTCATCTCCTGAATATTTTCCCATATCATTTCACCTCATGCTTGTCGATTGTCTCATTTGCAGACTTTCGTTTCAATTACCAATGAAGTCATTTTGCTTTTTACTCAAGCTGACTTCAGATTTCTTGAACTGAATTAAGCATATTTATTTGCCGGGCAGTTGGATGCCGCGCCAGTCGCTTACATCGCATTGACCATATTCATTGTCACCTACAGCGACCACCGTGCCGTCAGATTTAAGGCCGATGGTATGAGCGCACCCCGCCGCAACCGCCACAATATCGCGCCAGCCACTTACATTGCATTGAACCACCTCTTTGGTTACCCAATTTTATTTCCCATTGTAGCATAGAGCTGAAACCTTGGTGCGACAGTGGAGGGTTTAAATATATTATTGCCTATTTGCATGAGGCGGAAGTCTGCGAACGGTTATGTTAAATTGAGAAAAAGACTCAATCCTGCGTTTTCCCGCTTCCCATCTTCCAAACTTTCTCGTTGACAACAAATCGTCTTGAGCTATAATGTAAGTAAATAGTTACTTAAAACCAGGCTTTAAATCTTTGGGGAGAGCAAAGGAAAGAGACCATGGATATGGACGTAGGATCTTCTAAAAAAAGGGTCCGAGATTCGCAAAAGTCACGGGCGGCCATATTGGACGCGGCTGAGGAGGTTTTTGCCCAAAACGGGTTTGCCGGCGCGCGAATTGAGACCATTGCTAAAGCCTCGGGCTATAATACCGGCCTGATCTTCAGGTACTTTGGCGACAAACTCGGCCTCTACAGCGAAGTACTGAAGCGCTCCGACTCAGAAGTGAGCGAGCTCATGGTCAATGCGTTCACACCCTTGTTTACGGATGAAGCCGCGGCTTCCGATGCCGATCATTTTAGGGCCTTTCTCAAAGGGATGATTGTGACCCTTTTTGACTACTTGCTCGACCATCCCTCCCTGGTGCGCATTTTGACCTGGGAAATGGCCGGGGGCTGGGAAATGCTCGCAAAAACGGCCTCCCAATTCCCGACCGAAAACAGTGAGCGATTCGTGGCATTCTTTCACAAGGCATGGACAACCGGTTTTCTTCGTTCTAACTTTGCTTTCAAGATTCAATTCTCCTTAGTTATGCAGATATGCCACGTCTACCTCGCCTACCTTCCCTTGTATCAGATGTTGCTCCCGGGTGAGGATCCTGCCGCAACTGGATCCATGGCGCAAGCACGGGAGCATCTTGTCAATTTCATCGTGGCCGGGATGATGACAGAGCCGGAAATAGCGGAAGAAACAACTTAAGATAACTTTCAAGGAGGGATATTATGGATACCTCAACAATTAGAAATCTATTGTCAAGGTGTGAGAATTTCCGAGAACGGGAACACTGGACTCGTCAGGATCCATGAGAAACAATCCGGGATTGCTGTGCCGCCGGAGGTGGAGTGAACCCCATAGCGTTTACAACGGAGGTTAGGGTGGCAAAACACAAATTTCTACCGATTCGAACAATTGCCCGCGTAGTCACCGTCACTGCTGTATGTGCGTGGTACTTTGCGCCACTGGTAATTATCGGAAACAGAAAACGAAATACTGTTAAAATCGCAAATGCTGCAAACCGCACTTTCCACGTCCTCGGTTCCACTTTTCTTAAATTCGGTCAGTTGATTGCATCGTCCCCTGGCCTGGTCGGTGTAGAAGTTGCAGACATCTTCCGTAGTTGCCTGGACACAGGCCCGCGCCTCAAAGAAAAATCGCTGCTTTATGCGATAGAACGAGCCGCTGGCTGTCCCATCGGAGAGGCCTACAAAGACATCGATATGACACCCATAGGATCCGCTTCCATCGCCGTGGTACATTCTGCCACAACCGTCGCGGGCGACAGAGTCGCAATTAAAGTGCGAAGACCAGGCATAAAGCGACGTGTAGCGGACGACATACTCATCCTAAAAGGGTTGATGCGAATCGCTATGCTCTTCGGGAAGTCATCGGATGTAGTTGAGTTGCTCGATCTGATTGATGATTTTGAACGGAATATCCGAGACGAATTGGATCTGAGACTGGAACGAGAAGCCATGGAACGGATTGGCGGTCAGCTGGCAACTCACGGATTCCGTCAGATCGCAGTTCCAAAGACGTTTCCGATACTTTCCGATGATACGGTATTGGTAATGGAGATGTTCGATGGAGTTGCTATCGATAATCTACCAGCCATTAAGGCACTGGGCGTCGGGGCACGGCCGCTGGTCGACGACATAATTCGCGCATGGTTAGTTACGAGCATTGTGGACGGTGAATTTCATGGTGACTGCCATGCCGGTAATGTCCTAATCTTACGCGACGGGCGCCTTGGTTTGATCGATTGGGGTATTGTCGGGAAACTGGATGAATCGACAAAAACCTTTCTGATTAGACTGCTTGAAGGCAGTGTCGGAGAAGAAAGCGCTTGGCGGGAAGTCGCTGATTTCTTTTATACACAATAGAGAAGAGCTACTCAACGTTTTCGGGACCACAATAGAGGAGTCCTCTTCCAAAATACAGGACCTGTTAGGTCCTCTCCTTACAGCACCGTTTGGCCAAAATAGCCTGGCAACTTTTCTCGAACAAGCTGGTCTACAAAATGCTGATGCAACTTCAACCAGCAGTATGGACAAAGCGGAGGCAAAGCCGGGAGCGAGTGCTTCCTTTGATCAAGGTTTCTTTCTCTGGATAAAGCAATTGGTCTTTTTCGAGAGATATGCGCGTTTACACGAACGCTATCGATCGATCTCGAACTATGCTGCTGAAGTGTTGCCGCTGATACCAGCCTCCAGGATGTATGGAGCAGATATCGTTTCTGCGGAGTCTGTCGTCATTGATGGTCTGCATCATGTTGGTCATCTCGTGCATGATCTTGAGAGTGGCCTTGCCCTCTACAAAAGACTCGGCTTTACGATGACGACACCCAGTGTGCCTGCGGTGCCTCTCCAGAAAGCAGCCCCTTTATCACCATTCGGAGCCGCAAATAGCCATGCTGACTTTGAAGAACACAATTTTGTGGAACTGGCCACTGTTCTCACAGGCGCAGGAAAAGTTCCTGTGGGAACCAGGCTTGTACCTCTTCAGGTACCGGAGAAAGTAATGCCTCGATTCCTCGAAATCATCAATCGAACCCTTACAAAACTTAACGCATGCCTTAATCGCTTTGAAGGGTTACACATTCTCGTCTTCCGGGCAACTGACGTGTATGCCCAGGCCATGAGACTCAGCCTAGAGGGCATCGGACATTCCGGTGTGGCATCTACACAACGACAATCTAACGCAGAGAACAAATCATCGGAAGGTGTACTGCGAGTGCTCGAAATAGACGATCCAAGCAACCCGGTACCGGAAGGGCGTCTCGCGATTGCAGGAACGCCAACAATATCTAGTACTCATCCAAATGGGGCGCTCGGACTTATCGAATCGATCCTCTATGTGGCTGAGGCCGATCTGCCCGAATTCTTGCTCCGCTATGAAAAGTATTTGAATCGGCCTGCACGGACTGAAGCAAATGTGAACGTATTCGAGTTAGGAGGCTCACGGATCATTATTGCTACTGATTCTGTCCTCGAAACTATTCTACCCGGCGAACACGCTCCAGAGTTGCCGGCCTTTGTTGCTTTCACTATCAGGGTCCAAAATATAGAACAAACACGTAAATTGCTGCTCAGTCATGGATTCACGCCACGAATATCAAGCCTAGGCGGTCTTTTCGTGCCGGCTGCTGAAGCTCTTGGTACTGCCATCCTATTCCGGCAAGTTGAAAATTGACATTCCTCTTTTCCCAAACCTAGTCTAACCCAGATATTCTTACCTATTTCAGGCCGTTTTCCAAAGTCTTCAGTTACTTTCTC
Source organism: Acididesulfobacillus acetoxydans (assembly GCF_902729405.1). Classification (GTDB taxonomy): domain Bacteria; phylum Bacillota; class Desulfitobacteriia; order Desulfitobacteriales; family Desulfitobacteriaceae; genus Acididesulfobacillus; species Acididesulfobacillus acetoxydans. The sequence continues at coordinate 3,730,137 of NZ_LR746496.1, forward strand.
TACCTATCGAGTGAAGTGAAGAGCATCTTCCCCTGTTTCCTCCTTTAGGTCGCTTCCGAGCCGGTATCGCCTGATTACAGAGTCGGGGTGCGGCCATTGGGTACTCCAATTTCACGTCAAATCTACGTGAGTCGGAAGTCCGTGAACGGTTGAGCTTGAGAACGTTCGCTTGGACATTCGCAGCTCAGTCTGGTACTATAGTATCGAAGAGGGTGGTTATCATTGATGAGGCACATTGTTCTCTCGATGTTTATAAATCCGAACATTCAGAGGCATGTACAAAGAACAAAGTAACAAATCTTTCCTTGAGGAATGCTTGCCGTGCGGCCTCGCAACCCGCGTTGGCAATTTGTACACCGCCGGACACACTCGTCCGGCGGTGCTGGAGAAAGGCTATTCCTTAGCAGCGAACTCTTCCGCCGCAATACACAGATAGTAACAAAGTCCGAGTTGGTGGTTTTCAAGCATATTTCTATGAAACTCGTCTTGCAGGAAAAACCTCGTCTGAGCGGCAAATGATTTTGCGGTAATGGCAGTCCCATAACTATTGAGAAACTTTAGATGCTCGTCGATTTGGGTACGCAGATTTTCATCTGTTGCTGCCCAGTGGTATTAAATAACGATTAATTCGTATTCGTATATAAGACGAATTAAGATTGATTATTATAAATTCTGGGGGGGGGGATATCATGGACTATGCTGAAAAATATGCAAAATATCGTACTGAATATGCAAAAGAATTTTGCTATTTCTATAAGTACTTAGATAATAATTCTAACTCAGATAAGGACGATCGAGGTCTTTTTTAAAGAAAACAAGCAGTATTTGAAACTAGGAAGCTGCCAGTCCCGGGATTTCGACGCCCAGATTGCCCATGTCACGACGTGTTATCTACTCTACGTCCTGTTAGCGTATTTCCGACGAATGAACGCGTACGAATCCTTGGACGGGCTGTTTGCTGCGATCAAGGACGACCTTGTCGAGAAAACCGTGGCGGAACGGCTCTGGGAATTATTTGATGAGCTATTGCAGGTGGTAATCGCTGGCATCGCCAGGTCAGGAATAGTGGACATTCTGGAATTTAGGAATTCCGCCGAATACCGGTCGCGACCGAAACTTGAGTATATTGATGAACTCTCAAGTCTATTTGATAATCATAAAGTAGATAAGACAATTTCACTTACCCTTTATACTCGAAGCTTTGTAGGTCAGGTCTGAACAATAAAAGTATAATTCGTTATAGATTTATCGCACATTCTTTATACAAGGTGCAAAATCCCATTATGGAAAACATCCGACATACTCTGCAGAAAGTGCTGAGCCTCCTTTGCCTTAGTGTTCAGATCGTCCGGAACGCTCTCTCGTCTGCGCAGAAGGCCATTTTTCTTTGTCAAAACCCATTTTTGGACCAGCGTTTTTGCAGTTTTCGCAAGCGGCGATATCCTGCCCAAGGTGTGGATAATAGGAAGGTGAACGAGAAAGTGGAAAAAGAGAGAGCAGATGGTTCGTTTGCCGACCGGCTCTTGGCCTGGTTCAGGGCCGAAAAACGCGACCTGCCCTGGCGCCGGACCACGGACCCCTACCGCATCTGGGTCTCGGAAGTGATGCTGCAACAGACCCAGGTCAAAACCGTCCTGCCTTATTATGAGGAATTCTTGCGGCGCTTTCCTACCCCAGAAGATTTGGCCGGCGCCGAATTGAACGACGTCCTGACCGCCTGGCGCGGGCTCGGGTATTATGCCAGAGCCAGGCATTTGTGGCAGGGAGCCCGTCATGTCCTCTCCGTCTGGAGCGGCAAGATCCCCTCGGATTATGAAACACTCCTGCAGATTCCCGGAGTAGGAGAATACACCGCCGGGGCTATCGCCAGCATCGCTTTTGGACAAAAGGTACCGGCGTTGGACGGAAACGTGCGCAGAGTCATGGCCCGCCTCCTGGCCTGGCCGGAACCCGCCGCCAAAGCTTCAGCCTCGCGCCGTTTTCGCGAGCAGCTCAGGGCCTGGCAACCCGCCGCCTGCCCCGGTGACTTTAATCAAGCCCTAATGGAACTCGGTGCCACCGTTTGTTCTCCCCGCTCCCCCCATTGCCCGGACTGTCCGATCTCCTCCTTCTGCCAAGCTTTCTCCTCAGGCAATTTAGCCTACCCCGTACGCATCCCCAAGAAAAGACCGGAGACAATGCTCCGGCTCACCTTCGTTCTTCTCCACAAAGGAACTATCTACTTGCAAAAGCGTCCCGCCGGCGGACTCTTAGCTGATCTCTGGGAATTCCCCGGCTTGGAACTCCCCTTCTCCGGTGTTCCCCCAGCCTCTGTCCCTGCTGTTGATCCCATGTCCCGTGCCGCCCGCCGGCTCCCCGTCAGCCCGGGTAAGGGAGCAAACCCGTCGCGTGGAGCAAGCAGCGGTCCATCGCTGCCGGCGCCCGACCCGGATGCCCTCACCCATGAACACTTAGGCTTAACCCCAGCCGAATGGCTCGCCTTCTACCGGGACGCCGTGACCAAACGAACCTTCGACCGCGAGGCTGAGCGCTTCTTCCAAGGGGACTTCCCGCTTTATGGTCCGGTCGGCCACACTTTCAGCCACCTGCGCTGGGAGCTCTATTGGGTCATCATCACCATCGGAGGCACAGCGGGCGAATCCCCCTCCCTCCGCCTTCCCCTGGCAACCGCCGGCCCCACCGGCCCCACCGGCCCGTTCCCGGGCCTGTCCCTCCGTTCTCCGGGGGGGAGTTCCGCCCTCTCACACCAGAAAACTCTCCTTCACACTCGGCCGGGCTTTTTCTCCTCTCCTTCCCTGCTGCGCGAAACCCCGCCCGCCCCGCCGACGCCAACATCACTCCCTAACTCCACGGGTTCCTGGGTGGCCCCGGAGGCCCTCGCCGAATATCCTTTGCCCTCGGCGTTTTCCGCCATTCTTGAGCACGTGCGGCAATGGGCATAGTTGCCCCTTGTCCATCCGGCCTCACCCCTTTCGGGGAGATCTCGGCCACTCACCCAGCGCCCTATTTCCCTGTCGAGTGTGCGGACGCCGTCCATCAACAACGCCTTGATCAGTGGATCAAGGATTCACTCAAGGTCTCCACGAAATGCATAAACCCGGATATTTGTTCAACAAGAGTTTCTGTCAGTGAACCTACCCCCTTGACCAATGGCTCCATCTTGCGCCAGCGCAGCTCAGATCCATAGGCATGGCGAAACATATGCCGAAAACGCCGGTATTCATCCAATTCCTCGGCTGTAAGGCGGGATATAATCCTTGGACGGATCCCGGGAATAGTAACTGTCATTGAGTATATGTTGTACTGAGTTTAAGTCATCCTGAATATCGACTCAGTTTTTTGTACTGTACCCGCCTTTTTTCCGCGCTCGTCATAACCGCACCCCATCTCTCATAATGCGTTCTTTTATACGGTCCTGAGCAAACTCCAACTGTATGAAATCCAATGGAATAGGTTCAGCGATGTTTTCCGCTATCTTGTAGGCCTTAAAATACTGTTCTTCGGACAGCCCTTTTACGGCAATATCAATATCCGACTCCTCTTCAAACAAATCGGTGGTCAGCGAACCAAATAAGTAAACTTCCACGCCGGAAAACGCACTGCTTAGTGCCAAAGCAACCTTCTTCGCCTTTTCGCGGGCTTCCGCATAGTGGTTAAGTCGTTGTTGTTCCTCGGCTTCGATTTTTGCTTGATTTCCAGCGACATATGGGGAGATATCCACGCTCAACGCCTCCGCTATGCAGACTTCCTATATATACCATATCACAATTGCCATCGCGTGACAATTAAAACTTGTCATAATTAGCCCCTATGACCAAGAGGCTTAGCCGCGAGATTCCATAGGATGAACTTCTTTTGCGGATACTAAGACATAAGCAAAAGTAGCCCACCCGCAAAGTGAGAGCTACTTTTGCTTTCCCCCAAAAGGCCGCTCATGCGGCTGTGAGTTGTACGGCTAGGCGTTCCGCCAGGACGTTCTAGCCTTATTTTTATATCCTTTACCCTTTTATTATAACAGAAAAAGAGAAAAAATAGACCGTGTCAAACAAAAATAGTGGTGTGCGGTGCCCGGTCATTGTATGGTCACAACGTAGTTTCCTTTTCCTTTATCAATTTTCAGGTCCTTAGGCACCGCCAGATAAATCGCCTGTCAACCCAGCGTGTTCGTGGCATATGCAAGGCCGGACCTATTTGTCGCATTGCCTGTACTCCTTTCCTGAAATTGCTTTACGACCCAAGGACTTTGCATGACCTTATAAGTCAGCCTCTGGGGCAGGCCGGGCTCAACCGTTAAGGTGCCGTGCCCAAAAGAGATGCGAGGCGGTGCGATGCGTTGGGTAAAGTCGATTCCGCTGGCCTCAGAGGTCGTGACGAAGGTAGCCGCCTCGATTTTTCTCTGCTTCATGTCCTTTTTCTGAACCAGGATGATATAACTACCGGTGTTACCGGTAATGTTGAAGTGCAAGGTGGTGTCTTTAGTCCTTCCCAGAGTGAACACCTGCCCGCTGTTTTGATAGATTCCGTTGGGGTAAGCTCTCGTTCCCAGAACCGGACTTTGCCCATGCACAATGTCAGCCAACGTCAACGAAGCCGGAAAGGCCATGCCGTCGTCCACGAAAATCGTGTTGGCCGAGATGCTCAGGTCATTAAAGGGCTCGCGCTCAAAAACCCGCAGCATCCCCCCGGTCGGGCGCAGATAGCCGGCGATCATTTTCAGCAAAGTTGTCTTGCCCGCCCCATTGCGGCCTATCAAGCCTGTGATTGTGTTTTCTTTTATGGCAAAGGACAGCCCCTGAACCGCCTGCACCCCACCTTTGACTTGCCTATAGGTTTTGCACAGCTCCCTGGCTTCCACGGCTATCATCGCTTCTTATCCCCTCTTTCCTTTTCCAATCCTTTTCCTGGGAAAGGGATAATCATGGGCTTTCATGGTTATTATCCTCTCTTTCCTTTTCTGGTCCTCTCTCCTCTGTCATGTCTTCCGAATCCTCTCTGCCTATTTTCCTGATCAAGCTTATGAGTTCTTCAGTTCCCATTCCCAAACGTCCGGCTTCCGAGACCACTTCCCGCACCAACCCACTTACAAACCGCCCTTTGCGTTTCGCCAAAATCCTGGCTTGGGCATCGCGGGCGACATACATCCCGAGCCCCCGCTGTTTGTAGACAATCTCCTCATCCGCCAGCAGATTCAGCCCTTTGGCCGCGGTCGCCGGATTGACATTGAACATCTCCGCCAGCTGATACTGGGAGTAGACACGCTCATCCCCCGGGAGGTGTCCGTTGAGGATCTCCCCCTCCAACCATGCGGCAATTTGGACATAGATGGGTTTCATACTCGCGGGATTGAGGATCATAAAGGTCACCTCCAGGCCCCGGTGCATCTCAGGCGCTTCTGAACCTTAGTGCATTAGTGCTATAGCGTACTGTAACTCAGGTTCACCGCTTTGTCAAGGGGCTGTGCAGCCGGCGGAACCCGAAATTTGCGGGGATCTTTTAACCCCTCAAGCGCAGCCCGTCTAAAAAAAACCGACCGCCTCCGCTATCGGTGCCGGCAGCCACAGCTTAAAGCCGGACGAAACGTTAACAGAGGGGCGGCCGCAATGTATTTCACATCCGCTCGCAAGGATACCGCAGACTGTGGCGGTGCCCCGGGATTTCTCAGTTTCCGTCCCGTTTGCCGGGATCCAGCGAGTCCACCAGTACCTGCAACAAGCGTGAAATGGCCTTGCGGGTGAATTCGTCCGTAAGATTTCCGTCCTGATCGAATTTCGTGTTGGCATTCATGATGAATACTTCCGGCTTGTTCAGGGGCAGAAGATTGAGTCCCACGCACACCTGACGCAAGTGATACTGAACACGCGCACCGCCAAACATGCCCGTCGAGGCGCTGAGGATGGCGAGGTGTTTGCCGGACAAAGGGAGATCCTTTCCCCTGGAAGCCCAATCCAGGGCATTCTTCAGAACCGGCGGAATGGAATAGTTATACTCGGGAGTCGCAATGAGAAGCGCGTCCGCCGCGGCGATTTTCTCTTTGAACCGGGCCACGGTCTCAGGAACGCCCAGCGCTTCCAGATCTTCATTGAAAAACGGGATCGACTTAAGATCCGCAATGTCCAGAACAGCGCCTGCCGGCAACAGCTCTTGCGCGGCCCGCAGTGCGGCCATGTTATATGATTTACGACGCAGGCTTCCGGTAAAACCAAGGATTTTAACTTTGGGCGGCATCCGAATCATCCTTTCTTTGCATCGTGTGAGGAGCGAGACAAAGCAAGACCCGGGCGGACAGCGGACCCATACCGACCCGCTTGGCCGCTGGGCGCAGGCTTTCCCCGCTGAGCAAATCCAGAAGCGGCAGGCTGAGCCCGGGATCCGGGCTCAAGGCCGGCGGCAGGACGGCCTCCCTCGCCTCTGAGGTGTGGCGGTTGACCAGCACCATGATTTGTTCCGCCACCCCGAAACGCCGAAAACCAAAAACGTCCGGGCCACAGCTGAAAGCTTGAAAACCGCCCGCTTGCAAAGTCTTATGTTCCCGGCGCAGGCGGGCCACTTGCTTGTGCCACTCCAGAATCTCCGCATCCTCCCGTCCCCAAGGATAAGTTCCCCGGTTATACGGATCACTGTACCCTTCCAGGCCGGCCTCATCTCCGTAATAAATGCACGGCACGCCGGGAAAGGTCATCTGGATCAAAGTGAACAATTTCAAGCGGCGCACCGCCAGCTGACGCGCCTTAACCGAGAGCCTCCAAGTTCGCTTTTCCCTATCTGCCAGTCCCTCCTCGGGCGGGGCTTCCCCCAGAAGAGTCAGGATGCGCACCCGGTCGTGGCTGCCGACTAGGTTCATGGCAGCGAAGAAGTTCTCCCGGGGATAGTTTTCGTAAAGACTCATCACCCGGCGGTAAACCTGAGGCGCATCCTCCTCTCCCAGTAAAAACCTCAGGAAAATCTCCCGCCAAGGATAGTTCATCGTCGCGTCCAGCTCGTCACCCCAAAAATACCGGCGCAGCTTGCCATAGCTGAATTTGTTCGAAGCGTCCTCCCAGACTTCGCCGATGAGAACGGCCTCGGAATTGAGGCTTTTGACTGTTTCCCTGAGTTTGCGGATGAATTCGTCCGGGAGCTCGTCGGCTACGTCCAAACGCCAGCCGGCGACTCCTTTTTTCATCCACTTTTGGATCACCCCATCTTCCGGATCGAAGAGAAACTTTTGCCAAGAAGGTTTCAGTTCGTCCACTTCGGGAAGGGTGTCGATACCCCACCAGGACTTATAGGCAAGGTCGCCGTATTCGCCGGTTTTCACTTCTGCGAGTTTGGTTCCGCCGGGTTTAGGTTCGGCGGATTCAAGTTCACCGGCTTTGCGCTCTCCGGATTCACGGCTATCGGGCCGAAATTGATACCACTCGAAGTAGGGCGAAGCCGGCGATTGGCAGGCACCCAAACCCGGATATGTGCCTTCGCGGTTGAAATAAAGGCTGTCACTCCCCGTGTGACTAAAGACTCCGTCTAAGACCAGCGATATCCCGCGCTGTTTCGCTTCTCGGATCAGGCACTCAAACACCTCTTCGTCTCCATACATCGGGTCGATCCGCTGATAATCCGCCGTATCGTATTTGTGATTGCTGGCGGCTTCAAAAATGGGATTGAGGTAGAGAATGCTGACACCGAGCTCTTGAAGATAGGGAAGTTTGGCGATGAGCCCTTCCAGGTTTCCGCCAAAAAAGTCCCAGTGGGTCACCCGACCTCGATCATCCTTGACATAAATCGGGGTATCGTACCAATCCAGATGCAGAAGGGCATTTTGGCGCGGCCGGCCGGCCCGGTTTCCCGCTTGCGACCCAAGGCCCCATTCCTGCCTCCCTGCCGCCGGGTCCGGGGCCTCTTGCGGCGAATCTCCGATTCTTGTCTGCGCTCGCTCGACTATTTGACCTCCTGTTGCCGGCTGCGCCCCTCCCGATGATGCTTGACCTCCCGTTTTCGACCCCGGCCCCCCTGCTCCCGCTGCCTCCCCGTCCGCTCGCTGCCCAGTACCGCTGGTGGAACCCGGTGACCCGGCTTGGGCCCGGTGGAAACGTTCGACAAAAATCTGATACATGATCCCCCGCGTGTACCATTTTGGGATCCGCATCGGGCGGTAGACCGTCAGTTGGTAGGAAGGCGGTTCCCCGGCCCACAGCGCCCCTTCTCCTCCCAGCTTGTCCTCATTGTTGCCGTAATAAAATTCCCGGCCTCCGGCCCGAACCCGGAAATAATACCAGAGGAGCCCGGGTTCCTCCCGGACTTCATACACCGCCTCAAACACAGCCCAGGGAGCCCCGGCTTCCACTGCCGGTTCCTCGGCTTCTGCCGCCGGCTCTTCCACGTGTACCGGCCGTTCCCCTCTTTCCGCCCCGGCTGCTTCTGCCGCCGCTTCTTCCGCTTCGGTCACCCATTCCCCGGCAGCCGCCGCTTCACTCTTTTCCGCCGCGGGGGACATCGGGACCAGTTTCTCCCTCTCCCCCAGCCAAAGGCGCAAATAACAGGCTTCCACCGGGAACATCGACCGTGTTTTCAGGCGGAACCGCACTCGGCTGCCGCAGGGCACCGCTCCGAAGGGATTGCGGTAAAACAAGTTATGTGAGTCATGATAGGCGTTAAATTCCATACTTTCTCTCCCAGTGACAGTCCGGAAATGAGACCGAAGATCCTCACAAAAGTGACCGGTAAAGTTCGACATAAGCCTTGGCAGACTTGTCCCAACTAAAGTCGCGCCTGAAAGCCTGTTTTTTCAAGCGGTTCCAAGCCGGCTTATTCTCATAATAGAGGCGCACCGCCCGTTCGACCGTGAACAGGAATTCATGGGCATTGTAGTTGCCGAAGCTGAAGCCGTCACCGTCGCCCGTAAATTCATTATACGGCTTGACCGTGTCTTTCAGCCCCCCGGTCTCCCGCACGACAGGCAGGGTTCCGTAGCGCATGGCCATCATTTGGGCAATGCCGCAAGGTTCAAAACGCGACGGCATGAGCAGAAGGTCACTCCCGGCAAAAATTTTGTGTCCCAATTCATCATTGAACTCACGGCGCAGGGCAAACTTCTCAGGGTGTCTCCCGGCTTGGGCCTGCAGTTCCTCCTCGTACTTGCGCTCCCCCCGCCCCAGGATCACCAGCTGTACATCCAGCCGCAAGATTTCCTCCAGCACCCGGAGGACGAGATCAAGTCCCTTTTGGTCGACAAGACGGCTGACCATCCCCAGCAGGGGCCAGCCCCGGCGCGGCGGCAACCCGAGGGAGCGCTGCAGATCCTGCTTATTCTCCTCTTTGGCCCGGGGGGAAGCGGAAAACGGGACTGCCAGATACCTATCCGTTTCCGGATTGTAAACCTCGTAGTCAATCCCGTTAAGAATGCCTGCCAAAACGTCCCGCCTTTGCCGCAGAACTCCGTCCAAGCGCTCGCCGTAGAAAGGATCCTGTATTTCCTGAGCATAGGTTGGGCTCACTGTCGTAATCCTGTCGGCATAGAGGAGGCCTGCTTTCATAAAGTTAACCGCGCCATGGAATTCCAACCTATCTTCCCTAAAATATTTCTCGTCCAGACCCAGCACGTCATCCAGAACTTCATGGGGAAAAATCCCCTGATATTTCAGGTTGTGAATCGTAAACACGGTCTTGACCGAGTAATGCAGCGGTTCTTTGTTATAAAACTCCTTTAACATGAGGGGAATAAGTGCCGTATGCCAATCGTGGCAGTGAATAATATCCGGCTTAAACTCGGGCAGATGCAAGAGACTTTCCAAAACCGCCCGAGCGAAAAAAGCGTAACGTTCGGCTTCATCATATTCGCCATAGACATGGGTCCGCTTAAAGTAATACTCATTGTCGATAAAATAATAACGAATACCCCGGTAATTCATCTCTTCTAAACCGCAATACTGCCGCCGCCAGGCCACGGGTACGGGAAAATGAGTGATCGGCTTGAACTGGCGGCGAAAATGTTCCGGGATTTCACTGTATTTCGGCATGATGACACAAACGTCCGCACCTTGTCCCTGCAGGGCCGCAGGTAAGGAACCTCCGACCTCACCCAAGCCGCCCGTCTTGATAAAAGGGTCTGCTTCCGCAATAGCAAATACGATTTTCATACTACCCCTCTTTTCTTCATCTCAGACCAATGAACCCTTGAGCGCGACGAAAGGAGCATTCCGGCTTCCTTTTAGCACCTTGCCTGCGTGAACCTTGACAAACTTATCGAGAATAACATACTCCAAAAGGGCCCCGGCAGCAATCGAGGATTTCTGCATAATGACACAGTTCCTGACAACAGCCCCGGGTTCAACGATCACACCCCGGGACAGAACCGAATTATACACCTCCCCTTCGATGGTGCACCCGCTGGAAATCAAGGAGTTGGCGACTTTGGCCCGAGCCCCGTGCTTGGTGGGAGGATTGTCCACGATTTTGGTGTGAATCCGGTTCTGACCGGTCAGGACCTCTTTGCGGACGTCCGGGTTTAGCAGTTCCATACTCCGTGCCAAATAATCCTCGACGGAATTAATGGTACCGAAGTACCCCGTAAAAGGAAAAGCAAAAACCCTCAGCCTGCCAAGCCCCGCTTCAATCGCCGTCAGCAGGTCCGGGATTTCCGGCCCCTCCTCCGCAATCATCTCCAGAAGCAGCCGGCGCCGGATGATCAGCATGTCGATGAAGTAAGCCTCGCTCGGTCGCGCCGGCGAAGCCTCCTCCCCCAACGACGCGTCCTCTCCCTGCGAAGCCTCCTGCCGCAAAGCGATGACCCCGCCGTCGGACGCCAGCACAAGGCTATCCCTTTCTCCCCTCTGAAAGACATCAGGGCCCTTCTTAACAATCAAAGTGATATCCGCCCGCTGTTTTTCCTGAAAAGCCAAGGCCTCCCGGTAATCCATATTGAAAATATGATTGCACCCGCTGATAATCACGTTTTCCGCAAAATCTTTTTGCAGATACTCCACATTGAGCCGCAGGTCTTTCAGCCGGAACGTCCCGCCACCGTCCGGCAACTCCGGCATTGCTCCGGGTAAGATGAACAAACCGCCGGCTTTGCGATCGAGAAACCAATCTTTACCCGCTCCCAAATGGTCGAGCATGGCTCTATTGTGGGGGGGAGTCACCAACCCGATCGTTCGCAGGCCGGAATTGACCATGCTGGAGAGGGCGAAATCTAACAAGCGATAGCGCCCGGCAAAAGGCAGGGCTGCCATGGACCGTTGAAAAGTCAACCCCTGCAGAATATCCGAACCGTCATTCCCGAACAGGAGACCTATAACACTCGACATCCACCATCCCTGGTTTCCATGACGCAGAGCGGCCACAATAACCGCAACGTTACCTCTTTTTCCTGCCGACTAAACAGGAGGCAGCCACACAGGACTTAACCGCCGGCACGAAACTCCCGCCTCTCACCGCCCCAGGGGAGACGATACCCCGCACCCTCGGCGCGGGCCCCCGTCTCTCACCGCTCCGGGGGAGACGATACCCCGCACCCTCGGCACGGGCCCCCGCCTCTCACCACCCCGGGGGCGAGACCCCGTACCCTCGGCGCGGGCTCCTTGCCTATCGTCACCCCGCGCGGCCGAGGCCTGCCGTGACCCCGGCGGACAGTCCGGACTGCCCGGAAACCAGGCTTTTCACTCCCCTCGCCTTAAAGCTCTGAAAACCTTTTTCCGACGGAACCCCTGCCAACATACGCGCAAAACAGCCACCCACCCTAGCGAGCCGCGTAAAAATTTTCCCCTGCCGGGACCACCGACCCCTTTTCCAAAACGGTGTGATCCCCAATAACGGTAATTCCCGCCGGGTGTGCGGCGGAAGGTGCTTCCAGCCCGACGGAACAATGGCTTCGGATCTTTGCCCCTTCCCCGACGATCGCCTTCTTGATTAAAGACTGACGATGAACCCGCGCGTGCGGCAGCAGGATAGAATCCAAAACCACTGCCCCTTCCCCGACATAAGCGCCAGGCGCAAGAATGGAGTGGCGCACCTGACCCAAGACGACACAGCCGTTGCTGACCAGACTGTCCTCTATCTGCGCGGAGAGTCCCACGTACTGAGGAGGCAAAATATCTTCATTGGAAAAAATCCTTTGGGCCGGGTCGAAAAGATCGAGCCCGCTCTCGCCGTTAATTAGCTCCATATTAGCGTTGTAATAGCTTTCTATCGTGCCGACATCGCGCCAATACCCCTTAAACTTATAGGCAAACACTCTTTTGCCCAGTTCGATCTGCCCGGGAAGCACGTTCTTGCCGAAATCATTGTCGGAATGAAGATCGTGAGCATCCGCCAGCAGAGCTTGTCTCAGCACCGGCCAGTTAAAAATGTAGATCCCCATTGACGCCAGATTACTCTCCGGCCTGGGCACTTTCTCGGTGAATTTGGTAATCCGGCCCTCCCCGTTGACACTTACGGTGCCGAAACGGGAGACTTCGTCCCAGGGGACTTCTATCGTCGAGATGGTAATGTCCGACCCCTTCTCTTTATGAAAGTCCAGCATAGACAGGTAATTCATTTTATAAATATGGTCGCCGGAAATTATGAGCACGTATTGCGGAGAATAGAAATCGATAAAATCGAGATTCTGAAAAACGGCGTTAGCCGTCCCGTTGTACCAGTTTCCCTCGTTTTCACCCACAAAAGGCGGCAGGATGTGCACGCCCCCGTGGGGATTGTCCAAATCCCAAGCCGCACCGAGTCCGATGTACATGTTGAGCAAGAATGGTTTATATTGCGTGAGGACCCCCACAGTATTTATGTTTGAATTTGCACAATTACTCAAACTAAAATCAATAATGCGGTATTTACCGCAAAATGAAACCGCAGGTTTAGCAATGTTGCGGGTGAGGGCGCCTAAGCGGCTGCCCCTTCCTCCCGCCAACAGCATAGCAATACATTCTTGGTACATCCGCTTTACCCTTTCTCTTCACAACCCCATCTGTTCGGTTTAGCAGACTCGTGGGATTTTCCAAATCTGCTCCGCATATTCCTGAATTGTCCGGTCACTGGAAAAAATACCCGCTTCGGCAATGTTAACCAGAGACATCTTCTGCCACTGTTCCTTATCCGCATAACAGGCCTGTAACCTCTGATAAGTCTCCAGGTAAGAATCGAAATCCTTCAAGACAAAAAACTCATCATTGTAAAGCAGGAGCGAATCAAAAATCACGCGGAACTCTTCGCCGGCCGTTTCAAAAAATCCGTTGACCAGCTGGTCAACACAGAGTTTAAGATCGGGACTGGTATAATACTGGTCTAAAGACTTATATCCCCCCCTTCGTATGTAATCCAGAACTTCCCGGGCTCTGAGCCCAAAAATAAACATATTCTCGTCGCCCACCGCCTCTTGAATCTCCACGTTGGCCCCGTCCAGCGTCCCGATCGTAACCGCCCCGTTCAGCATGAATTTCATGTTTCCCGTACCCGAAGCTTCTTTACTGGCGGTGGAAATCTGTTCACTGACATCGGCCGCCGGATAGATCAACTCCCCGAGGGTGACATTGAAATTTTCCAAGAAGACGACTTTCAGTTTATCCTTGGCGCCGGCATCTTTGTTGATTTTGGCCGCCAAAGTGTTAATGAGTTTAATCACGGTCTTGGCATAATGGTATCCCGGCGCCGCCTTTCCGGCAAAAATGAAAGTGTGGGATCCCTCCACCGCACCCGGATCCCTCTGCAGCCGGTTGTATAACTCCATGATCTTCAAAAGATTGAGCAGCTGCCGTTTATAGGCGTGAATCCTCTTGACCTGAACATCGAAGAGGGATAACGGATCGAGTACGATTCCCTGGGTTTCCCGCACCCTCTCCGCCAGGCGGCATTTGTTAAGATACTTAACCCGGGCCAGCTTCTCCAGGAAACTTCTGTCATCCCGCACGGAGAGCAGTTTGTGCAGTTCCTCGGCATTTTTCTTCCAGCCGGGCCCGATCGCCTCCGTGATCAACCCGGACAAGTCGGAATTTGCCGCCAAAAGAAACCGCCGGTGGTTCACCCCGTTGGTCTTATTATTGAATTTATAGCCAAATATCCGGTAATAATCCTTAAAAACCTCATTTTTCAAAATCTCCGTATGCAGGGCGGCTACCCCGTTCACAGAAGAAGAGCCGATCACAGCCAGGTTAGCCATCGAGATCTGGCCGTCTTTAATAATCTGGGTGCGCCGAACGAGGTCCCCGTCCCCCGGGTAAATCCTAGCCGTTCGCTCTTTAAATCGGCGGTCGATTTCCTCCACGATCATATAAATCCGGGGCAGAAGCCCGCGGAAAAGGTCAATGGGCCACTTCTCCATCGCTTCGGGCATGATCGTATGGTTCGTAAAGGACATGCTGTTCACAGTGATATTCCAGGCTTGATCCCAGCCCAGACCTTCTTCATCAATCAAAATGCGCATAAGCTCGGGAATGCAGAGGACGGGGTGCGTATCATTGATATGTACCGCCACCCAGCGCGGAAAATCCGCCAGAGCGCGGTTGCGCTTTTTATAGCTCCTGATGATGGAACCCAGTCCGGCGGCAACAAAGAAATACTCCTGTTTCAGTCTCAGTTCCCGGCCGGAACGGCTGCTGTCATCGGGATACAGAATATAAGATATCGCTTCCACCTCGGACTTCAGACTGACGGCCTGTTCAAAATCGCCGCGGTTAAAAGAATCCAAATCCAGCTCATTGGACAACGGCTCGGCGCTCCACAGGCGCAGGTTATTGATATTCACGGAGTTGTCATAGCTCATGATCGGGACATCATAGGGCACCGCCAGCACCGGTTCAAAGTCCTCATGATAAAACATCCATTTACCTTCTGCGTTTTCCACCCGCACATTACCCTTGAACTTAACCACGACGCTCTTGTCGAGCTTGGGAGTTTCCCAGGGATAGCCGTTTTTCAGCCAGTTGTCGGCCACCTCGGTCTGGAAACCGTTCCTGATCTTCTGTTCAAACAGCCCATATTTAAACCTTATGCCATTGCCGTGTCCGGATATGCCCCAGAAAGCCATCGAATCCAGAAAACAGGCCGCCAACCTGCCCAGCCCGCCGTTTCCCAGACCCGGATCCGCTTCCTGGCGCAGCAACTCGTCCAGGTTAATCCCTAGATCTTGCAAGCCTTCCCGCACGATCTCCTCGATCCCCATATTCACTAAATAATAGTGCAAGAGTTTACCGATCAGGAACTCCATGGAAAAGTAGTACACTTCTTTGCTCCGGGCCGGACAATTCCGGGTCAAGGCCCGGTAGGAACCCATTTTCTCCTTGAGCAAAATCACCAAAGTCTTGTATTTATCCCAGGGACTGCTTTCCTCAAGAATAATTCCTTCCGTCTCACTGATTTTGGTCAAGTAGGCCTGCTTAAAACTCTCTTTATCAGCGAACATGCTAGACCTCCCGTCTCAATTTGTACGCGGACTGCGGCTTCAATATAACGGTTGCTAAAGGAGGAAGCTTAATTCTTAAAGAGTAAGCCTGCCCCTGCCAGGGAACACGCTCGGCGACCAGCGGCGCGGGGTTAGTAATATTCAGACCGCCGAAAGCCTCGCGATCAGAATTAAAGATCTCGGAGTATACCTTACGCTCAGGCACCCCGATGCGGAAGTCCGGGTAGGAGACGGGGCGAAAATTGCTGACGACGACTAGGAAATTGGCGGGATCCCTGGCCGAGCGCCGGAACACCAGGATACTTTGCCCCCGATTATCGGCATCTGTCCACTGGAAGCCCGCCCAGTCACTGTCATTTTCCCAGAGCGCTTTTTCCCGACGGTAGAGTTCATTCACGCTCTTGACAAACTCCCGGTACTTCCTGTGCATGTCGTAAGCCAAGAGGAACCAGTCCAGTTCCCCCGCATAGCGCCACTCAATAAACTGGGCAAACTCCCCGCCCATGAACATCAGTTTCTTGCCCGGGTGTGTGATGAGATAGGTTTGCAAATTGCGCAGGCCGGCAAATTTCCGCCCGTAATCTCCCGGCATCTTGTCGATGAGCGATTTCTTGCCATGCACCACCTCGTCGTGCGAAAGCGCCAGGATGAAGTTCTCCGAAAAAGCGTAAGTGAGGGAAAAGGTCAGAAGCGTGTGTTGGTTTTGGCGTTGGTCAAAATCCAGTTGCATATATCTTAATATGTCATTCATCCAGCCCATGTTCCATTTGAAATTAAAGCCCAGGCCCCCGGCATAGGTCGGCGCCGATACGAGCGGCCAATCCGTCGCTTCTTCGGCAATCATGAGCACGCCCGGATGGTCGCGAAAAACAACCTGATTGAGTTTGCGCATAAAAGCGACAGCCTCAAGATTTTCCCTGCCCCCATGAATATTGCGCTTCCAGACCTGCCCCTCTTTACCGTAGTCCAAATAGAGCATGCTGCTCACCCCGTCCACCCGCAGGCCGTCCACATGGTAATTCTCCAGCCAGAAAAGCGCGTTAGAGATGAGAAAGCTCCAGACCTCGGTCTGGGCAAAATTAAAATTGTAGGTTCCCCATTGACCGTGTTCCTCTTTTTCGTAAACCGCTGCCCCGTTCAGCCTGCCCAAGCCATGGGCGTCTTTGCAGAAATGCCCGGGAACCCAATCCAGGATGACCCCGATCCCGGCTTGGTGGCAGCGATCGACGAAAGACATGAACCCCTTCGGATCCCCGTAGCGGCTGGTGACGGAATAATACCCCGTCACCTGATAACCCCAGGAACCGTCATAAGGGTGCTCCATAATTGGCATGAGCTCAATGTGTGTGTAACCCAAGTCGAGCACATAAGGCAGGAGTTCGCCGGCAAATTCCTCCCAGGAATAAAAATCCCCGTCTTTCTTGCGCCGCCAGGAACCCAGATGGACTTCGTAGATCGAAAGGGGTTTGTCCTGCTGCCGGCCTTTTTCCCGGTCCTTAAGCCACTTTCCATCCCGCCAGGGATACCCTTCCAGAGAATAGACGAGCGACGCCGTCAAAGGCCGCCGTTCGCTGTAAAACGCGTAAGGATCAGATTTCAGAAACACTTCACCCGACCGGCTCCGAATCGCATACTTGTATCTTTGCCCCTGCAGGTCCCCCGGCACCAAGGTCGTCCAGACGCCCGTCTCACCGGTCTGGCTCAGGGGGTTCCGGACGGCATCCCAGGCATTGAAATCCCCCACCACGGAAACTCCCGCCACCTCCGGAACCCAGAGCGCGAAGTGAGTCCCCTCGTACCCGTCTTGCTCGATCCGGTGCGCACCGAACTGGGTATAGCTCTTATAGAGTTCGCCCCGGTTAAATAAGTAAATTTCCTCCGGGCTCAAAAACGGCGGGCTATCCATAGCAACCTCCATCTCGCCGCTATCGCGACGATACACAGACGTCTCTGCTCTTGCGCTCCTTGTTTGGCTTTCTCGGGGCCTTGTCCCAGATAGTATCCCCTTCGCCCACCTGCTCCTGCGTCAGTTCCTTCCCTTACAGTCGAATTTTCTAGGGTTGAACTTTCTATGGTTGCATTCTCTATAGCTGTATTCTCGCCGGGTATGTTCTCATCGGGTGTGTTCTTATCGGGTGTGTTCTTATCGGGTATGTTCTTATCGGGTGTGTTCTTATCGGGTATGTTCTCGTATTCCCCTGGTTGTATTCTCTGTATTCTATCTCTGAAGCGTTTCTCCTCTTTGCGAAAAGAATCTTTACACTGTCTTTACCGGAATCCCGAATCTCCCCCTGGCTAAAGCCAGGCTACGGTCAAGGGGTTCTAAGAACCTATGATTGACTGCGTTTTGATCGGCTCTCGCCTAAAGGCTGCCGCGCCGGACTAAAGCCAGGGGAACGCGCTTAGCCTCTTGGTCAGAGAATGTTGTATCAGAGTCTGAGACTGAGAATCCTGTCGTTACGGCTCTGTCTTGAAATTATTCTTATTACAATTATGAAACTGCTATTACTTATTGTCAAGAGGGCTCAACCTTTTTGCCGCTGCGCCACCAAGAAAGTTTGCTTGGCACCGTATTCGCCGCAGGCTTTTCCTCCTTGGTTGAAGGGTTCAAGTAAGTTGGATTTACGCAAGGTCGTGGTGGATGGTGTGAAGGACGCCTCACAGCTCGAAGGCCTGTCGGGCCTGGGACCAAGCCTTGCGGCGAAGGCAGCTGAGTCAAATGTTTCTCTCAATGCGAAGTACTGATAAAATGATTTAAGGTAAGAAGCCTTCCAGACTTCTTACCTCGTGGGACCGCAAACCGGCCGTTGCCGCACCGCGGCGCCAGGCGCGAAACCTACTGATGCCAGACAGATACTAAATCTCCCCCGGCTACAGCCAGGGCCATGCGGCCGGGCTTATTGGTCAGGTCACGCCCGCCGCCGGCGGCGGCCTGTGCTAAAGGATCCGGCTTAGGGTCTGAAGAGCCAGTTCCATAGTGGCCGTATTCAATCTGGCCTCTGCCGTCTCCGGTTTGAACATGAGGAGGATATTTTCACCCAACTTAATTTGGTCCGAGGGATAAAAAGAGGTGTCCACGGGAATGGCCCCCAGGTTCAAGAAGAAATGTTTGCGGTCGTCTAAGTGTTCTTTATTTAAACGGACTTCAAAGAGGACTCCCTCGATCTCAGGGTGATTCTTTTCCAAAATGGCAATCACTTTGTTAAAGAGGAAACTCCCGATCCCGCGATCCTGATATTCCGGAATGATGCCCAGGTGCTCAAAGTAGGCTATTTTGGTCCTCGGCATCCAGTAGAAACTCGCGATGCCAAAGACCCGCCCGCCTTCGACCGCCGTGAAAAGGTAATAGCGATTCGGCTCAACGCGCTCGGGCGCCAGCAGCTTCTCCTCCACATCCCGCCCGATGGACTCGGGGTATTCAAAAACCGTATGTAAGAGGTGGATCGCTTCCTGGACATACGGATCATCGGGCTTTTTCCCTTGGATAAACTTCACATTCTCGCGGCTGACGTCCAAGGTGTTTCCCCACTTGTCCTTGATGACGAATTCCTTGTGCCGGATCATGGCCAAATCACCGGTATCGACAAAAGCCGCGTTAGCCTCATCCGTGTCAATATGAAATTCAGTCATCCCCTTCTCCACCACCCTGACTTTGACATCATAGTAGCAGACTTTTTTCTCTCCTTTGATGAGTACCACCACTTCGTCTCCCTGCGCCAACTCCAGCTTCTCCGCCTCTTTGGCCAAAAGATGAATATGCGCCTTGGCAATGATGCAGCCCTGATTCAGTACCACCACACCTTTGGGACCGATCAGCACCGCCCCCGGCGTCCCTTCCACATCACCGGAATGCCGCAGGGGAGCATCGATACCTAAGACATAGGTGTCCGTGCGGGCCAATTCCACCTGCGTCTTGGCCCGGGCCGGGCCGATAATGCGAACCTGCTGCAAAACACCCTTTGACCCGACCACATTCACCGTTTCCTTGGCGGCAAATTCTCCGGCCTGCCCGAGCTCCCTGAGCAGGGTCAGACCATGCCCCGGACCGAAAAGAGCCTCGATATGTTCCGGAGTCAGATGGACGTGGGCCCGGGAAACCCCGACCCTGACCAGCCAACGGGTATCCCTCTTGAAATCCGCTTTGTTAACATCGAGACTTGAATCGAAATTAGCTGCCATTCAGCTCACCTCTTTCTGCCTAATGAACTGCTCATCCTGCCTTATCATAACAGGCTGCGACCTCAGTTTCAAACGGGACACAGGGGCCTGACCCGGATCCCTGGCCCCCGGCCGGAAAGGGGCAGCCGGCTTTTTTCTGTCCCCCGCTCCGGCCTACGACACACTGACACAAAAAAACAGCGAGATGCCCGACCGGCACCCGCCGTTTTTCCTTTCCCCGTACCGAATTGGGGTCACCCCTATGGAAGGGCCCTCTTTTCCAGCCGTTAGGTTTCTTCCCTTCTGTGTACCCTTTGCTGCCACTTTAAAGCCCCCGGCCGGCGGCTCCGCTATTTTGCCGTCCCGAAGCGGCCCAGGTCTCTTTCGGATTTGCTTGCTAAACCCCCGGTCAGCAAACTGACCGCCGCTAAAACCACTAAATTGACGATCATGGCGACGATCCCCACATTCAGGTCTTTAACAGCCTGAGGCAGCGCCGGAAAGAGTGAGCCCACACTGGAATTCGTCACCGTGATGTAGGTCACCGTGAGGACGCCGGCTAAGATCCCGGCAAAAGCTCCGAATTTCGTTACAAAATTATTCTTAAGGAGACTGAAGATGAAAGCGGGAAAAATCTGAGTAACCAAGCTGTAACCCGCCAGAAGGAGCACCACAATCGCGGCTCCGCTGTTAAAAGTGAAGTAAACCGCTACCAAAGCCACCACCGGCACCAGCAATCGAGCAATTTTCGCCACCTGCTCTTCGGAAGTCGAGGGAGCAAACACTTGATAGATGTTCTTGGCGACGATTGTGGAAGACGCCATGAGCAGCATAGAGCCGGGCACCAGAGCCGTCAGAATCCCGGCCGCCCCAATCAAGCCGACAAACCAGGGGGCAAAGGTCATCTTGGCCAGCCTGAGCAGCGAGAGATCCCCGTTGGCCAGTTTAGGAATCTGCAGTACAGCCGCGAACCCGGCAAAAAAGACGAAGAGCAGGACCAACTGGTAGAGGGGCAGAACGATGGCATTTTTGCGGAAGACCCGCTCGTTTTTGGCCGCGTAGGAGGAGGCGAAAGAATGGGGCCACATGTAAAAGCCTAGGGCCGTCAGCACCACCGTGGATATGAACCAGGATACGCTCAGGCCCTTGGCAGGCAGGGTGAGAAAGCCCGGTTTGGCTTGGGCAATCGCGGAAAACATATTCTGATAACCCCCGTAATAATGGAAAGGCAGGTAGATACCCAGGAAGACCACGATCAACAAAATCATGCTGTCTTTGAGCACCGCAGTCCAGGCCGAGCCGTGGATGCCGGAGATCATCACATAGATCGTAACGACAATCACGCCGATCCAGACGGCCACCGTAGGGGAAATGGAGCCGTAGGAAACTTCGGACACAATACTTCCCAAGCCCTTCAACTGCAAGACGAGATAAGGCACCATGGCGATAACCCCGACCACGGCGACCAGCAACCCCAAAACGGGACTATTATATTTATGAACAAAGAAATCCGACTGGGACATCAGGTTGTTCTTCTTCGCATAGCGCCAGACCGCCGGCAGCATCCAATAAGACATGATGTAAGCCAAAGCTCCGTAGCACAGAATATAGAAGGTCGGTCCGCCTTTGCCGTAGGCCCAGCCGCTGCCACCCAGAAAAGTGAAGGTCGTATAGATCTCTCCGGCCATTAACAAAAATACCAATAGACTGCCAAAGCCGCGTCCCCCAACGGTCCATTGCTCCAGATTCATTTTCCGTCCTTGTCTGGCCCGAATCCCCAAATACAACGAGATGAGCAGAAAGGCGGCTATCTCCAGCAGCGCGAAGCTCATTCTGCCTCACCCCCCTTGTTGATCGGATCAAGCTTATAGATAATTCCCATAATAACAGATGTAACTACAACACACATGACGATCCAAAATAGGATGAAAGGAAGGCCTAATACATAAGGTGTAACGCGGTTGACAAACGGTATCCCGACCAGCATAGCCAAAAAAGGCAATAGCGCCAAAAGGCGGAACATTTTCATGCCTTGTATCCTCCTCTTCCAATGTTCTCTAGCTTAGCCTGCGTGCGCATGACAAACTCTTTCTCTCCGGCCGTCATCCCCCTCCGGCGCCCCCTCTTCGTCAGTCCCTCGCAACACTCCATCCAGCCCTTCTTATCAGTCCTTCGGAACGTGGACGCCTCTTACTGATGCAAAACGACAGGAAGCGTCGTTTACCCAATTAAAGCGGAGAATTCAGTAAAGCGAAGGTGGCATGAAGAAAAATCTTGATTCCGTTGGCCAGGGCGCTCTCATCAATGATAAAACGGGCGTGGTGATGCGGGTAGACGTATCCTTTGGCCCGGCTGCCGCCGCCGAGGAAGAAGAAGGCGCCCGGGGCCTTCTGCAAATAAGCGGAGAAGTCTTCGCCTCCCATGTTCGGCCGCACATACTCCAGCGCTGCCTCGCCCATAACCGCGCGCACGCTCTTTTCCAGGACACGGACAACGCGCTCATCGTTGATCACCGGTCTGTACCCCTTGATAATATTGAACTCGTAAGTCGCACCATGCGCTTCCGTAATACCTTTAACCACTCGCTCCATCAAACGCGGAACTTCCTCGCGCACCTTGGGATCCAGCGTGCGGATCGTACCCTCGATCTTAGCGCTCCCCGCAATGACATTTTCCTTGACTCCCCCGCTGAATTGGCCGACCGTAACGACCACGCTATCCAAGGGATCGATATTGCGGGCTGTGACATGCTGCAAATTGACGACCACCTCCGCACCGATCACTATAGCGTCGACCGTCTGCTGGGGCATGGCCCCATGTCCCCCTTGGCCATGAATCACGATGGTAAACGTGTCAGGCGAAGCCATCATCGGGCCGTAAGCCAAGCCCACTTTACCCGCTTCCAGCGGCGCCCAGATGTGTCCGCCTATAATCGCGTCCACCCCGTCCATCACACCGGCCTCCACCAGTTCCTCGGCCCCCCCGGGCGGAAACAGTTCCTCGGCGTGCTGAAAGATGAAACGCACCTCCCCCGCAATCTCATCCTGCAATCCGGACAAGATCTTCGCGGTTCCCAGCAGCATAGCCGTATGGGTGTCATGCCCACAGGCATGCATCACGCCGGGATTCCCGGACACATAGGGAAAGTCGTTCTCTTCTTGGATCGGTAAAGCATCAATATCCGCCCGAATGGCAACCGTTTTGCCGGGCCTTTTACCCTTCAGGCGCGCCATGACGCTGGTTTTCGCCGGCCGGCTCAGCTCCAGATGCCCGAAAGACGACAGAGTGTCATAGAGAAACTGCGCGGTTTTTTCCTCATGGTAAGACAATTCCGGGTTCTGGTGCAAATGCCTCCTCCAAGCTATGACCTCGTCCATCGCCGAGTCTGCCAGGGTCTTCAGTAGTTCCTCTTCCATCTCTTCCGTGAACTCCTTTTTCTTTTCCGTGAATCCCTCTTCTTTTTCCGTGAACTCCTCTTCCTTTCCTGTGAACGCCTTTTTCTTTTCCGTGAATCCCTCTTCCTTTTCTGTGAACGCCCCTTGCTTCTCCTTAAACTCCTTTTTCACTCTTCACGAAAATCCGGAAACGCAAAGGTCGCATCGTTCACCAATCTTTCACCTCCCTCCTTCTTTTCATCAGGCTTGTCTTACGGTCCATTTACGGCCATGTCCCTATATCCTTGCAACTATTATATAATAGCGGATTCGCTTTGAACAGATGAGAGTGAAAAAAAAAGCCCTCCTGGGCTTAAACAAGCAAGCATCTTAATTCACCGAGCTAACGGTCAAGCCGCCCGGACATCAACCTGAACTGTCGCCGAAGTTCACCCTGTAGATTCGCCGCGGCCGGCCTCGGGGGTGGGGATTGCTTTCGCCGACCACTTCGGCATACCCTGCCGCCTCCAAGGCCAGCAAAAGCCGACGCGCGCTGCGGGGTTGAACCCTTAGATGCTGGGCCAAGTCATGGGCATTTATCTCCCTATGCCCGATTTTTTTCAACACGGAATCGAGCTTGCTTAAAGTAGAAACACTGAGGCCGGAGTCATGGCTGGTCTGTTGCAAGGTCTCCGGGGCACAGGAATAAGCAACCTGCTCCGGGTGTCCCAAAGGTCCGACAATTGTATTGTCATCGAAAAAGGCCATCCAGCTTCCCTTCCCCTGCCCATGCGCGTGCAGCAAAGCTTGCCCGGCATGCGTTTCGGCCTCATAAGCACTGGTTCCCGTCCCGATCCCGCAAGTAATGGCACCCGGGGCGATTTTCAGGTCCTCAAGATCCGGAACAAAGTGAAAGTCCCCGGTAATATCCTCCAACAGTTTTCTGGTGGTGAATATCACATAACGTCCCGGCCCCGCCTGTTTAAGCGAGCCGCGAACTTTCCTGGCATAACGCAGGAGTTTCTCCGTCACTTGCAGTTCCAGCTTGTAAAGTTCGTCTGTGACAAACTTGTTTTTGATTAGTCCCAGAAAAGTATCGACCTCGATCATCTGAACGGCGATCTGTGCTTCCCGAAAGTGCAAGGCTTCCTTGGCCCGCAAAATGAGGTTAAGCACCGATTCCACGCTGGCCACGGTCGGCAAAACCCGAAAAGCCGGTACTCCCCGGCGCTGAAGTTCCAAGAAGGCCGAACGCAGACAGGTGACCGCGCCTTCCGTCCGCCCCCCCCGGTAAAGTGCTTCATGATAGTCACTCAGTTCCTTGACCGAAATCACGCCCGGATAATACTTAACATGGACCGGCTTTGCTTGAATGTTGGCCTCGGCAAAAGTCCGTTCCAACACACTCGGCCTGAACGTATCGTAGCTGAGACGTTCCAGATTCCACTTCCGCTCCAGGGCAATCTGAAGCAGCGTCCGGTAAAGACTGGACCCTTCGTATGTCACATAAAACATGGGCTTGGTCACCCCGCCCCAGGCTTTGGCGATGGCATAGGGCACCTGCCCGGAAAAAAGCCACATGTCCGCCTCGTTAACACGGGATTCCAGCTTGGCGACGATTTCTTCCTCTCTCAAGTAAAAAATCGGCACCAGTTCAAATTCTTTATACCCCCTGGCAATCGCCACAATCAGCTCCAGCGTGTCGTCCGCGCCCAGTATCCCAAGTCTAATGGCAGCCAGCCGCCTTTCTTAAAGCGTCGTCGGAAAGCTCCGCCCGCCCATCGCTCATCCTTTATTCATATAATAACAGATCCTGCTCCTAGGCAAAACACCGCCTTCCGGGAATTTGAACCCAGCCGGCGTCTCATTTTTCTCCTCCGGCCAACGTCGATTTCTGTTCCTCGAAAGGTCCGGTGAACCACCCTTATGGAAACCCATTACGTCCGTTTAGCCGAAACAGCGAAAAAGCAGATGCTTAACACACCTGCTGTTTCCGTCTGTGCTGGGTCCATCTGTTTTTTCCGACTCATCGACTGGATCAATCGGTAAACTTAGCCCCGGAAAGGATTCTAGACAAAATGGAGAATACTTTGCAAACCGATGAGCAGGAAGACCGTTCCCGCTTTCATAAGGGTAATAGCAAAGATATCTTTATAAGATTGTTTATGCGTGAGCCCCGAAATCCCCAAGAGCGTAATGACCGCTCCATTATGCGGCAGGGTGTCAAAACCGCCGGAAGCCATGGCAGCTACCCTGTGCAGCAGTTCCGGGCTAATCCCTGTCCGGTGGGCCCAAGCCAAATACTCTTTGCCAAAAGTCGCCAAAGCAATGCTCAAACCGCCCGAAGCCGAACCCGTTACGCCCGCCAGAGTGTTGACCGTCACCGCTTCTGAAAGCAGCGGGCTGCCGCCGTGATTAATCCCCATCAGGGCATGAGCGATCGTCTGAAAGCCCGGCAGAGTCTTGATGACATTGCCGTATCCGACTTCTGAAGCGGTATTCAGAACGGCTAACAAGGAGCCGATCGCGCCGGCGTTGATCGCCGTGGCCACATGTCCCTTGATCCGGCGGGGATTAATAGCCATCGCCAGAATGATCCCGACCAGCAAAGCGATGATCAGGGCCCAGTTGTTCATGACGCCGATAACTCCGCCTTTAGGAATGCTGTAAGGCGCTTTGGTCACCCAGGAGCTGATGTCCCAATGCGGAAAAACCATCGTTTGCAAAATCAGCGTCATGGCCAGCACCGCGACCAGAGGCAGGGCGGATAACCAGGGGTTGGGCAGACTCGTGTCCTCAACCATCTCCGGCTCCTGTTTATGATTCGTTCCGTATCCTTCGCCTTTGGCCTGAGCCGTACGCTTGCGCCACTCCAGGTAAAATATCCCCGCTACCAAAATGATCACCGCTCCCAGGGTGCCGAAAACCGGAGCCGCGTACAAATTCGTATTAAAAAACTGCATAGGAATCGAGTTCTGGATCTGGGGAGTTCCCGGCAGAGCATCCATAGTAAAAGTAAAGGCGCCCAGGGCGATGCTCGCGGGAATGAGGCGTTTGGGGATATCCGCTTCTTTAAAAATCGAGGCGGCAAAGGGATAGACCGCAAAGGCCACCACGAACAGGCTGACACCGCCATAGGTCAAAATCGCTGCCGACAGTACCACGGCTAGGATGGCCTGGCGTTTGCCCAGTTTTTGTACAATCACCTTGGCAATCGCTTTCGCCGCCCCCGACTCCTCCATCGCTTTGCCGAAGACGGCTCCGAGGAGGAAGAATGGGAAATATACTTTAATATAGTCCGCTAAATTCGGCAAAAAGATTTGAGTATACGTAGGCATGATCGCCATGCCGGAGAAAATGGCCGCCAGAAGTGCGAATACCGGGGCAAAAAATATCACGGAAAAACCCCTGTAGGCCATAAACATCAAGAGTCCAAGGCTAAGCAAAATGCCCAGCACTGCCATGAATCAACACCTCCGAAAATATTTACTCCTTCTCTATCCCTTCCGCCACCCTTGTCACCTTCCGGGTCCCAACCCTCCGCCCGGACAAAGTCTTTCTCTAACCCTTCTCCAACCTCTGTCTAACCCGTGTCTAATCCGTGGTCTAATCCGTGGTCTAATCCGTGGTCTAACCCGTGGTCTAACCTCTTGTCTGACCTCTTGTCTGGCCTGTACCCCAGCCCGTGTCTAACCTTTCTGCTACCCTTGTTTAACCCTGTTCGACCCTTCTTCAACTTTTCTTGTCCACTGCTTAACCCGTTTTCTATCCTTTTTCCGCCCCTGTCGGCCTCTCCGGTACGGATCGGAGCGCTCTCCGACCCGCACCGGGCCCCTGCGACTGCGCGGCCGGATTTCTTTCCGGCTTCGCACTTCTTCACACTTCCGGCGGGCTAAAGCCTTTCGACCACGAGGGCGATTCCCTGTCCGCCGCCGATACAGAGAGTCGCCAAGCCGCGCTTCACCTCCCTCTTCTCCATCTCGTGCAAGAGTGTCACTAAAATCCGGGTACCGCTGGCACCGATCGGGTGGCCCAGGGCGATAGCTCCACCATTAACATTGGTTTTATCCCCGGCCAGTCTGAGTTCCCGGGCCACTGCCAAAGTCTGAGAAGCAAAAGCCTCATTGGCCTCCACCAAATCGATATCCTCTATCTGCAAACCCGCCTTCGCCAAAGCCCTGCGGCTGGCCGGAATCGGGCCGGTCCCCATAATCCTCGGATCGACGCCGGCCGAAGCCCAGGAAACGAGGCGGACGAGCGGCTTAATGCCCAGGCTCTCCGCTTTTTCTCTCGCCATCACCACAACGGCCGCGGCTCCGTCATTGATCCCGGAAGAATTCCCCGCCGTCACGCTGCCGTCTTTCTTAAAAGCAGGCCGCAGCTTGGCCAAAGCCTCGGCTGTCGTGCCAAAGCGCGGAAACTCATCCTGGACAACAAGAAGCGGCTCTCCTTTCCGTTGCGGCACTGCCACCGGCACGATCTCGCCGACAAATTTTCCGGCCTTGATCGCCGCCTCCGCCCTCTGCTGACTGGACAGGGCATAATCGTCCTGATCCTGGCGAGAAAAACCGAACTGCTCGGCTATATTCTCAGCCGTAATCCCCATATGCACATCGTAAAAGGCGTCCCAGAGCCCCTCGTGAATCATGCTGTCCACCAGGGGGCCGTCTCCCATGCGGTAGCCGGAGCGCGCCTGGGGCAAAAGGTAAGGGGCTGCCGACATATTTTCCATGCCCCCGGCCACGATCACATCCGCGTCTCCAGCCAGGATCGCCTGAGCCGCGCTCACCACCGTTTTCAGACCCGAGCCGCAAACTTTGTTAAGCGTCAAAGCTGGCACTTCCTGAGGCAGCCCGGCCCTGACGGCCGCCTGACGCGCCGGGTTCTGCCCCAGACCCGCCTGCAGCACATTGCCCATAATCACCTCGTCGACCTGCTCCGGCTTAACCCCGGCCCGCCGGAGGGCTTCCGCGATTACCAGAGCACCAAGTTCAACCGCCGGGACCGATCCCAAAGCCCCTTGAAAGGAACCTACCGCTGTGCGCACCGCACTCGCAATTACTGCTTCCCGCATTTTTACCTCCACTTGACAACTTTAATTTCTCCGCTGCGAGGAACCGGTTGAGAAAGAAAGCACCACACCCTTGTACATCGACTCTTGATCAGGGCCGGCTTCCCGTTCCAAAAACCGGTTCCTCAGGGTTGCAAGCTTGCAGTCAACCCTCACTCCGCCGCCATACGCGGCGTTGCTTATTTTCGGCATGAAGCCTCATCCTGCTGAATCGGAAAGGGCAACGTGCAAAAACTCGCCTAATATCGAGATCTCGAGCAGCCGTCTTAACTCGCTAAATCAGAAATCCGCCGTTAATGTCGAGCACCGCCCCAGTCACATAAGCTGAGGAGTCAGCCGCAAAGAAGAGAGCCGCCTCAGCGATCTCCTCCGGCTCAGCCAGGCGCCCCGCCGGAATCTTGGCGATGAGAGCTTTAAGCTGTTCCTCCGGATACCTGAGCATCATATCGGTCTTCACATAGCCCGGCGCCAAGGCATTACAGGTAATCCCTTTGGTGGCGTTCTCAGCCGCCGTAACCTTTGTCAGTCCGATCAACCCCGCCTTGGTTGTCGCATAGTAACCGGTTCCGAAAATACCCATGCGCGCCGTGAGAGAAGACATATTCACAATCCGCCCGTACCCCTGCTGTCTCATCCCCGGCAACACCGCTTTCGTACAGTTAAAAGGCCCGGTCAAATTGACGGCGACTACCGCCTCCCAATTCTTACTTTCCGCTTTATGCAAGAGCCCGTCGCGGTTTATCCCCGCATTGTTAACGAGAATGTCAATCCGGCCGAACCGCGCCAGGACCCCAGCCACCATTCCCCCGACTTCCGCTTCCCGGCTGACGTCCGCCGGAAAAAACTCTGCTTCCACGCCCAACTGACGGATCTCTTGCACCGTTTGGACGGCTTTCCCTTCATTGAAAGGAATATCGTTCACCGCGATCTTGGCGCCTTCACGGGCAAAAGCCAACGCAATAGCCCGGCCCAATCCCTGACCGCTCCCTGTAATCAAGGCAACTCGATTCCCAACCTTCATAATCTTTTTAACCTCCCTAATCATCTTGAAATTCCCTTCGAAGTGTAATCGAAGTACCATAAAATTCCTTCCGCTTCTTCTGCAGGCCACCTGACAGTGCCTTCCGCCGCCCGGCCAGGTTCCGTCTGCCTTTATCCCATAACCCGGCCAAGTTCGGCCTGCCTCTATCCCATTAGCTCAGGCTTGAAAATCCTCTCGTCCATTACCTTTAAATCCGTTGCAACGATGGGTTTGAAACCCATTTGAGAAAGGATATCCCGTTGCAGATCCAGACCGGGTGCCACTTCGACCAGAACCAGTCCTTCAGCCCTCAGCTCAAAGACCGCGCGCTCGGTCACAAAGAGGACCTTTTGCCCCCGCTTACGCGCATAGTTGCCGCTGAAGGTAACCTGTTCCACATCCTGAACAAGCTTCGTAATCTTCCCTTCTTTCAGCACGCGCAGGCGACCGTCCTCGATCCGGACCTCACCGCCATTGGCGGTGAACGTTCCGCAGAAAACTACTTCTTTGGCGTTTTGGGAAATGTTGATAAACCCGCCCGCCCCGGCGATCCGGGACCCAAAACGACTGACGTTGACATTTCCTTCCCGGTCCATCTGGGCCATCCCCAGCACGGTCAAGTCCAACCCGCCCCCATCATAGAAATCGAACTGATAAGGCTGGTCGATCACACATTCCGGGTTAAAGCTGGCCCCAAAACTCATTCCCCCTGCCGGCACGCCCCCGATCGGCCCTGACTCCACGGTAAGGACAAACTCCTGGAGTTTACCCTCCTCGGCCGCCACGGAAGCGACCCCTTCCGGCATTCCGATCCCCAGGTTGACGATGGCGCCCGGACAAATTTCCCGGAAAGCCCGGCGCGCAATCACCTTGCGCTCGTCCAAAGGCATGGATTTTAACTGATTCAAGGGCAGGCGCAGCTCCCCGCTGTAAGCCGGATTATACTGCTCGGCAAAAGACTGCATGTGATTCTCGGGCCGGGAGGCCACGACCACCACATCCACTAAAATCCCCGGGATAACGACCTCGCGCGGATTCAAACTGCCGCGCTGTACCACCCGCTCCACCTGTACGATTACCAGACCGCCGCTGTTTCTGGCTGCCTGAGCCGCCGAGAGCGTCTCCAGGGTCAGCGCTTCCCGCGCGAAGGAGATGTTCCCGTCCTCATCGGCATAAGTGCCGCGCACGAGTGCCACGTCAATCGGAAAAGCGTGATAGAACAAATACTCCCGTCCGCGCACTGTCATGAGCTCCACCAGGTCCTCCTGGGTCACCCGGTTGAGCTTTCCGCCTCCCCGGCGCGGATCGACAAAGGTTTCCAGGCCGACATGGGTTAAAGTCCCCGGCTTACCGGCAGCAATATCCCGGAAGAGATGGGTAACCACACCCTGAGGAAAATTATAGGCTTCGATTTTCTCCTCCACCGCCAGTTTTCCCAACTTAGGCGCCAGATTCCAGTGTCCCCCGACCACTCGCTTGATCAGCCCTTCATATCCGAGATGGTTCATGCCGCGATCTTTACCGTCTCCTTGTCCGGCCGCGTAAACCAGGGAAAGATTGCGGGGACTTCCGCTGCGCAAAAATCTCTGTTCCAGTGCGACCGTCAATTCCTCGGGATGACCGATACTGACAAAGCCATCGATGGCCACCATACTGCCGTCCTTAATCAGAGCCACAGCCTCATCCGCACTGAGAAACTGCTTCCTCTTCATGTTGTACTTCCCCTCCAATCTGAAGAGTGATAATTGCAAAACCTGTGCCAAGCGCGCAAAAAAACCCCGAAGTCCCAATCCTTCCGGGTTTGCGGAGTTTTTTCCTAAAATAAGAATAGCTCGTCCTCTTTGAAGAGTGTCGCTCGTTCGCGACGTTCGCAAGCCTGTCCCGCTCAAATAATCTGAAAGATGAGCCATAAATGGCTGCTGTAACTTATTCGCGACATGTCGCGAATACGCGTTACCTATAACCTGCTTCGCTTCTTATGCCTGTCTTAATTCTTACGGCTGCTGTGAAAAAAGACAGTTTTTATCGTCAGATGGTGGTGCCGCCTGAGCGCCATGGGCATCTACTCTACTTCTTAAGGCTGCACTTTGCTTCTTACGACCCCTTTGTTTCTCACACCTTTCACACCTGCCCCCGCCGCTTCTCAGAGCCGCTTGGCCTTCCCCCGCCCTCAGTCCTCGCCCCGCAGCGTTCCATCTTACGGCCGCCTCTCGGAACCGCTTGGTTCTCCCCCGCCCTCAGTCCTCGACCCCATAGCGTTCCATCTTACGATAGAGATTCGCCCGGTGAATGCCCAGTAATTCCGCCGCCCGAACTTTGTTCCCACCCGTAGCCTTGAGAGCGCGTATGATGGCCGTACGCTCCGCCTCCGCTACCTCTTGGGCCAAGGGCTGCAGCACGCCCTCACCGCGCCTGTTCTCAAGGTCCTTGAGGTAGAGGGGCAAATCCTCTAAGACAATGGTTTCGCTTTCCGCCACATTCACCGCCCGCTCAACCACGTTCTGCAGTTCCCGGACATTACCCGGCCAATGATACTTCAGGAACAGGCTCTCGACCCGGCTCTCCAGCCGTTTCACCCGGGAACCCAGTTCCCGTCGAAACTTCTGCAGCAGATAAGCGCTGAGGAGAGGAATATCTCCCTCCCGCTCCCGCAAGGGCGGAACAGTCAGGGTGAAAACATTCAACCGGTAATAAAGATCCTGGCGGAACTCCCCGGTTTTCACCATCTGCTCCAGATCTCTGTGCGTGGCAGCGATGACCCGGATATCCAGCTGTTGCAGGCGGTTGCCGCCCACCCGTTCCACTTCCCTCTCCTGCAAGACACGTAACACTTTCGCCTGCATTGTCAAGGGCAGATCGCCCACCTCATCCAAGAAGATCGTCCCGCCATGGGCCAGCTCAAATTTGCCCGGTTTGCCTCCCTTTTTCGCTCCTGTGAAAGCCCCTTCCTCATAGCCAAAGAGCTCCGATTCCAAGAGTTCGGCCGGAATGGCCCCACAATTAACCCGGACAAAAGGAAAAGCCTGCCGGGGGCTGATGGCGTGAATCGAGTGGGCGAAGAGCTCTTTCCCCGTGCCGCTCTCCCCTCGCAGCAGGACCGTCGACTTGCCCTGAGCCGCTTTTTCCGCCAACTCTTTGGCCCGCACGAGCGGGCGGCTTTGCCCGACGATGTCGCTCAGAGTATAGCGGACTTTCTGATAATGCTGCTGGTAATGCTGCAGTTCTTTTTCGTAAAACTTCACTTTGTTTTCCAGGAGGTTCAGCTTTTCGGCGAGTGAACGCAGTTCCTGCACATCCCGAAACATCACCTTGCCGACCGCGCCCACGATTTCCCCGTTTTCCCAGAGGGGAATGCGCATGACCATGGCTTCTTTGCCCCGGATGTTCATGAGTTCGCCGATTTCGGCTTCCCCTGTCTGCACGACAATGTGCATACGGCTGGTCGGCAAGACTTCGGTAACATGTTTGCCGATCGCCTCTTCCTGGGTAGTCTCGAGGAAGTTGCAGTACGCTTTCGTAATCCGCGTCACAATACCGTTGCGGTCGATCACGATCACGCCGTCATAAGCGTGTTCGAAGATGTTTTCCAGATTTGTGAGAATGCTTTGCGTGCTGCCCAGCCGGGACAGCAGTTCTTGCAGCTCGCTCCCATCCTGGAAGACCGCCACCGCCGCCACAACCTTGCCGCCGGCATATACCGGCGCCCGGTTGGTAATCATTAGCCTGCCATCGATATACAGCCGGGCGGGCTGCGGTTTCCCGTCTTCCAGAACCTGCCCCAATTCGGACTCCGGTATGACCTCCCGGATCTGGCGTCCGAGAATGGCGGAAATCCCGCGACCGATAATATCCGCCGCCATCTGATTGCAAAAGATAATATTCTGCTCTCGGTCAATGACAATAACGCCGGCGCGGATAGCTTCGAGAACACCCCGGGCCGCGATAGCGCCCGTCGTCGGCACACTCTCACCCTCTCCATCATACACCCGATACACAAGTTCGCTCAGGTTCTTCTCATTCTTGTCTTTGTTCATCCTGGTCGTCCGTTTGTCCTTTCACCCAAATCGTCTTTCTTGTTCCCGTCTCTACCATTGTACTTCAACCGTGTATCACAAGCAAAAGCCGGGGCCCAAGGAAACCGGATGAAGGATGACGCTCCCACACCACAAGAGCGCCACTTCCTACATCCGTCAAGTACATCTCAATAGGTCAAAAGGTTGTCGGTCAGACCCTGAGCAAACGCCTCCACACTTTTGTACAAACCCGAAGCGGGTGGCATCACATTTCGTTCAACCCATTCTTCCAGATAATAAATAGCGGCTTCATAATAAGGGTGAACGCTCTGCTGGTCTCCCTTGCTCCCTTGATACAATCCTTCAACATGATTTCCCCGGTCAATCTCGTATAACCGGTGCAAATGACCTCTTCCCTGTCCCCAAACCAGGTTAGCATAAGCTTCCGCATGGTACTTGAAGGGAATTAGACAATCCCAATTCCCGGCAACTGACAGCAGCGGTTTACCAATTGAACCGGTATTAGACAAAGGCCGAATGCGCTCATCCAAATACTCCCTGCGGTCCTCCCAGGGATAGTGGGTGAGGGGACTGGTTTCCCCAATAAGCCGATCAGACCATTCAGTCTTGAAAGGTTCCCACTCGGGATCAAGATTACGCCCATAGAGCCACAACGTCAAAGCCCAATAAGCCCTGTAGTATAGTTCCCAGTAGGGCTCGGACAAAGGGTGTAAGCCGGCATCCAGCAACTTAGAAAAGGCTGTATCACGTTCGTCTGTGCCACGGTCTCCTCGTAAATTCCGGTATACGGGATATGACTCGACATACTCCGGTATAGTGGTCAAAAAGTGACGGCCCTCAGGGGCCCAAAGGACCCCCTCCCACTCTACCCCTCCGTCAAAAAGCTGAGGGCATTGTTCTAGCAAACGGCGGGTTATATAACCGCCGTTGCTTATTCCGGAGACGTAAACACGCTGCGGAGCCACCTGATAAAACTGTTCCGCCAACTCTGCCGCGACTCTTGCAAGCTGTTCGTAGTTTGTCACCCACTCCGCCATGCTTCGGTTCGGATTCCTCAAACTGAGTCCGGGGGTACCTTTGTCGGAAGCCGCGTAGGCGTACCCACGTTGAACTACAATGTCGCTCAATATGAAATCAAGACAATATTCCGTTCTGACAGCCGCAGTTCCACCAATCATAAGTTTTCCGTTCCATAACGATTTTTCCGGCAATCTGATCAGCGCACGGGCGTTACCGATATGTCCGGTCCAAACATACCCTGGTATCGCCTTGCGAATCACGGGACGCTTACAGACCAGAGCAGCGGCATCTGAGTTATCGGAATGACTCTTTGTAGTCAAGTCGGCGACTTTTTGTAGATATGGCAGTAGATACATCCTGTTTACACTCCTTCAATTCAATAACAAGCTGTGTTTTTACTCCGTATTTAAGCCAATATTCTTAAGGGGTCAATCTCTCAATTTACTAGGCTCCGGCAGGAAGAAGGAACCGACGAAGAAAGAACATTCTACAATCGTTATAAACACGAAGGCCATTTTGAAGTCTCCATGATTTGCATCAACAATCGCCCCAAATAGCGTCGGAACCACCGTAGCCACGATATAGCTGATGGACCAAAACAAACTGAAAGTGACGGAGATTTTTCTCGGTGTCATGTTGGGCATTTCTTGCGCCAGGGTAACTAGTGCCGTCATGGGCAAAAACATGAAGATTCCCAAAACAGCAGCGCTGATGGTCGCCAGCGTAGCGTTGTTCCCAGAGAAATTAAGTCCGATAATCGATACGATTTGGATTAAGCCGGAAATCTTGATTACAGGAATTCTCTTGGCAACCTTTCTCGAATAAATAATCCCTAAAACAGCACCAACTATACCCATCAAAATCACAATTTTCGCTTGTGATATGCCGGCTGTCGGGTAAAATGTGAACAGCACGATATAGAATGCCAGAAGCCCGGAATAGGTCAAGGCAAATTTCCAATTAAACGGATCCTTTAAACCGTCAATAAAAGAGTAATTCTCGTCGAGAGGTCTCACATTTGGCGAAGCAGTTTTATCTTCCTTATACTTTCCAAATACGAGCCAAAGAACAAAGAAAACGATACTTGCCAAAGACAAAGCCACCAGGGTCTGTCTCCAGCCGCCGAAAATGCCGATGAAATTCTTGAAAAAGAACATGACTATGGCTGTACCTACATTGAAAGCTACTGCGTTGAGCCCATTGACAAGAGGTCTCTCTTCGGGTTCAAACCACTGCATAACGATGGGATTGAAATAAACAACCACCAAGGCTCCGCCTAATCCCATGAGAAATCGAGAGGCAAGCAACACAGAATAATTCGCTGAGAATGGCGTCAGGATACTCATAGCAATCATTAGAGACGCAAGGCTAAAAGCGTTTCGAATACCTAATTTCAAGGCAACCCATGCGGCAATGGCGGTCCCGACAATTTTAGCAAAGGTAACACTCGTGCTAATGAAACTCGCCGAGGCCAAATTATGGATCCCCATAGCCTTCATGATTGGGGCCATAAAAGCATCCCCACCCGACCATGCCATAGCAAATAAGGCATAACTGAAGAACAAGATGAACTCAATTAAATATTTCCGCTTCATTCAAACATCCTCCTCAAAATATTCTGTTGTATAGGTATTCGTGCACGAATGGGAATCCTGCGGTACCACCTGCTTACATCATTATGCAATAACCGTGCCCAAATCAGAAAAGGCCTCCAGTCCTTAAACTGAAGGCTTTCGTGTGGAAATGAGCTGAGGCAACGTCGTAACATTCAGACACACTTTGTTTCATTTTGTTTCAATTGGAACGAATCCTATTCCAGTTTGTATTCTTTCATCTTCCGGTAGAGAGTGACTCTGGGAATATCAAGCTTAGCTGCGGCCAAGCTCTTGTTGAGTTTGGCTTCATCAAGAGCCGCTCTAATCATCCTTTTTTCAATAGAGCGCAAAACATCATTAAGCCCCATGTTAGCAAACCTAAAGTCACTCTCAAATGAGGCGTTTAAGATATTTTTCGGCAAGTCATTAATCGTTATCTCGGTATCATCGGCATTGACAGCCATTTTGTGCACCACGTTTTTGAGTTCTCGTATGTTGCCGGGCCAGTCATATTTCCGGAGAACGTCCATCGCAGGTTTTGACATCTTGCGGAAAAGACCTGATTCTTTCCAAAATGAGTCTAAAAAAACGCGGACAAGTTGGGAGATATCTTCGCTTCTCTCTCTAAGCGGTGGAACTTCAATTGTTAAGACATTTAACCGGTAATAGAGATCGTCCCTGAATTCTCCATTTTTAATCATAAGGGGAAGATCTTTGTGCGTAGCGCAAATAACCCTCACGTCAATGGCCGTCGGATTTTTCCCCCCGATCTTAGTGATCTCTTTTTCCTGCAACACTCTAAGGAGCTTGGCCTGCATGTAATAAGGCATATCTCCAATCTCGTCCAAAAAAATGGTCCCACCATCCGCAAGCTCAAACTTGCCAATGTTGCCACCCCTCTTAGCCCCGGTAAATGAACCCTCTTCATACCCAAACAGTTCGGACTCCAGAAGGTGTTCGGGGATAGCCGAACAATTGATGCCGACAAACGGTTGATCGTGTCGGCTACTCAAATTGTGCAGTGCATGGGCAACCAGCTCCTTGCCAACACCACTTTCCCCGAAGATTAGCACGTTTAAGCTGATGCCGGAGCATTTCTGCAGTTGTTTCTTACACCGAGCAATCGCCGGGGAATCTCCCAAGATATCTTGGATACTGTATTTAGCCGTGTTAATTTTGGCCAGCTCGTTTTTATACATCCTTAGCTCTCTATCAAGATTTTCATACTGTTTAATAATACCAATAATTTGATCAACCTGCTCAAATACAACCATTCCGAAACCACCCAGCAGCTCTCCGTCGTTCCCGAAAATCGGTATTCTATGCACAATTGCTTCCTTCCCGGCGCTAGGAAAGGTGTGTCTCATGGCAATGTCAGCCTTTTGGGCCTTTAGAGTTTCCATAAACTTCGAGGTCGGATTAACGTCGGTCACAATGCGACCGATGATATCCTCTAGGGGAATACGCAAAAAGTCAGCAAACACCTTATTCATGTAAATAATTTTGCCATCTGCATCGAGGAAGTCGACAAGGATAGGTAGATTGTCAAAGGCTCCATGGCAAAACTCTATAAATTTTCTGGTCTTCATAAAATTCGACATCCGGTACCCACCTCAACTCCTGACCAGGCATCAAGACCTAGTACACGAAGCTCAAAATCGCGCCCCTATTCATACCATTTTTGAACGCCGGCAGCCCACCGTTCCCCAGCTGAAGAACAATAAAAGACTGCCGGAATCTCATTCCAAACCCACCCGCCGGGCATCTCCACCGGCTCTAGAACACATGCTCAGACAACAGTTCAGTTAAGGGCAGCCCCCAGCGCGACGGCTTACCGCCCGTCCTGTAATACATCTCTTTGAAAGCCAACTTCAGCGCAAAGATCATGCGCCCCATCTTGAGAATGCTCGTCTTGCCCCCGTACCACACATCCGAATGAATGTAAAAAGCCTTGTCCCGGCCCATGTCGCCCATGCAGATGACCTCCGGCTTAAACACTTCTGCCGCACTCTCCGCCGGCAGGCGCCCCAAGTCCTTGGCGATCTGCGCCGCCACAATCCGGGCCTGCATGTCCCCCAGGGTTCCCAGCTTGGGAACGGTCAAAGCCGCCGCGTCCCCAACCGCAAAAATCTTTGGGTAATCCGGGCTGCGCATCGTCAGATCCGTGACCACAAAGCCCTCCTCGTCCGCAATCGGCAAATCTTTCATGAAATCATGTGCCTTCCAATCGGGTAAGACGAGCTTGACTTCTGCCTCCAAACTGGTCCCATTGGCAAATTCGATCCCATCCTTCGTCAAACGCCTGATATCCTCTGTCTTGTTGACATAATGATACCCCATGTTCCCGGCCATTTCCAGGAATTTCGAGACGATCTCCTCTCCGGCATCCTCCGCGATAACCGGAGCCGGCGTAAACAAAGTAATCTTGTTCGGACCGCCCCAAGAATGATCCTCCAACCAAGCACCCATTGACAGGGCGATCTCTAACGGCGGACCTTCACAGGCCGCCAGGGCCGTAGGCAGCCAGTCCGGTTTGCCCTTGCTCCCTTGATGGAAGCGGGCGGAACCGATCACGATTGGACCTCCTTTATATCCTCCCTCGTGCAGGTAACGGCGGAACCGGTTGCCGTAGTAAGTATCCGACAGGGTAAACCCGTATTCCCCAAAGCCTTCGATCTGATCATAAGCCAGCCGGGCGCCCAATGCCACCACCAGGTAATCGTATTGAATATGTTCTACCGGCGCCCCCGGCCGCTCCGTGACCACAAAATCCACCTGCGAGTTTTCCACGTCAATCGCCCGGACGTCCGCCTGAATAAACTCACTCCCATCACCGTGCAGGACATGTTCAATCGGCATGTGCAGACTATTCTGCGGATCGCGGTTGGCGAACACCTCTATGGGGATATTCGGCACGAAGACCAAGTAAGACTTACGATCAATGACCGTAATGTCGACAGCCCCGCCACACTGCTCCCGGATAAACCGAGCTGTAGTCAATCCGGCAAAGTTCGCTCCCAGCACCAAAACCCGGGGTTTCTTGCTTCCTTGCATGACCTTTCCCTCCTTCTATTTGCTTCGGCCTATTTGCTTCGGGGCATCCGCACCCGGTCGACCTGAGCCAAGGCATCCCGCCTGAACCTTAGCGTACCCACTCTCCGTCGGCCTTAGTATACCCACCCCCCGTCGGTCTCGGCGTATCCACTCTCTACTGCGGGTAGTCTTCCTCAGGATTATAACACTGTCCCAACATCGTTTGCAATAGTTCTAATTTAGTATTTACCCAAATTGCAAGACCCCACTTCTACAAGTGGGAGTGGGTCCCATGTACCCTATAGTGCCGCACCACCGTTGTTGAAACTTCAGTGCAAAAGGCCCGTTTTCGAACTGTGATAGGTAAAATCACGAAAAAAGGGGGAACCAACCGCAAATAATAAACAGATGGTTCCCACCACGATTCTTGTACAGAAGCGCTAAATTCGCTCTGACGCTCCTTTATTTATCCGTTTTATCGGGTCCGACCGCGACAATTGTGGGTGTGGGCGCATAGTAACTCGAAGGAAGATTTTCCGTGCTCACCACTTTGCCGTTCAGCAGAACCGTACGGGTCGTCGTCACTTTGTACCCCTGAACACCCTGCTGTCTCACCTGTTGTTGCCCCGCGGGCAGGGAGGGATCTTTCACGGTCTGCACGGGGGGAGGAACCGGAGTTGGGTAGTCTTTAATAACCACCTTTCGACCCGGCTGGGCCTGGCCGTAGAAATTGATCGTCAGGCTGTCGGTTCCCATTTTCGTCCGGATCAAAACATACCCCCCGGAGTCGTTTTCAAACTGCACGTCCGGACCGGGCCAAGCAACCGTGGCATCCTGCCCCAAAGGCATATACGAGATAACAAGGTCGTGATTGGTGCGCTGCGTCACGCGCAGGTCGGAATAGAGGACCGCGTTATAGAGCGTGCTGGAAACCTGACAGACACCACCGCCCCGGCCTTCCACAAACTGTCCGTTGACTATGATATAAGCATCGACATAACCCTTCGCCGCCGTGCATTCGCCCACCGTCTTATTGAAAGAAAATACCGCTCCCGGAGCCACCACCGTCCCGTTGATAGCCGCAGCGGCCAGACCGACATTTTTCGTCCGGCCGACCTGGGAAGGGTCAAAATAGCTGGTATAAGAACCCAAGAGCCCCGTAATCTTTTCTTTTTCCAAAGTCGCAGCAGTCAATTTTGGCGGTTCTTGGGTAAACGATACCTTAAGCGTGTTTGAGGGCAACGAAGTATCCAGTCCTTGTACCTGCTTGGCCAGGGCCGTGATATCAACGGCCTTGCCGGCACTGTCCGGCGTTATCTTCATCGTGTTCTGAGGCGTAATCGTAAAAGAGGCATCATGTGGCGCGACAGCAAAGGGTGCGAACATTTTCGTCAGGGCCTGGGACAACTTCTTTTTGTCCCAGGCTGTGCTCAGGTCAAAGCTCATCCCCTGCGAGGCTGCTTTCTTCTGCTCTGCTTTTTCGATCAGGTTTCCCTGCCGGCCCACGGCATACGCCTCAGTTAAAGCTTTGTCCGCCGTGAGTGTCAGCCCCAGATCCCCGAGTGTGCTTTTCAGCGTCTTCCCCTCGACCTCGAACTTCACGACATGCGAGCGAATCCCGGCGATTTTTTGATTGACCCGCGCTTGCCCCGCCGCTTGGGTCATATTTCCCACGTTAATCCCCGCCACCGAAAGACCGGGCATAAAGACACCGGTATCTCTCGTATACACGGCCAAGGCGGTCACTCCGGACCCCAAGACAAGGATTAGGACGATAATAATCGATAATGTGACTTTATGTGTGAGAAAACGAACCAAAGGACTTCTTCTGTGTCTTCTGGACCTGCGTCGGTGTTCCCTCAGAGGCAACCCCGCTGCCTCCCCTGCGACCGCAACTTCCCGCCGGGTTAAATGACTGGGATCCACCGGCCGCTCGGTACCTCGTCCTTCGTAATTACTGCCGTCGTCCATTCCTTCTCCTCCTCAGGCAAAAGCACCTTATCTCAAATTGTAATTCCTCTGACCTCAAACTACAATAGACTTCATTCATTAAACTTTTGTAAACTTCGTCTGCCGAAAAAGTCGTATAAATCAGCTATCGGATTTCCCGGGGAAACGCAAAGAGGCGCCGTTTTTGTGCACGGCGCGGTTTATGGCATCGAAAACCGTTGGATGAACCTACCCTTTTGCCTTCTGCCGACAGACGCAGCCGGTTGATCGGATCATTTTGAAGCCCTGAAATAACCGTATGTCATCGGTTCTTCGTCACTGTAGAGCCCCCCGTTAACCACATCCAACAAATAGAGAGTATGGGTACCGCAATCCAGCTTATCCCTCACTTTTCCCTCCAAAAAGCCCAGGCAGCCTTCCGGCAACGGTACCCCGGTCATTCCCGTCCGATAAGGGATCCCCGCAAACTTATCTCCGTCTCGGCCGGAGCGGTAACCGAAACGGCGGGCTAAATTATGCCCTTGGCGATCCAGAATAGATATCCCGACCACCCCGCTCGCTTCTATGAAATCGTGGGTATAGTTGCTTTTGTTGATGCCGATCGCTACCGTTGCCGGCTCAGAGGTGATTTGAAAGACCGTATTAGCACATTGGGCATTAATCTCCTCACCGCGGCGGGAAGATACGATGAACAACCCATATGTGATCTTGTGCAGCGCTTGTTTCGGGCCGCCTTTGACGAGAGATTCCCCGGCGCCGCTGCCCGCCGGCCGAACCCCCGGAGTAACCCCTTCCGCTCTCATGGTTCCGGCTTCGGAGTTTCTCTCCGCCTTTCCCAATCCGGCGGCGCTTGCGCTGCCTTCCTCAGCTCCGGCCGTTACTTCCTCAAAAAACGACGAATCCGCCCCGCACACCGGGCATACATCCGGTGGAGTCTCACCGGTATGAATATACCCGCAAATCGTACAACGCCATTGTTTCACGCTATGACCTCCCTTGCCCCGATTTCTCGGCTAATAGAACCAAGTATAGCACGAATCGACAGATTTCGCTTCTTAGCAACCCTTTCCTTTAGCAAGGTGCTACCCTTTTTTCTTTTGGCAAAGTATCACCTCTGTTCCCTTGACAAGGCATCACCCCTGTTCCCTTGGCAGGGTATCACCTCTGTTCCCTTGGCAGGGTATCACCCCTGTTCCCTTGGCAGGGCATCACCTCTGTTCCCTTGGCAAGGCGCCCTCCCCTATTTCTTGCGTCAGTTCCACCGGGGAGCACCCCGCTGCAGCGGAATCCGCCAAACAAAGACCCCCCGACGTTGGCATCAGTGGAGTGCAATAGTTTATCACGAGAGTGCGATATTAGCCCCGCCGCCTAGTCACCGATCGCTTTCGCCAGCAGTGCGGCGTAAGCCTCAGCCCCGGTGGGATTAAGGTGAACCCCGTCCGGGTAAAAGTAATCGCTATGCCCGGCACTGGCCGCATACCAGTCCACCAAAGTCGTATGGGGATAACCCGCCGCGACCTGAGCCAAAGTCTGATTGACCACCCCTTGCCACGGGCGAGGCACCCGGGTGTTTACAAGAATGATCTGCCTAGAACCCAGGGAGCGCAGCAGCGCGGTCAATTGGTCCTTGGTGAAAGGGCCGTTTGTGCCCAATTCGATAATCACCCGCCGTCCCAAGCCGCCCCGGGCCTTAAGTTGAGCCACCACCGGACCCGCCTGATACAACTGCCGGCCGATGTGGGCGTCCACGACGATACCGGGCAGACGCTGCTTTAGGTAAGGTGCGACATCCACCATCACAGAATCCCCGATGGCCGTGACCCCTTTGCCCGCCTGTGGGACAGACGCTGCGCCTCCCCCGTCAGTACCGTCCCCAGGGTGGGGAGTGGAAGCAGTGCCACCTGGGGCAGCAGGTTCCTGGGCAGGGGGCTTTTGCCCGGTCAATGCCGGGGAAGTCGACCCGGATGACGCACTCTCTTTGGGGTGTTCCGGCTCGATTTTTCCCGGAAAACCCAGTCCCGGAGCCTGGCCCGGTTTCGGCATCCACGGCTGCGCCAGGAACCCGGCGGCGCCGGCAGCCGCCGGCCTTCCCCCGGAGTGAGCACCAAAGATGGCAGAGGCTAGGTCTGTTCTCGTGAAGAAGATGACCCCCGCTATGACCAGGCAGGATATCCCCAGTAATAACCATGCCCCTTTTGAAGTGATCCAGCCGCTGACCGATACGTGCTCCCCATGCCCTTTCGAGCTTAGCGAAGGGTGGCGCTTCCTTTTCCGGTAACCATGACGGATCGGTTCCTCCACCAGACGCCACGACAAGGCGGCCAAAGCGACGCTGGCTGCCACTTGTCCGAGAGCACGCCCAACATTCACCCCACCGGTATTCACGGCAGGACTGGTCAGCACGATCACCGGGTAATGCCAAAGATAGATGCCATAGGAGCGCTCCCCCAGCCAGCGCCAGGGCTGTCCCCCGAAAATCTTGCCCAAGCGGCCGGCCGGGTGAGCCAATACCCCAACCAGTACGAGGGCCGCCGCGGAGAAAAGTACCAACCCGCCCCGGTAGAGAAAGGTTTCGTATTGATTGGTTGCCACCATCATGTAGACCACGGCCACGAGCGCCACGACCCCAACCAGGTCAAGCAGGAAGCGGCCCTTCGCCGGCAAAGTCGGAGAGAGTTTCCGGCTTGGCCAGACCAGAGCCAGCGCCCCACCCATCAGCAAGGCAAAAGCGCGGGTGTCTGTCCCGTAATAAACGCGGCTGGGATCGGTGCCGGGCTGATAAAGCAAAGCCATCACCAAGGCCGAACCCAGCGCGCCAAGCAAGATAAGTTCCACCAAGCGCCCCCTTTTTCGGACAAAACGCAGGCCCAACCAGAGCAGCAGGGGCCATATCAGGTAAAACTGTTCCTCCACCGCCAAAGACCAGAGGTGCCCCAGAGGAGAAGGGGGGCCAAAGCGAGCGAAGTATGACACGTGGTGGAAAACGAACCACCAGTTGCTGACATAGAAAACCGCGGCCAGCACGTCTTCCCACAAAGAGCGCAGGCGGGAA
The DNA here is from genome assembly GCF_902729405.1 of Acididesulfobacillus acetoxydans. Taxonomy (GTDB): domain Bacteria; phylum Bacillota; class Desulfitobacteriia; order Desulfitobacteriales; family Desulfitobacteriaceae; genus Acididesulfobacillus; species Acididesulfobacillus acetoxydans. The sequence goes on from NZ_LR746496.1 coordinate 3,773,809, forward strand.
GGATCGAGAAGCGCCTGCCAGGCCACCACTCCCGCCAGCATGACGAACAAAGCCGGCAGAAGGCGGCGGGCGCGCCGCAACCAGAAGTTCTTCAGGTTGATCCGGCCGTTGAGCTTCCATTCCGCTACGAGAAGATCAGTAATCAGATAACCGGAGAGCACGAAAAACAGACCCACCCCCAAAAGCCCATCCGGAAGACAAGCTAAGTTAAGATGATATGCGATCACCGCCAACACGGCCAAAGAGGACGTATGAAGTTTTGTGTAAATGGTTAAAACTACCAATAAGGAGTTGATCATTTATGCAAGATGTTAAAGACCGGTTAGCCCGTGAAGTCGCCAAGGACTGTAAGACCGTCGAAGACGTCCACAACACGCTCAAAGACCTCTTCAGACGCACCCTGCAGGAGATTCTGGAAACCGAGATGAGCGACCATCTTGGTTATGAAAAACATAGTGTTGAGGGCAACAATTCAGGCAACAGCCGCAATGGATATTCGAGAAAGACCATTCAAACACGTATGGGTGAAACAGAACTGGCGATTCCCCGGGATCGCAACGGCGAGTTTGAACCACACATCATCAAGAAGTACGAGAAAAACGCCAGTGAACTCGAACAACAGATTATCGCGATGTATGCCAAAGGCATGTCGACTCGGGATATTGAAGCCCATATGCGCGATATCTACGGCATTGATGTCTCAGCCGAGTTGGTCAGTAAAATCACGGACAAGGTCATGCCACTCGTCACAGAATGGCAATGCAGACCCCTTGAGCGTATCTATCCCATCGTCTTTCTGGACGCGATTCACTTCAAGGTTCGCAAAGATAATCGGATTGTCACCAAAGCCGCTTACTCTGTTTTGGGCCTGGATGTACAAGGCCGTAAAGATATTCTCGGAATCTGGATTGGCGAAAGTGAAACTGCCAGCTTCTGGCTCAGTGTCTGCAACGACTTAAAGAATCGGGGCGTAGAAGACATCCTAATTGCCAGCAAAGACGGGCTGACAGGCTTCTCAGAGGCCATAAACAGCGTTTTTCCCCGAACATCGATTCAACTGTGCGTGATTCATCAGATTCGCAACTCCATGAAGTATATTTCCTTCAAAGATCGAAAGCCGGTGATGGCTGACTTAAAACAGGTTTACCAAGCGGCGACTTTGGATGAAGCCGAATTTGCTTTCGAAATGTTCAAAGAAAAATGGGGTAAGAAATTTCCATTGGTAATTCGTTCCTGGGAAAACAACTGGCTGGAGCTCACCACTTACTTTGCTTTCCCCCGAGAAATCCGCCGGCTGATTTATACAACCAATACAGTGGAAGCCTATCACCGACAACTGCGGAAAATCACGAAAACGAAAACGGCTTTTCCCACGGATGATGCCCTACGAAAAATCGTTTACCTGGCAACCATGGAAATCACGAAGAAATGGACTATGCCCGTTCAAAATTGGGCAGAATGTATCTCACAGTTTGCGATACAATATGGGGACCGGCTCAGCGGTGCCCTCTAGTCAGGGGCTTCGCCCCTGGAGTTTATCGCCTTGGTTCTGCCCGTGAGGAAATGGAGTTGGAAAGGGAAACCTCGAACAGACAGTTCCCATTTCCTCCGGCAGAAACCAGCTGGGCGCTCAGGTTGCTCTCCAGCAGAGCCCTGCCCTCCCAGATTGGCAAGAGCCAGCTATATTCTAACCCAAAAATCGTTTGAGCAAAGATTCCATTTACACAAAATAATTTACATTCCCCGGCCAAAGCCCGTAATCCATCCAAACCCGGCATGTAACGGCGATCCTTGTGCCGCCTGCCGCCGAGTCGGCGGCGTTCCTCATGCGGCTTGGCGCCGGACACCGTTTCAAATCCGTCTGGGCTGGGACTCACTTCTTTGCCAAAGCTCACGTTCTTCACTCCCCACGTTCTACCGAAAAATTCCCTCTCGCTTTAATAACGGAATATCTTCTTCCCATGTCACAGTCAAAAACAAACCCCAAACGGAACTATCACCCCGAGCACCGGCCCCACACTTGAAATAGAGGCCACCCCGGACACGGGCGCCACTACGGATGCGAACTTTAACCCGAACACAAAGGCCACTCTGGGCGCGAACACCACCCTGACGCGCTTGTTACCCCGGATGTACTCGTCACCCCTAGCGTGCTCGTTACTCGAGCGCGGACTCTACAGCCCCCGGACAACCCCAAATATCCAATAGTACTACCTCTTTCTCCTTTTTCCCCTCAAGAATATCAAGTTTCTCTCCCCGGTACTTTACAGAACCCTTAAAAATACTTACGGAAAGGTTACGCCGGCGCTAAATTACGGAAAAGAAAATAAGCCTGTTGACCTTTACTCAAAAGACCAACAGGCTGCCACAAAACTCCAACCCATTTTCAGCTTACAATCCCTTTTTCACCGACCTGTACACCCCCGAAGCATCTCTCACCGGCATGCTATGCTTCGGCTCCCTCTTTCACCCGCTTAGCTACGAGAAGCCCCGGCCGCCCGCACGTAGGATCAACCGGCATATCGCACGTCGCTCGGACCGCCCTCCATGATCCCCGGAGTCACTTCTGACAGACGGAGACCGTTTGTGCTCAGGTGGCTCATGCAACCTTTAGCCACCCCCAGAGCCACCTTCTGCCTGACGGGGACCCTCGGCTTAGTCAGCCCCAAAACCCCCGGACCGCCCGCGTGAGTTCCCGCGTGCCTGATACGTACCGGTCCTACGCGCTAACTGGAATAACCTTCCAGCAGCCGTGTGAGTTCCCGCGTGCCTGATACGTACCGGACTTTGCTCCACTCGCGGGGATAGAGCCTCCGATAAGCGAGGCACCCAAAACGCTCGTCGATTAACATCACGATTCCCCGGTCCGTCTTCGTCCGGATCACCCGCCCCGCAGCCCGCAACACCTTATTGAATCCCCGATACATATAGGCAAATTCAAAGCCTTGCCCCGAACTCTCCTGATAATAAGAACGGATGAGTTCGCGTTCCGGATAGATTTGCGGTAAGCCCACCCGCCACTCCCAAGAACTTCCGCAAGGCCTTCAGCAGGAGGGCGGGCCGCGCTTTCTCCGCATAACCCCAATCCCCGCGGTCGGCAACGGGCAGGAAAAACTGCTCTCTTTGGGCGGCGGCTAAAAAACTAACTGACTTATTGTATAGGCTTGCCGTCTGTTTCTAATCGTAGTATTATGATGGCGTAAGCAAATGAAACGAAGGTGAACTTGATTGGATTCGATTGATTTGAAGGCCATATCTGAGTTAATGACGAATGGCCGCACGTCCTGGGCAGAACTTGCCAACTGTCTAGGACTGTCAAGCCCAGCCACAGCCGAACGGGTGCATCGGCTAGAAGAGCAAGGGGTAATTAGAGGATTCACGGCTCTCGTCGAACCCGAAGCCGTGGGTTGTGGTCTGGCGGCTTTCGTGGCTGTTACCTTGGACCGTCCGGAACACCGGAATCCCTTTTTGCAGCGAATTTCGGAGATGCGAGAAATACAGGAGTGCCACCATGTCGCCGGAGAGGATGATTACCTTCTGAAGGTGCGATGTCGGGGAACGCGAGACCTGGAACGGGTGGTCAGCGAAGAGATTAAAGACATACCCGGTGTCGCAAGAACTCGAACAACCATTGTGATGAGCACCCACAAAGAGACTCCCGTGCTTCCGATGTTTCCGGAACACGTGGTTGATGTTTCGACTCGGAAGTAGAGGGGAGTCGGTTTAATGGATTTTCTTTTGAGGGGCCTCATCATCGGCGTGTCAATCGCCGCTCCGGTCGGTCCGATTGGCCTTCTGTGTATCCAGCGCACTCTAATGCAAGGTCGAATATCCGGGTTCCTAAGCGGTCTGGGTGCGGCCACGGCGGACGCTGTGTACGGCGGCATAGTCGGTTTCGGCATTAATCTTGTATCGAGCTTCTTGATGGACCAGCGAATATGGATTCATTTGACAGGCGGCGCTTTATTGCTTTTGCTAGGAATAAAAGGCCTCTTTGCCAGGCCCGCTGAACGGGCCGCGCAGACAAAAACCCCTGTGCGCGGATTGTGGTGGAGCTATCTGTCCACCTTTGTACTCACACTCGCCAATCCCATGACCATCTTATCCTTTGTGGCCGTGTTTGCCGCGCTTGGCGTCGCCAACTCCTCCCACCAATACTTGCGTGCCACTTTAACCGTGAGCGGGGTCTTCCTTGGCAGCGCTCTCTGGTGGCTGATTCTGAGTGGCGTTGCCGCCCGGCTTAAAGGAAAACTCAATAGATCAGCCCTCGTGTGGATTGGCAGATTATCCGCGGCCATCATTATCGGGTTCGGAATCTTCGGCATCGTAAGTTCCGGCGTCGTCGCTTGATGCTCGCGACTCCAACACCTCCAGCCCACCCCCGTACACGTCACTCAGGACATGAAACCGTAGCCGACCGCTGTCTTGGCACCTATCCCCTGCTCTTTCAAAGCTTGTTCTAACCCTGTACGTGCCACCTCCAAAACTCTCTTGCCGGCGAAACACCCAGATTTTATTTCGACATTGTCCTCTTTTCGAATGGCCAGGGTAAAACGAAACTCTGTCTTCTTTCCCACCGTGAGAAAAAGAATAGGATTGGGCTCGTAATAGTCCGCCGGGGCCTTATTCTTTGAACCATAGTAATCCGCGTTGTGTGGAGTCATGACGTCAACTTCAATCTCAGGGTTTCCCAGCGGGAAGGCGTCAAAAAAAAGGACGCTTCCCTTCCGGATCTCCTTCTTGTCCTCCGTTTTACCGCCAAAGAGACGGATGAATCCCTCGTCCTGCCCGGCTTTGCACGGCCGCGCCTCCTCCTGCCCGGACTTCTCTCCCCCGGACTCCTCCTGCGCGCTCTCGTCCTGCCACCCGGGTTCCTCCTGCTCCCTTCCCTCCCGCTCGGCAAAATGTTCCGCCCAGATCCAGGAGCGCGTTACGCCTTTCACCGCGCTTCCCGGAAGATAAGGAAAGCCGTAGAGGTGGTGCAAAGTAATCGAGGTTTCATAGACGGAGGCGCCACCTAAGCCGACGACCACCCTCCACTCCGGTTTTGCCGTAAAACTCAGGGTTTCGAAACCCAAGTCCAAAATACTCTTCTCCCGCCGCGCTAGGATCTCGGGCAACCGACAGAAAGAAAACTCGGGGGCAAGAGTTCCGGACAAGAGTCCCCTCTGGTCATGCTGGACGACGACAAATCTTTCTTTCTCAGCCCCGCCTTTGCGGCCATTTTGGACAAGTGGAAATTTGTTCAGCCGCAAGTAATAATTCTCAAACTTCACTTCACTTTCTGCCAGAAGCTCTCTCGTGTCCCGGGGGATATACCGGGGAACCTCACGCTCCGCGGGAAAATAACCCCCTCCTTCCCGCCGTCCCTGTGTCCCGTTCATATTCCAGTTACCCGCGCCTGCCCTCATCTCCGCATCCCCTCTGCGCGGTCCACCCTGCGCCGCCGCTTGGGGCCTGAGGGGCGGAATCCCCTTCTCGTTACGTTTATATTCGTGAACCGGAGTTCTCTCCTCCCTGCAAAGACTGACAGCATTCACTTGGCTCGGGTTTCCCTCACGGATCACGGTGAACTCCACTTCGGCCCCAAGAGCAAGCTGATTCTTAAGCTGATTGTTCTCCGAAGCCAGATCGAAACTGTACTTTTTCCCATCTTCACCCAGTATGATCCCTTTTCCCCGTTCACAGGAAAACTGAAATATCCTTAATCTTTTACGATTCATCTCTCCCACCCTCAATTCTCCTCAGGCTCACCCTCAATTAACCCTTCGGCAAAGCGCCGCAGCCAACTGAAAAGGCCCAAGACCTCCACCGTAACTGACCGGTATTGGGGCGACGGCAGGGTTATGACCTCTTCAACCAAATCCTTCCCCTCCGTCAATAATTCCTTCTCCCGCAACCAAGCCGCAATTTGGCTGTAAATCCGACCATAAGGTGTTTCCTTTGCTCTTTGCTTTGAATCCGTCCCCATTTTTGAGCGGACAAATGCCAGAGTAGCCGCCAACCCATTGGTCTTGATCAGCATGGGAATCTTTTTGACATAGGATTTGTATTTCTTGTCGTCAACTCCCAAAGCTTGTTTCGCCTCTTCCACCATCTCGTAAGCCCGTGCGGCGCGGCCCTGCTCAATCAGCGAAACTCTATTTTGAACTTTGTTCGCCATGGTCCTTCACCTCCAAGAGATTATCCCCAAGACCTACGAGCCCCTTGCCAATCGTCGCGTCCCCGCCGATCTGTACTAGCGGCGGCAGGTTTTCTTGAAAAAACCTTAAAACTGCCTTTTCCCCGTCTGTGAAGACACCCTTCTTGACATTAAAGACCGGTGCCGTCAAAACAAGTGAGTAAAGAACTGTCTCCGCGGGTAGGTATTCCTCGGTAAAAAGTGCTCCTTTCTCAACCGTACCAGTCTTTTGGTCGATTTTCGTCCTGGTTATGACCTCTGTCGACATTTGGACAAAATCACTAAAATCGTCGTCACTCAGAACCAGCAGATCCCGGGTCATCTTACTGCGCAGGTAGTCAAAAGAAGGCCCTTGCGGCAAACTAACTTCAGCGAGCCAGCCCGCAAGGCGGCTGCAAGCGGCGTCGGGCCGAGCCTCGAAGGTATACTCCTCAAGAACGATTTTCCCTGACTTTGCCCCAACGTAGAGAGAACACCCATCCGGCGTCGAGTTTGTCGCTGGTACGTCCCACGCCTGGGCAACATCGGCAAGGAGCAGATCGTTTTTAAACCTCTCCAAAACCTGGGGACAGGTGACCCAGGCATAGACCCCTTTGACAGATCGCACAGGGAACAGCAGAACCCGGGCATCGGTTAAACCCAGGGCTGCCGCGTATTCTCCGCCGGTCTCAGGACCGAAAACGAGGGCCATGCTCTCTTCCCTTGCCTCCCCGCTTAATTCACGCCCTTGAAAATATAGCCTTTCCCTTCGTCTCACGGCGTCTCGCAGGCTCCCTTTGAGCCCGGAAGCCTCGATCTTCGGAAAGCCGGTGTGGCGCTCTCTCTGGATCGGCAGATCCACAATGCCAAGATCGCTGCCGCTGCCGGCATGGACTGACGATTCGCAGAACAGGAAAACGGGTCTCGCCAATTTGTACATCTTGTTAACCCCTCCCTCTTGTCAAGAACGCGGTTTTTGTAAAGGAACCTGATCAAATTTTCCTTCTTTCAGGCTGTCGTACTGCTCTTCCATCCACTTCGAATAGAGTTTGTCAGTAGAATTATCTTGTATATAAAAGTAGTTGTAGATTTTCAGGTTCTCCCCCTCCGGTTTATACTGGATTCTGAAACGCCCGGAACAGTCCTTGAAGACAAAGGTATCTCTTATTCGCGTATGACTCAACTCCTTGTCATTGTAGAGCTCCAGGACGACCCCTCGGTCTCTTAAATCCTCCAGCTTCTTGCAAAGCCTCTGCAATGATTGCAGCAACTCCTTTTTTCTCGTCTTCTCTTCACTCCAGTACTTTCCACCTCGCGGCATATAGACCAGGAAAAAGGACTGATATCTCTGCCAAAATATCATTCCCACCGCATTCAGAGCAATCATGGCCGACCCGTCGTCCTTAATCTCCTCGACACATGAGCTAAAGTCGTCCTCAACGGCATGCAAGCGCTTATAGTTTTCCCAACTCTCCTCCACGCCCTTCGCCAATTCCTTAAATAATTCGCTGTATTTGGCGAAAAGGCCCCACGAGATATCGACCGGAGCCTGCGGGATTTTCAGAAGCTCATGGGTATCTTCAAAAAGATAATAGATTGGGATGTTATAGACCTGACCGAGAAGAGTCAGATAGGGAATTGTCCCTTTGTAGCCGCCGGTGATATTTAGTACCAAGTCATCCGTGAAAAACTCACCACATTCCAGCGCTAGAACGTTAAAGCGCTTGACCAGGTTAACCATTCCCTCTTGGGCAAAGGTATGGGCATCCAGTACCTGTAAACCTTTAATCACATCATCATCCGGATCAAAAAAGACCGGTATCTCCCCTTGGGTATTGAAATACTTCTGCACCATTTCCGCCGCCAGCCTAGATTCAATCGTATCACTGCAAAGGAGATGAACCTCACAATTCTCCGCGAATTGCTCTTTTAGTTTCCAAGTGCTGCTGATTTCGGCCGAAGCATTCTGATTTCCCGCCATCCATCGTGATACGGCTTTCCGAATCTCCTCAATACGCTCTTGGTTCTCCTGCCAACGGCTGTGCCTTTTCCCCTTGATCCCATTCAGGTGATCCCTCATGTCTTTCCGCTCATTGTCGTAATTGGAGAAAATCGACGTACCGACTGTCGTGATGATCCTTTTCATGTGCTCACTCCTCCTACCAAAACCGTACCAAACCCTTCCCGGCTATAGGAATTCTCCTCCATCGGCCTATAGTGAAAAATATCCTGCACCTGTTCCGGATCCCCGTCCAGCAGTTCGAAACAGTAAACACTACCGGCAGGCACCGCCCTTTTCATCGGTTTCGGGCTATTTTCCTTTATGTTAAAGCCGCCTACCGAAACATACTTGTCAATGGCCGCAGTTAATAACCTAAGGGACAAACCCCGGTAGTTCCCAGTTAAATCCTTTTCATTCAGCCATTCCGGCAGCCACCCGTTGGCTAAAACCGCCGGAGTCAGCAAATAGAGCTTAAAGCGTTTCTCCCCGAACGGCGCCGGTTGGGGAAGCCACTTCCGCTCGATCGTCTCGTAGCCAGCCACCTTACCTTCCCCGCCTAGCCTGATAAATCCCTTGTTCGGCAGTTCCAAACCTTCATAGTCCACCAGGAAAGAGGTCTCCTTCGTCGCTAAACCACTACCACGGTCCGGCGCAAGGCGCTTCATCCCTATGCGGTAAAGTTTGTGCCCTTCCGCCCGACGGTACTGACGGTCTAACGTAATTCCTATCTTCGGCTCCTCCGTCACAAACTCCGATATCATGCGGTAAGGGAGCGCCTCCTGTGACCCGGAGAGGTAGTCTATAAATGTCAGGCGTTCGAGCAGTGCTCCGCTCAGCGTCTCGGCTTCCCGACCTTCGGGTACGGTTAAAACCTGCGGTAGAAAATAGTTGGAAGACCTCCCGGCCGGAGACAGTTGCAAGGGATATGCCCTTTGGACCTCCGTCTCTTCTTTGTCCTTCACGACATCCAGCGGGCAAGGGAAGTAAATTGTTTCCCCATTCATGAGAAGGATTGAGCGGATGCGCAAATTGAGAGTAGGATCCTTATCCGTAGTCGCATTCGGTAGAAAGGACGGATTTTCGGCAAAAAAAGCCGTGCGCAAAGCCCCATAAAAAACAGAAGGGAACGGCGGAAAAAACCCTTCCGCCCAAAAATCCTCTCCCATCGTAAAAGGCTTACCGTCACGAAAAAAGAGAGGATCAAGCGCCTTGATTTTTAATAACACGCGGTACCGCCTCCCTGCTCAAAAAGCGTACGACTTCGAGAAAATCGAGGAAACTATCCAGACGTTTAAGGCGGATATAATCCCGGGAGAGCACGTTCCACAGCAAATCACTTCGGGTCCTTTTGTCTTGTTCCGCCCCTGAATAGGACCGAAGGAGCAACCGTCTCAGCTCACTCCGAACCATCTCGTCAAGATGTCCCGAAGTGTTTTTGGGGTCGTCCTGTTCTTGGCTCAGGGGACGAAATTCCCTGCCGAAGATCGTGATAAAAGAGTCCGAAAAATCCTCATCGAGATTTTTCAGGATCACTTGAATATCGTCGGTAAGCCAAGTCTCGTCTCCCGAACGCCATGGGCCCACCGTTTTAACTGTTTCACCGGAATGTTTTACAACCGCCAGTCCTAAGGCGTCCTTCCCGCTCTCAGGCTCCTTCGCTTCTTTTTCCATTCGGCGCGCCCAGTTCAGAGCTATACCCAAAGGGGTCTTATAATGGGCGATTGCCACGCCGGCTGAAAAAGTTAACTTATCAGGACTGTAAGCGGAAAAATCCAATCGGTCGAATTCGCTTCTTAACGCTTTCAGGATCTCCATTAAAGAGGACAGGTTGACCAGTCCGAGAAAATCGTCCCCCCCGGCATAAACCGTCACTCCCCGCGAATTGACGAGTATATCTCTCGCGGCTCGGCGAGCGAACTGAGACAGCGCCAGGCTCAACTCGCGATGAAAATCCCGCAGGGAAACCCCTGGCGTCAGCCTTTGCCCGGACAGCCATTTACCCATGCTATCCCCGTCGAAAACGAGAATGGCATAGTAGGGGGAAAATCTAATCTCATAACGTTTCAGACCGGTATAGACGCCCCAAGCGGCCGCCCAGTCATTCGCCGCCACCGGGCTCGGCGGAGAGGGCATTTTTCCCTGTGGATAAGCGCCTATCTCTTTGAAGTAAAAAACCAGCTCGTCATCAAAATCCTTTTCCACTTGCTCTGCCAGCGCAGCATCTTTGTCCGCTAACCTGGCATACGCGTCACTTAAGGCGATTCGGCAAGTCGAGGGAAAGGAGTTCCCCCGCTCCGCCCCGGAAGCTTGATCCCGCAGGTACAACTCCGCGCAACGTTTGATAAACCCGACTGCCCCAAGAGCTTCCCCCTCGGCCATGTACTTCGCAGGTACATGCGAAGGCAGCTTCAGTGCAGATTTGGAGAGGTACGCCGGAGGTCTCCCCTTACTCCGATAGAACAAAGCGGTTTGCTCTCCGGTCAGCGAACATTTTCGTCCGGGCTCCGACGACGACTGCTTAAAGGGACGGACGCTTTTGGCTTGTCCGAGAAGACGCTCAACCGACCGGTACGCTTTTTCATAGCCGCACTCCAGGGAAGAGAAGGCCCAGAAAAAGCGGAAGTAATCTTCAGTCTGCTGCCGGACACCCCCGGGTTCCGGTAAATTAAGCGTGTCTAGAATAACTTCGGCGATCCGGCGCACCTCCGAGCGCAGGTCTTCTTCCAGCCGCTCACCGATTTCTCTCATCGATTCATCATCTTCACCCTCAAGCACTGCCAAGAACCGGTTCGGCAAGAACTCCATCTCCGGCAAAGGGAAAACAATCTGTCCCTGATAGCGCTCTTGAACGGTATGCAGGCACCGGCGGCAAAAGTGAGAGAGGAGGGCGCTGCCGGCGCACAGATCTTGAGTCTTGCGCGCTTGGGCTATGAACAATTGCACCGGTGTGACAGTAAACAAAAATAAATACTCTTTCACGTTTCCCCCGCTCCCCCCAGAATCGCTGCTCGAAATTCCTCTCTTTTATCGGCCGTTGGCTTTTCTTTTTTCGGATCAAAGACCGGATGAAGTGAAGTAATCACCGGCCAGGTGATAGCGCCCCCCCGCACGATAGAGACATATTCGGGGGAGGCCAGGCGCCCTCTCGGCCCGCCCATGCCCGTATAACCGCAGTCATTGCCGTGTGAACTGGACCCAACCGTCGTGAGCAGCACATCAAGATTCCTCGTACCTTCCCCTATCCTGATTTCCTCAACATAAGGATAATGAGCGGAACACTTTTCCCGCAGTCTGATGATTTGATCACTCTCCCCGTATCTGCCCCCGGAGAGAAGATTCATTCGGTCTAAAACCGCCTTCCGAAGAGAAACCCGTTCTGCCAAATTCAGAAGCTCGGAAGCCTTTCCATTGCAGGCCATGATTTGGAAACACCCAAAACCCCTCCGACTTCTCTTTCCCACGCCCCCCAGCAAGGCAGAGAGCTCAACCAGTGCCCGCAAGTGATCCGGCGAGAATCCCTGCGGCAGGTCTCGGTAAGACAGAATGAGTTGAAACGAATGGTTAACAATGGCCTTCACTTTCGGTCGCCTCTGCCCACGATACGTCGGAAGGTCGTGGTGGGGCAGAAGAGACTTCATCACCGGCCCAAAAGCGCCGCTCTTTATACGGAGAGAAAAGCTGCTCCGGCCTTCCCCAGTACCCGTTCCGCCGAAAATTTCTCCCTCCCTTCTCCTTAGCTCCTGTATATCGTCCTCCGCCTGCACGGCCCGCCACCAAAACCGTAGCATTCCTTTAAAGGAGGGGGCGCGAAGTTCCGGCAAAGCGGACCCTGCTCCGTAAAGGAACAAGGGAGACACCGTCCGGTATTGGAAATCAAGAATGGCCAAATGAACACCTCCTCAATCTGCAGCAGCCCAGATAAAGATAATCATAGGCGCATCGTCATCACTTTTGGCTCAGCATAGGTAATTTCTGACCGCATCATTTATTCTTTCTACAATAATTTCATGATTCCTCCATCTCTCCCCGGAAAATTCGAATGTTTCGGAATTCCCGCACGTAACCCATTACAAACTGTCAGTGCCAACGTCCGTTCAAGCACGATCATTAGCACGACTTTTGAGAGGCCCCTCGGCAGGCATATGCTGGCTGTCGGCCACATCGTCTGGGTGACAACATCAGCGCCGGTAAGTCGAAGTTGGCGGCAATCCGCAAGGCGAACCGCTACCCGCGCTCTGCTTTGGTTCAAGTGGCCTGGCAGCCGCCCGCCAGAAAAACTAGCTCGTGCGTATCATTTACGCACTTTTTATTCGCCAGCAAATGTTTGATTTTGCCAAGCTTGTTTCTCCGCCTGTTTCCTCAAACTCAACATCTGCTCCCGAGATACCTCCTCAAGACTTACCTGAGTTGAGTAAGTTATCTTCAACTCTCGCTCTCCTAGCCAACCTAGGCGAAAACGACAACCTGTCTGAATCCTCCCCTCCAGAGGATACTTCCCCTTCTTCCTCCCAGGCGACTCTCTCCTCTTGCAGATCCTTCTCCTTCTAAAACCCAAAAGATTCCCGAAACGAATTGTAATAGCTTTAACCTAGTACCGACTCCTAAGAAACGGCGTTCCGCCAAAACCCCAGAAGAAAAACGCCCCACGACCACGGAGCCAGTCGCTCGCCGCCGTGGACGCCCTCATAAACAGCAAACCGAGACCTAAGGCCGCGAGCAAGCTTAACGAGTTCGAAGACTCAATGGGACCCGAAGCCAATCGGGATCCTAGCCTTGCTATGCCTATTTCCGGTTTGCTATTTCTTTAATTCGCCTCCGGTCTCGGTTTTCCTCCCTGCTTTGGCTCTGCCCTCAGGGAATTTTTACGCGTAACCCCACCCCTTTGTCTCCTAAGAGTATTCTATTTTCAAGCCAATTCCTCATAGGCAGGCTATCGGCCAGTCGCGGTTGTAATTGACCAGGGAGCAGGCGGAGGTTTCAATTCCTCATAGGCAGGCTATCGGCGGAATGACACTGGAACAATTCCGCGCGTATGAGCGGTTTCAATTCCTCACAGGCAGACTATCGGCAATGGAAGATATTCGGAATGCGTTTGGATCCGAAAGTTTCAATTCCTCATAGGCAGGCTATCGGCGATACGCGGGGATGGGTAAGATACACGGGGGTGAGAATGTTTCAATTCCTCATAGGCAGGCTATCGGCCGTCTTCGGCTACACCCCCTTTAAGTGCTCCCATTTGTTTCAATTCCTCATAGGCAGGCTATCGGCCGCCGGGACGAAGGCGGGATGCGATCTGTCCCACGGTTTCAATTCCTCATAGGCAGGCTATCGGCATCTATTTCCAAGATGAGGAAGGGACCTTTCTTAAGGTTTCAATTCCTCATAGGCAGGCTATCGGCCCGTAGATGACTCCGCCGACTTCGACGGTTTCTCCGAGTTTCAATTCCTCATAGGCAGGCTATCGGCGTCACAGGGTATACGAGGTCCGCCAAATGTATGACTGTTTCAATTCCTCATAGGCTCGGCGTTATAGTTTCTCCAGGCGCTAATGATGTAACATTAGTTTCAATTCCTCATAGGCAGGCTATCGGCGGAATTTGCCTGAGATTGCCAGTGACTGGATAGGCAGTTTCAATTCCTCATAGGCAGGCTATCGGCTTCAGGATGCTGTGGAACGTAAGAATGCCAGTTTGGGTTTCAATTCCTCATAGGCAGGCTATCGGCAAATTTCGATGCTGGAGAAGTGTTTGAAAAGGCATGTTTCAATTCCTCATAGGCAGGCTATCGGCCTTCGGTTGTGAGACGCTGGAAAAGGAGGGTTTTCATGGTTTCAATTCCTCATAGGCAGGCTATCGGCGATTCAAGAGTGAAGATTGATGAATCGAGGACCACGGTTTCAATTCCTCATAGGCAGGCTATCGGCAAATTCTCCCGCGCTTCCCTATATCGTGCCAGTTTGTTTCAATTCCTCATAGGCAGGCTATCGGCAGGTCTATGGCCCGGTACAAGCGGCCCGTATGAGAACAGTTTCAATTCCTCATAGGCAGGCTATCGGCAGTTTTTGTGATTCTTCTGACAGTTCCCGGGCTTTAGTTTCAATTCCTCATAGGCAGGCTATCGGCGGGTTGGACCATGACACTGAAATTTTTCGCGAATTGGTTTCAATTCCTCATAGGCAGGCTATCGGCTTGGCCCGTCCTGGCAATCGGCCTGGGTATCATGGGTTTCAATTCCTCATAGGCAGGCTATCGGCGACCCCGAAACCGAAGAACTGCTGCTGCCGGTCTTGAGTTTCAATTCCTCATAGGCAGGCTATCGGCGGGGATGAAAGCGGGACCCCGAGTTGAGAAAGGAATGTTTCAATTCCTCATAGGCAGGCTATCGGCCCATGTGGGAAACGGATGTCAAGGGCGTTCTCGGCGTTTCAATTCCTCATAGGCAGGCTATCGGCAGAGCCACGGAAACGAGGGAGATGGGTATATTATACGTTTCAATTCCTCATAGGCAGGCTATCGGCTTCTCTTAGTTTATCTTGCCGCAACCGGAAGGTTGCGTTTCAATTCCTCATAGGCAGGCTATCGGCGCGGCCCGAAGGTTGACGATGAGCTTTTTGATTTGGTTTCAATTCCTCATAGGCAGGCTATCGGCCTCCGACAGTGACGGGGTTGGCGTTAGCGTTGGGATTGTTTCAATTCCTCATAGGCAGGCTATCGGCGGCGTGCAGTTTGTCTGAGCGGCTACGTCCACCATATGTTTCAATTCCTCATAGGCAGGCTATCGGCTTCGGACCCCCTGGGCAGAAAGCTCTTTGAAAACCGCAGTTTCAATTCCTCATAGGCAGGCTATCGGCCCGCTCTGACGAACCGGGCCTCTTCGATTCGCCCTAGTTTCAATTCCTCATAGGCAGGCTATCGGCGGCGTTACACTCGCTGATACGGCCTGTTGACTCTCTGAGTTTCAATTCCTCATAGGCAGGCTATCGGCTAGAAATCGTTTGTGTTGCATACTTTCCAAACACCTGTTTCAATTCCTCATAGGCAGGCTATCGGCGGATTAAAGAGCTCCTCCCAGAAATTTACAAGACCGAGTTTCAATTCCTCATAGGCAGGCTATCGGCGCAGGTCAAACGGAACTCGAATATCTCACTTATCGGTTTCAATTCCTCATAGGCAGGCTATCGGCTTTAAGAGTATGCTATTATAATGTTAAAGACAAATAGTTTCAATTCCTCATAGGCAGGCTATCGGCATTAACAAAACATTAAAGTCTAGGCTTAGAGCCTTGGGTTTCAATTCCTCATAGGCAGGCTATCGGCGCATGGAAAAAACTGTGGCATACTGGATGGACGTCGTTTCAATTCCTCATAGGCAGGCTATCGGCGAAGAAACAAGAACAGACTGCGCAAAGCCTGGCTGAAGTTTCAATTCCTCATAGGCAGGCTATCGGCTCCGTAGTTCTCGTTTTCCGGACCGCCGAAGAGGTGTTTCAATTCCTCATAGGCAGGCTATCGGCAGAATTCGCCCTTCTCGTTTCTCTCGATTGTTCCAGTTTCAATTCCTCATAGGCAGGCTATCGGCCGTACGCAATCCGGTCCGCTTGGCTTGACGTTAGTTGTTTCAATTCCTCATAGGCAGGCTATCGGCAGGAACGGCGCAGCCGACACCCAGATGATTCTCGCGTTTCAATTCCTCATAGGCAGGCTATCGGCGTCAAAAAATGAAGGGAGGAAGTCCCCGCTGGACTTGTTTCAATTCCTCATAGGCAGGCTATCGGCATTTTTCCTCCGCCCATGCCGCGCGGAATTGAATATGTTTCAATTCCTCATAGGCAGGCTATCGGCCTGGAAGACCGGCGTCAGGTCCTGAATCGTGAGATGGTTTCAATTCCTCATAGGCAGGCTATCGGCATTTCCGGTCTGTATAAGAGAATGGGAATATGGCTAGTTTCAATTCCTCATAGGCAGGCTATCGGCGGCTTTCTAGCCTTCTTTTTTTTGCCTTCATATGTGAGTTTCAATTCCTCATAGGCAGGCTATCGGCTGAGGCGGGGAATGTCTACCTTTCTAATGCTTAAAAAGTTTCAATTCCTCATAGGCAGGCTATCGGCTTAGAAATAACAGGAAATCCGCATTCTCTGATGACTTGTTTCAATTCCTCATAGGCAGGCTATCGGCCTTATGGAGATCGATGAAATCCTGAAATCGGCTGAAGTTTCAATTCCTCATAGGCAGGCTATCGGCTCACGGGTACACCGCCAGAAGAACACCCGAACACCGAGTTTCAATTCCTCATAGGCAGGCTATCGGCGAGCACTTACCGGCACTCCCTGGCCGTACTTTAGGTGTTTCAATTCCTCATAGGCAGGCTATCGGCCAAAGACTTGTCCACCGTAAATATCCAGAAGTTATAGTTTCAATTCCTCATAGGCAGGCTATCGGCCTGTGTCGTGTTTCACTTGGCCACCTGGCCATGTTCCGGTTTCAATTCCTCATAGGCAGGCTATCGGCAATCCGCATCATGCTCTCGGCTAGGCAGTCACGGGGTTTCAATTCCTCATAGGCAGGCTATCGGCAGGTTGGACGCCATCTATGCTCAAGCAAGTCTATATAAAGTTTCAATTCCTCATAGGCAGGCTATCGGCCCAAGGCCGCGGGGAAGGCGCGGTGGGTATTAATGACGTTTCAATTCCTCATAGGCAGGCTATCGGCATAATTCTATGAAAAAAGCAGGCGGCATTATATCTCGTTTCAATTCCTCATAGGCAGGCTATCGGCGGAGAGTCAGCTCATCCCCTGGGAAGCGGGGAAGCAGTTTCAATTCCTCATAGGCAGGCTATCGGCAGGGGCGCTACGAGAAAAAGAAAGAGCAGCTATTCGAGTTTCAATTCCTCATAGGCAGGCTATCGGCGGTGCGGCATCAGGAAAGCCTACGTAGGCATCGGTGGTTTCAATTCCTCATAGGCAGGCTATCGGCCGGTCGTAGGCGCTCCGCTTACCGTAGCTCCGACAGTTTCAATTCCTCATAGGCAGGCTATCGGCGGCCGGAATTGAGTGGAAGGGACGGTTTTATCCTCCAGTTTCAATTCCTCATAGGCAGGCTATCGGCCACCGGGTTAACCTGAGCCGGGGTCTCGGTCGCCGGTTTCAATTCCTCATAGGCAGGCTATCGGCCTCGGGTGTCGTGGCCGTCGGTCGATACCTGGGGTAGTTTCAATTCCTCATAGGCAGGCTATCGGCGGCTACAAAAAGGTGTACTGGTGCACCAAGATGGAGTTTCAATTCCTCATAGGCAGGCTATCGGCGTCCGACATGAGCTCGCGAAGAAAGGGGCACTCGGTGTTTCAATTCCTCATAGGCAGGCTATCGGCGGTGCCACCGTCACGAGATTCCCATCTGTCGTGTTGTGTTTCAATTCCTCATAGGCAGGCTATCGGCGGAGTCCGTACGGCTGGGCGTTCCGGCTCCGGTACCGTTTCAATTCCTCATAGGCAGGCTATCGGCTTCCAAACAAATCAACTTCCCTTGTTGCCAATGCTCGTTTCAATTCCTCATAGGCAGGCTATCGGCAAAATGATGAGATCAACTTAATTGATCTCATTGTGGGTTTCAATTCCTCATAGGCAGGCTATCGGCCAAACGCGCTTCTGACGCGGGCTGGGGGCTGTTTTAGTTTCAATTCCTCATAGGCAGGCTATCGGCGAGGGAAGTTTTAAACTATTTGGATTAGTGGTTAACAGGTTTCAATTCCTCATAGGCAGGCTATCGGCGGGCTACTGAAAGCCCAAACCGGTGGCGCGCCGTCTCGTTTCAATTCCTCATAGGCAGGCTATCGGCTGCGAAGGCCAAAGAACCTTCTGTTGTGTTTTGATGGTTTCAATTCCTCATAGGCAGGCTATCGGCTTCTATGCGTCCTCTAACGGTTATCGGCGCGCATACAGTTTCAATTCCTCATAGGCAGGCTATCGGCGAATCGCGTAAGTCTCGCTGTCGTTGAAGCATACAAGTTTCAATTCCTCATAGGCAGGCTATCGGCGCTTCATTTTAATTTAGTCCCCCTTTGTATTGGGGGAGTTTCAATTCCTCATAGGCAGGCTATCGGCCCCATTTTCAGGTAACGATGACGGATTGTCCTGCCGGTTTCAATTCCTCATAGGCAGGCTATCGGCACGCAATCTGTACTAGACTTTTTGAGGGAAAAGTGAGTTTCAATTCCTCATAGGCAGGCTATCGGCCATTAATGCCGCTTTACCTACGCTAATGGGGAATATGTTTCAATTCCTCATAGGCAGGCTATCGGCTGAAACATTGCGGTCCCGCCCGCGCGTGGCAAGATTGTTTCAATTCCTCATAGGCAGGCTATCGGCGGATTAGATACAGGGATGTTGTCTTGGGATTCTATTGTTTCAATTCCTCATAGGCAGGCTATCGGCTACTGGCTTCAACATCATTTTCGAAATTCATGAAGTGTTTCAATTCCTCATAGGCAGGCTATCGGCTACGGATGATATAGACCTGGTCTATCCTGAATCCGGTTTCAATTCCTCATAGGCAGGCTATCGGCTTCCTTCCAATTCATAGTCATTTTAAACCAACCTCCGTTTCAATTCCTCATAGGCAGGCTATCGGCTTTTTTCCTTCTCGAAATATTTCAGAACTGGCACGAGTTTCAATTCCTCATAGGCAGGCTATCGGCGTATCTCAAAATGAGACACCGTGTACATGATACGTAGTTTCAATTCCTCATAGGCAGGCTATCGGCGACGGAAAACCTTTTCTTGCGGAAATTGACATTCCGGTTTCAATTCCTCATAGGCAGGCTATCGGCGAAGACATATTGACGGTTTTCATCCGCAATGATATTGTTTCAATTCCTCATAGGCAGGCTATCGGCCCTGTTCTGTCTGACCTGCATACCATGCGTGACTACGTTTCAATTCCTCATAGGCAGGCTATCGGCTTTACCCACTTCCAGAGGCATTCCTCCATAAGATCTTGTTTCAATTCCTCATAGGCAGGCTATCGGCGGGGTTATGAATCTGGGGAGGGACTGTTAACATGGGTTTCAATTCCTCATAGGCAGGCTATCGGCAGTATAAACCCTATTGCATTTGTCAGTCATATGCGTTAGTTTCAATTCCTCATAGGCAGGCTATCGGCAAACATTCTTTTTACGGCTGAATGGTGGTTCGGCTTGTTTCAATTCCTCATAGGCAGGCTATCGGCGGGGCTGGCCATCCTCAGCCTGGAATCCCGAGGCGCGGTTTCAATTCCTCATAGGCAGGCTATCGGCAAGCTACAGAGTTCACACGCTTTTTCAAGCGTGCAGAGTTTCAATTCCTCATAGGCAGGCTATCGGCCGGCAAAGGTGTTGACAGGAAGTAAAAGATATGGTAGAAGTTTCAATTCCTCATAGGCAGGCTATCGGCATCTACTTCCAGGATGAGGAAGGGACTTTCCTTACTGTTTCAATTCCTCATAGGCAGGCTATCGGCTTTGACATTGTAAATTCTGAGATTGATCGCCTTGTCATGTTTCAATTCCTCATAGGCAGGCTATCGGCACTTAGGCTCATCAGTTCCTAAAGTTATATCCTTCCAGTTTCAATTCCTCATAGGCAGGCTATCGGCTCTGATACAAGTATACATCAACTTATGTGTAAATGGTTTCAATTCCTCATAGGCAGGCTATCGGCTTTCCGGTCTGTATAAGAGAATGGGAATATGGCTAGTTTCAATTCCTCATAGGCAGGCTATCGGCGATATTCGGAAAAAGGAATAATATTCTAGAGCATTGGGTTTCAATTCCTCATAGGCAGGCTATCGGCTGCTCAAAACTGACAGAGAGATGAAAGCGCGGGACTAGTTTCAATTCCTCATAGGCAGGCTATCGGCTCGTGGATCTGCCGGATTGTGTCAGCATTTTCCGAGGTTTCAATTCCTCATAGGCAGGCTATCGGCTTCCTTCTCGTCTTCGAGGAAATCTTGCATAAGATCAGTTTCAATTCCTCATAGGCAGGCTATCGGCGAAGGCTTTCTAGCCTTCTTTTTACCCTCATATGTGAGTTTCAATTCCTCATAGGCAGGCTATCGGCCTCATTTTCTTTTCTCCTTCTGGAAGGCGGTTGGCGTTTCAATTCCTCATAGGCAGGCTATCGGCCCTTTGAGGCGCTCGTACAGGGCGAGCGCGAACAGTGTTTCAATTCCTCATAGGCAGGCTATCGGCTTTAGCGTAGAAATTTCTGCGTCCCTCTTCTTCGTGTTTCAATTCCTCATAGGCAGGCTATCGGCTGCTCAAAACTGACAGAGAGATGAAAGCGCGGGACTAGTTTCAATTCCTCATAGGCAGGCTATCGGCGTAGCACTCCATCCAGACTGCATGGATGGATGGTGCTCGTTTCAATTCCTCATAGGCAGGCTATCGGCTATTCTGACATTTGTCTTCGGGAATTGCCATTCCCGGTTTCAATTCCTCATAGGCAGGCTATCGGCGCGATGCTCTCGACGATTGCCCCGAATGCGACGGTAGTTTCAATTCCTCATAGGCAGGCTATCGGCCCCTCTGTGAGTGGGGTCATGTTTCCGTCCCACTCAGGTTTCAATTCCTCATAGGCAGGCTATCGGCGCGGCTACTATGAGGTCACGCGGGAAACCGACCGCGGTTTCAATTCCTCATAGGCAGGCTATCGGCTGGGTATCCTTGGGGCTCTTGCTGCTTGGCGGGTTACGGTTTCAATTCCTCATAGGCAGGCTATCGGCGGTGAATAGTGGGGAAGAACAATTCAGCGTGATCCGTTTCAATTCCTCATAGGCAGGCTATCGGCTCGCGACGGAGTGCAGGGCGCGAAATTCAGCCTCACGTTTCAATTCCTCATAGGCAGGCTATCGGCTTGACGAGTATCTTGATATTGACGCACAGTGGATGGTTTCAATTCCTCATAGGCAGGCTATCGGCAGCGGCTACTATGAGGTCACGCGGGAAACCGACCGCGGTTTCAATTCCTCATAGGCAGGCTATCGGCACGGCCATTCTTGATTCCTCCTTTAAATTCGGGTTTCGTTTCAATTCCTCATAGGCAGGCTATCGGCAGGAGTAGATCATTTCCCATGACTTATTTCCCATCTGTTTCAATTCCTCATAGGCAGGCTATCGGCGGGTCCAGAGAGGGGAGGTGGCTTGCGTGTTTCTCTTGTTTCAATTCCTCATAGGCAGGCTATCGGCTCAAACTTCAATTTTAACTTTTGCCGTTTGTTTAATTTGTTTCAATTCCTCATAGGCAGGCTATCGGCCGTTCGTCCAAATGCCCTCCCAGTCCTCAGGATGCTGTTTCAATTCCTCATAGGCAGGCTATCGGCTATTTCTCGGTAACAGACTTTTCTGTGGCCAAGATCGGTTTCAATTCCTCATAGGCAGGCTATCGGCCATTTAAATTTATAAGCTTTTCCTCCTTCTTTTTTATAGTTTCAATTCCTCATAGGCAGGCTATCGGCTATCGATAATATTCCAAGGATAATAAGGGGAAGGAGGTTTCAATTCCTCATAGGCAGGCTATCGGCATTCAATCTGCTGTCGATAATAAAGACGCAAGTTTAGCGTTTCAATTCCTCATAGGCAGGCTATCGGCTCCTCATTTTCAGGTAACGATGACGGATTGTCCTGCCGGTTTCAATTCCTCATAGGCAGGCTATCGGCCATCTTCGTCCTCCTTTTGTGCTAAATATTCATTGTTGTTTCAATTCCTCATAGGCAGGCTATCGGCGGTGAGAAAATGAGACGTGTCTATATTGCCTACGGCAGTTTCAATTCCTCATAGGCAGGCTATCGGCGACGCAGACGCGATTTATGAACGTGCCTGGTCGGAAGTTTCAATTCCTCATAGGCAGGCTATCGGCGTTCCCGGCGTACTTCCCGGGGGCACGCCGTAGTTGGTTTCAATTCCTCATAGGCAGGCTATCGGCCAATATCTTTTAAAACCTGTTCCGGCAAATTTTTTGTGTTTCAATTCCTCATAGGCAGGCTATCGGCTTTAGCGCAATTTCTTATTTCTTGGTGTTCGGCGCGTGTTTCAATTCCTCATAGGCAGGCTATCGGCGACCACTGAGCCAAACATCCCCTTCTTGGTTGAGTTGTTTCAATTCCTCATAGGCAGGCTATCGGCCTGTGCATTTTGTTGATTAGATTTTGTCATATTTGATTGGTTTCAATTCCTCATAGGCAGGCTATCGGCCCTTCTTTTTTATATAAAGAGAGACCAGAGATGTTTGTTTCAATTCCTCATAGGCAGGCTATCGGCTTGCATTTAAATCAAATGCGTGCTAAAATAAGAGAGGTTTCAATTCCTCATAGGCAGGCTATCGGCTCGATAACTGGAATATCCTTTTCGTCTAGAACGGCAGTTTCAATTCCTCATAGGCAGGCTATCGGCCCATTTTGGTCGCATGGATAGGGCTCTCCCAAAAAGACCCCTTCGCTGAACTGTGCGCCCGGATTGTAAGAAAGCTGTAGAATATGGGCTTTCGCATGTCGTCGATCACCAGGACTTTTTACGCTATCAAGTATCGACGACATTTTAGATACTCAAATTATAAGGTCCTGCCCCCCCTTACGCAACCCCATAATCTCCCTGTCAGTATACCTCGTTGTACGTGACGTATAGATAATGACAGAATCCGCGTCCGGGTCGATGATTTCCTCCAATTCCATCTTAAGCTTTTTTAAACCCGCATCTCCTATATCACCTTCTAAAACGGAGTTTTGCACCCAGTTAAGGTACTTTCGACAACGTTTCAGAACTCTGGTCACTCTCTTTTCACCTACATCGTAAACGAGGATTACATACATTGGCTACCCACCCCAACTCTCAAAAAACGCCAGCCATAAAATCATAACTTGGATTGCACAAGCTCATTTTACCACTGCGTCACGAACGGTTCGTACAGCGTTTCTCCCATCAAGTGTTTCTCCAGTTTATAGAGTTCAAGGCGCATTAGGCGCCGGTATGAAACGGGACTACCGATATCCCGATGATTGATCGTTGCCTTGAGCCGGTTTTCCAGTTCTTCGACAAAGGCGCGCCTGCCGCTCTCCTTTAACAACAGCCCGCCTGCCTCCTTTTTGAAGTCCTTCTTGCTAACCATCTTCTTTCCGATCAGGGTGAAAATGGTTCGGTCGATGATGATCGGTTTGAAAATCTCCGCCACATCAAGATTCAGAGTGAAGCGGCGAAAGTTCGTCGTATGCAAATAGCCTATCCTTGGATCCAGGTGAGTGTGGTAGATCTCGCTGAGAACCGCAGAGTATATTATTCCGTTACCGAAGCTGATCAGTGTATTCATTTCGTTTTCTGGAGGTCGCTTCGAACGTCCTTCAAACGCAAAGCCTGGGTTTCCATGGATAGCGTCAAAGGCCCGATAGTATTGGTCCCTGATATTTCCTTCGATCGCCATAAGCTGTGAAATATCCGCAGTACCCCCTATCCGACCGGACAACTGTTCCACCTCCGCTAACCTTACGGCAACATCTTTCTCCCGATTTAGATAGTACTTCAATACTTGCCGGATATTGCGTGCCGCACCCTGGATAAATTGTTTAGCCAGGTACAACCGCGCTTCAGCCTTAAGATAGTGTTCAGCTTGACGCAAAATCATATAGCCCGAATTATAATGTTCCCCTGGATAAAATGTTCCGGAGTAGTACCCATAATAATTGAAATAGTGGATTAGAATCTCTTTCTGAGCGCAAAACTCAAGAAATCGTTTGTTAATGTCCACCTCTCCGAGAACCATGAGTTCGGCGGTGTCTTCAACCGGGATGTATTTATGCTCCCCTTCCTCACTCTCGAAGTAAATCGTATTGTCCTTACGACGTAACTGTCCATTCGAAAAGATATATAATGTTTTTCTCACGTTAGCCCCTTCCGTTAACACCCCAACTCAAGCCCAACACAACTCCTTGTACGCACAGTTCCTGCACAACGCAATTTTCTTCACTTGTGGAGGCTTGTCCAAGCCTAAAATTCGTTCAATTTGCTTTAGGGCACAAAATAGCTCCTCTTCCAGCGAGTCCGTTAAGATAACCTCTTCTTTCTTCTTCTCCTTGGGAAACAGCAACTCGCCTCTGGCCACAATCCCTCGCTGCTTCAGTTCCCATAGGTAAAACGCCAACTGCATCTTAGCGCTTCTTGCATATCTGGAACTCTTTTTCACCTCACCCACCACCAACCCATCTTTATCCTGCCGGACGATATCTAGCTTGATATTGCCTACCGAGATTTCTTTCTCTTTGTCCCGTACATAAGTGTGTTCGTGAATGAACCTGCCAACATCCATATTGGGATCGTCCTCATCCGGATTGATCTGGTGGGCCATGAGCCAAACTTCCCTTGGACAACAGAAATAGTACCAGACAATTGTACCCGTAATATTGAAGCCAGTGGGGTTCGGGTTCATCTCCATAAGTAATCACTCCAAAATACGCTAGCGCAGCAGTATATGAATCTGCAAATGACTTCCGTCCCGTCCGCCTAGGGTAGAATCGCGTTTGGGTACACAGCGGAAAGTTCTCCTTTAGCCACCACTCGGCGACCATGCCTTGATCGCCTGAACCTTCTTCACGTTCTTCTGCCCGGTCGGTTTTTTCCATTGATCTGGCTTGTTCGTCTGGTACCAAACCGCCAAACGCTGGGCAATCATCCTTCGTTCCGCTTCCGGGCGACTGGTGTCTTCTAATCGTGGCAACCATTTATTCGTCATCGCTGTCATAAACCGCTCTGGTTGAACGTCAAATCCATCTTCGTCCATTTCCCGTTCCATGGGCGTCATAGCGGCCCTCCGCTCCCGTCCCAGCTCTGTCACTTTTTCTTCTTCCTGTTTCTTTATCCTAAGGCTCCATTGATTGCGCAGGTCAAAAAGTGCGCCTTCTTTGATAAACTCTTTATTTTCCCTGTAACCAACCGGACCATAGCCCATATACAGCAGACCTTGCTGACGAGCATCCGCATCCAATTCGGATGCAATGAGAGGTTCTTTGCTCCGAAAATCGATCTTCATCAGCAAACGCGCCTGCCCACCCTGGATATTCCCTGGCCCTTGCCCGCTCCTGGCACTGCCAAAAATCTGGCTTTCCTCACGGCTCACCGTTTCCACACTTCTTAACCGTCCTAAGGCGACCACGCGATACCAGTAACGCAGCGTCCCTTTCTAGGATGCCGCTTCGAACCTCCGGTCGGTCTTATTGGCTCCATACATGAAAAGAGGCGATACGACTTTAACTGTCACGCAAAGTTTCTCCATCATTCGCCCCCCCTTGTGAGTTCTCTTCCTGTGCCTGTACCGATCCATTCACCGCACAGGGTCCTTGTTTAGGACAGGTAGAACATCTCCCCCTCAACAAAAGGTACCTGTTTCTGTTCATCCGCAAGGCGCCTATCGGCAAATGCCACCTCATGGACTAAGTAATCCCTATCCCTTAGGGAACTTGCCACTTCCTGCACCGCGTATTGCAACGCTGTCGTCCCCCCGGTAATGTTGACAAAGATCTCCACATTTGGGAGAGACTCAACCGCTCGTGAAATCTCTGCTTCTATCTGCGGAAGTTCTTGAAAACATGTGAACGGATCTTCTACCACGATTTTCTGCAGAGTCCCTTGATATTCGGCGTGTTCGGTAATCCGCGGCAAGTCGGCATCCGCTTCTTGGGAGGTAAGGACGAGAACGTGCTCGGGTGCCAATCTTCGCAACGCACTGAACAATGGTCCCGCAGATAAGCCTAACGGTGATAAGAGCAGGCGCGCAGCCTTCTGCATTTCCCCCGTCGCCCTCATTGGCCATGTTGGATCCTTTCCTGCCTGCATCTCGACGATGCGTTCAAATTTGGTCAGTATCGTGCCTAACACAGTTTCGAACTTGTGGGCACGGTGATTCTTACACGTGTATTCCGCATGGTCCAAGTCGTTACGATAATCCATAATACCATCCAGCAACTTAGCCACCTCGAGTAATTCCAAATCATTACGCATGGCATCCACTATCCACGATTGCGATTTTATGGCGTTTTCCCATCGTTCTGCCGCAATGTTCTGAGCCAAAACCTTTGCCGCTTTGGTGATAAGCTCACGTTCCCGGCCACATTCCGCCTTGAGACCGTGTTCCTCATATCCAACAGCTGAACACAGGAAAGAAATCACGTTCTCCCGCAGAATAGTCCAGGCTTGCTGTATTTTATCGTGGTCGAGACACCAGCGCACCAGCGCGTTGGCCTTTTGAATATCTGTACCGGCCAACATATTGGCCATCTTACCCCGAACCACGTCCAGGATAGGCAGCAAGGCTTTAATATAAGGCACCGGTTCATCCTTGTTCATCACTGCATTTTGCGATATGCCGGGAAGTGTGTCCCTGAGAATTGTCCGGGTTCGGCACGTAGCGGCTTGCTGAGAAAATTCATGCAGGTTCTTGAGCAACCGGTTTAGCAGATGAAGGTTCTCATCCGTGGTCTTTAAGCTGGCATTAACTGGAGAAAGCTCGACCCGGGCTATGCCATAAAGATCCTTGGTATCCCCAGCCTTAACAAAATGGTCTGCGGCTGCGGACCAGTCCATCAGCCTAACAAACTCTTTCAGATCAATTACGTCCACCAAACGTTCTCTCAGCGGCATATTCTCCACTTCGTTCCTGCGCCCCAGGGCCTCGAAAGCTCCGTAGACGATTCCCTCGATCTTGATCTTCCGAAAAACACGGGCATAGTTTAAAAGCAGTAAGCTCAAAAACGGCAGGCTTCGATAGGAGTGGGTGATATCAAAAATGACCTGATCCCCGACGTTGACATTGCGCTCCACTACTTCAAAGATTGACCACATCTGGTCTATCGTGAAACCTTCGCAAACGTCCACTGTGCGCACCCGAATTCCCGAGTACGCCTCCTGTGACAACTGCTCAGTCAGTTCTTCCTCAAGCGGCCGTTCCCCGTTCGGTCCATTTCTCGACCAGTTTCTCTCTCGCGCTTCTCGTGTAAGAAAAATTATGATCTCCCGTTCTTGAGTCAGATCCCCTAGGAACAATTCCACTAACGCGGTCTGGATGAAACGCCGTGGAGCAGCCTCTCCGACCTGCGTTCGATAAACACAAGGCAAATAGTTATTCGTGCCGAGAAAGCTCATCAGTTTTAAACCCATCTATATCCACCTCTCTATGAAAACAACCGGGATCCACCATACAAGACAATGCTTGTCAGCGTCAAGCCCGCTTAGAATATCCTCGTCTCCCCCTCCACTGTCAGCCCGCATCGCCTGGAATAGTATCCGGAGCGAAGGAGCCAGAGGTCGTTGACATACTCGTCCGCGATCTGGCGGGGATGAAACCCCGGCCTGGCGAGGACATTGATTGAGATCATGGCAATTCTTGAAGCCAAAGCTCTCCAAGCTTCCCTGCGTTCCCATCGGTCCGCCACCCGGCGCGCTGCGTCCATCTCCCCTTGCAGGCTTGGATCTTGCTCCAATACCAGAAACGTAAATTGGGCCTTCTCTTTACCTCTCAGAAGCTCCCGGACAGGAACCCCCTCCTGCCAGCATAAAAAGCGCTGCAGATGCTCTCCTCCACTATTCTTGCGCTTGGACAATTCCAGAAAATAATGCTCGGTGTATGGCAGCACATCTTCTTCCACCACCGTTTCCAAACCGAGCAGAAGTTCACGGGTGACCTGCAAATGCACAGGATCGTAAATCATGCTCGAATAACGTTTGTCGTTTTCATTCACAATATCCACAACCCGAACCACACCGCGAGGCTTCAAGCCTTCCCGATTACACCTTCCGGCAACCTGAATCAAGCTGTCCAAAGGGGCGAAGTCGCGGATCACCATGTCCATGTCAATATCCACCCCCGCCTCAATAGACTGAGTTGAAACCACGATACATGGCTTCCCCTCCTTAATCCGCTCCACGGTAGCCAATCGGTCTTTCGGAGTCACGTCTGCACTGATGAAAAAGAGCGGCGTCTCTTCTTCCGCCTCTCCCCATCCTTCACAAAGTGCCTGCCATACTTTTCGGGCGCTTGCTCTGGTGTTGAGCGTGATTAAAACCCTTTTTCCCTCCCCCAGCCACCCGGGCAGTTCCTCCTGCATTTGATCGCAGAAAACATCCAAACTCAATACCTCCTCCAGATGCAACTGAAGTTCATACCGCGAAAAGGCAGAAAAATAGGAAGCGTAGTCCGTAACCAGCGGAGTCTGCCCTGAGACAAAGGCCGGCAACGTTGCCGACATCAGCAACAGCTTGGTACTGCCTAAGCTCACCAAACCTTTCAGTACCCGGTCCAGTGGCTGCCATAGCTGGCAGGGAAGGGACTGAACCTCGTCCATAACAATAAGTGCATCGCAGAGGTGATGAAAGCGCATTTGATAGCGGGCTTTTGGCTCAAGCAAACTCATGAGAAACTGATCGTAAGTGGTAATAATCAGTTCACTCCGCCAAGTATCCACAAAAAACCTTTCTTCTCCGGCTTCCAGACCTTCGGCATAACGCCGGTCGGCTAGCGAATGACTGGTCAGGAGCCAATGACCATCCCGCTCAATCCCACCTGCAGACAGAAGCTTGGCATACTCTTTGACCGTTTGGTCAATTACCGACAGCAACGGTAAAACAACGATGATTTTAGGGGGATTTTCTCCCATCTTTCGAGCTTGCTCCTGCATACTGAGTGCCCACGTCGCGGCCAACAACGTCTTTCCACATCCTGTCGGGGCGGTCAAACTAAAGATCCTGTCCCCGGAATGGTGCTCCATGGTCCCCACGGCCTCTTCTCTCATTCTCCGGCGCAACCGGTTCGTCAGGGTATCCTGCGGTTTCCCCAGGCATCGCTCAACCCACTGCGGCTCCCATCGCCGTGCCTCCCTTTTAAGATAATTTTTGGGTTCTGCCACCGCTAAAAGCGCCTTGTCAGCCTCCAGAAGCAAGGAAAACAGCAATTGAGTCTTTAGGCGAAACAGTACTGCTTCACCCTCTCCCAGCTTTTGCAAGGCCGCGATCAGAGCGTCGTCGAGATAACGCCTCATTCTCTGGACAAAACGCCCCGGCTCTTGACGTATGCTCCCCCAATCCAACTCGGTCAGAGGGAGGCCCGTCTCTTTCTCCAGTTCCGGCACATTCAAAGTGAGCAGCAGCTTCTTCAGTACCCGGGCAGTCTCACCGCCGGCAAAATTGTCCAGATCATGATCGGAGCAGGAAACTGCTCCGATCTTTCTTTCCGGAAACGTCGGTAAAGAGCCGTGGTGTCCCCGCACCACCGCGGCCAAAGCGAGTGCCTCAAGGGCCTCCCATCTTTCCGCTTCACTCAAGCATAGGGTCAACAGCAGGGAAAGGGGAGTATGAGCTTTTTCCCTGGGATCACCCTCGAAGTGCAAAGGATCCTGAATGTAGGTCTGAAAGGCCGCAGAGGCTTTGCCAAGGTCGTGGAAACGCGCCAGTTTCGGCAGCCATCCGGCCACACTGTCCCTCACCGGCTTGGAATGCCACTGTTGCAGCGCATCCAGCCCCTGCTCGACCTGCTCAATGTGTTCACGGAGTTCCAAGTGAGGATGTGAGTAAAGCGGCATACTCATAAGAACATGATCACCTTTCCATCCACTTCATATCCTTCCGAGGTGCGCGTGGGAATGGGACGCCCATCCTTTTCCAGGACATAACCGTCATGGGTAAATACGCGGTCCGCTGTAACGGAACGGGGCATGCGCAGTAGATGCAGCGCCAGGTTCTTTGCCAGTACCTGAGGGACCTCAATTTCACCCTCTCCTTGCCGGATGACAGACGTTACGTCATAGAGCCCCGGCGGCAGGGGCTTGGCCGCAGCCGTACCGAGGTAGGTAATATCCGCCATCATCTCGGAAAGCCCCATACAAGGCTGAAAATACCAGGCCCGTTTCCTTACTCGCCGCTCAAACTCGGCCTGATGTGGCTGCGGTAAGGATACCCATAGTGTGTAGCTCGGGTTAAACAACCATTCTTGGTCAATTAGAGTCGCTTTTTCCGGTTTGGTCGTCTTCGTCTCAGTTTGCGACCGCCTGATCGTGTGTGGCAGCAGCTCCGGCGGATCCTTGCGCAGTTTGGCCTTGTGCCAAAACCCTTGGGGAACTTCACCCGTTAAAGCCACTTGGCAGGGTTCAAGCACAACTTGCGGACTGTCTTTAGCGAGGCCGAGCACGGCTCCGATCAAGCCAAGAATAACGGTTCGCGGCGGAATCGGATAACTTAAAGCACTCGCTCCCGCTTCCGCGCGCAGGAAGTGCGCAAAGCGCCCATTCAGTTGGAAAGAAATCAATTCACTCATCTGGCATCATTTCCCCTGGGGAAGATCTTCGACAGCGAACTCTTCCCAATACTCCGGCAATGGCTCGGTCAGTGCCATATCTTTCGATAAGGCATAGCGCACATTGGAAATCCGGCTTCTCTCCCCTTCAATCCGGGTCAGGAGCTTTCCCAGATCGACCCGGTAGTCATCAGGAGAAGCCCACTCTTTCTCCCCTTTTCCCGTGGCAGCCTCGAGTCTTACATAGTCGTGCAGCCGTCCGAATTGAAATTCCTCCCCCGGTTGATATTCAATGCTGAGAAGCAGACGAGGGATCTGACCCACCTTCGTCCGGGTGTTGCCCGCACTTCTCACTCCGTGCCAAAGCGAGTGGAGAAAGAGCTCATAATCTTCATCACTTAACCGGGATACCTGTGCCGAATGCTCATTCGCCACCCCGGAAAAACCGATCAAAGCGTAGCGTAAACCGTAATACGACGTAAACGTGCCCTGACTCTTGGTGTCATCGCTTGCGAAGACAGAAGTTCCGTGAATATCGACACTCTCCGCCTGATGCAATACTTCGCCCATATTGAGCTGTACGGCACCGGTCAGCGTCTTCGGCTCTGGTTTCGGTTCCCAAGTTTGGTCTTTGCCTTTTTCGTCTTTCAACTTCTCGGCCTTAAAAGCTAGGGAACTCCCAAACAAGCGGGCATCTATGAAGGCATTAAGGAGAACGTCGACCAATGCCTTTCCATCCACTTTTTCTTTGCCGTTGTTGGCGAGGTAATGCACCACCCTTCCGGTCAGGTTTGTGGTGCGGCCCTCGATGCTGTCCACCAGAATCTCGTACTTCCGGCTCTTCAAGAAATCCCGGCAGAAACGTTTTAAGCGGACATCCGTGACATAATAAGTTCCATCCGGTAATACACGGGGCCGGTTTTCGTCAGGGTCTCCGTTCGGGTTACCCATCTTAATATCATACAGAAAGAGAAATTCACGCCGTCCACTCAGTGCTTTAATCGACTCGCTCATTTTTGTGCCTCCTGTTCTTTTGCTTTAGACGGTAAAATGTTTTCCGTCATTGATTGTCCTAAAAGTAAGAAATAGTTGGTCTTTACTTCGTCCAGTTGAACGTGATCCCCCAGGCTGATCCCGAGTTGCCCCAGCTCCTGTATAAGCATGCGAATCTCCGCACTCTTCTCTGCCTCATAAGCTAAAAGTTTTTCCCGTGTCTTGACATACAGTTCGGGAAGATCTTTTCCTTTGAGAGTCAGCCTCTTGAGCCATGTCAAAGCATTCGCGCCGACGTTGACTCCTTTCGCCCCCTGAACTTGAAGCAGCTTGCCATAAAGCACTCCCAAAAGGAAGGCAAAAGCTTTTTCGGGCGTATCTATCCCGCTTTCCTCGCCGAAATAAGGTTTAAGGCTCTCCATCGCCGGTTGAAATCGCTCTCTCGTCATTGGAAGCACACCCACTCCTTCACTTGAAAAATACCTGAGATACCAATGAACGTGTTTAACCCAAGCAGCGGCAGAAATCTCTTTTCCGTTTTTACTCACAAACTCGTACAGGAGACTGCGATAACCGTCCTTATTCTCCACCGCTTCTGCCAAATAGCAGCGCGCCGTGATTAACACCTCATCCCAAAACCTTTTTTCCCCTATTGGGGTACCGTGATAAATAGCGGCAGCCAGAAGGCGTTTCAGTTGAGCTAGCCGTTTGCTGCTATTCAAGTCTTTGGTCTTGTTCCCACCGGGCCGTAAAAACAAGGAATTGAGGGCGGATAAAGCTAACTGCGGTTTAAAATTGAGAGACCCGTTTGCCAGGAACTTGCCGGGGAAAAGTGGACTGGTCCATGCTCGCGTCTGCGCGTTGAAAGCGGACAAATAGCGTAACCGACTTGGTAAAATTTGCGTGATTATACCGGACACATTCTCAATGTTCTGCCCCACATCCGCCCACAGAATGGTCAAATTGAGAATCCCCTGTTCGTCTTTCAGACGGTCGAGTAGGCCTTCCTCCTCCGCCTCCACATCTCCTTTGAACTTCTCGACGTATTGTTGGACATCATGAATACAACTCAGCCGCATGTCTAAAGGAATTCCCGGGAAAAACTCCGGAATGACCAAGGCGCTGTCGCCGGCCACTCTTGCGCCGAAGGGCTGCCTTTTCTTGTCGGCCCCCCCCTTCTTCAGGACATGGAATTTAAACACATAAAGCAGGTCGGCACAGGCGGCACATAGAGCATATCCCTTCCATGCCGCCAGAGGGTCTATTCCTGGGAAAACCCCCGCTCGGTCGGTATTGAGCAGGTTTACCCCTGCCCCTTTAAGCCCGTTGGGGAAAACTGTAACATTTTCTTGCCCACAGAGTGGGCAGCGTGCACCTTCTTGGGCCGGTGAGCTTCCGGTCACATAGCGATCTCCCGCCAGCTTTTCTAGCAGAAGGTAGTCCGTGTAAATCTCTTTTTCTCCGGGGAGTTTTCCCGCCGCGTCCCTTACAGTTAAAAAAACCGTATTTTTCTCCGGCCCGATACGGTCCACGGCGCAAGCGAGAAGAGAAGAATAGCCCTCCTCTTTCCAGTTGACCAGTGTTCCGTCTGTCAATCTGATCTGCGGCCTTGCCAGAAGATTAAGGATTTCGGCGAAATACGCGGACCAGGGCTTTTGCGCCTGCGCCACCTCCCGAAAGTACTTCAGAGTGTTATTTAAAACATTTTCCGACGGGCCCCCACCTTTTTCTTTTGCATAGGTCCTTTTAATAACCGGACCAACCGCCGGACTCATATTTCCTGATGGTTTCATAAAGGGCAATTTGTGACTTGGACATCCCCCTCCGGGCCGCGTTCCTTCCGCCACTACCTCTTGGACAGATAACCTTACTGTGTCCCCCGATTCCGCCTCCAATATATAAACCTTGTCCACCCTGCCACTGTCTTCAACCAGGTAGGAAAACAACTTTCCCGGGGAAGTTGTTCTTATGCTCCTGTACCAAGCCTCGACATCGCTTGCCGAAGCTCCTTCACTTAGGGTTCCGCCACCCAGTTGTTCAATCAGGTAGTCCAATGCCAAGGCACGCATTGAGGCAATCATAGTTTAACCACCTCCTCTTGATGGGACTTTGCGTTTAACAGGACTTCGATCCCCGTTATCCCCTCCCCATTACCTCCAAACAAGTGAGGAACCTGCTGCGGAAATTCCGGTGGACGTTACCCCCTTCCCATCAGTTCCAAACACCCGAAACCCTGGGCATTTTTACTCCCCAAGCCCGCGTCTACGGCCAGTTGCAGTAAACTCCGGACCCCATACAACTCCAAAGAACCCGAATATCCCTTGATAATCCCTCCCTTATATTCGATGATGTGCAGGCGCGGTTGGCCAAGTGCCCGAAGGCGCAGCCCTACCGCATTCGAGGTGTTTCCTTTCTTTCCTCCCTTCCCTGCCAACCCTTCTTCACTCACATCCTTCCTTTCCCTCCCCTGCACGTTTCCTCTTTCCAATGTGTTTCCTCCTTTCGGCAGGTTCACCCTTCCGCCCCTTCCTTCCTCCCTGTCCACTCCGTCCCCCCTTTTCTCTTTTTCACCGGCATCCTCCGCCTGCCTCCCGTACCCTTCTTTTTCACCCTGGCCTTTCTCTCCCATTCTGCCGTGCCGGACATCCCTCACCTCCTTATGCCAGACTGAAGGGTTCAGTTCCTCAAGGCCTGCTGCCTTTCTCTCCAAATTATCCGACACAAGCCGCTGAAATTCAGCCTCACCCGGTTGGAAATAAACAGTGTATTTGCTCCCATCCCCTCTAAGCAGCGTGCTGTAAGCGACAATGGGCGACAATGTTCGTACGCGGATCCTTATCGCGGTTTCCGAATCCTGGGGCTCGTCATTTCCCTGCCAACCCTGCATCACGTTTGGTTTCTCCACCCGGACCTCCTCGACCTCGGCCACCACAGGTCCGACGTTGATCCGGCCGGCCCTCAGGATTCCGGTTGCCAGTGCTCCCAGAATCTCGTCCACGGGCGACGAGATCACCCATTGGCATCCTTGCGCAAATCGTATCTTGGAGTGGTCAGGCGTCAGTTCGTAGCGTCCCAGAAGTCGGGAAAAAGTGAAATGGCGAAACACCCGGCCCTCCCCTTCGAAACCAAAGTCGTGGACTCTCATCCCAACCTCACCGTTCATCAGGCTGTACGCGAGACTTTGCAGCCAATAATTGTAGTGAATCGGAAGCCAGCCATCCTCTAAAAACCGCAGAAACATCCTTACCCGCATCCCTTTCTCCCCCTTCCTTTTTTCTCTATCATCCTCTTTTCCGGGCACACCGAGTGCTTCTTGGCGTGGCAAGGCGTGATAAATTTACGTGTAAATTTGTAGATATTCGCTTTTCCGCAAGCATGCACTTCTTGGGCCCCGTACTGCGGAGACCACCGTACCCAATAGGCTAAAAGTTCCTCTACTCGCTGCGCCTTGCCCCCGCGCGAACCGCAATAGGTCCTAGGACCGAACCGCAACACGGCTCGAAACCGACACACGACCCACTATCGACCCGATCTTCATGTATTTCTCGGTGAAAGAACATTTTTCCTCTAAATGTTCTAAGTGTTCGCCAAAAAAGAGGTACTTTCCTTCAAGATATTGAAATATTCGTGTCCAGTGGGTCTCTGACCGCGAGCTTGGTCGGGCTTTCCAGGTACCTGCCTCCCGTTGGGTCCTTCTTACACGACAGAGATATCCTCTCTGTGGTATATTCATCCTCTGTGAGGACATCTCTGTCGGCCTTCTTACACGACAGGTGTCTTCCCCATCTCCTTACATTCTAACAAAGCCTGAGGACAAAAATCTGCAACAGGGGCACTCCGTGTAAAAATTCTATCGGATTTTTGGCCCAGTCTCTTGAGTCCTAGTCTTTTTTTTGTTTCGACCTTGTTTATCCCGGCCTTTCTTGCCCCAGCCACACATAAAAACGCCCCCTGCTACGGACAAAAAAATAACCCCGGACCCTACAAAGGCCCAGGGGGTTCTTCCTTAGGTGATCCCATCAGACAATCCCCGTGTCTTTTCCCCAGACAAGACCTTGACCACTCAAGACTAAGGTCATCCCTGCCAGAACCGTGGGCTATCCATCTAACCACGCCCATCGGAATCTCTTTCGTTTAGGATCAGGCGCTCGTTCATCTAAGACCTACATTTTTGCATTGGGCCTGGGCGTCTCTCGTTCTTGCGCCTGACTACAAATCCCTGTACCCACAATCTCTGCAAATATCCCTACAACCCCGCCTGCTCCTTCAGCGCCTCGGCTTTGTCCGTCATCTCCCAGGGCAGGTCCAGATCCGTGCGGCCGAAGTGGCCGTAGGCCGCGGTCTGGCGGTAGATGGGGCGGCGCAGGTTCAGGCTTTTGATGATTCCGGCCGGGCGCAGATCAAAATTGGTTTTGACCAGCCTCCCGATCTCCTCATCCGGGATCCTGCCCGTGCCAAAGGTCTCGACCGAGACCGAGACCGGCTGGGCCACACCGATGGCATAGGCGAGCTGGATCTCGCAGCGTTCCGCCAAGCCGGCCGCCACAACATTCTTCGCCACATAGCGGGCGGCGTAAGCGGCCGAACGGTCCACTTTTGTCGGATCTTTACCGGAGAAAGCGCCGCCGCCATGCCGGGCCATGCCGCCATAGGTATCCACGATGATTTTGCGCCCGGTCAGCCCCGCGTCTCCCTGCGGGCCTCCGATGACAAAGCGGCCGGTGGGGTTGATGAAGTACTTCGTGTGCTCGTCCAGCAGCTCTGCCGGCACGGTCGGAAAGATCACATGCTCCAAGAGGTCGCGCCGGATCTGCTCTTGGGCAATTTGCGGGTGATGCTGGGTGGAGATGACGATGGTGTCCACCCGTACCGGTTTGTTATCCTGATACTCGACCGTCACCTGAGTCTTCCCGTCCGGGCGCAGATAATCCAGAAGGTCGGATTTGCGCACCTCGGACAGGCGGCGGGCTAAGCGATGAGCTAAGTCAATCGGCAGCGGCATATAACTGTCCGTTTCATTCGTGGCATAGCCGAACATCATGCCCTGATCGCCGGCCCCGATGGCCTCGATCTCGCCGTCTGACATTTCCCCGGTCTTTGCTTCCAGGGCTTTGTCCACACCCAAGGCGATGTCCGCGGATTGTTCCCCGATGGAAGTCAGAACCGCACAGGTGTCGGCGTCAAAGCCAAACTTAGCCCGGGTGTAGCCGATCTCCCGGATCGTGTCTCTGACGATATGAGGAATGTCCACATAACAATGGGTCGTAATCTCCCCGCTCACCAGGACCAGGCCAGTCGTCACCGCGGTCTCGCAGGCCACCCTCGCTTCCGGATCCTTGGCAAAAATCGCGTCGAGAATCGCGTCCGATATCTGGTCGCAAATTTTGTCCGGATGCCCCTCAGTCACAGACTCCGAAGTAAACAGTCTCTTTACCATGTCCTCACTCCTTCGTTTCCAGCCCGAGCAAAGCTTCGATCTCTTGAACGAGTCGGCGCGCAACCTCGAGTTTATTCATTTGAGGCAAATCTTCTCTCCTTCCGTCGGGAAAGAGAAAACTGACAATATTCGTCGGGCTGCCAAATCCCGCCCCGGGCAAAGTCACATCGTTAGCGACCAGCATGTCCAGGTTTTTGCGCTGAATTTTTTCCCTGGCAAAGGAAATGAGGTTTTCCGTCTCGGCCGCAAAACCCACTAAGATCCGTTTTTCCTTGTTCCGGGCCAATTCCGCCAAAATATCGGGGTTGGGCACGAGTTCGAGCTGCCAATTGGCGCCGGTCTTCTTGATCTTCTGCCCGGCTTCCTCAGCCGGCCGGTAGTCCGCGACCGCCGCCGCCATGACCACAATGTCAGCCTCCGCGTAACGGTCCAGAACCGCTTCACGCATCTTCAGAGCCGTGGATACCTGAATGGTTTCGACACCCGGCGGCGGGGAGAGCGCCGTAGGAGCGCTGACCAAAATCGTCTCGGCGCCCGCTTCTTGCAGAGCTTCGGCCACGGCATAGCCCATCCTCCCGGAGCTGCGGTTCGTCAGATAGCGCACCGGATCGATGGGTTCCTGCGTCCCGCCGGCTGTGACTATGGCCCTTTTTCCGCGCAAACGGTCCTGCCGGGCGAAAAAGCGTTCCAGGAAACGGACGATCTCCTCCGGTTCGCTCATCCGCCCGTCTCCCTCGCTGCCGCAAGCCTGAAAACCGCTGGCCGGGCCGATAACCCTCACCCCTCGCTCCTCCAGAAGGCGAAGGTTGTCCTGGGTGGCCGGGCTGTGGAACATGACGTGATTCATGGCCGGCGCGACAAAGAGCGGCGCCTTGGTCGCCAGAATTACGGTGGAGAGGAAATCGTCCGCCAAGCCAATCGCCATTTTCGCCAAAAAGTTGGCCGTGGCCGGGGCAATCAAAGCCGCGTCGGCTAATACCGCCAGAGCCACGTGTTCAACCGTTCCCAGGGCCGGTTCCGCATACAGATCCAGGTGCACTGGATTCCCGGAGAGACTCCGCAGAGTGACCGGAGTAATAAACCGGACCGCGGAATCCGTCATGGCCACGTGCACGTCCGCTCCCATCTTTCGCAGCCGACTCACAATTTCGGCGGCTTTATAAGCGGCAATACCACCCGTAATCCCCACCAGAATCTTCTTGCCTTCAAGCATCCTTTAATCCCTTCACAAGCGCTTCCTAAATTATTTTCCCTGCGCAATTTCGTCCCAGGCTAGGCCGAGATTTGATTTGTATCCTTTGGTCGCTTCCTCATTTAGTCCCTTCGCGAGGTTTCTCTAGAATCAGTTTTCCCTCTGCGATTTCCTCCAGAGCCACACTTACCGGTTTGACACCCTTGTCCAATTCCTCTTGGTCCGGATTCTCCATTAACATACGGGCCCGCTTGGCCGCCGCCACGACCAGGGTATATTTACTGTCCACTTTTTGCATCAAAACATCCAAGGAAGGTTGTTTCATGAAACTGCCCCCTTAAAGAACAACGGTCTCCTCTTCACACGGCATTTTTCCGCGACCAATATGCTGTGCAGTTTTTCTACCGCCGCAGGAATTTCATCGTTCTCAACCACATAGTCATACTCAGAAACGTATTCCAACTCGTGTACGGCAGTGTCCAGGCGTTTACGGATAACTTCCTCGGCTTCGGTCCCGCGCTTGTGAATCCGTTCTGCCAGCACATCCAAAGACGGCGGCACCACGAAAATAAACACTCCTTGGGGAAAGCGCTTTTTGATCTGGAGTGCGCCCTGAATCTCAATTTCCAAGATCACATCCCGGCCTGCTTGCAAGGACTGCTCAACGGCAAAACGCGGCGTACCGTAATAGTTGCCGCAAAACTCAGCCCACTCCAGAAGTTCGTCCTGCTCCACCATGGCCCGGAACTCGTCCCTGGAACGGAAAAAATAATGAATCCCTTCAGTTTCCCCGGGGCGCGCTGCCCGGCTGGTGGCCGAGACCGAATAGACCACATCCGGAACCTGGCGCAGAAGTTCCCGGCAGAGCGTCCCTTTGCCGGCACCGGACGGACCGGAAAGAACGATGAGCAAACCGTTGCTTTTCTCCACCCCACTCACCTTAATCCGCGGGATCTTCCGCATGGACGCCGGAGTCCCTGGCGGACAACCGATGCGCTACTGTTTCGGGCTGAACCGCCGAGAGAATGACATGATGGCTGTCGCAAATGATCACAGCACGCGTCCTGCGGCCATAGGTGGCGTCGATCAGCATCCCTTCGTCCCTGGCCTCCTGAATGATGCGCTTGATCGGTGCGGATTCCGGGCTGACGATGGTAACAATGCGGTTTGCCGAAACGATGTTGCCGAAGCCGATGTTAATTAACCTTATATCCAACCTGAACCCTCCAATATGTATATTATTCGATATTCTGCACTTGTTCCCGGATTTTCTCCAACTCGCTCTTCACCCGGATCACAACTTGAGCGACGGCCAAATCATTGGCCTTCGAACCGATGGTGTTAATCTCGCGATTCATTTCCTGAAGCAAAAAGTCTAGTTTACGCCCGCTGGGTTCGGCGGCCTGCAAGGCCCCGCCGCTCTGCAGGATATGACTGTGCAGGCGGACCAGCTCTTCCGTAATGGAAACCTTATCGGCAAAGAAGGCGGCCTCATTGAGCAGACGGGCCTCATCCACCACCGTCTCCCCCAACAAGATCTGAATCCTTTCCTTCAGCTTCTCACTGTACTCGGCCGGCAGGATCCCGGCACGTTCCTCAATCAAGCGGAGATCCTCTCCGATCCCCTCGAACCGCTTTTGCATATCCTGGGCCAGTTTGACGCCCTCCGCGCGCCGCATTTCGTTAAAACGGTCCAAGGCTTGCTCCAGGGCCTTAGCCCAAACCTCCCAGACCTCCTCCAAATCCACCTCGGCTTCTTCCACTCGCAGGACTTCAGGCAAGACCGCCAAACGGTAGATGTCTGTCTCATAAGACGTCTGGAGCGCTGACGCGAGTTCCTTCAGTGTTTTATCATACGACAGCGCTAATTCTTTGTCAACCTTAACCAATCTCTTTCTTTCTTCCGTTTCCACCGTATTGATATAGACTTCGATCCTCCCGCGCCGGACGCTTTCCTGAATCACCTTCCGCACCCGCTCCTCCAGCCCGGCATACGGCCGGGGCAGCCTGGCCGCCACCTCCAGGAAACGGTGATTGACGGACTTCAGTTCCACCGTGACCCGATAACCCCCGCCGGCGGCCTCTCCCCGGCCGAACCCCGTCATACTGATTGCCATCGAATCCTCTCCTTCATCCTTGATCTATGTCTTGCGCAACCGGTTGCCAATCTATGCAAGAACTTTGTCCGCCGGGCACGAAAGAACGGGGAACCTCTTGTCCCCCGCTGCCCCTGACCGCTTGGCGGCGCCAAAAGCCTTTTTCATCCTCTCGCTCGGCCGCAACTCACGGCAACGTCTCGCGTTCCGATTCTTACGGGTGAAGACACATCTTAGCCCCGCTTCACCTCTCGGGCAGCGGCCTCTCCCCGTCCCACCCTCACGGGCAGCGGCGTGTTTCTGTCCCGTTTCGCTCCCCCGCCCGGCGGCTTCTCCCGTTTCACCCTCTCGGGTAACGGTGGGTCTTGGCCCCGCTTGACCCCCCGGACGCCGGCATCTTTCTGTCCCGGCTTTAGCCCGGTTGGAAAACGTTCAGTGTCCTGTTCTGTTCTGACAGAAACGATACGGATTGATGCTCCGCCCCGGCGTTTCATGGGCATCGGAGCCCGGCTATTTCTGACTTCAGTCAGGGATAGTTGACTCTCCCCATGTCAAAAGCCCGCTAAAGCCAGGGGCGTGCGGCCAAGCCTCTTGGTCAGGGGTAGTTGACTCTTCCAGCCATACCCCCCGGAAGGCATACACAGCCGGACCGGTCATATAAACGTGATTATCGCCGGCCCATTCAATCAACAGGTCGCCCCCCGGCAAGTGGACGGTCACTTCCCGGTCAATGAGATCATTCAGTACCGCCGCCACAGCCGCGGCCGAAGCTCCGGTACCGCAAGCCAGAGTCGGGCCCGCCCCGCGTTCCCAAACTCTCATCGTCATTTCCTGCCTGGAGTGCACCGTGATGAATTCCACGTTCGTCTTGCGGGGAAAGAGGGGATGTTTTTCGATTAAAGGCCCGTAACGGTAAAAATCCTTCTCAGACAAGTTTTCGCCGAAAATCACGCAGTGCGGGTTACCCATGGACACTGCCGTAAAGCGGAATGCTCTTCCCTCCGCCTCCAGGCTCTCGCCCAGGGCCCGCTTGCCCGTACAGCGCACCGGTATGGACTCGGGGTCGAGAACCGGTTCACCCATATCCACCCTGACGCTTTCTACTTTATCTTTATCTTTATCTTTAGCTTCAGCTTTAGCTTCAGCTTTTGCTTTTGCTTCCCCAACGTTTTCAGCTTTATCTTGATCTTGATTTTTATCTTCCCTGGGACTTTCCGCTTGATCTTTACCGCTCTGATTAGCTTTACCGTTCCGGTTGTCTTGACCGTTCTGGTTGTCTTCAGCAGTCGGGTTGTCTTTCCCGCTCAGGTTGTCTTGACCGCTCAGATTGTTTTGACCGTTCAGATTGTCTTGACCGCCCGGGTTGTCTTTACCGTTTAGACTATTTTCATCACTCAGGTTATCGTTACCGCTCAATCTATCTTCACCACTCTGATCAGCTTTCCGAGCCAACCTGAGCCCGATACTGAGAATACCGGCCAGAGTTTCCACCCGAAGCGGATTATGCTGCACATAGCCGCGCTCATAAGCATAGCGCGCTAAACAACGGATGCCGTTGCCGCACATCTCCGGCTCGGAGCCGTCCGGGTTGAAAATGCGCATGCGCACGTCCGCCTCCCCCGAAGGCAGAACAACCAGGAGCCCGTCCCCCCCGACACCGAATTGACGATGGCAAAGCTTGCGGGCCAAACCCTCATAATCACTGAAAGGAGCGCTCAGAAAATGGTCCAAAAGGATAAAATCATTTCCCAGGCCGTGCATTTTGACAAACTCCATAAATTAGCACCCCTAACTCTCGCGACATAGGCCCCAGCCTGCTTGACAGCCCCGACTCAGGACAGAACCCCAGCCTGCTTGACAGCCCCGACTCCGGACATAAGCCCCAGCCTGCTTGACAGCCCCGACTCAGGACATAAGCACCAGCCTGCTTGACAGCCCCGGGAAACCCCTGCTTTCCTCGCGGGACGAAAGCTCCCCTTATGCCGGATCACTTTTCACCGACGCTCCGGCGGACGCCTTTCTCCCCGGTTGGCAGACGCCCAGACGGGCGTGCGGGCTTTCCGTTTAAGAATACTACGAAAACACACACGGGGTCAACAGGCGGATTAGCCCGTTAACCCGAACAACACGGACATTGGGCAGGGGTAACTATTCGGGGGCAGATCCCCGTGCCTCAAAAGTGCCGGCGACA
This sequence comes from Acididesulfobacillus acetoxydans, assembly GCF_902729405.1. Lineage (GTDB taxonomy): Bacteria > Bacillota > Desulfitobacteriia > Desulfitobacteriales > Desulfitobacteriaceae > Acididesulfobacillus > Acididesulfobacillus acetoxydans. The sequence goes on from NZ_LR746496.1 coordinate 3,816,173, forward strand.
GAGCATAAAACCCGTTGCCAAGCTGCACAAGCTGCGCACGCCGGTCCGCACTGCAGACCGGTGCCGCGGATGCCGGATAGGCAATTGCCTGCGGAGCCCGTCCGAGTTGAGGAGCGTCCGCGCCCGCGGGCGCTGCGGCCTTAAGCCGCGCCACTGGTTGACTGCAGATCGTAGACTGGCAGGGATAGTGCACTCTCCGTCAGTTCACCGGACGGACTTCGGGACGCTGAACCGGGGGAAACCCCCCTGCCGCCGGCACGTGTGTCTTGCCGGAACATGGCGCGGTTTGTCAGTTCAGCGGATGGGCTTCGAAACATATTGCCGGAAAAATCCCCCCTGCCGCCGGCACGGCTGACTCCCGGCACTCGGTGCGCCCGAGAGCGACGGGGCCTGCAGCGGGCCGGGCTCATACTTTCTCCCCCGCTGTTCTGCCTAACCAGGTGTTTCTGATCAGGCGATAAAACCCGATAAGGACCGAAGGTCCTCCGGCCACCGCCAGGATCAGGCCCCACTGCCATCCGAGCAAAGCCGCCGTCTTAAAAATGGTCTGCATGGGAGCGAGATAAACAGCGCTGAGCTGCATTAAAGCCGACACGGCCACCGCCCCGACCAAGTAAGGATTCGAGAAGATTCCCACCTCAAAAATTCCCCTGTCTTCGGATTTGCAGTCAAAAACGTGGAAAAGCTGGGAAAAGACCAGAGTCGAAAAAGCCATCGTTCTGGCCGCCAACATGTCACTCCCCAGAAAGAGGGCGGCGACGAAGACCGCCAGCGTGCCAAGCCCGATGAGCGTTCCCCGCACCCCTATCTTGCGAGCCAAGCCCCGGGCGAAGATGTTTTCCCCGGGAGCGCGCGGCAGCCGCTCCATAATGTCAGGATCCGCCCCATCCACACCCAGGGCCATGGCCGGCAGTCCGTCGGTCACCAGATTGACCCATAAGATCTGAATCGGCAGCAGGGGCAGGGGCAATCCCACCAGAGTCGCCACAAACATAGTCAGGACTTCCCCCAAATTACAGGCAAGCAGGTAACGGATGAATTTGCGGATGTTGTCGTAGATGGCTCGCCCTTCTTCCACCGCCGCGACAATCGTGGCGAAGTTATCGTCCCCCAGCACCATAGCCGAAGCTTCTTTGGTCACATCCGTGCCGGTCTTGCCCATCGATACCCCGATATCCGCTTCTTTCACGGCCGGAGCGTCGTTAACCCCGTCCCCGGTCATGGCTACGACCTGGCCGCGTTTTTTCAGAGACCGAACAATGCGCAGTTTGTCCCTCGGCGTCACCCTGGCGTAGACGGCAACATCCATCACCCTGTCGGTCAACTCGTCATCCGTCAGCGTGTCCATCTGGACCCCGGTTAACACCCCGGCCCGCTTTCCCCGCAAAATCCCCAGTTCCTCAGCCACCGCTTCCGCCGTCAGGCGGTGGTCCCCCGTGATCATGACCGGCTTAATCCCGGCCCGGCGGCAGACCTGAATCGCTTTGCGGGCGCTGGAGCGGGGCGGATCGATCATGCCCATGAGTCCGACCAGGGTCAGGTCCTGTTCCAGCGCCTCCGGGGACAGCGATTCCGGCACATCCCTTTCGGCCAGAGCCAGGACCCGTAAGGCCTGGCGGGCCATGCTGTCGTTGGCTCGCATGATTTCCCGCCGGCGCTCGTCAGTCAGGGCCACCGCTCCCTTGTCGGTCAACTCTCGCCGGCAAAGCCCCAGGATTGTGTCCGGAGCCCCTTTCACCAGAGCCTTTTTGCCTCTCTTGGTTTGGTAGACCACACTCATGCGTTTGCGTTCGGAGTCAAACGGTATCTCAGCCAAGCGTTCTTCTTTGCGTTCGAGAACCTCCCGCCAAATTCCCCCTTTGGCTGCCGCCACCAAAAGGGCCCCTTCCGTCGGGTCCCCCTCGATACCCCATGGCGCGTCCTTGGCCGGCGAGCGAAAGAGTCCGGCCACCTGGACTCCTTTTTTGGTCAGGGTAGCGTTGTTGCAAAGAGCCGAGATTCTCAGGGCCTCCCGCAAGGGTTCGCGTTCCTGTTCCGGATCCGCCCCCTGAAACTCTCCTTTCGGGTCATAGCCCCGGCCGGAAACCGTAATCATCCGGCCGCCCGCGTAAATCCGCCTCACAGTCATCTCGTTTTTGGTCAACGTGCCGGTTTTATCCGAGCAGATGACCGTAGCACAACCCAAAGTTTCCACGGCCGGCAGTTTGCGAATGATCGCCTGGCGTTTCACCATCCGCTGCACCCCGATAGCCAGGGCCACAGTCACGATGGCCGGCAGCCCCTCGGGAATGGCCGCCACGGCCAGAGAGACCCCCGCAAAAAACATCTTGGAGAACCCTTCCCCGCGCATGATCCCCGTGATGACCACGGCCGCGCACACCGCCACACTGATAATCACGAGCCATTTGCCCAGCTGGGCCAGACGTCTCTGCAGGGGAGTTTCTTCTTCCTCGACACTCTGAATCATTCCGGCAATGACACCCATCTCCGTGTCCATCCCGGTCGACACGACGACCCCGGCCCCCCGGCCGTTGACGACCGTGGTACCCATATAGCCCATATTTCTCCGGTCGGCCATCGGCGTAAGGTCGTCCTCCAGGGGCGCGATATTTTTTCTCACGGGGTGAGATTCCCCGGTCAAGGCCGATTCTTCAATCTCCAGGTTGACCGCTTGGATGAAGCGCAAATCGGCCGGAATCCGGTCCCCGGCCTCGAGAAGCACGATATCCCCCGGTACCAGATCCGCCGCCGGAATCTTTTGCTCACGTCCCTCCCGCAGAACCCGCGCCTCCGGGGCCGTCAGGGAGCGTAAAGACTCCATCGAGCGTTCCGCCCGGTATTCCTGGATAAACCCCAGAATGGCATTGATAATGAGAATGGCCATAATCGTGACGGCGTCCGCCAACTCGCCCAAAAGCCCGGAGACGACAGTCGCCGCCAAAAGCACCATGACCATAAAGTCTTTGAACTGCCCCAAGAACAGGAAAACCGGGTGCATTCCCTTCTTCTCGCTGAGAACATTCTGCCCGATTTCCGCCAACCTGCGGTTGACCTCTCTCATGTTCAAGCCTTTGCCCGGATGGACATTGAGAATTTTCGCCACATCCAGCCAAGGTAAAACATGCCATGCCTGCTGTTTCATACCCTCGCTTTCCTCCCTTTTACGTTTCTGATCATCCATATTCGCAAACGTGGACAAAAATACCCCCTGTCCACCTTCTCCGGTTTTCTTTCTTCGTCGCGCTCACCGGGCTTCGGGACGGTTGTTTGCTTCGCTCACCCTGCCCCGAAAATAGCCGCTTCTGCGGTCGTCCCGCGGATACGGCGCAGCGTCCCGCGTACCCCAGGCGGGATTCACCTCCTTCGTCTCCCCTGAACCCCAGGTTTGAAACCGGCCCCGTGATACGCTAGAATGAAGCCGGAGCCCACGGTTCAACGGGAACCTGTGCATACCCATCATACCGGTGAACCCGTTCAGCTTAAGCTGAACACTCACGATAGTGACCTGTGTGCGTTATCGCCGAACCTCAAGCTTTCCAAGAATATTTCTACGGTGAGGATGACTTCGGTGGCGATAGTCTCCGGCGGAAACTATCGCCGTAGGCACAGAGCGTGAAATTATGCTTTTGTGCCGAAGGATGGAGTCTACCCCCACCGAAGCGGGGTACGTGGGACCCACTCCCACTTGTAGAAGCGGCAGTCTTGCGATTGAATAAATAATTAAGGGAGTTTTAGCTATGGCTTTAGATGGGATTACCCTTTCCTACTTGACAGCGGAACTGGCCCCGCAACTGAGCGGAGCCCGCATCGACAAGATCCTCCAACCGGAGAAAGATGAGGTCCACCTCGTTCTCCGCCGCCGGGGGACCTCCCTGCGTCTCGTGCTCAACACGGGTTCCACGGGCGCCCGCCTTCACCTGACCGGGTTGAGCAGGAAAAACCCTGCCAGTCCGCCCATGTTCTGCATGATCCTGCGCAAACATTTGGAAGGCGGCAAGATCCTGGCTCTCCGCCAGTTGGGCTTAGAACGCATCGTCACATTGGACATCCAGAATTATAACGAATACAGGGATTTGGCGACCCTGCACCTCACTCTGGAGATCATGGGCAAGCACTCCAACCTTTTGCTCATCGACCCCGAGACAGGCCTGATTCTTGACGGCATCCGCCGCTATTCCCACGCCCTGAGCCGGCATCGTGAAGTCCTGCCGGGCCGCCCCTACCTCCTTCCCCCTTCTCAAGGAAAACTCGGCGCGGCCGACGAGGACAGCTTCCGGGAAACGCTCCTGGCCGACGATCTGGAAAGTAAGCTCAGGGACATCCTTCTCGCCCGTTTTGATGGCCTCGGCCCGGAACTCGCCCTGGAGATCGTGCTCGCCTCCGGGCTGGAGCACGAGACCCGTCTCGGCGACTGCGGAGAGATCGATCTGGTCCGTCTCTACCAAACTTACACCCGTTTGGGACGAAAGCAGGGGACTCACCCCGATCCCCGGATATATTACCGCTTCCGGGGGGACCACACTCCGGCGGCTTTTACCTTTGTGCCTTATGAACAGTATGAAGGCCTCCCCTGTACCGTCCATTCCAGTCTGAACGAGACGGTGGCCCGCTTCTTCGAAACCCGTTCGGGCCGGAACGCCTTGGCCGCCCAGCGTGGCTCCCTGCTTAAACGGGTACGCGAAATCCACTCTCACCTGGGCAAAAAACTGAACATCTATGAAGAGACCCTGGGTTCGGCCCGTACTTCTTTTAAGTACCGGCTTTGGGGCGAACTGCTCACAGCCAATCTCTACCGCATTCAGCCGGGTATGACCCAGGCGGAAGTGGAAGATTATCACGAAGAGGGACAACCCCTTGTGCGCATCCCCCTCGATCCCGCCTTAAATGCCATTGACAACGCCCAGCGCTACTACAAACTGTATAACAAGGCCAAAGCGGCCCTGCAAAAAACCGAACCCCTGCGGCAAGCCGCCCTGGCCGACCTGTCCTATCTTGATTCCGTCCTTCTCAGCCTCGAACAAGCCGAAAATCAGGCCGATCTGGAGGAAATCCACAACGAACTCGTCGAGCAAAAATACCTGTCCGGAAAATCCCTCACCCGAGAAGGCAAGAGAAATACCGGCAACAAAAAAAACGGACCGGAGATAAAGCCCCGCTCCTTTCGCTCCAGCCAAGGCCGCACAATTTTGGTCGGCAAAAACAACCGGCAAAATGACTGGCTGACTCTAAAAAAGGGCAGACCCGAAGACCTCTGGCTTCATGTCAAAAATATCCCCGGTTCCCACGTCCTCATTCCTCTGGCCGGCGGGGAAGACTTTCCCGACGACTCTACCTTGGAAGAAGCCGCTGCCTTGGCCGTCTATTTCAGCCAGGCCAGGGGCTCGTCGCTCGTCCCGGTCGACTATACCCATGTGCGCCAAATCAAAAAGCCCAATTCTGCCAAACCGGGAATGGTTATTTACGAGCAGAATTGGACCTTATTTGTGACACCGCGGCAGGAGGTTCTCGACGCCCTCCTGGCCACGGAAAACCCCGGCAGCCTTGCAGCCGCCGGAAAAGCCGATTGAAAAGCAGCTGGACCTGCGCGCAGCCCGAAAAACAGAGAGACCGCCGGCAGCCTGAAAAACAGAGAGGAGATCTTGAGCCGCGGACCGGACAGCGGGGAGCCCCCGCCGGGTCTCTCAGTTCGTACCGGCAAAACCGAAATGCTTGACAATGAAACCGTATAAGTCCGTGATCCTGGGGTTTTCCAGGGTCTGCCCCGTCCCCGCGATAATCATGGGCACGATTGAGTCTTCCTGTTCCAATGAGCCGTGACTTCCTCCCCCGGGATGGATGGGCCCTCCTTCGGCAAAATACTCATAGCCCGAGCGCGCCGAGAGGACGATCCGGCTGCCTTTGCGGGCTTCCAAAGAGGAGGAAAGACGGCTGAAGGCATCCGGGTATTGCCCGAACGTAAGCACCCCGTCCGGCCCCAGTTGAGCGTCCACCACCTCCAGTTTTCCCTCAAAGCCCCAGGTTTGCCCGTAAACATCCCGGTAAGGGCCGCCCGGATAGAAATGGAGCCGCTTTTCCGTGCCGCCTTGGAGCACCGCGTACTGTTTGTGCCGGGTTTTCCAGGCAATCTGGGCATTGCGCGGATCGCGCGCCAGGATCTCCAGCAGTTGGGGTAATACCCGCTTCCTCTGTCCCAGGATATAAATAAAGGCCATTCGTTCGTTGGGACAAATGGCTATTTCTTTGGTTTTATCCTCTTCTTTTTCCGTCGCTTTCAGGCGCTTGAAAGGGCGCAGGGCACGGTCAAGGTCAATCAGGTACTCGTTACCCAAACCCACGGTCGTCTGCGCATGGTCCCCCGTCACGATAATGACATTCTCCTCCAAGGCCTTTTCCCAGGGTCCCAAGGCATTCAAGACAGCCGCCACTTGCCGGTCGGCGCGCTCGATCGAAGCACCCGTCCGCCACGGACCTTTTTGGTGGGAGTGCTTATCATTGTCCGGAAAATAAACCATCAAGAAATCGGGCTGCTGTCCCGCTTCGATAATTTGGCTCGCCATCCGTCCCGAATAAATGTCATTGAAACCGAAGCGATGGAAAATTCCGTTGTGCGGGAAAAAAGGGCGCTTACCCAGGACCGGATGGGTCAGACTGCCCAGAGTCAGGACCTTGGGGCCGCAAACTTTCTCCTTATAAAGGCGGAAGCCGGTAGCCAAGGACATGAGCAGGGGAATGCGGGTAATATATTCCTGAACTCCTCTGTGAATAAAAAAGTTAATGTTGCCGGTCGTCAGCCCTTTTTCCTCCAGCTTCTCGTAAAGGGTGGAGATTTCCGGGCTTAGGTGCTCCTCATTCAGACGTTTGAGCAAATTGCGGATCACCCGGTCGGGCCCCAGTTTGAGCAGGCTTTGCCAAGTCGCTCCGTAATCGACGATTTGAGATATTTTTTCGTTATACCAAATAAAGCCCGGAACCTCGTGCTGATCCGGCGGACGCCCCGTGATGATCGAGCTCATCGCGACCGGCGTCATGGTGGGAAAACAAGACACCACTTTCTGGAAATACTCACCATTGCGGGCCAGGAATCGCAGCGCCGGCGCGTTGCCCTCCGACAAGGTCCGGCCCAAAATAACGGGGTGGAGAGAGTCTATGACGAACAAGATCAACTTCTTCACATTGCACGACTCCCTCTCTCTAAATCCCCCCAGGCCCAAACCCGCCGCCGAAACCATGACCCTCAACTCCGCATTCTCTGTGCTTCAGGCACCCCGCATGACCGGCTTTGAAGCCAAATCCCCAGATTCCAACATGCGAGAGAATTATATCAAAATGCTATTCAATTGTCATCTTAAAAATCCGCAACGACTCCCCTTTGGCCTCAGTCCGCAGCGGGGAGCAACGTCCGTGGATGATCATCCGCTGAACCTCCCGGTCCGGTCTCAGCGCGGAGTCCGGCTGCCGGGCTTGACACAGGGCAGTCCCTGGCGGCAGAGGGGACAATCCTCCGCGGGGTAAGTTGCGATTTCCAACTCTACCGCGGCTGTCAGGGGAAGGCCGAAGTCGACCCTGCCCCCGCTGCGGTCGACTAAAACGCCCACAGCCAACGGCAGGGCGCCGCTTTGCCGCACTTCTTCGATCACTTCACGCACCGATCCCCCTGTCGTAATCACATCTTCGACCACCAGGACTTTCTCCTGCGGCGTCAGCTTAAAACCGCGCCTTAAGCGCATAACCCCGTTTTCCCGTTCCGTAAACAGGGCCCTCACACCCAAAGCCCTGGCCGCTTCGTGAGCCACCAGAATCCCGCCCATGGCCGGTCCGATCACGGTTTCAATCCCCATGTCCCGGAAAGGCCGCACCAACTCTCCGACTAAACGCGCGGCCAGATGGGGATATTGCAACACTTGGGCACACTGCATATAGCGCCCGCTGTGACGGCCGGAAGTGAGGAGAAAATGCCCCTCCAAGAGCGCCCCGCTCTCTTTAAAAATGTTTAAAAGCTCTTCTTCCATAGGGTACTCCACCTCTTTCCCAATCTTTCAAACAGCGGCTCCGCCTCTTCCCGAATTTTTCATAGGGCCGCTCCGCCTCTTGCCGATCTTTCATGGGGTTACTCCGCCTCTTCCCAAATCTTGGCCAAGGCCTGACGCGGATTTTCCGCCCGGGTGATCGGCCTGCCGATGACCAGGTAAGAACTGCCGGCGGCTAAAGCTTCCCTCGGGGTGAGCACCCTGGCTTGATCATCCGGGGCACTCCCGGGCGGACGGATACCGGGTGTCACCAGAAGAAAATCCGGCCCCAGGGCCCTGCGCAAAAGGGGTGCTTCCCGCGCGGAGGCAACCACTCCGTCCAATCCCGCCCGCTGGGCCAGGCGAGCCAGGGCGGCCACCTGTTCTTCCAAGGGAACTTTCACCCCGAGTTCCCGCTGCAGGGCCTCCTCGCTCATGCTCGTCAACACCGTGATGCCCAAAAGCTTGGGCTTGTATCCTCTCCGCGCGCCCGCCTCATGCAGCGCTTCCGCCGCCCTGGCCATCATCTCATAACCCCCGCTGCAGTGGACATCCAACATCTCGGGCTCCCAATTGAGCAAAGCCCGCACCGTGCGCTCCACCGTCGCCGGAATGTCATGCAGTTTCAAGTCCAAAAACACGGGAAAACCCAGTTCTTTCAGTTCGCCTATCAGCCGGGGGCCCTCGTAAGCGTAAAGTTCAAGGCCCACTTTCGCCCGGCAGCCGCTCCCCGCCAAAGCCCCGGCCATCTGTAAGGCTTCTTTCCTTCCCGGCAAATCCAAAGCGACAATAATTTTTTCACTCAGCCTGTCGGGCTTGTCAGCCAAGGTCTAACCCCCTCTTCTAATTGATCCGCCGCGGTTTTCAGCCTCTGGCGAAGCCCTTATGCGTGCGGCGTGCCAGTTCCGTCTGGGCCAATCCCGTCAACTCTTGCACGGATGAAAATCCCTGCCGGCGGCAATAGCCCTCCAGTCCCTCTAAGACCTGCAACGGAACCCGCGGGTTCACGAAGTTCCCGCTGCCGATGCTCACCGCACTGGCCCCCGCCAGTAAAAATTCGACCGCATCCTGCCAGCCCGTGATCCCGCCCATCCCGATGATGGGCAGAGCGACGGCCTGATAAACCTCCCAGACCATGCGCACCGCCACCGGACGTATGGCCGGTCCGGAAAGCCCGCCGAAAAGATTGCCCAAAACCGGGCGTCTTTGCTCCACATCAATACTCATGCCTAAGAGCGTGTTGATTAAGGAGATGATGTCCGCGCCTCCCCGTTCTACGGCCCGGGCCAGCTCCCGGATATCTGTCACATTGGGAGAAAGTTTGGCGATGACCGGCAGGTCTGTTTCCCGTCTCACCGCCGCCACCACTTCTTGCGCGCTTCGCGCATCCGTTCCGAACTGAAGGCCCCCGTGCCTGACATTGGGACAGGATATATTGACCTCTAAAGCGGCTATCCCGGCCTCCCGCCCCAGGGAACGGGCCAGGAGGGCATAATCCTCGACTGAGAAACCGGAGATATTGACGATGACGGCTGTGGGCAGGTTACGCAGGCGGGGCAGATAGGACTTGAGGAATTCCTCCAAACCGGGGTTTTCCAAACCCACCGCATTGAGAACTCCCGCCGGGGTTTCCGTCAGCCGCGGCGCCGGGTTGCCCGCACGCGGCTCGGGAGTAATCCCCTTGACCGCGATACCTCCCCAGGTTTCCACCGGGCAGTACTGTTCATACTCCCGGCCGAAGCCATAAGTGCCGGACGCGGCAATGACGGGGTTTTTCAAGGTCAGACCCCCCAAGCACACCTCCAGCTCAACCCCGGCCCCCTTGGCTTCCTTCTTCTCATTCGGTAACATCCCAGACCACCTCCCGCCCCGGAAAAACCGGTCCGTCCTGACAGACTTTGCGTTTGCTCCGGCGGCCCCGCTCATCCCGCACAGTGACACAACAGCCGAGGCAAGCCCCCACGCCGCAAGCCATGCGTTCTTCCAAAGAAACTTCCACCCTGAATCCGCGCGCCACCCCTAATTCGGCGACAGCCTGCATCATACCCCTCGGCCCGCAGACCGCCCAAGACAAATCCCGCGGGGGTTGTCCGGCCGGACAACCCCCGGCGGAACGCTTCCCGCCGGCGCTCTCGACCCCTGCAACTTCTGCCTCCAGGGCTTCGACCCCTGCGGCTTCTGCCTCCGTGGCTTCGACCCCCGGCGCTGACCGCCGGCTCCCGGCTGCCCGGGCCTCTTCCGCAGACCGCCCGCGCCGGGCAGCCTGAGACTCTTTTGCCGGACCTGTCTGATTTAATTTTAAATAACCGCCGAGCGGAACCGTCACCGCCCCCTTGTCCCCCAGGCTCCCGTCCATGGTACTCAGATGGAGAGGAATGCGGAGATCACTCCACTGACCGAGACCGGCACTTTCCAGGAATCCCCGGCTTTCCCCGCCCCAGAAGAGGCGAACCTCTAAACCTCTGGCCAAACCGGCTTGAGCCAGGGCGTAGAGCGGAAAAATCCCGATTCCTCCCGCCACCAGCCATAGTTCGCCCTTTTCGGGCAGGCTGAATCCGTTGCCCAAAGGGCCCAAGACGTCGAGCCTCTCGCCGGGCTGCCTTTGCGCCAGCGCCTCTGTTCCCCTTCCCCGCACCCGGTAAAGCACTGTGACTTCCTCCCGGGCACGATCGATGGCGGCAATGCTCAAAGGGCGTCTGAGCAGCGGTTCCAGCCGGTCGCTCACCCGCACGTGCAAAAACTGCCCCGGACGGGCTGTGGCGGCCGCACTGCCGCGCAGGACCAGGCGTCTCAGTCCCTCCGCCGGGTCGCCCAGACTTCCGTGGCTGACGATTTCCTCATAACAAAGTGGCATAAGACCCTCTCCTCTCCTTTCCTCACCCGCGTCTTCTCATGCGGCATCCGGCTTCTCCTTTCGCTCCTCGCTTCAGGGCGAGTGCCGCTGCCGGCATCCGCCTTTAGCCCCCGTTGCCGGCCGAGCCGCCTGCGAGCCCTCTCTGACCCGGACCCTGCATCTCCCCACAGCCAAAGCCGGGAGCTTTACGACTAAGCTTTTTCGTCATATACGCCGACCGGCGTACTAGTTGGGGGCAACCGGTAAACGGCTCGCGGCAAATCTTTTCGGTCACCGGCCTAAGCCAAAGGAAACAGGCTCGGGGAAACGGTCTCCATCACGTGCAGCCAGGCCGCCGCCGTATCCAGACTGGTAAAACAGGGAATGCCGCACTCCACCGCCGTCCGGCGGATGGCAAAACCGTCGCTGGCCTGAACCCGGCCATGGGTCGTGGTATTGAATACCGTTTGAATCTGCCCCGCCCGAATCCCGTCCACAATTTCGCTTGAGCCCTGATGCAGCTTGGCTATCCTGTCCACCGTCAAGCCGGTCCTTGCTAAAACCCGGGCCGTCCCTTCCGTGGCCAAGATGCGAAAACCAAGTTTGACCAGCCGGCGTACCAGCGCGCTCCCCTCTTCTTTGTCCCGGTCCGCCAGGGTCACCAAAACCGTGCCATGGTCCCGCATGGATATGCCCGCCCCCAGCAGCGCCTTATAAAGGGCTTTTTCATACGTCCTGTCCACTCCCATCACTTCCCCGGTGGATTTCATCTCGGGCCCCAGGGAGGGTTCGACCAGGTGCAGCTTGGAAAACGAGAACACGGGAGCTTTCACCGCCCAGAGGCTGCCTGCCGGATGCAAGCCCTGCGGCCAATCCATCTCCCGCAGACGATGCCCGCAAATCACTTGGGTCGCCAAGTCCACCACCGGCACACCCGTGACTTTGCTCAGGAAGGGCACCGTCCGGCTGGAGCGCGGGTTAGCCTCCAAGACGTAAACCTCCTCCCGGTAGATGACGTACTGAACATTGAGCAGCCCCTTGATGCGCAGAGCCCGGGCCAAAGCCACAGTCAGGTCCGCCACACGTTTTTGCGTTTCCTCACTGAGCGTCAGCGGCGGACAGACGGCGATGGAATCCCCGGAATGGACCCCGGCCCGTTCCAGATGCTCCATAATTCCCGGAATGCTGACCCCGTCACCATCGGAAACGGCATCCACTTCCACCTCTTTCCCCAGCAGATAGTGGTCAAGCCAGACCTCTTGCCCCGGGAAATCCGTCAAGGCCCGCTCCACCACGGCGCGCAATTCTTCGGGTTCGTAGATGATCTCCATGGCCCGTCCGCCCAAGACATATGAAGGGCGAACGATCAAGGGATACCCGATCTCCGCGGCAACCCTCTCCGCCTCAGCCGGGTCGGAGACACAGCCCCCCTTTGGCCGCTTGGCTCCCAGAGCCTGCAAGACCCGGTCAAAATGCCCCCGCTCCTCGGCCCGATCAATGTCCGCCGCCGCCGTCCCCAGGATGGGGTAACCCCGCTTCTCCAGCGCCCCGGCCAAACCGATGGCCGTCTGTCCCCCAAACTGCACAATGACTCCCTCCGGTTTTTCCTTGTCCAGCACGGCGGAAACGTCTTCCAGGGTCAGGGGTTCAAAATATAGCCTGTCGGCCGTATCAAAATCCGTGGAAACCGTCTCCGGATTATTATTAATGATGATGCTCTCGATCCCCAGCCGGCGCAAAGCCAGAACCGCGTGGACGGAACAGTAGTCAAACTCGATCCCCTGCCCGATGCGAATCGGGCCGGAACCCAAAACCACGATCTTGCGCCTGGCGGAAGTTTCCCCCTCATCCTCTCCCTCGTAGCCGGAGTAAAAATAGGGAGTCACCGCTTCGAATTCTCCGGCACAGGTGTCCACCATTTTGAAATCCGGCACTATCCCCTCCCGCCGCCGCAGGCCGTAGACTTCTTCCTCACTCCAACGCCAGAGCCGGGCGATCTCCCGGTCGGCAAATCCTAACCCTTTAGCCCGGCGCAAAAGCTCGGTGTCCCCCGGTGCCTTGGCCAGCCCCCGCGCCGACTCGACGATACGCCGCAGCGCCGTCAGAAAATACGGATTCCAACCGCTGAGAGCGGCGATTTTTTCCACTGTCCAGCCTCGTCTCAAACCCTCGGCAAAACTGAAAAGCAAGCGGTCATCCGGCCGGCGGCAACGGGCTGCCAGTTCCTCATCCGCTAGCTTCTCCAGCTCCTCCGTCAAAATCCCGTAAGCCCCCGTCTCCAAAGAACGCACCGCCTTCTGAAGAGCGGTTTCCAAATTGCGTCCCAACCCCATAACTTCGCCGGTCGCTTTCATTTGCGTGCCCAGTTCCCGGTCCGCGTCCGAGAATTTGTCGAAAGGCCAGCGCGGAATCTTGATGACGACATAATCCAAAGCCGGTTCAAAACAAGCCGAGGTTTTTCCGGTCACGGCGTTGGTCAGTTCCGGCAGGGAGTAACCCAGGGCGATCTTGGCCGCCACTTTGGCGATGGGATAACCCGTCGCTTTGGACGCGAGAGCGCTGGAACGGCTGAGGCGCGGGTTCACTTCGATCACCATATATTCCGCCCGCTCGGGATGCAGGGCAAACTGTACATTACATCCGCCTTCAATCCCCAAAGCCTCAACAATGCGGCGGGCGGAACTGCGCAGCATCTGAACCTCCCTATCCGTCAGGGTCTGGCAGGGAGCCACGACGATGCTGTCTCCCGTATGCACCCCGACAGGATCCAGGTTCTCCATGTGGCACACGGTAATACAATTACCGCCGCCATCCCGCAGGACCTCGTACTCGATCTCCTTCCAACCCGCCACACTACGCTCAACCAGGATTTGCCCGATCAGACTGGCTTGGAGTCCGCTCAGCGCATAACGCTCCAACTCCTCTTCCGTCTCGGCAATTCCCCCGCCGGTCCCGCCCAGCGTAAAGGCCGGCCTTACGATCAGGGGGAAGCCTGTCTTTTTGCCGAAAGCCAAGGCCTCTTCGGCGCTGGTCACGATCGCGCTCGCGGGCACCGGTTCTCCGATGGACTGCATAAGAGTGCGGAAACTCTGACGATCCTCGGCTTGGCGGATACTCTCCAGAGAAGTCCCGAGCAACGTCACTCCGCAGCGTTGCAGCACTCCGGCTTCGGCCAGCTGAAAAGCCAGATTGAGGCCCGTTTGTCCGCCCATCGTGGGAATAAGCCCATCCGGGCGTTCCCGCTCCAGGATCCGCTCTAAAAACCCGACCGTCAGCGGTTCCATGTAGACCCTGTCCGCCACTTCGCGGTCGGTCATAATAGTCGCCGGGTTGGAATTGACCAGGATAACTTCTACCCCTTCCTCCCGCAAAGCCCGGCAGGCCTGAGTTCCCGCGTAGTCGAACTCCGCCGCTTGTCCGATGACGATAGGGCCGGAGCCGATCACCACTACTTTCTTCCAGTCTTTCTTTGGCACCGCTTTAAACCTCCTACCGGGATATTCCTAACCCCAACACAAACAACCGAATATCAGGGATTGACAACCTTTTCTTCCGTACCTGCCCCTGCCCGACAGTGATATTAAGCCATCTGCACTGCCGGCAAAGGCGCGTCAGGGGAATGTCCCCGCCCGCTCAAGAGCTCGGCAAAACGCTCAAAGACAGCCTGGTTCTCTTCCGGGCCGGGTGCTCCTTCCGGATGGTACTGCACGCTGATGATCGGATAGTCCCGGTGTTCCATCCCTTCCACCGTGCCGTCGTTCAGGTTCTTGAGCACCGCCTGAAAACCCGTACCCTTCAATGAGCCCTCCTCGACCGCGTAGCCGTGATTCTGGGAAGTCATCGTCGTCCTCAGCGTCCGCACATCCTGAACCGGGTGATTGGCTCCCCGGTGTCCGAAAGGCAATTTGTACGTTGTTCCTCCCGCCGCCAAGGCTAGAAGCTGGTGCCCGAGACAGATACCCAAAATGGGCAAGCGCGGCAGCAGCACCCGGATGTTCTTGACAATTTCCGGCAGCTCTCCGGGGTCCCCGGGGCCGTTAGTCAGAACCAGTCCCGCCGGGTGGCAATCCAGGATCTCCCCGGCCTCCGTCCAAGCCGGAAACACTTTAATCCGAAACCCTCTGCGGCTGAGTTCCCTGAGAATATTGCGCTTGGCGCCAAAGTCCAGCACGGCCAGGAGCTCTCCCGGCCCGGGAATCTCGTAGGCCTCCCGGATGCAGGCCCGGTAAACCCAGTGCCGGCCGGCAGTGCTTTCCCCTTCAAACCGGCCCGAGAAACTCCCGGAATCCGAGCAGTTTCCACTCTGCCGCCGGCCTGAGAGATTCCCGCCCCAATACTCCAGCCCTTCTTCGGCCCTCATGGCTAAAACCCCCGGAAGAGTGCCGTACCGGCGGATGTGCCGCGTCAGGGCCCGGGTGTCTGCCCCCTTCAGGCCCCAGATCCCGCGCCGGGAGCAGAAATCGGCCAGGGAACGGTCCGCGTGCAAGCTCCCTTCACCCCCGCAAAGTTCGCGCACCACCAGACCCCGCAGGAGGATCCTTTCCGCCTCGCTTTCTTCATCATGCCAGCCGTAGTTCCCGATCTGCGGCTGGGTCAAAACCAATATTTGCCCGGCATAGGATAGATCCGTGACCATCTCCTGATAACCGCTCATCGAAGTATTGAACACGACTTCTCCCGCCCGCACTCCTTGAGCAGGCCAGGCTCCGAAAGCTTCTCCTTTAAAGACCACGCCGTCCCGCAAAATCAGATATGCCATTCCTTAAATCCTCCCGCGTCCTTCTTCCCCGGCATCCTTCTTACCTGTGCCGGACTCCATCCCCGGCCGGGCAAAGCTGCCTCCCCCTGAGCACAGGCTCGCCGCCCACCCAGACCAGCGTGGGGAAACCCTGAAGTTCCTGCCCCAGGAAAGGCGTGTTTTGGGCTTTGGAGGCCAAGCTGTCTGAAGTAATCCTTTCCCGCCACTCCGGGTCAAAGAGGACCAGGTCAGCCGGGCTTCCGGGGCGGAGAGTTCCGCCGGGGAGGCCAAACCGCCGGGCTGGGGCCAGACTCCAAACCTCCGCCAATCGTTTAGGGCTTAACTTGCCCGGCACTACCAGACGCTGCCACACCGCCGCCAGGGCGGTCTCCAGCCCGATGATGCCGAAGGGGGCCTCCGCAAAGGGCCTGGCCTTCTCTTCCCAAACATGCGGGGCATGGTCGGTAGCCAGCATGTCCAGGGTTCCGTCCAGCAGCCCGGTCAAAAGCGCTTCCTGATCCTCCTCCGAACGCAGGGGGGGATTTACCTTTAAAGAAGTATTAAATAAGTCCACGTCCCGGTCTGTGAAGAGCAAGTGATGGGGATTAACTTCGGCGCTCACATCCAGGCCGCGCTCTTTGGCTTCCCGGATGAGTCGCACACTTTCCCGGCAAGAGATATGGGCCAGGTGGATCTTACCCCCCGTTTCCGCCGCGAGCATTAAATCCCGGGCTACCATGATGCTCTCGGCAGAGGAGGGAATCCCTTTCAAACCGAGCCGGGCCGCCGCTTTTCCCCGGTGCATCGCCCCCCCGCAAGCCAGATTCTCATCCTCGCTGTGGCTCACAATCGGCAGGCCCGTGAGTTTGGCATATTCTAAGGCCAAGCGCATCACCTCGGAGTTCTGAAGGTTGTGCCCGTCGTCGGAAAAGCCAACCGCTCCACCCTCTTTCAGGTCGAGCATTTCCACCAATTCTCTTCCCCGCATCCCTTTGGTCACTGTCCCCAAAGGATAAACCCTCGCCAGACCGGCCCGGGCTCCCTGGGTCCGGACAAACTCCACCAAGCCCCGGCTGTCCACCGGCGGCTCCGTGTTGGCCATAGCGATAATGGACGTGAAACCGCCCTTCACAGCCGCGGCCGCCCCGCTGGCAATGTCTTCTTTTGCTTCCTGCCCCGGCTCTCTCAAGTGTGTATGGGCATCGATGAAGCCGGGAAAGAGGTATTTCCCTTCCCCGTTTAAACTTTCAACCGGCTCTCCACCGGCCCGTTCAGCCACTTCCTCCGGACTTAAGCGCTCGGCATTTGCTTCTATCTTTCCCTCCCGGATTAAAATGTCGCGTTTGCCGCAACTCCCCGACGGGTCAACCGCATAGATATTTTTAAGCCACCACATTGGTCGTTCCTCCCATCAACAGATAAATGACAGCCATGCGCACCGCAACCCCGTTGGTCACCTGCTCTTCGACCATTCCCTGGGGACCGTCGGCCAGGTCACTGGCAATCTCCACCCCCCGGTTCATCGGACCCGGATGCAGGATGAGCGTTTCCTTGCCGGTAGCCCTGAGCCGGGCCCTATCCAGACCGTAGCTCCGGCTGTATTCCCGCAGGCTGGGGAACAAGCCCGCCTGCTGGCGTTCCAGCTGCAGGCGCAAAGCCATCACCACATCCGCTCCGGGCAGCTCCCGGTCCAGATCATAGCTCAGTTTCACACCCAAAACAGACAGTTCCGGCGGCAGTAATGTCGGGGGGCCGGCTAAGACGACCTCGGCTCCCAGCTTGGTCAAGCCCCAGACATTGCTTCTGGCCACCCGGGAGTGCAAGACATCCCCCACTATAATCACTTTCTTGCCGCGCAAATCCCCCAGCTTCTCCTGCATGGTGAACAGATCCAACAAAGCCTGGGTCGGATGCTCATGCTGCCCGTCCCCGGCATTGATCACCCCCGCCTCCAGGTGCCTGGCCAGGAATCCGGCGGCCCCGGAAGCGGCATGCCGGATGATGATCAAATCCGTCTGCATGGCCTGTAGAGTTTTTGCGGTATCCAGCAAGCTCTCCCCTTTGTTGACGCTGCTCTGGGACACCCCAATATTCACGGCGTCAGCCCCCAGCACTTTAGCCGCCATCTCAAAAGAAGTCTTCGTCCGGGTGCTCGCCTCATAGAAAAGGGTGTAGACCGCCTTACCCCTCAGCGTAGGCAGCTTTTTCACCGGACGCAGCAACACCTCTTTCATTGGTTTAGCGGTTTGCAGAATGTGCCTGATCTCGTCCGGACTCAGGCCCTCCAAACCCAATAGATCCTTAAACATCCGCATATGGTCTCCTCCCCTATCAAATTCCTTGCGGGTCCGCGCCCGTAGGGACCCTCGAACGAGTGAACTTGAAACCCACTCCCACTTATAAAAAGGTGGTCGTACGATTAGCCACATGCCGGAAACCCGGCGTTAAACTTAGAGTTTCCGAATGACATGAAAAAATCCTCTTGCCCCAAGGCAAGAGGAAAAGACATCTTTACTCTCCTCAACCCTTGGCCGACTCACTGGAAGGCATTTAAAGGGTGGTTTTCATTAAAAGATCTTAAGAGTGTACGTGTTCTTTGTAATTTTTGGCGTTTCGGCCGCCGGCTTCGCGTTCAAACCCCGTCTCTCCGCCCGTGCCTGTTCACTCCTGCTTATCGGTACTCGGCTACTTATCGGTACTCGGCTACTTATCGGCACCCGCCTGTTCACTCGATCTTCAGATCTCATGGGACATCTCTAAGAGCAGGACCTCGTCCTCGCCGTCAACCTCTTTGACACACACCGAAATGATTTCACGGCGTGAAGTCGGGACGTTCTTGCCCACATAGTCGGCCCGAATGGGCAATTCCCGATGTCCCCGGTCCACCAGCACGGCCAGTTGAATGCGTTTTGGCCGGCCCAGGTCCATCGTCGCGTCGAGGGCGGCTCTGGCCGTGCGTCCGGTGAACAGAACATCATCCACCAAAACCACGTTCTTGCCCTGGACACTGAAGGGAACATCCGTCTCGTGCACTACGGGCTGGACATCGATAGTACTCAAATCGTCACGATAAAGGGTAATGTCGAGAATACCCAGAGGCAAAGACGTCCCCTCGAACTCCTCAATCTGCCGCCTCAGCCGTTCGGCCAGAGGCACCCCGCGGCGCCGGATTCCGATCAAAACGACATTTTCAGTCCCCTTGTTCTTCTCGACGATTTCGTGCGCAATCCGGGTCAAGGCCCGGCGCAAGGCATCTTCATCCATCAGCTTGCTCTTCAAAGTGCCTTCCACGATCATTTCCTCCCTTCCGCCAAGGCGCCCCAGGCCATTCATGCGTCAGGATCCGCATTGCCCGGGTCCAGATAGCCAAAAAACTGTCCGGCCTGCGGCAGACAGTTTACTCCCTTTCAATCCGTCTGCCTTCGGCGTCTCTCCGGACTCCCGTTAAAGGCCACCCTCTCCCTTGCGCCGTCTTCCGCGTTATGCGGCGGTGGCGCTTGGAAACATTTAAGCTCGATGTTGATGTTAAATAATGTTAATGCTGACTTCAGCTTTCAACCTATTTCAGTTTAACCTGCCAAAATACCAAAGTCAAGTAATACTCACTTTACCCGGTCTGGCATCACTTCCAACGCAATGATTTCCCACTCCTTTTCCTGCGTTCCGATGGTCAACTTTCATTTTAATCATTCACCCATATAATGGAAATCAGAACAACAACTCTTCTCACCGGCGGCTTTACAACGGGCAAGAAGACACTCAGCCCGGAAAACCCGCCGGCAAACCAAATGTCGGAGAAAGGGGTCTTCGGATTATGGCACACCCGTCACCACATCATGGAAAAAGCGGCTATGTGAATATTTACAGTCCTTACCCGCCCTATGTCAGGCGCTATCCCCTGACTTCCACCGTCGGCTACGAACCGCCGTCCTGGGAACGCTTTGAAGAACAGTTTGAACCGGCCTGGTTAGAACAAGCGGAAAAGCGCATGGGCTTTAAACCCGGCCACGAACCCATTTGGTGGGAACTCATGGAAGAACAGTTTGAACCCCCGTGGCTGCAGCGTCTTGAACGCCTTGTGGGAATCCCTCAGCCCTTTGATCCCCGTTATGATCTTCCCTGGGGTATGCTCTACTAAGCTGCGCAGTCACGCCGCACCCCGGGAGCCGCCTGGCCTCCCGAGCCCGCTGTTGTCCCGAACCAGGTGAGCTCCGCTGTCGTCCCCAACTCGCTATCGCCCCGAACTCGGCGGGCTCCGCTATCGTCCCGAACTTGACGGGCTCCGCTATCGTCCCGAACTTGACGGGCTCCGCTATCGTCCCGAACTTGACGGGCTCCGCTATGTCCCGAACTCCCTGTGGGCCGCACCATCGTTCGGCACCCGTGACCTCCGCCGCCGTCCCGCATCCCGGGAAGCGCGCGGCCGTCGCGAGCCGTGGGCCTATTCCCCTTGGCTCAGCCGCGCTCTCACTTCCAGAAAATATTCCGGGAGCGGCGCCTCAAATTCGAGCCAATCTCCGCTGACCGGGTGGCGGAAGCCTAAGAGCCGGGCGTGGAGCATCTGTCCCGCCAGCCGCATGGGATTGTGTTTGGGGCCGTAGAGCAAATCCCCCAAAACAGGATGCCCGATATAGGCCATGTGCACCCGGATCTGGTGTGTTCTGCCGGTTTCCAGACGGGCCTCCACTTCCGTATATTGGCGCCAGCGCCGCAGGACCGCATAGTGAGTCAGGGCCGATTTGGAGTTAGTAAACCTCACCGCCATCCTCTTGCGCTGCTTCGGGTCCCGGCCGATGGGAGCATCAATCGTCCCTTCCGCCTCGGTGAGCAGGCCGTGGACAATCGCCTGATAACGCCTGGTCATGCTATGTTCCTTAATCTGAGCAGCCAATCCCCGGTGCGCCCGGTCTGTTTTGGCTACCACCAGCAAACCCGAGGTATCCTTATCAATGCGGTGGACAATACCCGGGCGCAGTACTCCGTTGATCCCGGAAAGATGACGGCAGTGATAGAGGAGAGCATTGACCAATGTTCCGGACCAAGCCCCGGGTGCAGGGTGAACCACCATGCCCTGGGGTTTATTGACAACCAAGAGCTCCTCATCCTCGTACACGATGTCCAGCCGAATATCTTCCGCCTCCGCCGCCAATTCTTTCACTTCCGGGATGAAGACGCTGAGGTGATCCCCTTCCCGGATTCTGTAGTTAGCTTTGCGGCTTGTTCCGTTAACCCGGACGAAACCTTGCTCAATGAGGGCTTGGACATAGGACCTTGACTTGGCCAAGACACGGGTTGTGCCAACATCAAGGCGTTCCCCTGCGGGAGGGGACTCCACTTCCCGCAGCCAACCACCCCGCCGCGAACCATCCTCGCAGCCGCCACCTGCCGACCGGGCGCCATCTTTCCGGCCGCCGTCCGCACCCGCGTCTTTTTCCCAACTGTTCTCCTGCCGACCCCTATCCGGCCAATCGCCCCGGTCCCGGCCGTCCTCTTGCCGGCCGTCTCCGCCCCGCGCTTTCCCGTCTGCCCCCGCCGACCGGGCCGGTCCCTGCGCAGCGGCCGCGTGTTCTTTTTCAGATGCCCCCCACTCGTCTGCCTTTGTCAGCCGGCCTTGCAGCTTCACTCTCCGGGCCGCGGCGAGCCGCGCTTTTCCTCTCTCAGGCATCGTCATTCGCCCCCTCTGCGCTCCTTGCGATAAACGGCCAGCAAGAGCAGCCCGACCCCGATAACGATCATGCTGTCGGCAAAATTAAAAACAAAGGGCCAGATTCTGAAATCCAGATAATCAATCACCAAACCCGAATGAATCCGATCATAGAGGTTTCCCAAAGCCCCACCGGCAATCATTCCCATCGCCAGCCGGATCATGACCTCTCCCTTGGGAATCTTTCTTTGTGCAAAGACGATAATGAGAACCACCACCAAAGCCGTCGCAATAAAAATCCAGGTCCGGCCTGCCATTAAGCCAAAAGCCGCGCCTGGATTCAAAACATAAGTCAGATGCAGGACCTTCGGTATCAACACGAGAGACTGACCGGGAACGAAACGGGTTTCAATCACTATTTTTAGGGCCCGGTCGATGATCCATACCGCGATCATGGTCGCCCATACCAGCACTGGAAATCCTCCCTGTTTTTTACTTCATCTTAACACAGCGGGACTTCCCTGACAACCCTGGGTCTCGTCCCCCCCGGGCCTCGTCACAGTCGACGAGCGAGCGTCGCATATGCTAGTGAACCCTGCGGGCAAAGGAGCGTCCGCGCACGCAGAAGGCGCAGCGTTAAAACGCGCCTCAGACGTCCGCCCCGTCAGCCCCCTCAGTCCCGTCTGTCCCGTCTGTCCCGTCAGTCCTGTCAGTCCTGTCAGTCCTGTCAGTCCCGTTAGTCCCGTTAGTCCCGTTAGTCCACAGTGCGGACTAACGCCGAAGGCAATGCGGACTAACGCCGAAGGCAGTGCGGACTGACGCCGAAGGCTGTGCGGACTGACGCCGAAGGCGCCCGGCGCTCTCCGCCGAACCTCCGCCTGTCAAAGCATACTTAAGCGGTGAGGGATTCGTGCACCGCGGAGCCGCTCGTTGACCCAAGAGCGCCGGAAAGCGCAAGAATAGACACGGGACTCAGTTTGGCTGCCAGGTTATTGAACGGGTCCAGAACCCAATTTTGCCGCTAGGACTTTGACGTTTCCCCGGATTGGCGTTTCCCCATCTCGCTCCCTATCCGCGGTGTTCCCGGCTGTAATGAATCGTGTTCCCCGGCCCGGGCTCCCGTTCGGTCGGAATTGTTTCCACTTCCTGAACCGCCCCGACCCATTCGTCCGCGTCTTCGGAGGCGGAGTTGAAATCCTTGACATCCCTGTTCGTCCCCAAATCCTGCGGGGAATCCGACGTCCCATAACGCGCCACCGCCTGCCAGGAATCCTCACCGTCGAACTCTACGCGGTCTGTCCCGTCGTTGAAGGTCCGGGCGAACGGCCTGTTGAGAATTTCGTTCTCCACCGGATCGCGCTGAAAAGAGTGTTGTTCCTCCTGCTCTTCCCTGCGGCTGCAGCCGGCACAGACTGTCGTGTAGGGCAGGACCCGCAGGCGTTCGGCGGAAATGGGCCTGCCGCAATGCTCGCAGATCCCGTATTCCCCTTTTTCATAACGCTCCAGGGCCGAATCGATGGCCTCAATTTTATGCCGGATGTTATCGCGAAGGGCGACATCCCGTTCCCGCTGGTAGAGTTCCGTGCCGATGTCGGCCGGATGATTGTCCAATACGGATAATTCCGAGAGGGAATCCCGCATGTCTCCGCTCAAGAGTTCGCCCGCTATTTCCTGCCATTTCCGCTTATCCTCGCGCAGCTGCCGGATTAAGTCTTCATCACTCATATCTTTTTCCTCCCCGCACATTCCTTTCCGGATCATTCTGCCCCGACCGCGCTCTCTTTACCCTCAAAAACGCTCCCTTTGAAACCGTTAGCTGAAACAAGCCGCGCCTTGGCGCCGCGAAACGATGAAAATCCCCGTCGGCGAGAAGAGTCCGAAGCGTTTCCAAAAAGCACCGAGACTCCGGTCCGGCGCGCGAACTGACGCCTATACACCTGCAGGGGTAAAAAAAGCTCGATGGGATTGATGGTTCGCTTTGAGGGAAGGTTCGCGGCTGATACACCTTCCGGGGCAAAAAAAGAGCCCGGGATTTCCCGGGCCCAACCTTCAACCTACGGCTCGTCTCCATTCTTTCCGAGCCGCCGTGACTTCCAGCCTCACGCCGTTCTTGAGGCCGAACGCATTGCCCTCATCCGTATCCAGATGAAAGTCCAAGGCGTAGTGCGGCCCGACCCTGATCCGGACATTGTCTAAAATCCCGCCCCGTTCGCCGGGCACCGGAACCTCCACCCGGTCTCCGTCCTTCAGCCCGTAGGCGGCCGCCTCCATGGGGCTCATGTGAATGTGCCGGGCCGCGATGATCACCCCTTGAACCAAGCGGACTCTGCCGCTCGTGCCGACCAGTTCGATTCCGGGGGTACCGGCGAGATTGCCGGAGTCACGTACAGGCGGTTTCACGCCCAATTTGAAAGTATCGGTGGCTGCCAGTTCTACCTGGGATTCTTTCCGCGCCGGCCCCAAAATGCGGACCCCGCTCAGGGAGCCTTTGGGACCGATGAGAGTCACAGTCTCCTCACAAGCAAATTGGCCTGGCTGACTAAGGTCTTTGAGCTTGGTCAAACGGTGCCCCGGGCCGAAAAGCTGTTCAATATGCGCTGTCGTCAAATGAACGTGCCGGCTCGAAATCCCAACGGGAACCATTAATTTAGCCATAGCGCTCAACCTCCCTGCCCGGTTAGTATCTCACCAAAGCAGGGAAAAGATTTGAACCCCGGAGCAAAGTTTGAGGATTATCCTGCCGGAACTATGTTCGATCGTCACTTTACTCCGTTCGGCGAAATGTGGCGTCAGCGGAAATGTCCGGTTGGAGCTAAGTTCGATTTTCACCCGGGTTTGCAAATAATCTCGTGAATCTTCGTGCCGAAAAACTGGTTGGAATGCTCGGGAGTCAGGACAATGGCGCTGTCCGCCCCCCTGCCGGTTCCGCCGAGCGCCACTACCCGCTGCCCGTGTTTAATCAGCCCCGCGTCCAGCGCCATGACGGAACACTCGATTCCCACTTTGACTCCCTGGCCGAACATGCGCAGGGTATGTCCCACGATTTCCCCGGGATAAAGTCCCCCGGCCTGAATACGCAGGGCCCGGTCAATTCCGGCAAAGAGGTGGGTCGTTGTCAAAATCTTGGCTCCCTTTTCGGTCAGGAAAGCCCGCTTGTCCGGCTCCATTTCATCCACGCCCGGTCCGGCAAAACCCACGTGATGGGTCACGCAGACCACCTCGAGCCCGTGCCCCAAACAGCGTTCGCCGGTCTCTCCGGTATTTGTGGCCACGACCAGAGTCAAAATACCCAACTCTTTCGCCCGCCGAACTGCCAAAGAAACAGCGGTTTCCGTATTTTCACGTCCGGGCCGTTCAAAGATTTCCACGCACCTCACCGTTCCTTTCTTCGGAAAAAACATTCTCTTGAGAAAATCCTGCGCCAACGACCCATGAGCGGATCAGGATCGGGTTCTGCCTTACGGCCGCCACTTTAGCGGGGTTGTCTCTGCCCCATCTTTTTAATGTCTCTTGCCATTACCCTTCTGGCTGCTTACAGCTGCCTCTTTAGCGGGTCCGGTCTCTCCCCGGGTGTTTTAGTCAACCCTTATAAATCGGTCAGCCAGACAACCTCTCCTTCCACAAACGCCGGGACAATCGGAAGAATGTTGCAGGTCGCACAGTAGATGACATCCTGTTCAAAGCCAAGGCTTACCAATCTGCGGCCGTGTTCGGACCCGCGGATCGCGTCCGGGAGATGCCCTTCCGCCGCGCCATAGAGGGTCCTGGCCGCCTGCCCCAAGTCGTTAAGCTCTGCCTCACGCCCCAATTCCTGAATCAAAAGACCGGCGCAGAAAGTATCCGGGAGATCAAACCTGCCTTCAGTCCCCGCACAAAAAATCACTAGACCCCCCAGGTCCGGTTCTTCTTCCACCTTATGCCCAACAGCCCGGGCCACGCTCTGGAGGTTGAGGAAAGAAGCCATCCACACATGCTTGGCTCCCGCCGCCGCTCGAATAGCCCTCGTACCGTTGGTTGTCGTCATGATCACTCTCTTGCCGCCGACCTTTTCCGGCACGTAGTCGAACGGAGAATTGCCCAGGTCAAACCCCTCCATCCGTAAAGACCGGCGTTCACCCCCGAGCAGCGACCCCGGCAGGGCCCAGCGCTTCTCCACAGCCTCCTCAGCCGTTAAGACCGGCACTATGGCCTGGCAGCCATTGGCTAAGGCGGTGACCATCGTGCTCGTGGCGCGCAGAACGTCAATCACAACGACCAGTTTATCATCCAAATAAGGCAAGATGGCCGAACCTGCACTCGGTAAAACTTCGACTTTTATTATGTTCACCTCCCGAGCACAACATTCCCGTTTCGCGCAGTGAGCGATATGGCCGGGGCCCGAATTTGAGCCCCTTACTACCATTTATAATATCGTGTTTCCGGCAGATTTTTAAGTCCGAAAACCGGTTTTGCTTAAATTCTTTTTTAGGCCGCGTTTAGACCGCGCCGCCGGCTCAGCGCCTGCGGGTCCACGCGTCACCCAGATATTTGCTCCTCAGACTTTCAGCCAGGGCTTGTTCGGCCGCGCTCAGGCCCGGGGTCACGAAGCGCACACCCATAACTTCGGCAAACCCGTCACATAAGGCTTGTTCCAATTCGGCGCGGGACAAAGGCCGCGGCCAAACCTCGTCCAAAGCACAGGCCTTGCGGCGAAACGCGGCCAGTACCCTCTGTCTGACCTCCTCACTGGGAAATCTAAGTACTCGGAAAAGAAGGTCCGCATCAAAATGGAGGATGATCGAGCCGTGTTGAAGCAAGATCCCGTCTTTCCTGACCTGGGCACTGCCCACCAGTTTCCTGCCTCCCACCACCAGTTCGTACCAGGAGGGAGCGTCAAAACAGGCCGCCGAACCCGCGGCGGCCAAATCCCCGTGAGCCATGTCCGCCGGGATGCCCAGTGTCCGGAAACCTGCCAGCAAGGCCCGGCTGATCTTTAAATAAGATTCCATCACCGTTCCTTGGACGTGCTCGTCCGCTTCCGGAGCCACCACACTGTAGGTCAGCTCGTATTGATGGAGGACCGCCCGGCCTCCGGTCGGCCTCCTGACGACATCGATCCCCGCTTCCCGGCAGGCCTCCTCAGCCACCTCTTTAGCATAGCTCTGCGCATAACCCAAAGACAAAGCAGCCGGCTCCCAGCCGTAAAAACGCAAAGTAGGCACCGGCTCCCGGCTGCGGGTCAGGGTTAACAATATGGCCTCGTCAATAGCCATGTTTTCGGCTCCCGTACGTACTTCAAACGGCAGATAACGCCAATTCATATCCTGCCCCCCCTTCTCGCACAAACTTATGGTTTTCCCATCGCTTGAATTCCCTTTACGGGGGGTTCCCAAAGGCGCCGCCAGGCCCCTTCCTTTTCCTTTTCGGTCAACGGGCGGGGATAATTGTAAAGTTCCCGCCCCGGAACTTCATTATAATAGGGACGGTTGCAGCCCTCGCATCCCGAGGTCCGGAAAGCCTCTCCGTCCGCGAGGTAAGCCCTGAGTTCGTCCCTGTCCACTCCGAAAGCCTCAATCCTGCCGCCGGCAAAACGAAAGCCGCCGATATCGGCCAAGTGTTCGCGCAATAGGTAGTTGGCCGCCTGAACGCGGCGGTAGTGCCCGATATCCGGAGCCCCGACACTTTCCAAGCGCGTGCCCCGCACCGGAGTGAAAGCAAACAAAGCCACGGTCACGCCCAGTTGATACATCTCCGCCAAGCGCCGGACCATGTCCTCTTCGCTTTCCCCCAGTCCCACGATCAGGTGGGTGGCGATTCGGCCCGGGTAACGCCGGGCCGAATCGCGCAGAAGCGCATACCGTTCGGACCAGGATCCGTCCTTCACGCGGGCAAAAACCTCCGCCGTCGCGGCATCCAAGGCAATGCTGACATGATCCGCCCCCTGCCGCAAAAGTTCCCCCACTTCCTCCGGGGTGCCTGGGCCGGCGGAAACACAAATGGGAAGGGCAAAGCGTTTCCGGACTTCCCGCAACCATTTTTTGGCCTCCGCCAGTGCCTCCCTGTCTTGAACCACCTGGAAACAAACCCGGCGCAAAACCGGAGACTGCGCAGCCCCAGCCGCCCCGGGAGCCGCTGAAACACCCGCGTTTTCTCCGCTGCCTTGGAGAGACGGCGGACCCCCGAACGCCCCGGGAACCTGTGCGTCCTCTCGCGTCCTGTCTTGGTCCGCCGTTTCCGCAAAGCTTTCCAGCGCCCCCAAGACCTGCGCGTCCTCGTAGGCCGGCCAGCTCACGCGGGAAAGAAGATCGGCCCGGGCCGAACTCTCCCGCGCTTGCGCACAGAAAGCGCAGTTAAACCGGCAGTGCTCGCCGATCATCAAATAGGCCGTGGTCGGCAGCGCGTCCACCTTGACTCTCTTCAAGCCCAGGACCTGCGCCGTTCCTAAAGAGCAGCGAATCATAAAGCACAACACTCCTCTGTCCGCACCGGCGTCAAGCCCAGTTCGCCGGCCAGTTTTCTCGCCCCCGGCGTCGGCATGACGATCCGGTTGAGGCCCAGGGCCACTGCCGCTTCGTCCAAAACCCGACGGTATTTCCCTTTGGGGCGCATGCAGCCCAGGGCCAGGGGGATATGCGGAAACCTCACCCTGGCTCTGGCCAGGAAAGCGATTACTTCCTCAACCGGGGGCGGCTGCCGATGGGCGTAACGCGTCCCCGGGGTGGGAATGAAAACCAAGAAAACCAGCCCGTCCAGTCCCAGTTCCTCCAACTTGGCGAGCGCTTTTTCTTCTCCTTGCCACTCTCCGCCTTTTAACCCTAAAGTCAGGTGGGGTACCACCCGGACCGAACGCCGCAGCTTCCGGTACGCCTCGAAGTAGTCTTCGGGTGAGCGTTCCAGCCCGTATACCTCCCCGATCGTCTCCCCATCCGCCACGAAATCAAAAGAGACGACATCTGCGAGTTCTCTTAAAACAGGCATTTCGTCTTCCTCGATCAGCCCGACATGGAAATTCAGGCGCACCTGCTCTTTGAGTTTCCTCAAAAAGTCCTGCTGGGCCAAAAAAGGCACCCGCCCGTCAGCCGTACAACCCCCGCTGATGAGAGCGCTTCGAAAGCCGAATTTTCCCCTCGTGCTCTTGACTTCATCCACCGAACGCATTCCTTGAAGGTAATGCCCTCCGCAGTGGGCACAGTCAAGCGCGCAGGCCGTCCCGGTCACGCTGATACTTGCCGTGGCCACCGGAAAATCGCAATAGAGTTCGCGGGGAAAATTCGCCAGGCGAACCGCCCAGCCTTTCTCTATCCACTCCCCTGTTTCCCTGTCAAGCGTGCCGTCCCAGTCCATTTTCATCCCCCCGGTTAATCTTCATCCCCCAGTTAATCTTCATTCCCGCAGCACATTTATTACAGGCCCGGGCGCTTTGCCGGCCGGGGTGAGATTTCCGTCTCCGCGTTCCGGGCGGGAAGACGAAGGGCCGCCTCCGAGGAGGCGGCCCCGCCAGCGGAACGACTTCGGAACCGGCTATACCTTGCCCACAGGCCTTCCGCCCATTGCCGCCTTCCTTGTCCCGGCCGTCCGGGAGCGCACCGCTTCAGGGTCGCTTCGGCGGTCATTCTCCGGCGCTTCGGTTACCCCCCGGCACTTCGGTTATTCTCCGGCGCTTCGGTTACCCCCCGGCACTTCGGTCATTCTCCGGCGCTTCGGTTACTCCCCGGCAGCCCGGTCATTTCCCGGCGCTCACTCGCTCTTTTTCCAGCGGATATCCGGCTTGCGCGCGGCCGCCACCTCGTCGAGACGGGAGACCAAGGTCGTATGGGGCGCATTCTTGACCAGATCCACATCGGTGCGCACTTCCTCAGCAATTTTGATCATGGTCTCGGCAAAACGCTCCAGGGTCTCCAGACTTTCGGTCTCGGTCGGTTCGATCATCATCGCTTCTTCCACGATCAGCGGGAAATAAATCGTCGGCGGATGGTATCCGTAATCGAGCAGCCGTTTGGCTAAGTCCAGGGTATGGACGCCATAGGACTTAAGGTTTTTCGGCGTAATGACAAACTCATGTTGGCAAACCCGATCATATGGCAAATGATAGGGCTCCTTGAGCACGCTCATGAGGAAGTTGGCGTTAAGCACCGCATTTTCCGAAGCCTGTTTCAGCCCTTCTCCCCCCAGGCCGCGGATGTAGGCATAAGCCTTGACCAGCACCGAGAAACTGGCGTAAAAAGCCCGTACCCTGCCGATAGACAAGGGCCTGTCATAATCCAGGGTGTACTTCCCGTTTTCTTTCCTTTTGACCAGCGGTTTGGGCAAGAACGGCGCCAGAAACTCTTTAACTCCCACCGGCCCCGCTCCCGGACCCCCACCGCCGTGGGGAGTAGAAAACGTCTTATGCAAGTTGAGATGGACCGCGTCAAAACCCATATCCCCCGGACGGGCCAAGCCCATGATCGCATTGGCATTGGCCCCGTCGTAATAGACGAGCCCGCCCACCTCATGAATGATGCGAGCGATTTCCGTAATATTTTCATCAAAAAGTCCCAAGGTATTGGGATTGGTGAGCATCAGGGCAGCCACTTCCTCATTAGCCGCCTTGCGCAGTTCCTCCAGATCAACCCCGCCCCGTTCATTGGAAGGCACCTGAACGATCCGGTAACCCGCCATCGCGGCCGTCGCCGGGTTGGTGCCGTGGGCCGAATCGGGAACGATGACTTTCGTCCGTTTGGCGTCCTGCCGGTGTTGGTGGTAAGCCTTGACAATCAGGATCCCGGTCATTTCGCCGTGGGCCCCCGCGGCCGGCTGCAAAGTGAACGCATCCATCCCGGTTATTTCCGCCAAGTCGTCCTGGAGTTCGCTCATCAGGCGCAGAGCACCCTGGGTCAGTTCCTCGGGCTGATAGGGATGCAGATTGACAAAACCCGGCAGCCGGGCCAACATTTCATTGACTTTCGGATTGTATTTCATCGTACAGGAACCGAGCGGATAAAATCCGGTATCCACCCCGTGATTGAACGTGGACAAACGCGTAAAGTGGCGCACGGCGTCGACCTCGCTCACTTCCGGCAACTCCGGTTCCGTTTGGCGCAGCATCTCTTCCGGCAGCAACGCCGTCAAGTCCTGCCCGGGCACATCCAATTCCGGCAGGTCCACACCGGTGCGGCCCTCCGCGCTTTGTTCAAAAATCAACGGTTCCAAAACTTTCATCGAATCTCCCCCAATCTGGCCACGAGCCGGTCAATATCGCTCTTGCTCTTGGTTTCCGTCACACAGAAGAGAAGGTGATGGTCAAGCTCGGGATAGAAGCGGGAAAGATCCAAGCCGCCGATGATCTTGTTTTGTAAGAGTTCCGCATTGACTTTGGCCGGCTCCTGTTCCAGTTTGATCACGAACTCATGGAAAAATGCTCCCGGGAAAGCCAGGGCCATCCCGGGCAAGGCCGCGATCCCAGCTGCGGCATAGTGGGCTTTTTGCAGATTCAGGTTGGCGAGGCGGCGCAGCCCCGATTTTCCCAAAGCGCTCAGGTGCAGCGTGAAAGCCAGAGCGCACAAAGCCTCATTGGAGCAGATGTTTGAGGTGGCCTTTTCCCGGCGGATATGCTGTTCCCGGGCTTGGAGTGTGAGCACATAGCCCTTGAGCCCGTTCTTGTCCGTCGTCGCCCCCACGATCCGTCCCGGCATCCTGCGCACGTATTTCTCGCGGCAAGCTAAAAATCCTAAGTAAGGCCCGCCAAAATTCAGCGGATTCCCGAAAGGCTGGCCTTCCCCGGTCACGATATCGGCCCCGTATTCACCGGGCGACTTGAGCAAGCCCAGAGACACCGGGTTAACCGACGCCACCAGGAGGGCTCCCTGGGCGTGGGCCAGTGCGGCCGCTTCCTCCCCTGACTCGATGCCGCCGAAAAAGTTCGGCACTTGCATGACGACCCCGGCCACTTCCTTATTCAGGGCTTGGGCCAAAGCCTCCATATCCAGGCGGCCTTCCTTGTACGGCAGCTCCCGGATCTCGACCCCGCGCACCGGCAGATAAGTCTTCAGAACTTCCCGGTATTCCGGGTGCACCGTTTGGCTCACCAGCACCGTACGGCGCCGGGTCGCGTCACAACTCATCAAGGCCGCTTCAGCCAAGGCCGAAGCTCCGTCATACATCGAGGCATTGGCCGCGTCCATCCCGGTCAGTTCGCAGACGAGCGTCTGATACTCGTAAATCGCCTGCAGCGTCCCCTGACTTATCTCCGGCTGATAAGGAGTATAAGCCGTGTAAAACTCCGAGCGCAGCAGAAGCTGGTCGACGAAGCTCGGAATATAGTGTTCATAGGCCCCCGCCCCCAGGTAAGAAGTGTATTCTTCCAGGTCGCCGTCTGCCTGGGCCAGGCTTTTCACCAGTTTCACCAGTTCCTGCTCGGACATTCCTCCCTCAACCTTCAACGCCCGTTTCAAGCGAACCGGTTCGGGAATATCCCGAAACAATTCCTCCACGGAAGAGATGCCGATACGGGCTAAAAGCTTTTCCTGCTGCCCGGCCGTATTTGGCACATAATTCATCCTAATGCCCCTTCCCGGTAACAATCGTATTCACGTATTCACTTATCAGAGTATCCCCTGCTCAGTGCTCTTCCTCCGCCAGGAGCGCTTCATATTGCTGCACGTTCAAGAGATTGTCCAGAGGCTTCAGATCATCTGCCTCCACCCGGACCAGCCAGCCCTCTCCATAGGGATCGTTGTTCAACGTGTCCGGAGCATCCACCACTCCCTCATTGACCGCCACGACCGTCCCGCTCACGGCCGCCACAATATCGGAGACCGCCTTGACTGACTCCACCGTTCCGTAGGACTCTCCCGCCGCGATTTTGTCCCCCACAGCGGGAAGTTCCACGAAAACGACGTCCCCCAAACTTTCCTGAGCATGGTCTGTAATTCCCAGAGTCACGACCTTCCCTTCGACTTTGGCCCAGTCATGGTCTTTACTGTACTTTAATTCCACCGGATTTGTCATAAAAATCCTCCTTTATCCACTGGGGTGAGACCTTCGGGTCTGACCCCTTTTTCCTGTTGCGTAAAGCTTCTGTTTCGTTAGACCTCTGTTTCGCAGGCTTCTGTTTCGCAGGCTTCTGTTTCCGGTTGATCCAAAGCGTAAGCCAAACGAGTTCACTCCTTATTTTTTTCCCGCTTGTAAAAAGGAGTCGGAATCACCCGGGCTGCAACCGGTTTATTGCGGATCATCACGTCGAGCTCCGTCCCGACAACGGCCAGGTCCCCGCGCACCAGGGCCAAAGCGATGTTCTTGTTCAAAGTGGGAGAGAAAGAGCCGGAGGTAACATACCCCACTTCCGCCCCGTTTTTACTGACAGGGTAATGTGAGCGGGCAATTCCGCGCCCAACCATCTCCAGCCCGACCAGACGGCGCTTCAAGCCTTCCTTTTTTTGCCGGAGCAATGCCGTCTGCCCGACAAAACCTTCCCCTTGCGGTCGTGAGGGCTTGTCGAGCTTGACAAAAATCCCCAGCCCGGCTTCCAGAGGTGAAATATCCGGTCCCAACTCATTGCCGTACAGGGGCAGACGGGCTTCAAAACGCAAGGTATCGCGCGCTCCCAGGCCGACGGGCTGAATCCCTTCCTCCCGGCCGCTCTCCAGAACCCGGTTCCACAGGCGGGCGGCATACTGCGGTGAAAAATAGAACTCAAACCCGTCTTCACCGGTGTAGCCTGTACGGGAAATCAGACAGGGAACCCCGTCTATTTTGCCCTGAGTAAACCAATAATACTTGATTTTGCTCAAGTCAAGGTCGCTTATCTTTTGTAAAATCCCCTCCGCCAACGGACCTTGCAAGGCCAGCTGCGCCGTCTGGGACGAAACATTGGCCAAAGCCACATCAAAACCCTGTTTTTGCTCTTCCATCCAGGCATAGTCTTTGTCCGTGTTGGACGCGTTGACAACCAGGTAGAAGTGCCCTGAACTGTAGCGGTACACCAGAAGATCGTCGACAATGCCCCCGTTGGGATAGCACATGGGGGAATAAAGAATTTGGCCGTCCGCTATCCTTGAGACATCATTGGTAATCAGGTGATTGACAAAAGCCAGCGCTTCCGGTCCCTGAACGTCCACTTCGCCCATGTGGGACACATCGAACAGTCCTGCCTTGGTCCTGACTGCCTTATGTTCTTCGATCACCCCTGCGTACTGCACCGGCATTTCCCAGCCACCGAAATCAATGACTTTGGCCTTCGCAGCCACATGTTCCGCATAGAGCGGCGTGCGTTTCAGTTCGGCCATTTAAAACACCTCCCTTAAAGATTCAGTATGTGCAGACCGAGTACTTTTCATAGCCCCTGGGAGTTCTCTTTTTTGCCACACCCCAAACAAAAAACAGAGGAGTGCAATCGCACTTCCTCTGTCCTTGAACCTGAGAGATTTGCCTCGCGGCTTCCCCTTTGGTGTTCCCTTCATCATCAAGAGAAACTCTCCAGAGCCCCGTCTTTCAGCGGTTCTTTTGCCTGAGAGTTTCCCCTCCCGCACAAGCGACATGCGGTGGTTTTCTCCTTCGGCGCCCGGTTAGCCGGGACTCTCCCGCCGGAATCATCCGGAATGTATTCAGTTTTGTCTGTATTATATTGTATAACGCCCCGGCCCTAAAGTCTACTCTTTTCCATGCATAGAAGTTCGAAAAATTGCCCATAATCGAACTGAGGTGATGATCGTGAAATATGTCGTCGGACTCAAATCCGAACTGGACTTACTGAATGAAGATGAAGCCAAGCAGCGTTATCTGGAAATGGTCGCGGCCGGCTATGAGGAAGGAGATGTTTTCGTCGGGGCCCCGATTGTCGTAGCCAGCGACGTCTCTTTCGGTTCCCTGCAATCCGATCAGTCTGAAGACAGAACGGGTGCAAAGGACACCGACCCTGAAGGAACGGTCGTCAACCCCTCCTGACGTTCCGGAAAGGAACCTCCGTTCTCAAGCGTTCGGGGCCCCCATCGCGCACCATCATGGCAGAGCTCTCCCGGACCCTCGTCACTCCGCCCCATAACGGCCGCCTTCCCTGGCCCCCGTCGCGCCGCATCATAACGGCCGGTGGCGCACACATTTCTGCATACTCTCCCTGTTCCGCAGATGGTTGTCCGCTCGTTGGGGTTGGTGTTTTCGGTTTCGGTCATCTTTGGGCCTCCCGGCCCTTAACCCCGACCCGCGCCCCCGGCCAAGCTGCCCGGCCTGAGCACCGCGTTAGAGGCTCTCGGCCAGGGACCCCAATTCCAGTCCCACCTGGCGGACATTGTCAACCATATGGGCGATATCTTGGGTGGAACGCGCCTGTTCCTGAGTTATGGTCGCATTCTGCAGAACCCCTTCCATCACCCGGTCCATCACGTCCTGGAATTGGGTCAGAATCCCGTTGATCTCATTGGCCGAGCGTCCGCTTTCCTCAGCCAGCTTGCGCACCTCCCCGGCAACCACGGAAAACCCCTTCCCTTGTTCCCCTGCCCGCGCCGCCTCAATGGCGGCGTTTAAACCGAGCAGGTTGGTCTGTTTGGCCACCCGCCGGATGAAATCGATAATTCCCGCCGTCGCCTTCACCTGCCGGGCCCCCGTAGCGGCGACCTCCGTTACGGTCTGACTGATCGCGGCCACTTCCTGTGAAGAAGCGGCAATCTGTTGAACCGCGCTGGCCGCCTGTCCCAACGAATCGTTCAGCTTGTTGACCTGCCCGCGGATGACCTCTTTCAGTTCTTCCTCGCGCAAGGTCGAAACGACCAGGCCCGCCGCGATCTTCGTAATGGGCCGGGCAATCTCCACCGGGGCCGCGACCCCGAACGTACCTATCTTCCGGCCTTCCGCCCGGATGGCCACGTTAAATCCTTCGCGCAATTTTCCCCCCGATCCCGCCTCATCCTCCGCCGTTATCAGAGCATACTCCGCCTCCGTCGTCATGATTGAGCGGGCCCCGGAATGAACGACCCCAACCCGCTTGTGATCCGAATCAGCAATGATCTCTCCCGCCGCATTACAGACAATAACGGGATACCCGCTTTCCCGCGCGATTAGTTCCGCAATCCGGTTGGCTATGCCTTCCGTCATTTGCATCTCTTCCAACCCACCTTCCCTGCCGTACTTCCGGACTTCACTCGCCCAGCCCGTTGACTACTCCGACACAACGCGGGCAGAGGTCAGGGTGGTCCGGATTCTCCCCCACCGCCGGATGGTACATCCAGCAACGTTCACATTTTTGTCCCGCCGCCGCCCGCACCAGAATGCGCAATCCCTCATGAGCCTCAGCGCTCCGGGCCTCCGCCGGGCAGGGGTCTTCCGGCGGGTGCAGGGTTACGCCCGAGACAATAAATATCTCAGCCAGATTGGGGATTTCCCGCAGAAAGCCGTATTGCTCCTCGGTCGGATAGAGATCGACCTGTGCCGTCAAAGGGTGGTTGACGAGCTTTTCCCGGCGGGCGCTTTCCAGGACCTTGGCCACATCTCCCCGTAAATCCAAAATCCGGTCCCACCTCTGTGCCAGCTCTTCATGCAGCCATTCTTTGACCGCCACCGGCATTTCCGCCGTTTGTACGCTTTCCGTCCGCTTCTTTCCCGGCACGTAAGCCCAAATCTCCTCCGACGTAAAAGTCAGGATTGGCGCCAGCAGGCGCACCAAGGCGTCCAGGACCTCATAGAGAACCGTCTGTGCCGCCCGGCGCCCAGGCGATTCTTTTCCTTCGACATAGAGCCGGTCCTTCACAATATCCAGGTAAACGGCACTCATCTCCACCGTACAGAAGTTGTGCACCGTATGATAGACGAGGTGGAACTCATAATTTTCATACCCTCGGAGCGCCCGCTCCACCACCTGAGCCAGCTTGAGCAGAGCCCAACGGTCAATCTCCGCCAGTTCCGTATAGGGCACTCTGTCCCGGGCCGGATCGAAGTCGTTCAAATTGCTGAGCAAAAAGCGCAGGGTGTTGCGGATTTTGCGGTAAGCCTCACTCATCTGTTTCATGATGCCCTGCGAAACCGCCACGTCGCTCTTATAGTCAGCCGAGGCAACCCACAGCCTGAGAATATCGGCACCCATTTCTTTCACGACTTTCAGAGGATCGACCCCATTGCCCAGGGAC
The DNA here is from genome assembly GCF_902729405.1 of Acididesulfobacillus acetoxydans. Lineage (GTDB taxonomy): Bacteria > Bacillota > Desulfitobacteriia > Desulfitobacteriales > Desulfitobacteriaceae > Acididesulfobacillus > Acididesulfobacillus acetoxydans. The sequence goes on from NZ_LR746496.1 coordinate 3,852,468, forward strand.
TTGGACATCTTGCGTCCCTGCTCATCCACCAGAAAACCATGGGTCAGAACCGCCCTGTAAGGCGCCTTGCCAAACACGGCCACGGAAGTGGAGAGAGAGGAATTAAACCAGCCCCGGTGCTGATCCGAACCCTCCAGATACATATCCGCCGGCCAGGCCAACCCCGGCCGCTCTTTCAGCACTCCCACATGGCTGGTACCGGAATCAAACCAGACATCCATGATGTCTGTCTCCTTGGTGAACTCCTTCCCGCCGCACCGGCAAGCCACCCCCTCGGGCAGCAGTTCCTCCGCGGGGCGGGCAAACCAGGCATCCGAACCCTCCCTGGCAAAAATATCCTGAACCTTAGCGATCGTTGCGTCGGTAACCAGTTCACGGCCGCAAGTCTTACAATAGAAAATCGGGATCGGCACACCCCAGGTCCGCTGACGTGAAATGCACCAGTCTCCCCGCTGTGCGATCATGTTATAAATACGCTCCCGACCCCAGGCCGGAATCCACTTCACCTGATCGATTTCCTGCAAAGCCTCCCGGCGGAAGCCGTCAACGGAGGCAAACCACTGTTCGGTCGCCCGGAAAATGATCGGATTCTTGCAGCGCCAACAGTGAGGATAGCTGTGCTGAATTTTTTCGTCGAGCACCAGCACCCCTTTGTCCGCCAGATCCCTGAGGATGACGGGATTGGCTTGCTCCGTTTTCAAACCGGCATATTTCCCGCCCTCGGCGGTAAATTTGCCTTGGTGGTCAACAGGGCAGAGCACCGGCAGCCCGTAGGCCTTGCCGATGAGAAAATCGTCCTCCCCATGGCCGGGAGCCGTGTGCACACAGCCGGTCCCTTGTTCCAAAGTCACGTGCGTCCCGCACATGACCAGGGAATCATTTCCCATCAACGGGTTAGTGCAGAGGATTCCCTCCAGCTCTTTTCCTCCGAAGGTCTTCAGGACCGGAAGCTCCTTCTGCCACAGCCGGCGCAGCGCATCGAGCAGTCCTTCCGCCACGACCCACTGCCCGCCGTCCGTCCCGACCAAGGCGTAGGCGTAATCGGGGTGCACACTGATCCCCTCATTGGCCGGCAAAGTCCAGGGGGTCGTCGTCCAGATGACCACATAGGTGTTGGGCTCGACCAGGAGGCCCTTGCCGTCTTTCACAGGAAACTTGACGTAGACCGCCGTCGAAGTTCTGTCCGCATATTCGATTTCCGCCTCTGCCAGGGCGGTTTCACAGGAGGGGCACCAATAGACAGGCTTTAAGCCCTTATAAATGTACCCTTTCTTGGCCATGGTGCCAAAAACCCCGATTTGAGCCGCCTCATAGTTTTTTTGCAAAGTCAGATAGGGATGATCCCAGTCTCCCCTCACTCCCAGGCGCTTAAATTGCCCTTTCTGAATCTCCACGTATTTCCGGGCGTAGTCCCGGCATTTGGCCCGGAACTCCACCGTGGAAACCGCGTGCCGGTTGAGGCCCAGTTTCCTGATCACCTGCTGTTCGATCGGCAGGCCATGGGTATCCCAACCCGGGACATAAGGAGCGTCATACCCGGCCATCGTCTTATATTTAACGACAATGTCCTTTAGCACTTTGTTTAGGGCATGGCCCAGATGAATATCTCCGTTGGCATAGGGGGGCCCGTCATGCAAAATGAATTTGGGCTTTCCCGCGCGGGCCTCAAGAATCCGCTGGTAAAGATTGTCCTCCTCCCACTTTTTCAGGATCTCCGGTTCCCGTTGAGGGAGGTTGCCCCGCATGGGAAAATCCGTCTCGGGTAAATTTAACGTCTCTCGGTAATCCATACTTGCCCTCCTAATGAAAAACCCGCCCCGTAAAGGGACGAGATTGTTCGTGGTACCACCCTAATTCATCATTCGGCGCACCAACGTGACCAGTTTCGCCTGAGCCTCAGCCCCCAGCGGTTCCACAACCCAAAGGCAGATAAAGGGAACTTTTCGCTCTCTCCATGAGCGCACATACGAAGACACCGCTTGTTTGTCCAGGTGAATCTGAGTCGGATCATCCGAAGCAGACAGACTCACCACCACGCCGCGTTGTTCCATCTCGTCCATGGCCTGAAACATGCGATCCAGCAGTTCATCGCTTCCCAACATGAGAATATCCCCGGCCCGGAACTGGTTTCCTCCGGCCGCCAGACCCACTTCAAAAACCTGACCTTCAGTTTCCATAGCGGGAGCCCTGTGATCCGCCGCCAACAGCATGATCTCGTTTAGCCCGATTTTCCCCGCATAGCCGGACTCTCCATCCGGATGAAGCCCCAACCCTTGGATCAGGAAACCGGGGGAAACCTCGCTATAAATTATGTTTCTCATCAGCTGCTATCGTTCTCCTTCAAACATGTAGGACAATTATACCACCAAGGCGGCACCTTCCGCAATACACACGTTCTCTCCCGGTCGAGGCAGCCCCGCTCCCGTCTCTGCGACCCCGCTTCGCCGGCGGACACCCGGGGAACCGGTCCCCGCCCTCAGGAGGATACTTTATCCTCCTCGGACGAAAGCGCAAACGCCAATTGAGCCTCAAGGAACGATTTCAACTGGGTCCGAACCAGTTCGCGCCGGCGCAGGAGTCCTTGGATCTCTGCTTGTATTTCTGTCCATTTTTCTTCCATTTGAGACAATCTCCGTTTGCTTTCCGCCTCCGCCTCCCGGATGATCAATTCGGCTTCCCTGCCCGCTGCCTCCTTCACTTCCGCCGCTGTTTTCTGAGCCAGAACGAGGCTCTGCCGGAGCAATTCCTCCAACGTCTTGTAGTTCGCCAACTCCGTCTCCAAGCGCTCCACCGTTTCCTTGAGCTCAAAGTTCTCGCGGTAAACAGCCTCAAACCCTTCCGCCGCCTCTTGCAAAAATCTGTCCACTTCCGCAGGCTCATAGCCCCGGATCCGCCTCACAAAGGTCTTGCCCCGCATGTCCATGGGCGTCATTTGCATCTTCTCTCCCCCTCGCCCCAGTCCGAAAACGGCGTCTGCGCCGGCCGTCAAAAACCCCCGCCGAGAACTCTCAAGAGTACCGTGCGAATGATATTTAAAACGATAATTGCCAATATGGGGGAAAAATCGACGGCAAACCCGCCCCCGCCGATTTGAAACCGGCGAAAGGGCCTGAGAAGAGGCTCCGTAACATCGTTAAGCAGGCGGACGAGGGCATTGTCCCGAAGATTCGGAGCAAAAGAGAGCAAAGCCCGAATGACGATCGCCCATGTAAGGATGGTCACCACGTTGTCCACGATCTCGGCCAAGATGAAAATAGCAATCCCTCCCCACCCGAAAAAACCTCACTTATCTAGAGCCGGCCCAAAAAATTCCCTTGTCTTTCAGCTCGTCCCGCGCCTCACCCGAAATATCCACATTATTGGGCACGAAAAGAAAGATTCCGTTGCCCACTTTTTGCATGTTACCGTTCAAAGCATAGGTAGTCCCGCTGATGAAATCCACGATGCGTTTGGACAGGTTGCGCTCCGTATTCTCCAAATTGACGATCACCGGGCGCCTGTTCTTCAGCTGATCGGCAATACCCTGTGCGTCTTCAAAGCAGGAGGGCTCCAAGACGACCACTTTCATCTGTTTCTGAGTGTGGATACTGACCACTTGAGCGGGACGGCGTCCCCTCACCTCATCGTGAATCTCCTCCCTTTCCTCTTCTTCCGGGGCAAAGTCTTCTTCCTCGTATTCTCCCTCCCCGAAGCCCATGATCCCGATCACTTTGTCAAACAGTTTTGGCATCGACAACGTCTCCTTTCACATAACTCTTCATCGGCCCCATTCCCAACCGTCTCCCGTCGGCAGCCGGCGCTGCACTTCCCCGTGCCTTGCCCGCGGCGCCCCTTTTCTAACGCCTCTGCCCAAAGATTTCCCGTCCAATCCTCACCATGGTCGCGCCTTCTTCCACGGCAATCTCAAAATCCTGGCTCATCCCCATAGACAATTCCCTCGGGACGACCCCGGGCCGCACCCGCGTTTGCACTTTTTCCGCCAAGAGACGCAGTTCGCGGAAAAAACCCCGTGTCTCGGCCAGGCTGGCTCCCAGAGCCCCGATCGTCATAAAACCCAAAACCTGAACATGGGGGTGGTCCGGGATCAGGTCGAGAAAGTCCGCGGTTTCTTCCGGCAAGAGGCCCGCTTTGGCCGGATCACGCGCCACGTTCACCTGCACCAGAACCCTGGCCGTATAGCCGGCCTTGTCGCCGTGATGTTCCAGGGCCTGCAGAAGCCCCAGGCGATCGAGGGAATGTATCAGTGTAATCCGCTGTGTGAGATACTTGACTTTGTTGGTCTGCATCCTTCCGATCAGATGCCATTCACAATCCGGGGGGAGCTGCGGCTCCTTGACCAACCATTCCTGCACCCTATTCTCGGCAAATAATCTCTGCCCCGCCCGGTATGCCTCCTCGATGCTTTCCCGGGGCATTGTCTTGGATACCGCCAGCAGTTTGACTTCGGCCGGACCCCGCCCGGCCTTGGCGGCCGCCAAAGCCACCCTTCTTTGCACCTGGGCTAAATTCTCCGCCACACCCACTGCTATCACTCCTGAATTATAACTACTTCTACATTCGTCTCCTGTTTCCTGCCATAACTTGGGATATCTCATTAATTTTTTAGAACCGCTTCCCCTTCCAACCCGGATCTGGGATTGATCACGACCGGAGTCCCTGCCGCCAAACCTTTAATAGAGGCCACAACCCCGTTCTCGTCCGTGACTGGCATCGGTTGAAAGTGCAAAACTCCGCCCTTAATGACGAAGAGCCCTTCTTTGCCCCCCTCTTGCCAGAGAGCCCGCTCAGGCACCACCGTTCCGGCCGTGGCCGGGCGGAACTCCCACTGTGCCGTTTGCTGCCTGGCCCTCACACTCCCATTGACGAAATTGTCAAAACGGACCACCACCCCCAGCGGAGCGGCGGATTTGCGCACTATGGTTCCATCTTCCCGCTGTCCCCGGATAATGAGCCGGAAACGTTTTCCCAGAGTCAATCCGTCCAAGGAGGACAGTTTGACAAAAGCATAAGACGGACTGAGGTTGTCCACGATTTTCCCGAACACCTCACCGGCCTTGACCTCTTGCACTTGCGTTGGTTTACCCTGTAAGGCCAGTAGTTTCGCCAGGTCCATATTGAGAAAACCGTCCGGGGTATAGAGCGACTCCAGCCCATCCACCGTCCGGTAGAGAAGCCCGCCGTGCGGCGCCTGGACCTGGATGGCCGTCCCTGCGCCGGAAACTCCGGGTGCCGCCCCTTGACCGCTGATGGTCGCCACAACCTCCCAGCGCCGAAAGCGTTCGCCGTCCGGCCCTTTGAACTCAACCCTGCCGTCCGCCGGGGCCCGCAGGGGATATTCGAGATTCGCAAACACCACGCTGACCTGTTTCTCATGCCGGACCGTCCCCGTATAGGCCCGGACATACTGAGGAGGAGCGGGCCCCCAAGCCTCCCGCGCCAGACCAAACCCCGACAGGGCCACAGCGATGAAGAAAACCGTAAAGCCCAACACCCGGGAGCCTATGCGCCGCTTTCCGCGCTCCGCCGCGCCGCTCTTGCTCATGCTTGCCTCCTTCCCCCGCCTCACAGCGCCATAGGCAGACTGCAGGTAAACACCGTCCCCTTGCCCAGCTCGGATTGGACGGTCACCTTACCTCCCGACCCGTCCACAATATGCTTGACAATACTGAGACCCAAACCCGTTCCCCCCTGTTCCCGGGAGCGGGCTTTATCGACCCGGAAAAAACGCTCAAAAATCCTGGGCAGACTTTTTTCGGGAATGCCGCAGCCGGTGTCGCCGAATTCCAAACGCACCTCCCCCACACCCGTCGAAGCCTTAAGCCAGACGCTCCCTCCGGAAGTATATTTTACCGCGTTCTCTAATAGATTCAGCATCAGCTGGCTGAGCAAATCCTCGCCGATCGAAAGAGCGGGAAGATCCGGGGGAATCGCCACATTGAGACTGATGCCCTTAGCTTCCGCATAACGTTCAATCACCGGCTGAATCTTCTCATAAGCCCTCTGCACGTTGCTGATACCGTCCGCCCTGCGTACACCCCTGTTCTCAATATGGGACAAGGTCAGGAGGTCCTCCACCAGGCGCTGCAGACGCAGGGACTCGGCTTGAATAATCTTAAGAAAACGCTCCCGCAGGGCCGGCTCCTCCGCCGCACCGTCCAAAAGCGTCTCGGCAAAACCCTTAATCGAGGTCAGGGGTGTGCGCAATTCGTGGGAAACATTGGCCACAAATTCCGTACGCAGTTTCTCCAGGCGCCTCAGTTCCGTTATGTCGTGACAGACAATCACCGCCCCCCGCGCGCGGCCGTCTTCCGACAAAATCGGGCTGACCTGAGTCCGCACAATGTATTCTCCGATGTTCAGTTCTATCAAAGCGGCCGCCCCCCCTTGGAGGACCTCGGCCACCAGCCTGTCCAACTCTTGGTCCTGAACGAGCTCCACCAGGTACTTATGCTTCACTTCGGCAAAAGGGCGGGAAAATATCTCCTCCGCCGCACTGTTGAGCAAGACCACCCGCCCGACATGATCCAAGGCCACGACCCCTTCCTGCATTCCCCCCAGTAAGGCCTCGAGCCGGTGCGTTTCCTGGGCCGCCGTTTGAATCAGGTTCTCAATATGCCGGGAAAGCCTGTTTAGCTCCTCCCCCAGCTGCCCTAATTCGGCCCCGGAGCTCAGGCCCGGAACTTGCTCAAAACTGCCGCGGGAAAGGCGTTGGGCGCAGGCCTGCAGAGTCCGCACATCCTCGGTCAGCCGGTAAGAATATATTAGGACCAATCCCCCCGGGAGGACAAGGGCCAGAAAAGTCATCCAGGGATTGACCGTGAACCCATACCCTTTCAGGACACTCTCGCCATTCCGAAAAAGAAGCAGGCTGAGCCCTGTCATCACCAGAAACAGACCCGTCAGTTTCCATTTTAAGCTCATGTCAGCATTCCTCCGGACTCAAACGCCGCTCCCAGACTCTGCGGCCGTACGGGAACAGTCGTACCCCCTACCCTTTGAAACGGTAGCCCACCCCGCGCAGGGTTTCAATCCGGCTCGGATTCGACGGGTCCTGTTCAATTTTCTGACGCAAATGCCTGATATGAACATCCACGGTACGCGTATCCCCGGCATAATCATAACCCCAAATTTGTTCCAACAGCTCGTCCCTGGAATAGACCCTGCCCGGATTAAGCACGAGAACGCGCAAAAGTTCAAACTCCTTGGGTGTGAGTTCAGTCTCCTGCCCTTGAACAAAGACTTGGAAACGGCCGAGATCCATTCTCAGGTCACCCCGCCTGATCTCGACACTCTCCTCGGGAGTAACCGCAACCCGCCTCAACCGCGCCTTGATCCGGGCCACAAGTTCTCTCGGGCTGAACGGTTTGGTCATATAGTCATCCGCTCCCAGTTCCAAACCGAGCACCTTGTCGATCTCTTCTCCTTTGGCCGTCAGCATGATGATGGGCAGCTCCCGGTACTTCGGCATCATGCGCAGCCTCCGGCAAACTTCCAAACCTGTCATGCCGGGCAGCATCAGATCGAGGATCATGAGATCCGGCAGCTCCTTTTCCACCCAGTCCAAGGCCTCTGCGCCGTCCGCCGCCACCCGGACTTTGTACCCTTCCTTTTCCAAATTAAAGCTCAGGAGCTCCTGAATGGGTTTTTCGTCATCCACCACCAAAATTGTGGGCAAACTCCACACCTTCCCCTCGTCGTCATCCCCGCCAAAGACCACCGCTTCCCCCAGACATACCCGCCCTGATGCGTCCCTTCCCGCCTCCGGCCCCTTAAGCCTCCGCTGCCGCGGGTTTGAGGCGAATCCAAGCTGCCATCCTGCCTGTAGGCACTCCGTCCCGGCGATGAGAGTAGAAGTACTCCGGGTGGCAAGATGTGCACAACCCGGCCGTCGCAATCCTGCCGGGCAAAACCCCCGCCCCGACCAGAGTCTCTATGTTGGCCTGCCATAAATCCAAACGATAGTGCCCGGGCCGGGTCGCCTTGAGAAACGGGGTTTCGGAGAATTCCCGCCGAAAATAGGCCGCCACCCGTTCATCCACCTCATAACAGCAAGGCCCGATACTGGGCCCGACGGCTACCCGCACATCGCCGCTCTTGCCCCCCCGTTTGGCCAAAGCCTCCAAAACCCTGAGGCCTATCTTGCCCGCAGTTCCCCGCCAGCCGGCGTGAGCAAGGCCCACGGCCCGGATCTTGGGATCATAGAAATAGAGCGGTGTGCAATCGGCGAAAAAAGCCATCAGTCCCAGCGAACTTTGCGTCAGGAGCCCGTCCGCCCCAGGCAGAGCGGAGCCGATTTCCCCGCTTCCCCGCCCGGCCTCCGCTTCCGTAACCCAAACCACCTCGGTCCCGTGCACCTGCTCGCCGACGACGGCATCGCGCCGACCCGCCCCCCAAACGCCGAGCCAGCGCTCACGGTTTACCAGCACTGCCGCGGCTTCGTCTCCGACATGGAAACCCAAATTCAGAGACGCAAAGGCTCCCGTGCTCACTCCCCCCTCGCGGACGGAAAACCCCGCTTCCACTTGCTCTTCTTCCCAGTCAAGTCGAAGATACGCTTGTCCCTCCTTGACCCATTTCCATTCCATGGCGAACTCCCCGTTCTCTCCGTTTTCCCTTGTCCTTTTTCCCGATATCGCTGCTCCGAGCCTTTCAAACATCTCTTAACGACGTCCTGATATCCCAGGTACCCGCAACTGACCCAAGCCCCGATACCTTTCGGTGCCCGCGGCCTGACACCCCGGCACTACCTTAACGATATCCCGATACCTGAACCATGCCTTGATACCTTAACCATGCCTTGATACCTTAACCGTACCTTAACAACATAACTATACCATAATTTCCGGCCCTGACAAACTCCCGCCCTTTTCCGCCGCAAAATCACAACTATACAGCCTCTGATTCCGCATAAAGACAAACCACCCGAGCATGAACACAGTTGCCGGGCCGCACGACGGAGCACGCCGGTCTGTAGTGCAGCCCGGCGCCGCCTGCGCCGGATGGGCAATGGCTTCGCCGATCAAGTAACGCCCACTTCTGCAAGCGGGCGTCTGAAGAGCAGCGCTCGCTGACTTAAGCGTCGCGGCGCCGGAAAGTTTTTCTTGGCCTTTTTCTTCGCCTTTTTCTCAGCTTAACGATGGTCCGGGCTTTCAGGATCCAGGTCAGGTAAGTCTTGCGCATCCACCAAAATTACATCTACCCCGATCTTTTTCACCCTGTCCCAGGGGATTAGGATATCGTCACCGCGGCCGCCGCCAAAAATGCCCCAGCTGCGGGCGGCCCCGGCCACGAGAATGGCGCGAATGGCTCCCCTCTCCATGTCCAGGTCGAGATCCTTGATCGGGCCCAACCTCCGTCCGTCCTTGACATTCACAATATCCAAAAGCCGCAGTTCCGAGATGCGCATGATTTACCCCTCCCCTCCCCTTATTCCTATGAAGGGAAGGGCGAGATTATTATACGTACTTGCGCATATGGTGTAAGGCGGCCTTTTCCAGGCGGGAAACCTGGGCCTGAGAAATTCCGATTTCATCGGCCACTTCCATCTGAGTTTTGCCGTGAAAAAAGCGCAAAGACAGGATGAGTTTCTCCCTTTCTCCCAGTCGCCGCAAAGCTTCCCTCACGGCCAGTCCTTCCAGCCAGTTAGCGTCGGAATGTTTGTCATCCCCGATCTGGTCCATGACGAAGATCGGGTCTCCCCCGTCATGGTAGATGGGTTCGAACAGAGAGATCGGCTCTTGAATCGCGTCTAAGGCGAAGATCACTTCTTCTCTGGGCAGAGACAGCCGGGTCGCTATTTCTCCCACGGAAGGCTCGCGCGAACACTCGCTTACCAGCTGATCGCGGACCTGCAAAGCTTTGTAAGCGATGTCGCGCAGGGAGCGGCTGACCCGGATCGGGTTGTTGTCCCGTAAATATCTTCTGATTTCGCCGATAATCATGGGAACCGCATAGGTGGAGAACTTGACATTCTGCCCAAGGTCAAAATTGTCGATGGCCTTCATCAAACCGATACAGCCGACTTGAAAAAGATCATCGACAAACTCTCCCCGATTGGTAAATCTTTGAATTACACTCAGCACCAAACGCAGATTGCCGTAGATTAATTTATCACGGGCACTGCGGTCCCCCGCCTGGTAGACGACGAACAGCTCCTTCATCTTGGCGCTGGACAAAACCGGTAATTTCGAGGTGTTCACTCCGCAGATTTCAACTTTGTTTAAAGCCATTCGAGCACCTCCCAGGATTTTCTGTTGGAGAGTATGCCCCAAGGCTTAATTTGTTATTCCAGCCGGCAGAATTCTTTGCGCAACCGCCGAATGATCCGTTTTTCCAAGCGGGAAATATAAGACTGGGAGATCCCCAAGCGGTCGGCCACCTCTTTCTGAGTTTTTTCCGAGCCGTTGTTCAACCCGAAGCGCAGCTCCATAATCAGCTTTTCCCGGGCCGAAAGACTGGCCATGGCCAAGTGCAGAAGCTGGCGATCAACCTCTTCTTCCAACGGTCGGGAAATGATATCCGTCTCAGTCCCCAGTACATCCGAAAGCAGCAGCTCGTTGCCGTCCCAATCAATATTCAGGGGCTCATCAAACGACACTTCCGACCGGGTCTTATTGTTCCGGCGTAAGTACATTAAGATCTCATTCTCAATGCACCGGGAAGCATAGGTCGCGAGCTTTATCTTCTTCTGGGGATCAAACGTATTCACCGCTTTGATCAGACCGATCGTGCCAATGGAGACTAAATCCTCAATGCCCACCCCGGTGTTCTCAAATTTGCGGCCTATATAGACGACCAGGCGCAGGTTCCGCTCAATCAGAACATCCCGCACGGACAAGTCGCCCATCTCCAGCCGGGTCAAAAGCTCTCCTTCCTCATCCGAGCTGAGAGGGGGCGGAAGAGCCTCACTGCTCCCCACATAATAGATCTCATGAACGTGCAGCCTGTGCCAGAGCCCTTTGAATCTGTCCTGCCATCTTTGCCGCCAGGCCCTCATTGCGCCAAAAAACCCGTCAGAATTCATGCACTCCAGCTCCTCCCTTGATATGTTCGAAATGCAACAAGGCCTGATAAGTTCCTTCCGGACTCAGTGCGTGCCGCACCAAGGCAACGGTCGCCCGAACGCTCCTTTTCTCCTCCCCATCGTTCCAGGCCACTGTCTTGGGCCTGACTCCCAAGAGCCAGCTTTCCCCTTCAATCCCCTTGAAAGGAATAAAAACCAGGGATTTGAACCACCCCGGATCTCCTTTCCAGAGCAGAGACCAGGGATCCCCCGACTCCCGCCAAGGCAGCCGCAGCAATCCCCGCGTCTTCTCCGGCAGTGCGTCAACGGCTGCCTCTTCCTCCAGGAGGATGACAGGCGCGCCTGTGAGGGGGTCCCGCAGCTGGTTCCCGGTATCCAGCAGGGCTTTGACCCGCAAGACTTTGCCTTCTTCCCCGAAATCGATCTCCAAATCGTAAAGCGACAACTCCATCTGCCGGGCCCTTTGCGACCAGTTCAGCCAGACGCGCTGGCCCAGCGACCAGAAAATGGCTAAGAGGGGCAATACCAAAATATCCGCGGGAGCGAGTGCAAAAGTCCTGCTCGTCCCCATCCTGCCGAAGCCCAGCCAATCCCAGGCCGCATAGATAAATCCGCCCAAACCCGCGGAAAGGAGCCAGAAGCCCAAAAGCGCTTTGAGAAACGGCCTCCTGCCGCGAGAGCCCAAGCTGACTCCCACCATGAAAAAGGGGACGAGGATTTTGCTCAAGGTCAGCCACGGGGACGGCCCCAACACCACCAGAACTACCGGCACTTCTCCGAGCAGAGCCCCGTAGAAAAGGCCCCGCTTGCGCACGGGATAGTGAAGAAGTTTGGCGGTCAACCCCAGGAGAAAAGCATCCATCACTCCATTGATCAAAACATTCAGATCGAGATAAGTCACTTCGGGCATAATCTTCTGACACCTTTCTTCCGGGCTCTCCAAAAAATTATACCGGACGGGGCCGGTAAAACCTGTCGCTTTAGGGTGGATTCGTATGGTAATTAAAGGAAAATAAATGCGGGTCCTGTAGTATTTTTTGTTTAAGGCCTTTTGTGGGATCGCGAAAGCCCGCCTGATATTCAGGCGGGCTTTCGCAGCAAAAAACCAGCTTTGACCCATTCGGACTTCGTACTTCTGATTTCAGACCTCTGACCCCCGACTTCTGATTTCAGCGCCTGCGGCGCAGGAATTCCGGGATATCCACTTCCATATCGTTCTGGACCGGTTTAATGACCAGTTCGGGGGGTTTGACACTCTGACTCCGGCGCTGGTCAAATCCCGTGGCGATCACCGTGACGCGCACTTCTTCTTTCAGAGTGTCGTCAATCACCGCCCCGAAAATAATATTGGCTTCCGGGTCAGCCGCTTCAGCGATGATTTCCGACGCCTCGTTCACCTCAAACAGCGTCATGTTCACGCCCCCTGTTATGTTCAAAAGAACCCCCTGCGCGCCTTCGATCGAAGTCTCCAAGAGCGGACTGGAAATAGCCTTACGGGCTGCGTCAGACGCCCTGTTTTCTCCCGAAGCTTGCCCGATCCCCATTAAGGCCGAGCCGGTGCTCATCATGATCGTCTTAACATCGGCAAAATCCAGGTTAATCAAACCCGGCACCGCAATCAAATCGGATATTCCCTGCACCCCTTGACGCAGAACATCGTCCGCAATCCGAAAAGCTTCATGAATCGTCGTGTGCTTGTCCACCACCTGAAGCAAACGATCATTGGGAATCGTGATCAGAGTATCCACCTTGCTCTTGAGTTCGGCAATCCCTTTTTCCGCCTGCATGGCGCGTTTACGCCCTTCGAACGTAAACGGCCGGGTCACGACTCCCACCGTCAAAGCCCCCAACTCTTTGGCCACCTCGGCCACTATGGGCGCGCCTCCGGTTCCGGTTCCCCCGCCCATACCGGCGGTGACAAAAACCATATCCGCCCCCTTCAGAACTTCGATCAAGTCCTCCCGGTTCTCTTCGGCGGCTTTTGCCCCTACCTCCGGGTTAGCTCCCGCTCCCAAGCCCTTAGTCAGCTTTATCCCTATTTGCACTTTCCGACCTGCGCGGGAAAGGTTCAAGGCCTGAGAGTCCGTGTTCACCGATATGAACTCCACCCCTTTCAAGCCCGAGGTAATCATACGGTTTACCGCGTTGTTGCCCCCTCCGCCGACACCGATCACTTTGATCTCTGCAAACTGGTTCATCTCCGTCTCAAATTCCAGCATCTATCTTTTGACCCTCCTCGCATCTTTCGCCCATGGACGACTTCTTATTTCCGCGAAACCGATCTCCTCGGACCCGGGCGCACCGACTTGATGCGAAGACCCGGTCACCGTCCGCTTATTCTCGTTCAGATGTGTGGGCTGGGTATCTGATCATACATACACACTTACGAATTCTATAAACTTGTCCGATATCCCTCTTTAAATTAGGCTAAAAAGTAAATTTTCTTTAGACGAATTCCCCTTTTTGGCGGCATTTTTCGATCCCCGGTTCTTTATTTCTTTAAGAGATGACGCCGGATGATGGCCAGGTTCTGAAAGAGTCTCACCCCGAAAGCCACCACGGCCGCCAAATAAAGATCCACCCCGATACGGTCGCCGACATAAGCCAGAAACCCTGCCAGAATCATATTGCTGAAAAAGCCGGTCAGAAAAACCGTGCTGTCAAAATGATCCTCTTGCGCGGCCCGGATGCCGCCCAAAACCGAGTCCAGAGCGGCCAGAATGCCCACTGACAAATACTTGGCATAGTTAATGGGCACGGAAAAAGGGCTCACATACCCGATGGCCAAACCCAAAATCAAACCCAGAAGCGGCAGCCACACATTTCTTCCCCCTTCCTCAGCGGCCGATCACCGGAGTTGCCGCGGTAAAATCGATATAGGCCACCCCTTGTTGGATGGACTGATAATCCTTATCTTGCAACAGGTTAAAAAGCACCGCAAGTTTATCTTTCCACTCGGTGGCTTGGCCTAAACGGACTTCCACCCCGCTGGTCAGAAAGAGGGTAACCTGCCGGGCCACATTGACCTGAACCTCGCTCAGCAAAGGCAGCATGGCACTCGGCGCTTGGGCGAGAACTTTGAGTTCCGCTTCCAGACCCGGATCGGTCAGCTTCTGCCCCGGCCCCGCAGTATCCGGAACCGTCACCCCGGTCAGGACCGGATAATCCACTTTGGGCCATCCTTCCAAACGGCGCAGGAAGACCCCCCGGGAATCGACTTCCAGCACCCCGTTGGGCACGACCAGCAGGGCTGCCGGCGTCCGTTCCGTCACTTGGACCTCCAGCGTGTCGGGGAATTGGCGCTGAAACTCAACCGAACGCACCAAAGGATGCAGCATGATCTTCTGAGTCAAACCTTCCCGGTCAAAAAGGAAAAGATTCTGACCCAGCGCGCCTTCGGCCAGGCGCTGAATATCGCTTGCCGGAATCTGCCGCAAACCGGTAACACTGATGTGCCTGATGGTAAAAACGCCGGAGCGGAGGGCAACCACCAGCCCCACCGCCAACATAACCACGAGGACGGCAACATAGAGAAAGAACGTATTCGTTCGCTTGGCTGGCAACTCTTTTTCCCCCTTGTCCCAAGTATACCGAATTCCGTCCTCTGAGTCATTCTTTTTTCTTGAAAACAAGTTGCTTTAGGACTTTAGTCCTAAAGCAACACCGCACTTTGCAACTCATCTTTCGCCCATTGTACCGCTGATATGCCAAGACCGGGAGACCCACCATGACAGCTTGCGCCCCAGTACCCCGCACTTCGCGCTTCGCATTTCGCACGCCGTACTCTCGTACCTCCGCGCTGCGTACACCGTAGTGTCCCTACACAAGGGTCCCGAGACCCACAGCCGGGACACCCAGTACCTCGCATCTTCGCCCCGGCGCCCCATGCCTCGTCCGCCCGCACTCGCGCCCCGCGCCACGCACTCTCGCGCCCCGCACCGCACGCCACGCGTCTCACGCCCCGCTACGCCCTGACTCTTCTTAACCTGGCGCCCAAGCCGCGGTATTTTTCCTCAAGGTTTTCATACCCGCGGTCGATATGCCCGACTTTTTCCAGCACCGTGGCCTCACCGGCTCCCAGCGCCGCCAGGAAGAGAGCCGCCCCGGCCCGCAGATCAGTCGCCTCGACAAAGGCCCCCTCCAGGGTCTCGGCCCCGTGAACCACTGCCGTGCGCCCCTCCACCCGAATCCGGGCGCCCATGCGCCTGAGCTCGTCCACGTGCTGGAACCGGTTCTCGAAGATCGTCTCTGTGATCACGCTCGTCCCCTCAGCCGAAGCCAGGAGGGCCATGAACTGGGGCTGCATATCGGTCGGAAATCCCGGATAGGGCATGGTCTTTAAATCAATCGCCTTAAGCCTGCCGCAGGGCCGTACCCGCACGGCGTCGTCATAAACCTCCAAGCGAGCTCCGGCTTGACGCAGCTTGGCCACCACCGGCTCCAGATGCTCGGGAATTACATTCTGCACCAGGATATCCCCTTGGGTGATCACCCCGGCCATGATGTGCGTTCCGGCCTCAATCCGGTCCGGAATCACCGCGTGTTCAGCCGGATGAAGCGTTTCCACTCCCTCAATGCGCAAGACGTCCAGACCCGCTCCCCGAACCTTGGCTCCCATCTTGTTAAGGAAGTTCTGCAAATCGACAATCTCCGGTTCCCGGGCGGCGTTGTGTATTAAAGTCGTCCCGCGCGCCAGGGCGGCCGCCATCATAAGATTTTCCGTGGCGCCGACGCTGGGAACATCCAGGTAGACATGCTCCCCTTTCAGCTCCTCAGTCCACGCCTCGATGTAGCCGTGTTTCTCCTTGACTTTAACGCCCAGTTCCGCAAGTCCCTTTAAATGCTGGTCCATCGGACGCGAGCCGATGGCGCAGCCTCCCGGCATGGCGATCTTCACCCGGCCGTGCCGCGCCAGCACCGGCCCCAAGATTAGATTGGACGCCCGCATCCGGCGCATTAATTCCTCGTCCACACTCCAGTCTCTGAGAGACGAGGCATTGATGAGCAAGGCCTCATCCTGCCAATTCACCCGGCACCCCAAATGCTCAAGGACGTCCAGCATATTCCTGACATCCGCCAAATGCGGAATGTCCAATAAGACAGATGTACCTTCCGCCAGCAGCGCCGCCGCCAACAGCGGCAAAGAGGCGTTCTTGGCCCCGCTGACCCGGATGCTCCCCTCCAGCGGCTGCCCCCCGGTTATCACATAGCGGTCCATGGCCATAACCGCTCCTCCTCCTCTTTTGCTCCGGAATAACAAACCTCCGGACCGTTAACACCTGAAACGCCAGATTAAGACACTAAACCTTAAAGAAAATATGTCAGCCTGCGGCAGCGTTCACCTTTGATACATTATCTTCTGCCGCCTTCCGCTCCCAGATAACGAACCTCCGTCTCCAGCCGGATGCCGAACTTTTGCCATACATCTGCGCGAATATCTTCGATCAGACACAGGACGTCGGTCGCCGTCGCTTCCCCGGTATTGACGATAAAATTGCTATGTTTTTCGGACACCTTGGCTCCGCCGCATCTTTTTCCTTTCCAGCCGCTCTGCTCAATTAGCCGGGCGGCGTAATCCCCGGGCGGATTGCGGAAGACACTGCCCGCGTTGGCTTCAGCCAGAGGCTGAGCGGCCGCCCGCTTGCGCAGGCCTTCGCTCATGCGCGCCAGAATCCGCTCCCGCTCACCCGGCCCAAAAGAAAGTTCGGCAGCCAAGACCAGGGGCCGGAGGCTCAGCTTTCCTCCCTTTCCCGGAGGTCCGGCCGCAGGCTCCGGCGCTGTCGGGGGATCGACAGAGAGCGCCGCCTCGACTCCGCACACGCTTTCGTCCTGAAAGGAGCTGGTACGGTACCCGAACTTCAGCCTTTCCCTGTTGAGAAGTCGGACTTCACCGTCACACCAAACCTTGACGTTCTTGATTCCGCCTGCCATGTCTTCACCATAGGCCCCGGCATTCATGACCACGGCTCCTCCGACTGTCCCGGGAATTCCCCCGGCAAACTCCAGTCCCGACCAGCCGCGTTCACCGGCTTCCCGGGCCAGCTTCGCCAGAGAATACCCCGCTTCCACCCAAACCGAATGTTCCCCCCACAGGATCCGCCTTAGTTCGGTGGTTACGACCGTGATTCCCGCCAAACCCCGATCAGGCGCCAGCAGATTTGAACCCCGGCCGATGATCCGGAAATCCTGTCCTTGACTAAGGGCCTCCCGGACAGCCGCAACCAATTCCTCCGCACTCTCCGGCCAGCAGACATATTCAGCCGGCCCGCCGATCTTCCAAGTCGTTAAATTCTTCAGTGGGTAATTGTGCTCCACTCTGCCTTTGAACCCGTCTAACACCATCCGGTTGACTCCCCTCAGTTTCAGTTCTCCAAGCGGCCGAAGGTCTCAACTCCTTGAACGCGAGCAGTTGCTCACCCGGCCACAGCGATTGCAAAGCCTGCCGAACATCCGCCCAAGCAACCCCGAGTCCCAAGGCCTGAGCGATACTCCCGCACGCCTCCGTTTCTTCCCCCGGCTCCGGCCAACGCGGCAAAGCGCCAAGATACCTCCCTTTCCCGGGCACTCCGGAAGCGGCGTAGAAATCCACCCTATCCGGGCGCACCACCCATGACACGGGTTCCTTGGGCCCTTCTCTGCCTAAACGCCTCTCCCCCGCCATCTCCCGCAGCCAGACCCCGGGCACAATCCAACCGAGACCGGGAGCCTTTTCCCCGTACCAGACTCCATCGCTGTCCAGCCAGAGCAGGGAAGGGGCGAAGCCGGCTTCCCGCAAAATTACCCACAGCAAGGGCTTGCCCCCGATCCCGACCAAAGGCGGGAACACCGGCAGAAGAACTTCGTCCTGCCAAATCTCCGCCAAAAACTCCTCCGGAGACAGAGACCGCATGCCGGGAATCCGTACCCGCTCTGCTGCCTCCCCACTCACTCCCGGCCAGACGATCAAATCCGTGCACACCCCCGGCGGCATTTCAGCACACGGCCCTTCCCCGCCGGGCACTTCCCGGTTAGGTACTTGTCCGTCCCGCACTTCCCGATCAGGTAGTTCTCCGCGCCGATCGGCATACCAAAAACTATCTTTTCCGTTATGTATTCGAGTTCCCGGTTCCTCCACCTCATAAGGTAAACCCACAGCCTTCAACAATGCCTGAAATTCTCGCAAACCCACCGCATCCTGTACTGCCAGTAATTTAAGTTTCCGCTTCGGCCACACACGCACCGGCTCCTTTCCCAGACCTTTTTGACTGCCTTATGTTATGCGGCCGGGTCAAAAGGTGTGAAAGAGGAGACCGGAAAGAGACTGAGGAAAGACCAAGAGAAGACCAAGCGGAAACCGAGAGAAGACGCAGACGCCTGCCTCACTTCCAGGCCGTTTCCAGGCAGAGATCTACGATCTTACTCAGAGCCTCCGGCTGGGCCAGCCCGCGTGCCGCCGCACCCATACGCCCCAGGAGAGCCCGGTCTGCCAGCAAACCCTCGACCTCCTGCCACAGCCTCTGTCCGGTTAATTCCTTGTCCAAAATCAAGCGGGCGGCTCCCGCTTCGACCAGAGCGCGGGCGTTGTACTCTTGATGGTTTTCCGCCGCAAACGGGTAGGGAATAAGGACACTCGGTTTTCCGGCTGCCATCAGCTCAGCCAGAGAGGCCGCACCTGCCCGGCTGAGGCAGAGGTCCGCCGCGGCATACGCCTGTGGCATATCTTTCAGATATTCCAAAATTCGCCAGTTCGGACGTTCCCAGTCAATACCCCGCCGGCGTAAGCCGTCCAGAGTCTCTTGATAAGTATTGCTCCCCGTCGCCCAGATCACCTGGACTTCGGACCGCAGAGCCAGCTTCTCCAGCACCGTGAGCATCGCCTGGTTCAGCGTCCGGGCCCCCCGGCTTCCTCCCGTAACCAGAAGGGTCAGGCGCTCCGGACGCAGGGAGAAGTGTTTGGCGCCGGCGGCACGGCTTACCTTGCCAATATCGGGGCGGACCGGCAGTCCGGTTAAGACCGCCTTTCCGTCGGCCCGAAAACGCGGCAGGCTCTCGGGAAACGTTACCGTCACCCTTTTCACCACCCGGGCCAAGATCCTGTTCGTGATACCCGGCAGGGCATTCTGCTCATGCAGCAGGGTGGGAATGCCGAACATCGCAGCCGTCAGCACGACCGGCCCCGACACATACCCGCCGGTTCCCACAACCAGATCCGGCCCGAAATGGCGCAGGATCTCCTTGGTCTGCCAAAGGGCCTGAAAACTTCGGGCTACGGTTTTCAGGCTCTCCCAGCTCATCTTCCGCGGCAGTCCCTGCCCGCTCACTCCGGAAAATCTCCAGCCGGCCTCCGGCACCAGCTTTGCTTCCATGCCCTGACGGGTGCCTACATAAAGAATCTCACAATCCTGGACTTTATCCCTCAATCCCCGGGCAATGGCCAGGGCCGGATAAATATGGCCCCCGGTTCCGCCGCCGGTTACGATCACACGCAAGCGAGTTCTCTCCTTTCGCCGGCTGTCCGCCGGGCAGGACATTTACCTTACCTGAGATGAAATATTAAGTAAAACCCCGACGGCCAACATGGTAAAGACCAGGGAGGTACCTCCGTAACTCAAAAAAGGCAGAGTAATTCCCGTCACCGGCAGGACCCCGCTGACAACGCCCATGTTGATCATGGCCTGGATGGAAACGAGCCCCGTGATTCCAACCGCCAACAGTCCCGCAAAAGGGTCGGGAGCCGCCATGGCCGTGCGAAAGCCCCGCCAGGCCACCAGAAAAAAGAGCAGAATCACGAGTGTGGCCCCGACAAAGCCCAACTCCTCCCCAACCATGGCAAAGATAAAATCCGTATGGTTCTCCGGCAGGTAGAGAAATTTCTGCCGGCTTTGCCCCAGCCCCAAACCGAACAAACCGCCCGGACCCAGAGCCAGCAGAGCCTGAATGGTCTGATACCCCTTGCCGGAAGGGTCGGCCCACGGATCCAAAAAAGCGAGAATGCGCCTCATGCGGTAAGGAGCCGCCGCAATGGCCGCCACCACCAACCCCAAGCCTCCTCCGGCCAAGGCCACAAGCTGCCCGGTCCGCACCCCGGCCGCAATCAACATGAAGAAAGTCGTCCCGGCAATGGCCAGCGTCGTCCCTAAATCCGGCTGCAGCATGATCAGCCCGGCCACCAAGCCCAAGAGGGCCAGAATCGGCAGGAGCCCTTTGCGAAAGGACTGAATCTGCCGGGGCCTAAGAGCCAGAAGATGGGCCATAACCAAAACCATGGCCAGCTTAATCACCTCGGAAGGTTGAATCGACAAAGGTCCAAGCCCGATCCAGCGATCCGCCCCGTTGACTTTGCGCCCGATGCCCGGCACTTTGACAAGAACCAATAGCACAATGGCCAAGTAAAGGGCCGGTTTCGCCCAGCGGCGCACAAACTGTAAATCCAGCCGCAGGCCCAGGAGCATGGCGCCCAGACCCAAGCCCACCCAGATGATCTCGGCTTTGAGGAAATGGTAGGGATCGTCGAATTGAACGTAGCCCTTAACAGCGCTCGAACTGTACACCATCACGACCCCAATCGCCAGCAGTGCCAGAATCGCTCCCAACAACACCATATCCGGACGGCGGCCTTTGGGCATTCGAGATCCCCCTCCCTCATCAATAGGCTCTCAGCCTTCGCTGAATCCGCCGGCGCCAGGCTTCGCCTAAGCTGCCGATACAAACTTCCTCCTACTTTTCCGTAGGGGGATTTATTTTCTATACCCCGGGGATTACGAGCGGATGAGCAGTCCGGAAACACTCCGCCCGGAATATATTGCACCGCGGCGCCGGAGCCGCTCTCTCGGCTTCGCGGCTAAAGCACCAAACTCCGGAGTAATACCTGACGCGAACCGGTGGCGCTCCTTTACGTTTTCCCACTCCCTTCGCCAGGTCTATCCTTCGGCCTTCGGCCTCCGGCTTCTGACCTCTGGCTTCCGACCTCCGGCTTCTGTAACGCGGCGCTTCTCAACGCCCTCAGCTTCCTTCGCCACGTCTACTTTCTGACCTCCGGCCTCTGTAATACCTCTTGCCTCTGACCCCCGGCCTCTGTAATGCCTACGCACTAACGCCTTAAACAATTCCCCTCTTTCCTCATAACTCTTAAACATATCCCAACTCGTACAAGCCGGAGAGAGGAGCACGACATCCCCGGCCTTGGCTTCGGCGATGGCCAGTTCCACCCCTTCCGGAAAAGAGCCGGCTTTCAGGACGCGGCCCACTCCGGCCTCCTGTGCCGCTTGCTCCATCTCGTCCGCGGCCTGCCCCAGAAGGACCAGACTTTTCACTCTCTCCCGCACCAACGTCATAAAGTCGTGGAAATCCAGACCTTTATTCTTGCCGCCGGCCAGCAGGACCAGCGGTTCCGGGAAAGCCAGGAGCGCTTTGGCAGCCGCATCCGTGTTCGTTCCTTTCGAGTCGTTGACGAAGAGGATCCCTTCGAACGTTCCCACGGTCTCCTGGCGGTGTTCAACCCCTTTAAAATTCCGCAGCCCCTCGGCGATTTGCTCCCGGGACAAGCCTAACTCCCGGGCGGCCGCGGCCGCGGCCATCACGTTCTCCAAATTGTGGCTCCCGCGCAGTTGCAGTTCACCCCGCTTGAGAATCGGCTCAACCACCCCTTTGGCGGCAAAAACGATCATGTCTCCCCGCAGGCTGACCCCGTCCTCCAAAAAACGCGTCGGACTGAAAAACAACACCCTGGCCTTAAGCTGCGGAGCCAGGCCGCGCACGATAGGGTCATCCCAATTGAGAACCGCCAAATCCCCCTCTTCCTGGTGCGCGAAGATCTTCGCTTTAGCCGCCAGGTATTGTTCCACACTGCCGTGCCGGTCCAGGTGATCGGGAGTCAGGTTCAGCATGACGGCAATGTGCAAACGCGCCCGGTCGACAAATTCCAGCTGAAAACTGGACAGCTCAGCCACCACAATGTCCTCTCCGCTTAACCCCACCACCTCACGGCTCAGCGCCACCCCGATGTTTCCCGCCACCACGGTCTTGCGGCCTGTCTGCTGCGCCAGTTCCCCGATCAGGGTGGTCGTGGTCGTTTTGCCGTTGGTCCCCGTCACCCCTACGCTCACAGCCGGACAGTTTCTCAAGGCTAATTCCACTTCGGACCAGACCGGAATCCGCCGGGCCAAGGCCTCCTGAATGAACCCCTGCCGGGGAGAGACCCCCGGCGAAAGCACGACGAGTTCCGGCCGCACCTCGGTTAGATCCGGCGTTTTGCCCAGGAACATACGCTCGTCAGGCAAACCCAAAGCGGCGACTTCCGGCAATTCCCGCGCCGGCTTACGGTCTGTAATGAATACCTTAGCCCCCCGGGAAGCCAGCAGAGCCGCGGCTCCTTGCCCGCTCAGTCCTGACCCCACCACCAAGACCCGTTTGCCCTTGAAGTTCGTGCCGGAGTCTGTACCAAAGTCTGTGCTATCGATCCCGATCATAACATGTCCTCCCGGATTCCCCTGTTCCGAGTCGCTGTCCGTTCTCTGCTTTTTCTCCATTTTCCTTCATCCCCAGTTGTCTTTTCCTGCCGGCCGTTTGGCCGCGGAATCCACAGTACTTCGTTCATCCCTCTCAGTATCTCTGCCTCCGGTATCGATGCCGCCGCGGAATTTACTGAGTCCTTCATCCAGCGCCCGCGCCTTTTCAGGACCCGAACCCCGGGAAGTAAGCGATAATGCCCAAAACCGCGCAGAACAAGGCCACCGTCCAAAAAACCGTGTCGACTTTCCATTCGCTCCACCCCCCCAGTTCAAAGTGGTGGTGCAAAGGGCTCATGCGAAAGATCCGTTTGCCGGTCGTCTGGAAAGAAATCACCTGCAAAATGACGGAAAGCGCTTCCAAGACAAAAATCCCGCCTACGATAATGAGCACCAGTTCGCTTTTGGTCAGTACGGCGAGAGCCGCCAAAGCCCCGCCCAGGGCCAAAGAACCGGTATCTCCCATGAAGACGCGGGCCGGATACGCATTGAAACGCAAAAAACCCAAAGTACCCCCGACTACGGCAGCCGCGAAAACCGCCAAATCGGAGTCATGCGCCAGGACCGCCACGCCGATGCCCTGGATCGCCGCCAGCAGGGCTATCACGACATAGGCCAAAGCGGCCAGCAGAGTCGTGCCCGCCGCCAAACCGTCCAGCCCGTCCGTCAGGTTCACGGCGTTGACGATCCAGACGATAATGAAGACCGCCAAAGGGTAATAAAACCGGCCCAGCTGCCAGTGAATTGAAGTAAACGGTATAATCACGTCTGTCCCGCGACCGAGAACTTTGACGGAAACCACACTCAGAAGGAGGGCGAGCACAATTTGGCCGGCCAGTTTCTGATAGGCCCGCAACCCCAGGGAACGCCGCATGACCACTTTGATAAAATCATCCATAAAGCCCAACACGCCGAAACCCAGCATGGACCCTACCACGGTCATCATTTCCAAGGAGGTAGGTTTCTCCGCCAAGGCAAGCGCCCCCACCACAATACTGACCAGAAAAATGATTCCGCCCATCGTCGGGGTTCCCGCTTTCTTTTGATGACCCCGCGGGCCTTCCAGCCGAATCTGCTGGCCGAACTTGAGGATGCGGAGAATCGGGATGAAAAAAGGCCCCAGCAACAAGGTGATCACCAAAGTCAATCCGGCCGCCATGGCCAAACGTTCCAACATGTTCTAAAACCTTCCTTTTCTGCCAGCCCTTCCGCTCGGCCCTTCAACCAATCGGCCGCTCAACCGCTCGGCCGGACCTTCCCGGACAGCCTCCATCCGGTCTCAGGAAAAATCCCCGGCTTGAAGGGCCCCGCTCACCGTTTCCATCCTCATGCCCCGGGATCCCTTGACTAAAACCCAAGCCCCGGCCGGCAGTTTCTTGAGGATATGCACGGCTTTCTCCACCGCCTCTTCCCGGGTGGCACAGATGTTGACCTTGTCCGAGTCGAGGCCCGCTTCCCGGGCGCCGACGGCAATATCCTCCGCCAAAGCGCCCACGGTAATCAGGCTGCTGAGCCCCAGAGCGGCCGCCACCCGGCCGACCCGGTTATGCCCGGACTTGCTTTCCTCCCCCAGTTCATACATCTCCCCCAGAATCGCGACTGTGGGGCTGGTACCGGCCCGTTCCTTCAAGATGCCGAGAGAGGCCTGCATCGACGCCGGATTCGCGTTGTAGACATCGCTGATGAGCGTGCTCCCCTCGATTCCGGGCCTGACTTCCAGCCTCATCCTGGAGAGCTCCACTCCCTCCAGTCCTCGCGCTCCCTCCGCCAGGGAAATCCCGTAAATCGTCCCCACCGCAAGGGCCGCCAAGGCATCCAAAACGTGATGTTCACCCGGCAGGGGCAGACGGACCTGTGCCCGCTCCCCGCCCCAGGCGGCGATAAATCCCGTGCCCATAGCCCCTTGCGCGACCAGATCTGTGCCGCTGACTTCCGCTTTCATCCAGTCCCCGCGTAAACCGTAAAACCTGGCCGGATGGGGATCGGTTTTGGCTTTCTCCGCACTCGGCCGGTCTTCGGCATTGAGCACCGCCCAGCCATCCTTGGGCAGGGCTTCGACGAGTTCCCACTTGGCCCGGGCAATCTTCTCCCGCGAACCGAGAAGTTCCAAGTGCGCTGTTCCGATATTCGTAATCACCCCGGTATCCGGGCGGGCAATTTCTGTCAAAGCCCTGATTTGACCCAGCCCTCGCATCCCCATTTCCAAGACGAGGATTTCCGTATCCGGCGGGGCATTAAGAACCGTGAAAGGAAGCCCTAATTCATTATTATGGTTTTCCAGGTTCTTGCAGACCCGATAACGCCTGCCGAGCACGGCGGCCACCATGTCCTTGGTGGTGGTTTTGCCGTTGCTCCCCGTGACGGCGACGACTTTGGCCCCGATCCGCTCCCTCCAAGCCTTGGCCAAAGTCCGCAGGGCAACGGGCACGGAATCCACCAGAACCAAAGCTTTCCCGGGCGGGATCTCGCTCGGCCTAGCGGGCCAGGTTTTCACATCCGGGCCCCAGCGGGCTTGATCTGCCAGCGCCAGCGCGGCCCCGGCCTGCCAGGCAGCAGCCAGAAACTCGTGCCCGTCCCTTCTTTCTCCGGGCAAAGCGAAAAATATCTCCCCGCCTTGGGCTCGGCGGCTGTCCAACAGGCAGCCCCGCACCTGAACTTCCGCATCACCCAGTAAAGTCCCCCCTGCCAGCCGGGCGACATCTTTACCTCGCCACATGACCAGACCCCCCGTATCCCAAACCTGCCAGTACTTCCCGGGCAACCTCCCGGTCGTCAAACGGATGTGTCTCCGAACCGATGATTTGGTAGGTTTCATGCCCTTTGCCGGCGATGAGGATCGTATCCCCGGGGCCAGCCATGCCACAGGCCCGGCGGATCGCTTCCCGGCGGTCAACGACACTCTCGCAGCTGCCCCGTACCCCCTTCAGGATTTCCTTAATGATCTCCTCCGGATCTTCAGTGCGCGGATTATCCGAGGTAACCAAGGTGAAATCGCTGTACTGGGTGGCCAGACCGCCCATGAGGGGCCGCTTGCCCCTGTCCCTGTCCCCGCCGCAGCCAAACACCGTGATTAAGCGGCCCGGCGTGAATTCCCGCGCGGTTTTCAACACGTTGGCTAAACCGTCGGGCGTATGGGCATAGTCAACGATGACCTGAAAAGGCTGGGCCTGGCGGATGCTTTCAAATCGCCCGGGCACTCCGGATATCCCGGCCAGGGCCTCGGCAGCTTCTTCCGGGTCGTAACCCCGCTCCACCGCCCAGGCAAAGGCCGCCAAGGCATTATAAACGCTGAACAAGCCCGGCGTGGCATAAACCACTTCCTGCCGGCGTCCGCGAAATTCGGCCCGGAAACTCACCCGGTCCACACCCGGCCGCACCTCGGCCGCCCGGTAATCCACCGCTTCCCCCAGACCATAGGTGACAACCGCCGCCGCGGAGGCTTGTCTTAACCTGTCTGCCGCCGGATCATCTGCATTAATAATTGCGATTTTGGGCTCTTTTTTCCCCTGCAAACCCCGGAAGAGCTTGGCTTTGGCCTCCAGATACTCCTCCATCGTCTTATGATAGTCCAAATGATCCTGTGTCAAGTTGGTAAAAATCCCCGCATCAAACTCGCAGCCGTTGACCCGGCCCAGATCCAGAGCGTGCGAAGACACTTCCATGACCGCCAGGCTCACCCCTTCAGCCCGCATAGCCGCCAGGAGTTTCTGAATTTCCGTCGCTTCCGGGGTCGTCCGCTGCCCGGGGATCCGGCGCCCGGCGATTCTCGCCCCCAAAGTCCCGATCAAACCCACCTTATGGCCGTGCCGAGCGGCGATTCGCTCCACCAGATGGGTCACGGTCGTTTTGCCGTTAGTCCCCGTTACTCCCACCACTTCCAAGCCGAGACTCGGGTGATCGTAAACGGAAGCGGCCAAAAACCCCAAAGCCCGGCGGGCATTCCGAACCCGCACCTGGGGAACGGGCAGGGGGAGAAAACGCTCCACGACGAGGGCCGGCGCTCCGGCCGCCACTGCCTGGGCCGCAAAATCATGCCCGTCCGCCGCGAAACCCGGGACACAGACAAAGAGATCGCCCGTCTTGACGCCGCGGGAGTCGACGGTGATCCCCTCCACCGGCGTATTAAGGTCCCCTGAAGTATTTATAATCCCCGCCGGGACCGTCTCATCCAGCCCGGCCACAACCTGAGCCAAAGTCTTCGCAGCGGCCATCCCGATCACGCCCTTTTCTTCATTTACGATATGATTAGGTCCTTTTCTTCACTTCTTCATTTAGTATAGACAGTTCCCGCCGGATTCAGAAGTAACCCGCTGACATCTTGCCGACGAAAAAACACCGAATGCTTCGCGCAAAAGTCCCTGGCTTCAGACGGCTGGCTTTAGCCATGGGGTGGCTGACGCCGGCTGGCCGCATTTTCCTTGTACTTCGTGAACGGATAGTTGATGTCAGTTGTCTTTAACTGCCCGGCACCCGGGCCGCCGTCAGCGGCACCCTAGCCCCCAGGGATCGGATGGCCGCCACATCTTCGTCCTCATCCGCCCACCAGCGCCCCAGGCTGGGAACCCCCGCCTCTTGTCCCAAATCGATCAGAACGGTCGAACCCGCTTCCACACTCGCGTCGCCGTGGGGAATTTGATCGACCACATTGGGTCCCTGTCCTTTGACATCCACTTGAAAGCCTGCCTGAGTCAGTGTTTTCTGCGCCTCGGCCAGAGACAGACCGAGGACCGAAGGTACACTCGCAGCTTTCTTCACGGGCGGAAATTCCAGACCGGGCATCGGTTTGCTGGGGGTCATGGGGGCATCAGGCGAGGGCTTGATGCCCAGATATTTGAGAGAATCCAGCATTACCGACTGAACCACGGGGGCCGCCACCGCCCCGCCGAAAAAGGGCACGCCGTCGACCACGGCCAAGACCGCCAGGCGCGGGTGATCGGCCGGGGCAAAACCGACAAACGAAGCGACATATTCCCCTTGTACATACGCTCCGTTGACGACTTTTTGGGCGGTCCCGGTCTTGCCGGCCACCCTGTAACCCGGCAGGAAAGCCCGCCTCCCGGTGCCGTTGGTAACCACCGCCTCTAGGATCTCCCGCTCCAGCTTCGAGGTGCTTTCACTGATGACCCGGCGCACCACCTGCCTCTGAAAAGGAACCAGAACCTGTCCGCTCGGACTGTCGATTTCCTTCACCAGTTGAGGTTTCAGCAAGAGGCCTCCGTTGGCCACGGCTGAAACCGCGGTCAGAAGTTGAATCGCGGTGACATTATTGGTCTGACCGATCGACATGGTCGCCAAATCCAGCGCAGTGGCCTTTTTCTTGTTGGCCAAAATTCCCGGGGCCTCACCCGACATTTCAATGCCTGTCTTCTGCCCGAAACCGAAGGCCTGCAGATATTTGTAGAACTCATTGATTCCCAGGCGTTGCCCCATCTCCACAAAACCCGGATTGCAGGAGTTTTCCGCCACCTGAACCCAAGTCTCGTCTCCGTGGCCGCCCGCTTTCCAGCAGCGCACATTTTTCCCGAGCACCGAATAGTATCCCGGGTCGAAAAAATGCCCTTCCGGCGTAATCTTCTTCTCTTGCAAAGCCGCGGCCAGGGTAATGATCTTGAAGGTGGACCCGGGTTCATAGCCGTTTTGCACCGCAATATTACGCCGGGCTGACGGATCATAATCCTGATAATGATTTGGATCAAAGGTCGGGGTCATCGCCAGGGCCAAGAGTGCTCCGGTGTTGGGGTCCATGACCAAAATGGACGCGTTTTTCGGCGCCTGGCCGTTCATGTTGGCTCCCTGGCCGGCCATCAGTTTTTGCAGTTCCCGATCCGCAAAAGCCTGAATATTTTTATCGATCGTCAGGCGAACCGTATCTCCCTGTTTGGGAGGGAAATACAAGCGATCGGCCTGCGGCAGTTCGACCCCGTTCGCTCCGAATTCTACCTGGACGCTCCCCGGCGTCCCCTTGAGCGCTTTATCCCTGGTTAACTCTATTCCTTCTAACCCTTGATTGTCAATCCCGGTAAATCCGATAATATGCGCCGCCAAGGAGCCGTTCGGGTAATAACGGCGGCTGTCTTCCGTAACCCCCACGCCCGGAAAGTTTGCCGCCCGGACAGCCGCGGCCGCCTGAGAATCGACCCTTTTCTGTACATAGACCAGGGCCGCGCGTTTCGTGATCAGCCTGGTAATATCAGCCAAGGGCTTGTTCAAAATTTGAGCCAGCTTCTGGGCGATCTCTGCCGTGCGTCCGGACTGCCGGATCTCCGCCGGAATAGCGTAGACTGTTTCACTGCTGACACTCATAGCCAGGATGTTGCCGTTGCAATCCTCGATGTTCCCCCTCTTGGGCGCCACCGGAACGCCGCGGAAATGGCTCTCATCAGCCTTCTTGGTCAATTCCGCCCCTTGGCCCAGCTGTACGAAGGCCAGGCGGACGATCAACACGACCAGAAACGCGCTGACACACAAAAAAAGAAAAGCGATTCGTTTACGCATACGGACTAAAGGACTCATGCGCTTCCTCCCTGTTCCGCCCAGTCCCGCGTACCCAAATCGCCCGTTTCCCTTTAGCGCTGTGTGGAGGCAAACAAGCCCGTGAAAATCTGCGCCAGTTGATGCAGTGCCGACTGTATGGGTGCCTCCTGTGCACTCCCGGCCTTGGGGCCGGCGACCTTGGGTGCCGCGGCTTGCGATGATTGCTTGACGGCGGGCAGATTTCCGGCCACGTAGACCGTCCCCGAAGGCTGAACCATACCCATGGCCAGAGCCGCGGATTCAATCCGTCCCACCGAACGCAGTTTATCCACCTGAACCTGCAGCAGATCATTCTGAGCTTTAGCCGTGGAAATGTCCTTTTCCAGGCTGCGGATTTCAGCTCCTTTCACAACCGTGAGCTGAATCGTGTCGGCACAGATGGCGCCGAAAATCCCCACCGCCAGAGTCAGGGCCAGAACGCTTCTCCGTTGCAGCCGCAGCCTCCTGGGATTCCTGACGCGGGACCTTCTCCGCGTCCCGGGGCGGGAACTTCCCGGGTGTCCGGCAGGGGAACTTCCCGGGTACCCGGCCTCAACAGCTCCCCGATATCCGGACCGGACACTCCGCGCGCCGGGCCGGATATCCGGTTGACCTGCCGAAGACGCCTGCCGCCGTTCTAACTTTTCCTGCGCTACTACCATGGGTATTCCCCCACCTTTCTCTTTAGACCGTCATTTAGCTGTCTAAGTTACTGTTCGGGACTACGCTTGCTCTTCCGCTTAAACCGTCATCTAGCCATTCAAGTCGTCTGGCTATCCTAGTTATTTCGGCTGGGATTCGCTTATTTTTTCCGCTTAAGACTCAGCTGTTCGCGTTATTCCGGGATTCGCTTGTCTTACCGCCTGAGACTCAGCTGTTCGTGTCATTCAGGGATTCGCTTATTTTCTCCGCCGCTCTCAGCTTGGCACTGCGGGAGCGGGGGTTGTTCTCTATTTCCGTCGCCGACGGCAGCACCGGTTTGCGGTTGAGGAGGCGCGCCGAGGCCGCAGCCCCGCACACACAGACCGGCAAGTCCGGCGGGCAGGTGCATTTGCCCAGCCAGGACCGCATTTTTTCTTTGACCAGTCGATCTTCCAGTGAATGGAACGTGATCACAACCAGGTGTCCGCCGGGTACCAAGCAGCGCAGGGCCTGATCCAACGCCCGCTCCAGAACTCCGAGTTCATCGTTGACCGCAATGCGCAAAGCCTGAAAAGTGCGTTTGGCCGGGTGCGGACCTTCGCGCCGGGCTGAAGCCGGAATTGCGGCTTTGATCACATCTACAAGCTCCCCCGTCGTCGTCAAAGGATGCGTTTCCCGTGCCTGTGCGATAAATTCGGCAATCCGTTTGGCCCATTTTTCTTCTCCGAAGCGCCGGATAACGCGACAAATCTCATCTGCTGACCAACTATTTACAATATCCCGCGCCGTCAACTCCCGCCCTGGATCCATCCGCATATCCAACTGGGCATCCCGCATGTAGCTGAAACCACGCTCACCTTCGTCCAGCTGCGGCGAAGACACCCCCAGGTCAAAGAGAATCCCATTGACCGGCAACGCCCCCGCTTCCCGCAGCTTGTCCTCCAAGGCGGCAAAATTAGTCCTCAATAAGGTCACTCGCGTCTCTTGCGCCAAGCACTCCCCGCCCCGGCGTATCGCCGCCGGATCCTGGTCGAGACCGAAGAGTTTTCCCCTTGGGCTCAAGCGACTCAGCAGCAGCGCGCTGTGACCGGCTCCGCCCAAAGTTGCGTCGACATAAACCCCGTCCGGGTCTGTGAACCAATAATCCACCGCTTCATTAAGCAAGACCGAAGTATGCTTGTATGCCAAGATAACCCGTCCTTCGCCCATTCGAACTTCGCCCGCAAACTCACGCCCCGCTGTCCGGCTGCTGTGCCCGTCCGCATATCCGAATCCCGGCACTTTAGCCAGCGCCGAATACTCATCGGCTCCCCGGCCGTCACGCGTCTGCGCCCATCCGCTCCCTGCGCCTCTCCGGGCTCTGCACTCATCCGCGCTCCCCAAGCTTGTCAGGACTTCGCGCTGATCGAATTCCCGCGCTCACCCGATCCCCGCGCTCCTTGAACCCTAGCGCCTGTCGAACCTGAGCGCCTGCCGAATCCCCGCAGCCGGCGGGACCAAGCGCCCAACCCCTCTCAGATGCCCAGCTCGACCAAAGACTCGGCCGCCTGGGCATAGGCCTCTTCCGCCCGGCTGCTGTATTCCGCCCAGAGTTCCTGACTCCAGATCTCGACGCGGGTCGAGACCCCCACCAGGACCACGTCCTTGGTAATCTGGGCATATGAGCGCAAATTCGCCGGCAGCAAGATCCTTCCCTGTTTATCCACTTCACATTCGCTGGCGCCGGAAAAGAAGAAACGGACGAAGGCCCGCACATCCGGCTGGGTGAAGGGCAAAGCCCGCAGTTTTTCTTCGAGGATTTTCCACTCTTCTTGGGGGTAAACAAACAGACAATGATCCAGGCCCTTGGTGGCAATAAACTGCTCCCCCAAAGCCTCGCGGAATTTGGCCGGCATGATCAAACGACCCTTGCCGTCAACCGTATGAAGGTATTCCCCCATGAACATCGTCTTTCACCCCGCCGCCACAGTCTCTCTCACACTGCCGCTGCAGTCTCTCCCCCGTGGCCGCTGCACTCTCTCTCGCCGCCGGCGCAGTCTCTCGCCCGTGGCCACTGCACTCTCTCCGGCTGCAGCGGCTGCCGCCTCTCTCCCACTCAGGGAGGAGTCCGCCACTTTGTCCCACTTTACCCCACTTATTCTCCACTTCCAGGTATTTTCCTGCCACTCCGGAAAATTTTTTTCCAACCGCCCAGTTTTACAAGTCTTCCCGCCTCTTCTGGCAATAAATGCCTTAATCAAACTTAAGGAAATACGCATACTAACTTCAATAATACTTGAAATAGATCAAGGGAGGGTACTGCGTGAAATGGCTTGATATTCTCTACCGCCTCACCGGTCAGGTGGGCGGCCGGCGTGCTCGGATGAAATCAATGGGAAAGATCAAAGACAGCATCGCTTTGGGGCTTTTGGCCGGCTTAATCGGAACCCTGACGATGGATACTTCCAACTGGATCCTCTGGCGCCGGAGAAAGACGGAAAGCCTGCTCGGTCACCTGGCAGGCTCCATGCTTGTTGGGAAGTGGCGCACCAACCGACGTAAAAATTTCCTTCTGGGCCAAATTGCCCATATGTTTACCGGATCGGCTCTCGGTGTCCCCCTGGTCTATCTGTTTAAACGGACAGGCCGTGACGTTGCTTACGTGAAAGGTGCGTTCTACGGCTCACTCACCTGGTCCGTCCTGGTCGACGGCGCCACCCGTCTCGGTCTCTACCGGGCCAAGCCCAGACTGACAAAAACCTTTTACGCCGCGCTTTTTGACAATATGCTCTACGGGCTCAGCGCGACTTTCGCCATTCTCAACCTCGCCGATCGTTCTCTCTTACCGGAAAAGAGGCAGACACAGAATCTGCGGACCGAGTCGCGCGATTTTGACGAGTATTTTGACGACATGACTCCCGAAGTAATCCCGGAGGATACAGTTCCCGGTGACGCGCCGAGTTATGTACAGTAAAAAAACCGGATTTGCGGTAAAAGCAAAAAAGGAGCAACGCCTGCTTCTCGCGGACGTTGCTCTTCCCTTTTCCCTCTGGGTTTATCTTTTCAAAAACCGATCAATCTCGACCCGTTCCGGAATTGATGTCTGCGCGCCCTTTTGGGTAACGGCCAAAGCCGCCGCCGCGGAGGCAAAGCGCAAGGCATCCCGGATAGGCATGTTTTCCGCCAGAGCCGCGGCATATGCTCCGACGAAAGTGTCCCCTGCCGCCGTGGTATCAGTTACTTTAACTTTGAATGGCTCTAAAAACAGTTCCTGGTCTTCCCAGCCCCGGTAAAACAGACCTCTTGCTCCCAGTGTGATAATGACTTCCCGGCACCCTCTATCCACCAGGATGGACGCCGCCCTACTAATTTCCTCCGCGCTCACGACCTCGCTCCCGGTCAGTATGGCGGCTTCTGTTTCATTCAGAATCAGCATACTGATTTTGCGGTAGTCTTCCTCCGGCAGCTGACAGGCAGGCGCCGGATTATAAATCACATACGTTCCCCGCGCCGCAAAATAGGTTAAAGCATAGGCCACCGTCGGATAGGGTATCTCATTTTGTAAGATGAGCCAATCGGGCAGAAGGGCGAACCTACCGTTCGGAGCGATCTTTCCCGGGGTCAATTTACCGTTAGCTCCCGCGGAAAGAATAATGCTGTTTTCCCCCAGGGCGTCCACGGTAATAAAGGCAATACCTGTGGCCGACCCGGGTTCCACAAGCACCCCTTCTGTCCCGACACCCGAGGTGCTCAGGTTAGTCAGCAGCTCTTCCCCAAAAGCGTCTTGTCCGACCGCTCCGATCATCTCGACCCGAGCCCCGGCCCGTGCCGCGGCCACAGCCTGGTTAGCCCCTTTGCCGCCCGGAACGTAAACGGTAGACACGGCTTGAATGGTTTCCCCGGGCAAGGGCGCTCTCTCCACCCGATTTACAATATCCATGTTGAGACTGCCAATGACGGCAATGGAACCCACGATCCTACGCCTCCTCGTACCCCGTTGCCCAGTCAAACGGATCATTCAGCCCGAGCCTTCCTGCAATCAGGCCGGGACTTAGCGAATGCAGCCGGCCTATTCCGACAAGAAACTTAAAAACCGCTGAAAGAAGTTCCTTTTTCGACCAATTGCAGGGGTGAGTTGATCGTAGCCGGCACCGTTTCTCCTTTAGCCAGCTTAACCGCATTCTGCACGCCTAATATCCCTTCTTGGGTCGGTTGTTGAGCAATGTCGGCATAGAAAAGCCCTTGTTGGACGTCATTAACCGCCTCTTTCTCACCGTCGATCCCGACGATGGCAATTCCGGACTTGCCGCTTTGTTGAATGGCCTTCAGAGCTCCCAAAGCCATTTCATCGTTTTGAGCAAAGACGCCTTTGACGTCGGGATTAGCCTGCAAGATGTTTTGCATAACATTCAAGGCTTTGCTCCGGTCGAAATTCGCCGTCTGCTTGGCCACGACCTTAATGCCTTTCGCCGTAGCAATCTCTTGGTCAAAGCCCTGCTCGCGGTCCCGTTCTGCCGACGTGCCGATGATCCCCTGTAATTCGACCACCTTACCCTGCCCCTTCAGGGCTTTGATGATTTCGTCAGCCGCCATTTTCCCTGCCTGGACACTGTTGGAAGCAATAAAGCAAGCCACCTTGCCTGAAGTCACACTGCGATCCAACGTCACAACCGGGACATTCGCTTTGTTCGCGGCAGCCACCGCGCTTGACAAACCCTGACTATCGGTCGGGTTAAGAATGATGGCACTGACTTTTTGCTGAATCAGATCTTGGACCTGGTTCAGCTGGGTTGCAGGATCATTGTTGCCGTTGTCGACGATAACTTTTACCCCTTCCTTCGCCGCCTCCTGTTTTACGCCATTTTCCATGGCCACAAAAAATGGATTGTTAATCGTGGATACGGCAAACCCGATGGTGTACGAGGACTTCGACTGCGAAGCGGTTTGCCCGCCTGAACTGTTGTTGGCGGCACTTCCGCATCCCGAAACAAGTCCGACGGTTAGAGCCCCCAGGCCCAAGATGATCTTCCACTTTTTCATTTTGCGATTCTCCCCTTTTTTATAATTATTGAGAATGAGGCCGGCGGCCTCTTATCTCCCGGCTGACTTCTTGCGGTCAAGCATGATGGCCGCGAGAATAATCAATCCCTTGACGGCATCCTGGTAGAAAGAATTTACATTGAGAAGATTGAGGCCATTATCGATAGTTCCCAGAATCAAGGCCCCGATCAAGGTGCCAATCAAAGTGCCCTCACCGCCCATCAAGCTGGTCCCGCCAAGGACGACGGCCGTAATGGCATCGAGCTCATAACCCACCCCGGCGGTAGGTTCGGCCGAACCCAGGCGCGAGGCCAGAATGATCCCAGCCAAGGAAGCCAGGATGCCGCTGACCACATAAACACCTACAAGATATCTTTTGACAGGCACTCCGGCCAGAAAGGCGACTCGTTCATTTCCCCCGATGGCATAGACGCGCCTCCCCGCCGTTGTTCGGTACAGCACAACCCAGGCGGCGGCGAAGACCAAGGCCATGACCCAAACGGGAATGGGAATCGCCAGAAAAGTCCCCGTGCCAAAACCGGCAAAAGCTCGCGGCAGGTTAAAGATGGGCATCCCGTTCGTATAGATTTCGGTCAGACCCCGGAACAGCGTCATCGTTCCCAGTGTCACGATGAAGGGCGCCAAACCGGCGTAGGCCACGAACACCCCGTTGAGCGCACCGGCTAACCCCCCCACGAAAAGAGCCGCGCCTCCAGCCAACCAGGGGTTGATGTGCCCGACCATGAGCTGGGCGGCGATGGCGGCGCTCAAAGCCAAGGTGGAACCGACCGACAGATCAATCCCAGCCGTGAGAATGACGAAGGTCATGCCTACCGCAATGAGTGCATTAACGGAAATTTGCAAAGCCACGTTGCGAAGGTTGCCGAAGGTAAAAAACTTAGCCGTAGCAAAAGAAAGAATAAATATCAGGATGACCAGCCCGATTAAAGGTCCCAAATGATAGCGTTTAATGGCGCTGATAATACGTTGCATTATACCTCACCCCCTGTGGCCAGACGCATGAATGCCTCTTGTTGCATCTCGCGGCCCTGCAGTTCTCCCTGAATCGTTCCTTCGTGCATGACGTAGACCCTGTCACTCATGCCAAGCAATTCGGGGAGGTCCGACGAGATCATCAGCACAGCCCTTCCTTCAAGCTTCAACCGGTTCATCAGTTGGTAAATTTCCTGCTTGGCCCCTACATCGATACCCCGAGTGGGCTCATCTAGAATGAGCAGTTTCGGTTTGCAAGCCAGCCATTTGCCAATGACTACCTTTTGCTGATTTCCGCCGCTCAAATTCTCTGTCGCCTGTTCCACCGAGTGTGTCTTGATCCTGAGCTTCCCTACCCATTCCTGGGCATTCATCCCTTCCGCCTGCCTGCGGATAAACCCCAAACGGCTGCGCTGACTGAGGGTAGGAAGCGCTAAGTTTTCCCGTATCGTGAAGGGCAGAAGCAACCCTTCATTCTTACGGTCCTCTGTCACGAGGACGATTCCGGACCGAATCGCCGAGGCGGGAGACCTTAGATGGAGGATTCGGCCTTCCATCACGATTCTCCCGGACTGTAAAGAATCAATCCCGCTCAGCGCACGTGCCACCTCCGTCCGGCCGGATCCCATCAGTCCCCCCAGCCCCACAATTTCTCCGCCTTTGATTTCCAGGGAAACGTCTCGAATTGCCAATGTTTTCAGCTTCTCCGCACGCAGAATACTCTCGCCGGGACTCGATTGCTCATGGGGATAACGCTCTGCAATATCCCGGCCGACCATGAGGGAAACCAATTCCCGTTCCGTCGTCTCTTCGGTCGGAACTGTGGCGATGAAACGTCCGTCCCGCAGCACGGTCACCCGATCGGCCACTCTGAACAATTCCTCCAAACGATGGGAAATATAGATGATCCCCACCCCTTTGGCCTTGAGCGCGTGGACAATTTCAAAGAGACGATCCGTCTCCCCCTTGCTCAAGGCGGAGGTCGGCTCATCCATGATCAGAAAGCGCACCTCCTGCTGCAGGGATTTGCCAATCTCTACCAATTGCTGTTCCCCCACGCTCAGGTCGCTCAGGCGTTCTTTGGGGTTGCGGTTCAGATTCAGGCTTTCCATCGTCGCCGAAACTTTCTCATAAAGCAAGGGGTAATTCACAAAACCTAGTGTCTTAAACTTGCCCTCACGCCCGATGAGGAAATTCTCAGCCACCGAAAGGTTGCTGAATAAGTTGAGTTCCTGATAGATCATCCCTATGCCCAGATCCTGGGCGTCCCGGATGGTACGAAGAACCCGAGCCTCTCCGTCGATCGAGATCTGCCCCTCGTCAGCCTGATAAACCCCAGTCAGAATTTTCATTAGGGTGGATTTGCCCGCCCCGTTTTCGCCCAGCAGAGCCACAACCTCTCCACTGCCGACTTGAAAATCAACCCCTTGCAAAACCTTGACACCGGAAAAAGCCTTACTGATCCCTTTCATTTCCAACTGAGCCATCGTCTTCACCCCCTAGCTAGAACACTACACCGGACTTGAGGATGATATTGGCATAAGAGGTCCACTCCCCGGTACGCACGATTACCGCTGCCGACGCCAACCGTTCTTTAAAAATGTCATGTCCGATGAGTTCCTGAGGCGCCGCAATCAGCTGCCTAATTCTGTCAAATAGATCCGGATGCGCACCCTCAAGTTCCTTAGCTAAGGTAATTTTCTCCACACTTAGTTCGCTTAAAACAGCATTCAGAACTTCCCAGAAGGCAGGAACCCCTTGACACACCGCCAAGTCGATCAGAGGAACTTGAGCTGGAACAGGCAATCCATAGTCAGCAATCACCAGAGTCTGTCCATGCCCCAACGTGGCAATGAACCGGGACAGTTCCCCGTGCAGCACGCCTTGTTTTTTCATTTCTGTCAACACCTCTGTCGTTATTCTTAAGTCTATGGTAACGTTACCACATCGCACAAAACCTATCCGCTCACGTCCCCGCCTGCTGCTTCCTGGCGGTCGAACCCCGCAGGATCAGCTTGGGCTCAAACTCCTGTTGTTCTGAGTGGTGATTCCGACCTGACCCCAGTTGGTTAAGCAGCAGCTGAAAAGCGGACCTTCCCATGGCATAGCCCGGTTGAGCGATCGTGGTTAGGGAAGGAAAAGAATACTCGCTCAAAGCTATATTATCATACCCGACAATAGCCAGCTCATCCGGAACCTCGATCCCGCAAAACCGGGCCGCCTGGAGAATGCCCACGGCCATCAGATCGTTGGCGGCAAATATTCCATCCGGACGGTCTTTCGAGCGCAGGAGACTTAACCCGATCTCATGACCCCCCTCATAGCGGAAATCGCCCTGAATCAGTTCTCCTCTCAGGCCCTCATAACGTGCCCGGTTTTCACTGATCACCCCTTCAAATCCCAACTTCCGGCCGTAGGCAGACGGCGAACCCTCCGGACCGGAAATATGAACAATGCGGCGGCAGCCAATGTTGATCAGGTGAGAGGTCGCCAGCCTTCCTCCCCGTTCGTTATCCATCCAAACCGAACTGCGTTTGGCCGAACCCCTCCTGTCCACAAGTACGAGCGGAAGTCCCGCGGTTGCCTGATCAATGACCTCCTCCCCACTCCTGCTCCCCGCAATAATGACCCCATCTGCCCAGCGGCTGCGCAGAATGTCAAGATACATAACCTCTCGTTCCCTTTTCCAATCGGAATTGCACAGGATGGTCGTGTAACCCTTGGCGATCGCTGCGTCTTCGATACCCCGGGCGACATCCGCAAAAAAAGGATTCGCCACGTCCGGAATTAGCAGGCCGATGGTCGAGGTCTTGCCGCTGACTAAACCGCGCGCCAGGCGGCTCGGCTGAAAATTAAGTTCCTCCATTGCCTTCGTAACTCGTTCCCGCGCGGTCTCCCCTACATAGCCGCTGTCATTGATCACGCGGGACACCGTGGTGACCGACACCCCTGCTCTCTGGGCAACATCCTTGATCGTCGTCAATCCGGACCAACTCCATGTGGAAACGTTTCCACGTCTCTTATGCTCCTAATATACAGACTTTTCGTCAAACTGTCAATCCCAAAATTATCTTTTTAAAGTCCTGATTTTCCTGGTATCAGCGTAGGCCAATGGGTTCGTTCTCTAGT
Organism: Acididesulfobacillus acetoxydans; assembly: GCF_902729405.1. Classification (GTDB taxonomy): domain Bacteria; phylum Bacillota; class Desulfitobacteriia; order Desulfitobacteriales; family Desulfitobacteriaceae; genus Acididesulfobacillus; species Acididesulfobacillus acetoxydans. Next base: position 3,891,273 of record NZ_LR746496.1, read on the forward strand.
GCTGCCGCCGCGGCGGTACCGGAGATCAGGAGAGTCCGCCGACATCTTTGGGACAGCGGCGGACTGGTGCCATTTTAGGATCGGGCGAATCCGAGTAAATCCAGGTGAATCCCCGTAAAACCCGGTAAAGCACAGTGAAACCCAGTAAAAGCCAGCAAACCCCGGTAAATCCCGGGCGCAGCCCTCGCTTATGCCAAATGCAAAGCCTTGCCCAAAACTCCGTGTGCCGCTTCCATCACCGCTTCCGGGAGAGTCGGATGCGCGTGCACAGTCCGGGCGACCTGGTCGGCTGTCAGCCCCTCTTGAATCGCCAGGGTCAATTCTTGAATCAGGCTGCTGGCTTGCGGCCCCATGATTGCTCCTCCCAGAACGACCCCTTGTTCGTCCGCCAAGATTTTCACAAGTCCCAACGGTTCACCCAGAGCCAGGGCTTTGCCGTTGGCGCTGAAAGGGAATTTGCTTACTTTATAGGCCGTCCCCCGCTCTTTCAGCTCCTGTTCGCTCGCCCCGGCCGTGGCAATCTCCGGGTAAGTAAAGATGGCGCTGGGAATCGCCCGGTAATCCATCTCAGATGACAGCCCGGCTATCCGTTCGGCCGCCACTATTCCCTCTGTGGAAGCCACGTGAGCCAGCATAATCCCGCCGACCGCGTCCCCGATGGCATAAACGTGCGGCAGGTTGGTCTCCATCTTCCGGTTAACGCGCAGCGCGCCCCGCTCCGTCTCCAGGCCCAAACCCTCCGCATCAATCCCTCGCAGGTTGGGCTTTCTTCCGGTCGCGACCAGAACCCGCTCCGCTTCCAATCCACGTTCCCCTTTGGCTCCCTCCACCTGAACCACGAGCCGGTCATTCTCTCTGCGGATTCCCTTAACCGCTGTTTTCGTCAGGATCTCCAGCCCGCTTTTCTTAAGGAGGGGAGTCAGCCGCTTGGGAATTTCCTCATCAATGGTCGCCAAGAGACTGGGCAGCATCTCGACGACCGACACTCTCACCCCGAAGGCCTGATAAATCGAAGCCATTTCCAGGCCGATGACTCCGCCCCCGATGACGACGAGACTGTCCGGAAGTTCTGTTTCGCTGAGAATTTCATCGCTGGTCACAACACCCGGCAAATCCATTCCCGCAACCGGAATCCGAGCAGGCAGTGAACCCGTGGCCAGCACGACGTTCCGGACAGGAATTCTCACTCGCCCCCGGGCTTTCCCCATCTCTTCCGCGACCGGCTCCGTTCGCTTCCCCGTCTCTTCGCCGGCCCGCTCGACCCGAGTGTCGGCGCGCCCGCTCTTGTCTCCGGCCTTTTCCACGAAGATGCCCGGTTCCGTCTGAACCCCGCTTGCCCCCAACTGAGCCCTGACCTTCTCCAGTTGGTCCGTATCCCCTTCCACTTCGAGAAATCCCGGTTCCCGGAAGGCCCCCCAGCCTCTGACCACTTGAATCTTTCCGGCCTTCATGAGTTGCTCCACGCCGCCCACCAGGGTGTCGACCACCTTATCTTTGCGCTCCATCACCCGGGCAAAATCCAGCCGTCTTTCCCCGACCGCCAGGCCAAATTCCTCGGCCCGCCCGATTTCCCGCCAAAGTTCCGCACTTTTCACCAGGGCTTTGGTCGGAATGCATCCCCGGTTCAGGCAGGTCCCGCCCAGACGCTCTCCTTCGATCAAAACGACAGAAAGCCCCAACTGGACCGCCCTCAAAGCGCAAACATAGCCCCCCGGTCCGCCGCCCAAAATGCCCACATCAAACTTTTCCATTTTTCACCCGTCCCCTTTGTTCTTTTATTCCCGGTTCGTCCGTCCGATTCGCCCCTACTGCCAGACCCCACCCCGGTTCGCCGGGTCGCTTTCCGCTTTTTGATTTCTTGCGCAGCCGGCTATCCCATTCCGGAGTGAACTCGTTCAGCTACAGCTGAACATCACGAGTCTCACGATTGGATCAATGCCTGACCGACTATGATTTTAGCACTTGCAGCGAGTGATTACAAAATGTTGCGGACATTAAAGGCTTCGTTGTCGGAAACGTGGTCCACGAGCATACGCAAGGTCGACAGTTCTCCCAAACTGAGAACCGCCCCCTTCGTCTCAATATATTTTTGCACCCGGCTCATGCTGATGTCGATATTGTCAATCTCTTGATGATTAAGCAAGATCGTCCACCAGTATTTCGTTTTTTCCCAAGAAGTCTGGGCCGTCTTAAGCTCATTTCCGGCTTCTTGCCACTTCCCATCCTGAACCGAACGCTCCACCCGACCCAGTTGGGCCGTGAGAGTTCGGGCGGAACGGCTTATGTACGAAAAGGAAAAAAAGGACGCACCCAGTAAAAGGACGAGCACAACAGCCACAATCTTCAAGTTTCGCATCCTCAGCCACCACCCCAGTAGTCGATCTCCCCGCTGGCTAAAGCCGGGGGCCCTAAGAACCTTCGGTTGCGAGCGCTCCTACCGGCTCTCGCCAAACTTACCCCAGTCGCATGCCTTCCGACAAACAAGCTCAATGCCCGGGGGACCTAATGCAAGATTTTCTTGCGCCTGTTTTCCTGGACAAAGAGGGTCCCAGATGCGTCTATGCTGGCCAAGAGCACCTGCTCGACCCCCTGCAAATTGTGTTTCTTGATCTCGGCCTCCAGCCAAGCCGCGTTCACGCCGGCCTGGTTCCAATTCTCAATGTGCACTTTGCCGTCCATGACCAGCGGAATGGGCAGTCCCTCATCTTTGGGGGATATTTGAAAGTCTTCCGGAATCGACGGCCTTTTCTCGGCCTTGGGAATCACGCTCACTTCACCGTTGGTCTCCAGAATGGCATACTCCACATCCGCAACATTGGGCACGTTTTTCAGCCGTAGCTGCTCCAGCAAGTCGCTTAAGTTGTAGCGGTTTCTTTCCAGTTCCCGCTCCACAATCCGCCCCTTGTCGATGAGGACCGTGGGTGTGCCGCAGAGGATAGCCCTGGCCTTCTCACTCTTCAAAGAAAAGTAAGATAACGTCGCCCCGGCCAAAAGCAGAACCAGGATGGGCACAATCCCGCTCACCAGGGGAATTCCCACGTCCTCGCTCGGCACTGCGGCCAATTCCGAAATCATGATTACGACCACCAGTTCAAAAGGCTGAAGCTGGCCGATTTGGCGCTTTCCCAGGAGGCGCAGCACCAATACGACCAGAGCATAGAGAATTAAAGTCCGCACCACCACAATCAGCATTTAGGCTGTCACCCCGCAAACAATCATCCCAAACCGTTATCCGGCTCAACGGGGTTAATTTTTCCCGCATTCACAGGCTTTATTCACGTTCGTTTTTCCGAACGCCTAGCACGCCGGCGACACCCGAGGATTTGGTCGCGGGTGTTATCCGCAACTAACCCAGGGAAACCCGGCCAATAAGAAAGGGACCCCCCGTCCGGAGATCCCCGCAGTTCTATTCTGAATCGTTAACCGCCCCATGCCTAAAGCCGTCCGAAGCCAGAAGCTTCCGCGCGAAGCATTCGGCGACACTCAACTTCTCAACTTGCCCCAAACCCCCATTTTAGTTCCGGGTCATAAGGGCCCTTTGTCACCCGCATAGCGTTTTCATGTTCCGATGATACCCCCTTGGCAGTGTGAGGGTCTGGTAGGGAATGGAATAGATATGGAACTAAGCTGGGGTGGAGCTCAACTAAAGTAAAGCCTAACTCATGTGGAAATGCTCATTGAACAAAGCCTGATGGACATCACCCTGACTGATGATTCCGATTAACTTGCCCGCTTCATCGACCACCGGCAGTCTCCTGATCCTCTTGGTGACCATCAGAGACAAGGCCTTGAGAACCGGGGTTTCCGGCTGCACCGCAATGGTCTGCCGCGTAAAAATATCTCTGACCTTGAGATTGACCGTCGAATCATAGCGCCGGCTCAGATCCTCAAAAGCCCGGAATTCCGCGGGGTCATCGTAGAACTCCCGGTAACTGGGGTAAATCGCCCTGAGGATATCCTTTTCCGATAACATGCCGATAAATTTCATCTCCTCATCGGCCACCGGAATTCCACTGATCTTCCTTAGGCAGATCAGGGATGCCGCCTTCTGCACACTGTCTTCGGGAAGCAAAGATATAACCGCTGAACTCATGATATCCTTGACCTGCATAAATCTCTCTCCTTTCGCTGATAGCCCGGGTACACCCGCTGTTCCTCTACAAATCCCCCGGAAATGAGGCCCCGTTCCACAACGCCTGATCGACCGCAGAGGCTGCGGACCGAAGCCGGCAAAAGAAGCGCCATGGCTTCCCTCTTACAGAAACCGCTGAGGATAAAGACCATGGGACCCCAAATAAATGAATAAAGCTACTTTATAACAAGAAGCCGTACCTGTCAAGGTGAATTTTGTGTCTATTCTGTTAATAATGCCTAGCGACCCAATCTGCTACATGTGGCATCTCTGCCCTCCTCACCGGATTATAGCCCCCGCGCTCTCCCACTTCTTTCCTAAGATTCCGGGGGAGCTTCCCTTTCTTGTGCAGCACAATTCTCTCGCGGTAAAGCGCAGGTGCAGATAGCCATCACAGATAAAAATCCCTATAGATTAGATTATTGTACAATCCCCGCAACGGGGTGTAATCAGAAGTATGGTTTTCTCCCACGAAGAGAGAAGTGAGTTGAGTCATACCGCTGAGCGGGGCAAAAGTGGTGAGGTCATTATGGCTGACATCCAAGTACTGTAATCCGCTCAAGCCCTGCAACCCGCTGATATTTGTCAGCTGATTGTTATTTAAAATAAGGGTTTTGAGGTTGGGAAGCTTGCTCAAATTGCTCAACGTGGTGCTGTCAACCTGATTGTTCCCCAGGTCGAGATAAGTGAGATTATAGAAATTCTGCAAACCGGCCAGATTTGAAATGTTCTTTCCGTTGGCCTGGAGCGACGTAATCTTGAGAACATCACTGAGGTAGAGCGGTCCGCCCGTGGTCGACCCCGTCAGCTGATACCTTACAAGCTGCTGCAAATTCCCGTCATCCAGATTTACGAGGGCGTTGTTGACCACGTTCAAAGTCAGGCTGACTTTTTGATTCATTCCCGCGACGCTTCCCTGGAACGTATAACTGCCGACTTTCTTAAGAGATACATTGTTGCCGCTCACATTCCAGGTAACCGGATATTGCTGAGTCGTCTTGTCACTCAGAGTACCCGTCACCGTAGCAGGAAAATTATAGGAAAAGCCCAGAACAGCTTCAGCCGTAATTCTGCCAAAAGTCACTGCAGTAGAAGGGAGAACCGTCAAGCTGAGGGTTGCGCTGCCGCTATAGCCATTCACCTTACCGGTATAGGTATAAACCGTGTTCGTGCTCGTATACGTGTAGTTTCCGGTCTGTCCGGTATTGACAGAGGAAAGGCTCCAGGTCACGGGCACTTGTACCTGCGAGCCGTCACTGAGGATCGCGCCGACCGTTTTCGGCAGCTGATATTGCTGAGTGCTCGACGAACTCGCTGTGACATTAGCCAGAGATAAGATCCGGGCCGGGATTGACTGCAATACCGCACCCATCCCCGAGCTGACCGCCGCATTTCCTCCAACAATGTTGATTTGGTTGATAACCTCAGAGTTCAACATTTCCCGCACTGAAGCCGGAACCTGATCGCCTGCCACCAAAACCACGGGTGCCTGGTTTTGCGCCGCCAAGGCGGCAGCCGTAAGGGCGTCGGGATAATCCCGACCGGTCGCGACGTAAATCGAATTGAACTGTAGGCTATTCGCAAAGTATTTAATAAGATTAGCATTTCTCTCATAGCGGTCGTTTCCGCTGATAACCTGGGCATTGGGGAACTGGCCGATCAGGCTTGCACCGAGTTCATTGTTGCCGTTAACCGCGTAGATATGTTGAAACCTGCCCTTGAGAAAAGTTTGCAACGACGGGGTCAGCCCGTCGGAGGGGACCAAAACGACAGGCATGCCGAGGGCTGCCGCGATGGGAGCGGCTGAGACCGCATCGGGAAAACTTTGTCCGCTTACGACAAAAATTCCCTTCCCCACGCCCACCGTTTTCGCTACTTGCACAGAGGTGTCATAACGATCCACACCGGAAATACGGGTTGTACTGATCCCCATCGTCGTGAGCTGAGTCTGAACAGTAGCCGAGACAGCGCCCACACCGCCGATGATAAACACCTTCTTCACATGAAGACGGCTCAGTTCCGCCGCGGTATTAGCGTTCAATTCATTTTGCTCCGTCAGCAAGATCGGCGCGTTGAATTTGCGTGCCAAAGGAGCGGCACTTAAGGCGTCCGGGAAATTTTCACCTGTCGCGAGAACCGCGGTCATGGCTCCGTTAGGCCAACCTGTCTGGCTGATCGCAACGGCCGTTCCATAGCGATCCGCCCCCTCAAGGCGATTGGCCGTGGGCGAAGCCGATACCACCCTGGCCCAACCCAACCAGACAAAGGCCAGCAGGCCCAGTAAAACCATACCTTTTCTCCACGACATCCCGGAACCACTCCTCTCTCTCAACATCCCCAAATCATGCTCCCGAACCCACACCCAACCGGAACAGGCCCTGCCAAGTCTCAAACTACCCCGAAGTCCCCACACTTTGATGCAAATCCGGCGCATACGGGCTCACCCTTGATTCCGCCTCAAGTACGAGCAATATCTATGGCCGACCTCCGAGATCGCCTTACCTCAGAAATCGGCCTTAGATGAAACCCTGCCGGAAAAGGCCATCTTGCCCGGGCAACAGGACAGGCCTCAGACGAACTTAGGCCCTGATCGAGTCGGCGATGGCCCACATCTGGTCCCCGTCCTCCACCATCCGGGCATTCAACTGGTACGCCCTTTGCACCTTGACGAGGTCCGCCATGGTGTCCGCCAGACTGACATTCGACTGTTCCAGGGCCCCCCCATGGATGAAACCCAAAGCCGCGTTCCCGGCCGTTGCGCCGGGTCGGCCTGTTTGAACGGGCCCGGTATTGGCTTGGGGCAAGAGCAGGTTGTTCCCTATATCTTGCAAGCTTTCCGGATTGGGAAAAGCAGCCAGCTCTATTTGGCCGACCGTCTGCTCCCGACCCTGAAGATCCGTCACTTTGATTTGTCCGTCCGCCGTCACGGTGAGCGCACCGCTCCCCGGCGGAAGCTTAACTCCGGGCACCAGCGCATGCCCCCGGCTGTCCACGATCTGCCTGTTCGCGTCTAACCGAAAGGCGCCGGCCCGGGTGTAGGCGATCTGTCCGTTAGGCAAAGCAACTCGGAAATAGCCCGCTCCCTCAATAGCCAAGTCCAGCGGGTTCGCAGCCGCGTAAATGTCACCCTGAGCCAGATTCCTGCCCGTCGCCCTCTCCAGCACTCCCGTACCCAGGTCCACCTGCCCCCCTGCCGTTCCCGCACCGGCACTGACTGACCCGGGCCTGGTGGCGCCGGCCGCCGGCACGGCCAGCGCCTCGGCGAAATCCATCTCCGCCGCCTTGTAGCCGGGGGTATTGACATTGGCCATATTATCGGCCGTCAGGTCGAGAGAGAGCTGCTGTGCTCTCAACCCGGAAGCGGCCGTACCCAAAATCTGCATCCGCTCTGCTCCTCCCCTGTTAACCTATCCGCCCCAAAATCTCCTTTACATCAAGCGGTTGCGGCGCGGGAAAATGCCGTTTCCCGAAACCGACGCGAAATCGACACGGCCCCTCTCTGCAGGATCCTTGTGCCCCACTGATTTGCGGTTATCCCGTCTCTAATTCCGTGCCTATGCTTAGGCGAACACCGTGAACCGGATTACTGCCGTTTCAGATCGACTAATGTCTGCAGAAAACTGTCTGACACTGTAATGACACGTGAGTTAGCTTCGAAGCCGCGCTGAGCCACGATCATGTTCGTCATTTCCTGACCCAGATCCACATTAGACATTTCCAGCTCCCCGGAAATAATGGAACCCGCGTTACCGGAGTTGGCCGGGCCGGCGGCAGCCGCCCCGGAATTGTTCGAGGGAATATAGTAGTTATCACCGATATTCTTCAGGCCTGCCGGGTTCGGGAAGGTAGCAAGGTCGACCTGCCCCAAATTCACCATGGTTCCGGAGCTGTCTGTTCCCGTGACATTGCCGTTCAAATCAACGTTGAGACTGGTATACGTGTTGGGTGGAATCCGGATAACCCCCGGGGTAGTGATCGACCACGGATCGGCAGGAGCCGCAACGTTGCCCAGATTAATCGTCCCGGTAGCAGGATCGAAATAGTAGGGATGATTGGCGTCGATGGCGGCGACGGAAGCAGCCGGCTGCAATACGGTTCCTGTCGTAGCATCCTTTATGTTTATACCGGGCGCGCCGACCAAGGAAGGGCTTTGATAGACGAAATTGCCGTTGGCATCGTTTGTCCAGTTAACGGGATCCGTAGAGCCAATGGTTAAGCCGGGTGCCACGGTGTATTTATTGGTAGAACTCGGTACCCCGCTAATAAAGGTAACAGTGCCTGTGGAAGGATCAAAGTTGTAATCCGTACCGTTCGCGAGCGGGCCCGCACCGTTCTTCAAAGTGATGTCAGGCTGCCCGACTAAGGCGCTGTCCGTATAGACCGGCTGCCCGGCCCCGTTTGTCGACCAACCCGATCCGGTCCCGTCCAGGGTCACCGGGGTTTCACTGGGTACGCCCAGGACATATGCCCCCGTCGCATTATCCACCAAATCCCCGTTGCTGTCTGTTCCGAAATTTCCGGCCCTCGTGTAAACTGTCTTGCCGGCGTCGTTCAAGACAAAGAACCCTTCCCCCTGCACCATCAGGTCCGACCATTTGCCTGTGTTTTCCGCACTGCCCTGGCTCATGATCTGGTCTATCGCGCCGATCTGGGTGCCCAAACCGACCTGTGCCGCGTTGGAGCCTCCCAAGGACACCGGCGTGGCCGTCGGCGCCGCCGCCCCTTTCAGGGTCTGGCTCAGCATCGTAGCGAAAGTGACCCGGCTGCCTTTGAAGCCGGGGGTATTGACATTGGCGATATTATTTCCGATCGTGTCCATCATAATTTGATGAGCTTTCAAACCGGAAACGGCGGAATAGAGTGACCGCATCATAAGGCATTTTCCTCCCCGCATTCATATGTAGTATGATTCTGCGACATCGAGTGGTTCAAGTGGTTCTTGACGTCAAATGGTCTGTACTTGTTTTTAAGAATTCTAAAACCGGCGACGGCGGCAAACACCGCCCGCATCTTCTCCGATGTACCTCAATATGTATATCGACTAAACCCGGCTTAAACTTTAGGCCGGACAGAAACTTCCCTGGTCAAAGTTTTCTTTTTTCTCGGCGCAGCAACCGTTAGGCCGGACAGAAATTTCTTCGCAATTCTGACGGTCACTGCCTCCGTCCGGGCATGTGAGAAGGTCTGCTTTTACAGCGCTTGCTTCGATGGAGTGACCGAATAAGCGAGCAAGCAGGAGAGCCATCGACCAACGGCAAAAACCGAAGCAGTGCTTGTGCACCTGCCGATTGTATGCTTTCCGTTGAAGGTACGCGTCTCAAGCCGATATACGAAAAAGCCGCCCCCTCTTGACGGGAACGGCTTTTCATCTTTAGTTGAACGGGTTCACTCTCTGTTCACTTAAGTAGCGACCCTTTCGCATCTCCCCGGCCTTCCGGTCCCGAATGCGGTGTCTCGCCCTCAAGCCTTGGCGGCTTGCTCGACAGCCTCGTTCAACTGTTTCACCAAATCATCCACCCGGCGGCCATGGGTGAGTGCGGCTCCTTCGATGCTTTCCATCGTGGAGGACGGACAGCCCAAACAATGCATTCCCAGTTCGAGGAAAATCTGAACGGTTTGCGGATATAACCGCAACACCTGTCCCACGGTCATTTCTTTGCTGATCACTGCGCTTCCCTCCTTCTCAAAGCTTACTAAATTGGTCGGTTTTATTATAACCTAATCCGCGCCAATGAGCAACTCTTTTGCTGATTCTTTTCCTAATTCCTTATGCTAATTCTTTTTCCAATTCCTTGAGTAAGCCATAGATTCGTTCGGCCTCCTCCGGACTCAGAGTCCCCGTGCCACAGCTCGGCGTCAGCATGCTCTGGGCCCGCAGGCGCTCTTCGTTCACCCCCCGGCGCCCAAGCTCCCCGATATTTTCCTCAAGCCTCCGACGCAGGCTGCCGACGCTCTCTTTCCGCAAGGCGTCTCCGGTCGGGATAATTCCCCAAGCGAGCACCCCGCCCCGGGTCAGAAAACGCTCCAGTTCCTCCGCTAAGACGAGCATCCCTGTCATGTATTCGTAAGCATCGAAGTTGACCACTTCAATCATGGAATCAAAAAGAATCGTCCAATCCATCCCCGCGCAGACATGGGCTCCGGGAATTCCCCCTTGCCCCATGATTTCTCCGGCGATCGAGTTCAGATCATCGATAATCCGGCCTTTCTCCAAAGTCACGTGGGTCGAAGCCCCCACCGCGTAAAGCCCGGGGTCATCCACCGACATCAACACCGGCAGACCGTAGGCCTTCAGGCGCTTCGTCTGCCAGCGGGCATGCATGGCAATGGACCTAACCAGCATCTCCCTCTGGCTGTCGTCATAATAGCTGGCGCGACGATTTTCATCCGTAATCTGCAGGCCCAGAGTCACGGGACCGCTCAACTGCCCTTTGAGCAGCAGCGCCTCCCGCGTGCCATGCTCCTCAATATCCCGGCAGAAGCCTTCGAATCCTTCCCCTCCCTGCCCGGAAAAGCCAAAATGCTCCAAGGCGGCATTGTCCCCTGCCTCCGCTGCCAAATAAAGCTCATAAAACCGCGCCATCCGTTCCGCCCAATCCCCGGCCTCGGCCTGAAACCTGGGCCGGGCGTAATCCGCCATCACGCCGCTTTCGATTAAAGCGCGTAAATACTGGCCGATAAACGCGCTCTCCGCACCCATTTTCGGCAGCTGCGGCCAGTGAGGCGCCCGGGGGACACTCTGCCGGATGAGCCGCAAAGCCTCCTCAGTCCGGGCAAAAGGCACGCTCCCCACACCGGTGGTCAAAAAACGAGGCGGAAATCCCAGAGCGGACTTTGGCTCAAACCCTTGTTCCGGTACAATACCCCTCCATTTGCTATCCATCATTCTCCCCCTTCCCCAAGTCTTAGCCGCAGATAGGCTGCGGAGGGAAATTTCACAGTCCCCTTGCCCCCATAGCCCCCTTGCCCTCGCAGATCAACTCAAGTGAGGCTCGGTCGGCCCAGTAGCTCACACGGCCGGAAGATACTCGCCAATCGTCACCTTCTCAGTCTCAGCCGAGACATTTCCGGCGGTTCCCACCTGGTAACTGGGTGCCCACTCAGGCATCACTTCCCGCACGATGACCGCCCACCCCTTTTCCCGCGCATGTTCTTTAAGCTGAGGGGGAACCGCCCCACCGTCTCGCGCCCAGGCGATCACAGATTCCGGGCCTTTCTAAGATCCGGAAGAAATACCGCCCAAGTGCCAGAGAAAACCCACATCCTGCCAACGCAAGCACAGTAAGATTACGAGCAAAAGTGTCAGCAAAAGCGGGATGGGGAGGAACACCCGGTATTTTCCCCCAATCCGGTGCACGTCCCGCCGGCGCCAGGGCAGAAAGAGGAAACTCAGCGCGGCATAAGCCGCCAAGGAAGTCCACCAGGGCCATCCCCACGCTATCCCCACCCAAAACGCGCCGGGTATGAGGAGCCAGCGATAGCGCTGCTCCAGCCACAAGGCCACCCCGTAAGGATGCGGTGAACCGGGCAGCCGGGGCGCCGCCAACCCGGTCTGCAGCAAACGCAAAAGCACGATCAGAAGCCCCAAGGCGAGCCAGATGAGCCACGGGTTCTGCCGTTGCAGGACCCTCGCGCCCGGCCACAGGTGGGGAAGCCAAAAACCGAGTCCGCTCGGAAGCCGGAAAATCCCCGTTGTCAGGATGGCACTGAGGGTTGCGGCCCTGACCAAAACCGATAGACCCTGCCAGAACCAGGCCCGGCGCAGCCGCCGCTTCGGCTTTTTCTCATCAATCTCCTTATACAGCCAAGTCGCGCTGCGCAGGTCCATCAAAGTCACATAGAGGATGAGTAAGCCCCAGCCGAAGGCAAACCTGCGGCCCGGCCAGGCCTTGTCACCATTTGAGCCTTGCCCCTGAGCACCCGGGAGACGGGATGCCTCTTTTCCCGCCACGGCCGCCAGCGGCACCACCTTGCCCCAAGGACCCTGCAAATTTCCCCCTTCAATAACAGGTGACTGATCCACAGGAACACCCCAAAGCGGCCGCGGATTTGCGCGCACCACGAAAGCCAGGTTCGGGGCCGCTGCCTGTTTGGCCAAACTGAAATACCCTGCCAGGGGCGCCGCGGGATCCAATGCCTTACCTACCGTCCAAGCCCACAGGGATGGGTGATAATCCTCCGCCAGCTTGCTGAAAATGCCCGGGTTAGGCAGACGCGCCGCCGGCGTCAAGGCCACCGGCCATTCCGCCCAGACCCCCATGCCCGCCTGGTCGGCGGCTTGCAGCCAGAGAGGGTCCGGGACAGGACCCACAAAATAGAGCAGATTCACTCCCTGCCGGCGCTCTTCTCGGAGAAAAGCGGCAATCCGGCCCGTCCGCCGGATCTCTCTTTCTTCAGCCGGGTCCAGGGCTACTCCGTGAATGGCCAAGGGCTGACCGTTCAAGAGAAACTTTCCGCCGGCCAGACCGAGAGAACGCAGGCCGAGCGGGAAGGCCAAGTCATCCTGGTCCCCCGCCGGATTTGCCACCGTAAGATGAAGTTGATAGAGAAAAGGGCTCTTGGGGCTCCAGGGCCGCGCCCCGCTCACCGCCAGGTGGAAGGTCACGCTTTCTCTTTCCCCCGGGCCCGGCCGGACAACCTGCGAAGCACGCGCCACTCCGGCCGAACCGTCCGACAAGACGGCGGAAACGGTCCACGGACCTTCTTCCATCAAACCGTGATGCCGGATCTCGGCTTGAACCGTCACCTGGGCGTTGCTTCCCTGCCAGGCCGCCGTGACCCGGGGCTTCCCCAGCGAGGTCTCTGTGACCGCTTCGAGCGCGAGTTCCCCCGTGATCGTTCCGGCCGTCGGCCAGCCGGAACCAAAGAGAACCGAACGCTGCCCAACTCCGGCGGAAAGCTGAAGGATCAGGACATTGTCCATTCCGTAGCGAAAAGCTCCCGCCGGAATGGCCACCCGGGTCGTCCCGCCCAGACCTTCGAACTCTCCGACTTGATGTGCACTGTCAATTCCGTTGAGGTAAACCCGCACCCGACCGTTCACACCGCCGAGAACCAGTTGCATGGTACGGGCGCTCCATTCATTCGGTATGCGGAACTTACGGACTGCCACGGCAAACTCTGTCTCAGACGGCAAGTAAAAAGGTGCTTCACGGTTGAGAAAGGCGAACTCGGACTTTGCCGGCCGCACTCCGGTTTCCGTCGTCCAGGCCGCGCCCAAAGAGGCGAATTTTTCCCAGCCCCCCTCCAAGGAAATCCGCCAGCGCTGAGAACTCACCATATCCCTGCCGGCCGGCAAACCCTGACCCAGTGAAGACTGCCAACTCACAAACAATACGCTCAGGCTCAAAACCAAGAGCACGAGAATAATGGCTGCCCGCCGGTTAAACATTCCGGGTTTCCTCTCTTAACTTAGTTTGCAAAGCGATCTGCTGACATACCGGAAAGCGACCGAGTTACGGTTCTGTCACCAGGTGCCATCTGTCACCAGGTGCCAAGTTCGTCCATACTATGTTACTACCCATTTTACTACCCATTTTACTATTTTCGCTTTTCACCCGCAAAAACCCTTTTTCGCGCTTCACTTTTGCTCTTCAGCCCCGAAAAGGCCAGAGACTTAAAGCAGCAGCAGCTTTCCGTTATCTGCACCGGCCTTGCGCCTGCAGACTCTGTTGGCCGGCCATGGGCGGAGTCCTCGCGGCTTATACACTGGCCTCGCACCTCCGGACTCTATCTTTCCGATATACCAAAAAAGCCCCGTCCGACGTTCGCCGAGCGGAGCTGAGTTTGCCTGATCTTACTCAATGCACCGGCTGGCGTTTCCGGCAGTCCGGGCAGAGACCATAAAACTCCAACCGATGCCCGTCAATCCTGAAACCGGTAGCATCGGACGCCTCTTGCTCCAGATGCAGCAGAGGTCGGTCGTAATCGACCACTTTGCCGCAATTTGAGCATACCACATGATAGTGATTCTCGGGGTTACCGTCAAAACGGCTGGACGTATCCCCATACGACAATTCCAGAATATGCCGGTGTTCCTTCAACATATTGAGGGTGTTGTAAATAGTTCCCAGACTGACGCCCGGAAACTTCTCCTTCACATGTTGAAAGATCTCTTCCGCCGTCGGATGCGATTTGGTCTCGAGCAGAAATTCTAAAATCGCCTGCCGCTGCGGTGTAAAGCGAACCCCTTTGCCTTTCAGCTGCCGTAAAAGTTCTACCGCGTCCAAGTGCCCTCGTCTCCTTTATAATACGTGCGGAACTCAGCTTACTTGTTCCGCAGCGACATTCCCGCAGAAATCATGCCTCTGTCTCCAACCATATTCTCACAGACACCCTGTCCCCGTCTCTGACGTCATTACGCTGTGCCGTAAAACCGCCTCCGGTTCCCGCTTCACAAAGATATACCGCTTCTCTTATTTGCAATCATTTTCAGTTTCATTTTAGATTAAAATTCGATTTATGTCAAGCATCCCGCATCAAGTCCGCGAAATCATAAAGGTACCAAGTTTCGCCATGGTACTGAAAATTGCGGTGTGACATTATACGGCTTGCCAAACAAGAAATCACGACCGCACAAGCAAGCACAGCCGGCCGGCGCTGCGATCGCTGACGCGAGCAATCGGCTCAAACGTATGCATCGCGCGCCTGAAAAAAGAGGAGAGCTCTCGCTCTCCTCCGGAAGTCCTTAACCTCGTGCCTCATGCAACCGATTTGATCAACCTCGATTCGCCTGGCCGATAAAACTTTACTTGTTTACGATGTTCCGACTGTTTAAGGTTCTGACTTCTCAGGACTCAAGCTTTGACAGGCGCACCCGTTGGGCAGACCTCGGCACAAGTACCGCACTCCGTACACAGCTCAGCGTTGATGACATACTTATCGTCACCCTCGCTGATTGCCTCCGAAGGGCACTCCGCCGCGCACGAGCCACAGGCTATACACTCGTCCGTAATAACAAAAGCCATCTTTTTCTACCTCCCCTTCCCCCTCAATTAAAGTCACTATAACACAAAAGAAAGGCGGAAGGCAAGATGAAATAATCTATCGCGTCCATTAATTCGAGCAATTATGCGGTGGCGCGAACCCCGATGACAGCCGAAGTGTTGGTTGGCCTGCTCTCACAAAACCAGGCCGGTCCGTCCCGTCGAATGTCGGGCGAGGGCAAGAAAGCCGCCGCTTGTCGCTCACACCTCGCGTTCCGGGCGATACGGCACCTGATAGAGCCTGCGCAAGCAGTGGCCGCAGTAGGGAAGCACCCGGTTCGACACCTGGTTGCGGCGAAAGACGACTGAGTTCAGATCTTCGTGCTCAAATCCACATGAGCGGCATTTTTCCAGCATCGTTTCTGCACCTCGATTTGTGTCCTTACGAACAATTGTTATCAAAAATAGTATGCTCAAAAGACTTCTTATTTAAACGACACAAGGCTGCCTAATTTAAACGCCACAAAGCGGCCTAACCCAACCGTTCACTCAGAATTCCGGTCAGGTGCCCCAGAGTATAGCATTCATACATCCGGCAGTGGCTCTGGAACTGCTCGATCGTCTTGATTTCCGGCCAGCGCCGCTCCGGCAGGGTGTTCAGCCATAAGATCTCCCTCACCCGGCGGCGGATGAGAGCCAGATATTGGGCGGCCCTTTCTCCCTCCAGGGTCTGGCTGTCACTTAAAATAATAAACACCGTGCGCCGGGTAAGGACCTGTGCCTGCGTATGCACCAGCTCTTCCAGAGCAACCGCCAGATTCGTTCCGCCCCCCCAATTCTCACCGGCTGCCGGCAGGGCCTCCCGAACCATCTCCTGAAAAGACTTCCCGCTGCGCACCTCATCCGTCAGGCGGGCCAAACGCTCGCCGAAAGCAAAGGTCTCGATACCGCTCACAACCGTGGACAGTCCGTAGATAAACTGCAGGACAAACTCCGTATATTTCACCATCGAACCCGACAGATCGCAAAGCAAGACGAACTTCGGCCGGCCCCTATGCCGGCTCCGGTAGCGCCTGGCCAGCAAAACCCCGCCATAGCGCATGTTCGCCCTCAGAGTGCGGCGCATATCGATCCCGCCCCGGCGCCGATCCGCCTGATAGCGGCGGGAAATTTGGCCGGCGAGGCGTTCGGTCAGGCGGCGAATCAGATCCGCCACCTTGGGCCAATCCTCGGGAGCGATCTTCTTCAAATCTTGGGATAAATATGCTAACTCCTGGCGCCTGATCGCCTCTTCCACTTCGGATAGGACTCCGTTGGCTTCACCCGGAGGAAGCAAAGGAAAATCCTCGCCCAAGCGGTGGCGCCAGTATTCGAGCGAGCCCCGCACAGTCCGCTCCAGGATCGGCTGAAAGGCATGGTCCACCGGGATTCCGCTCTTCATTCCCTCCGAAGATTTTGCCAAAAAACTCCTCAGGCGTTCTTTTTCCTCCTCAGGCAGCCGGGCGTAGACCGTCCGCTCTTCCTCGCTGAGCGCGAGTTCCCGGCCTTGGAAGCGCAGCTCTTCATGCGTCTGCCCGATGTCTTCCCGCCATTGGGCTGCTTTTTTTTCCGCCTCTTCCTGCCAGGCTTTCTTTTGGTCCGGAGGCGCAAAATAGGCGCGGAAGGCTTCCTCAAACCGGGGAATCTGGTTGGGCTCTTTGACCAAGGTCGCCGCCAGAACCGCCTCCACTCGGTTTCGGTCCTCCATACCCACCAAAGCCAGGCCTTGCGCGGCATCCAGTATCTCCGACGCGCTGATCCGGATCCCCACCCGACGCAGGAGCCCGGCGAATTCCACCAGGTGCCGGTCCGGCTCGCTCACGGTCTTCATATCCGTCCTGCCGCCTGCCCGGCCTCGCCGGCCGGCGCCTGGGCCCGGCGCGGCTCCGCCTTTTTCCCCGGAGCGGCGGACCTTGCTTCCCAAAGCAGCTTTTCCGCTCCCATCTCCCGGTAAAAAGCCTGAACATCCTCCTCACTCTTGAGAAGAAGGGTCAGGGTCGCGTCCACCCAGGCAGGATCCAGGTCTTCCCGGCCCATGAGCAGAAGGGCCCTCGCCCAGTCCAGCGTCTCCGCAATCGAAGGAATCTTGTGCAAAGCCACGGTTTCCCGCAAAATATGAATAGCCCGCGCCACCTGCACCGCCAGGCGCTCCGGCAATTCCGGCACTTTCGTCCTCAAGATCCGGACCTCTTTGCTGACCGACGGGGATTCTACATGCAAAAAAACACAACGCCGCTTTAACCCGTCCGATAGCTCCCTCTCACCGTTGGAAGTCAAAACCACCAGCGGGCGCTCCTTGGCCCGAACCGTCCCCATTTCCGGAATCGTAACCTGGAATTCTCCCAACAGTTCGAAAAGAAACGCTTCAAACTCCGCGTCCGTCTTGTCAATCTCGTCAATGAGAAGGACCGTGGGTTCCTCGCTCACCAGGGCCTGCAGGAGAGGCCGGGGCAAAAGGTAAGACTCGGAAAAAAGATCCTCCTCCTCCAGGCTCTCCCGCTGCAACTGGATTTTCAGCAGCTGCCTCTGATAATTCCACTCGTACAGAGCCCGGGTCTCATCCAAACCCTCATAACACTGCAGGCGCACCAGATGGGCTTTAAAGACCTGGCTCAATACTTTGGCGATTTCCGTCTTGCCCACTCCGGGAGGCCCCGTCACCAGAAGGGGCTTGCCCAACTGAACCGCCAGGAAAACCGTCACGGCAATGCGATCTTCCGGTTCCGTGATGTAGCCGGCCTCGGTCAAGCCTTGTTCAAATTCTTCCAGGGTCATTCTTGCCGCCAAGGCCACCGCTTCCTTTCATCCTGTTCTGAACACCCCCACGACGTCCCGGCACTCCGGGGTCAACAAGCAATTCCAGAACCCGTCTGTCTTAGTGCCATGATACCAGATACCGTGCTGTCCACCCTTGGTCCCCCCGCGGGTTCGCTCGTTTTCCGGTGAAAATGGCTTCCGTCTTCATGCTAACTCCTGAACCGATAGGTCATGAAGGTTGTGCCCTCTATCGGAGCCGCCTTATGCGGCTTGGGGGTCTAGTTAAGAATTCCCGCCCGGCGGACGATCTTTTCCACCGCCTGAACGGAAACAGCCTCATCCGGCAAGTCATAAAGGGCTTTCCCAGCCAGGTCCTGGGTCACAACCAGCGGGTCGAGCGGGATATCCCCGATTACTTTTAAACCGGTCACAGCGATCTCGTCCGCCAGAGAGTCCAAGCTGTCCGGAACGGTTTTGGTAACGACCAGATAAACCTCACCCACCTCAGCCTTGAGGCCGCGGATCAGGTCATTGACCCGGCCGGCAGAACGAATTCCCCGGGCTGAGGAATCGCTGATGACAAACATGATATCAATATGCGGGATCGTGCGCCTGCTGATGTGTTCCAAACCGGCTTCCGTGTCCACCGCCACAAAATCATAGTTCTCGCCTAAGTCTTCCAGGTATTTGCGCAAAAGATCGTTTGGGTAACAGTAGCAGCCCGGACCCTGGGGACCCCCCATGACCAGCAGATCGATGTCCTTTGATTCCACCAGGGATTGCTGCAGCTTATATTGGACAAAAACGTCTTTGGGCATACCCGTGGGAATGGACTTGGGATTCTTCGTCTCCTCCAAAAGATCGGAAATCGTCGCCGTCACCTCCAAACCCAACACCTCATTCAGGTTCGCGTTCGGATCGGCATCCACCGCCAGAATGGATATTCCTTTTTTCTCCCGGATCATCTGCCTGAGCATCAGGGCCGTAAAAGTGGTCTTGCCCACACCGCCCTTGCCGGCGACCGCCACATATTTTGCCATGATTAACTCCCCCTACCCTTTAAACATTTATAGCATTCTCCCCCGCGGAGAGTTTTATCTCCCCTTAAACGAGTTTACTTTATGATAACAGAAAACTCCCGCAAAAACTATGATCGCGCGCACACTCTTGCCTCTCTCAGAAAGGCAGTGGAATCACCGGCAAAAACGCGCTTACCCTGCCCAGCAGGTCGAAAAACACCAGGACTCCCAACACGACCAAAATCGCTCCCCCCAGCCGGGACACCCACTGCACGATGCGTCCGCTCTTGCGGATCCAGGAAGCCGCCCGCTCGGCCAGCAGGGCAAAAAGCAAGAAAGGAAGCGCCAAGCCGAGAGAATAAAGCAACAGGAGAAAAGCGGCCTCCCCAGTGCTCCCGCTCGAACCCGCCATAAACAGGATCCCGGAGAGCACCGGCCCAATACAGGGCGTCCAACCCGCGGCAAAAGAAAGCCCCAAAAGAAAAGCCTTCCCCCCGCCGGCCCTTAAGGCCTTCTCCTCGCCGGCCCCGGTTCCCGCCTGCATGTGAATTCTTTTCTCCATCATCAGCCAGGGAATCCTCACGATGCCGAGCATTTGCAGGCCGAAAATCACGATAATTAAGCCCCCCACCCGCATCAAGAGGGTCCGGTGGGCGCCCACCGCCCGGCCCAGGGCGCTGGCCGACGCCCCCAGCAAAACAAAAACCAAGGCAAAGCCGAGCACAAATAAGAGTGAGCGGGCAATCAGAACCCGCTTGGCCACCTTTCCCGCCAGCGAACTTCCCAGCAGGAAAGAAAAATAGGCCGGTACCACCGGAAGGACGCAGGGCGAGAAAAAAGAAACAAGTCCTCCCAGGAAGGCCAAACCCCAACTTACATTCATTTGCATCCACCCGCCCGGGTGATTTCAACGTTTCTCTCCAACCCTCCAACTCCTCTCATAAGTACCCGGGCCTCTTCGGCACCTGCGCCGTCGCCTCGGTGTCACCGTGGGGCTTGTCCCTCACGCAGGCCCGTGTCCGCTGTGTGCGCCGTCATTTTGCCCCGGTATCACCACTGTGCCGGTCCGTCCACTGATGCCGCCTCGATATTGCCAAGGGCTCGGTTCTTATTATACCCTGACCTGCGCCGTCTGACAAATACCACCCGGGGGTAATCCGTGCCCGCGCGTTTTTCCTTCAGACACGGCCGGTACCGAGGCTGACAGTGCTTGTTTCCTTTATGACACCGGTACCGCGACCACCTGGGTCTTTTCCGCAGGCGGGTCTCGGCAGGAACATGGCGGAAGTTACACCTAGGCCGAGCGTACATTCTGTCCCCCGGGAACATATTTTAACCAACTTTTTAAAGACCGGTTACCGAGCACTTACGCTTTTCGGAACGAACCTTTAAAGATACATGGTAAACTCTAACAAATACATTGAGGAGGGATACAGCCAGTGAAAGCTCGAACGAATCATTTGACCACTATTTCGGTACTTATCCGGTCGCCAAGAATCCAGCAGGTGAACCACCCTTCTATGCAGCCCCGGGCACGCCCACGATTAACGGACTGAGTGCCGCCTTACTTTCCCATAATCCCAACCAGGCCAATCCACAGCGTTTGGACCGCTCTCAGGCCCACACGGTCGACTTCGATCACGGCTACACCTCGGAACAAAAATCCTTTGACGGCGGTCTGATGGACAAGTTTGTCCAAAATGACGGACACGGCAATACCCAGGTCATGGATTATTACGACGGCAACACGGTTACCGCTTTTTGGAATTATGCCCAGCACTTTGCCATGAATGACAACTACTTCGGTTCAAACCTGGCCGTAAACTCCAGCCCCGGCATGGCAGAGCACAGTCCGCTTGGTCCGGAAGTTGAATAGGTACGACAGAAAATGCACCACGCACTGCGCGGGTGCATTTTCTCGCCTTATATACCAATGAGCCCACAGACGCCGACGTTTTCTCTGCCCTGCCGGAAAAGGAAAAGGCGGTTACCCGAAACAAGGATAACCGCCGGGTGTCCTTTATTTTCTTCAGCATCCACGGCTATACTGACCGGCCGGAAGCCTTGGCCGCGGCCCGGAACGATGTGGTGTTATGTGAATAGACCCTAAAGGGACTTGCCGATCAGGAAACTGGTAATTAGGACAGCCAGGACAAATAAGGTGATAAACGTATACAGGTGGTCTTTTTCCATCAGAAACAAAAGGACAGAAGCCGCCACCCGGAAGACCGGGGTGGCAATCAAAAGCACGAGTCCCAGAGTGATGATGGCAGCGGGCTTAAACAGGAGCAGCCCCGCCCATAGAAGAGGAAGGGAAGTGGGAAAGACATCGGCCGGATAGCCCGAAGCCCCTCGGACAAAAAGCAGGACCAAACCCAAGGCCATCACTATGGCCGAAAAATAAACGCCAAAACGCAGGCTGGAACTGATGAACAATTCCGCATCAAACAAATTGGCCTGACCGCCGGCTTTTTTGTCCATTACATCCACCAACCCTTCCAGAGCATCTGCAAAGCCACATACAGCAAAATGGGAATAAAAATGAGACGCAAGGTCTTGTTATTTAAGCGCTCCATCACTTTGGTTCCGGCCTGCGCCCCCAAGAGTACGCCCAGAGCCACAGGACCGGCCACCAGGGGATTGATGTCGCCGCGCGAAAAGTAAACCCCGGCGCTGGCCGCGGCGGTCACCCCGATCATAAAATTGCTGGTGGCGGTGGACACTTTCATCGGTAACTTCATGAAAACATCCATGCCCAGGACTTTGAAGACCCCGCTGCCGATGCCGAGCAAGCCGGAAATGACACCCGCTCCGTACATGACGGCATAACCGGGGTAAACCCCGGTGACTTTGTAGGCCACGGTTTCGTCCAGCGCTTTATCATAATACTCACTGCTCAATTTCAGACGGGTGGCTACCGGATGTTCCACGACATCCACGGGCAGCTCGGAATGCCTTTTCTGAAACATAGCGACGGCGGAATACATCATCAACACGGCAAAAACGATGTACAACACTTTGGGTTCAACGAGACCGGCGATAAAAGCCCCGCTGATCGCACCCAGGGTGGTCGCGGTCTCTAAAAACATCCCGATCCGGATATTCGTAATCTTGTCCCGGACATAAGCGATGGCCGCGCCGCTGGACGTGGCGATGACCGAGACGATACTGGCGCCGATGGCCTCATGAATACGGACTCCCAAGAGCAGCGTCAAGGCAGGAATGATAATGATTCCGCCTCCCAGACCCAACAACGAACCAACAAACCCCGCCAAAATAGAGAAAAGAAAAATGATGAGACTTGACCCAATCAAAAAATGACCCTCCTCCAATTAACCATTCGAACCCAGTGAACCCATAAAAACAAAACAAATGCCCCTGTACGGCATTTATCTTTCTATCTCTGAGCTTACCCCTCAAAAAGCCCACTTTCTGCCGTACATTTTGTCCAGGGTTCCCTCAAAAAAACGCACCACTCCTTTGAAACCCATTTTTGCCGCACTTCAGACCCGAAGCCGATCAAAGTCCCTTTGTACCCTCTCATCCTCTGTCTTATATCATACCACTTTTTACCCGATAATACTAGAATTTAGCCGGCTTGTGAAATCTTGAGCTTAGCTGTTCTCCGTCGCCATCCCCTAACGTTCGTCTTTGCGCCCGAAAACAAGTTCCGCCAGGATTTCATAGGACTTGAGCCTGCTGTAAGAGAGCAAGTCATCCCATTGCGACTTGCGGACATCCCAAGGACAAAAACTGGAAATGCGGCTGGCAAACCCCAAGGGCTGCCCGCCGAAATGCTTCTCCAGCCTGCGTTGGGCCAAGCTGACCGGGCCGGGGGAATGAGCCGTACAAGCGATCGGCTCCAAACACACGGCGGGCTTCCCCGCATAGGTTATCAACAGGCTGGTGCCTGAGAGGGGTTGAACGTCAACCAAACCGCGCTCCACCTCTCCTGTCAGCCCGACCGGGTCCGGATGAAACCGGGCACCCAAAGCACGCCAAAAATCCTCCTCTTGAGGTGAACAAACCGGAGCCACAAAACTTTGCGCTCCCATCTCCCTGGCAAAACGCAGCACGAACCGGATGATCCCTTGTTCCAAGGATCCGTCAAGGCGCAGCCCTTCCAGGAGGACGAGCCGCTCTGAAGCGCTGAGAACCACCTCGGCAGGGGACTCCGATCCCGCGATTTCCAAGACCTGATAACCGGGAAAGCGCAGGGTGTTGCGGATACTGCGGCCGCTTTCGGCCAGGAACGCACCCAGAGCACTGCTCCAGTCTTCCCAGGCCGCTTCTTCCCAATCCCGGACCGGTTCGAGTTTAATTTCAACGCGTGGCATGCAATCTTTCCTTTCCGGCAAATGTACACCTCGCCTGAGCCATCGGCAGCATCAGGGCTGACGTAAGTTTTAATTACCTTCCCAAGGGGAGAAAAAATTCTCCGGCGAAGCCGGAGAACGGATTCGGGATTCTTCAGTTATTCTGCCTCAGACTCAGACAGAATATGCCACAATAGGATAGGGAATCAGTCGCCTTTGTTCAAAACCCACAAGCGCCTCGGCCCCCAGGCGGCGGGCCATCCCGGCGGCCTCCGCCAAATCTCTTCCCACGGCGGCAGCCTCATGCGCGTCCGAACCGAGAGTGATGGGAACATGGCGCCTTATGATCTCTTTCAACAAACGCTCCTCCGGATAGAATTCCCCGACGGGTTTATTCCTGCCGTTGGTATTAATTTCAATCGCGCACCCGGTCTCCGCCGCCGCCGCTAAGGTTTCCTCCGCCAGCTCCAGGATGTCGCTCTTCGGACGCACTCCGTAGATCTTGATTAGGTCCAAATGCCCCAGAGTCGTAAAAAGCCCGCTGCGAGCCGCCTGGACGACTAAGCCGAAGTAGTCTCGATACAACCGGTCCG
The DNA here is from genome assembly GCF_902729405.1 of Acididesulfobacillus acetoxydans. Lineage (GTDB taxonomy): Bacteria > Bacillota > Desulfitobacteriia > Desulfitobacteriales > Desulfitobacteriaceae > Acididesulfobacillus > Acididesulfobacillus acetoxydans. Next base: position 3,915,054 of record NZ_LR746496.1, read on the forward strand.
GCTCCGCTTCCCGGTGACGCTGCTCCTGCCCGGGGGCGTCAAAAGCCCAACCTCTGATTTCATGCACAGACCCAATCGCGTAATCAAAAGGAAAGGAGGCGAGAATTCCTCTTACTTTCTCTTCCTCCCCCGGGCGGTAATCCACTTCAAGCCCCACCCTCACTTTGAGCCCCGGAAACTCAGCCGCCACCTCGCTGAGCAACGGCAAGTTCAAATCTTCGTAGTACAAGTCATGGTCGGCGAAACCCACTTCCCGTAAACCTTTCGCCGCGGCCGTTCGCAAAAAAGCCCGGACGTTTTCCCGGTCAGCCGGCCTGTCCCGGTGTCCCGTTAAATGCACATGCAGATCCAACACGCGTCTTCCCCGCCTTCATGATCATCAGAATAATTCCCGAACTTCTCATCCCCGATGGCCCTTACCTCAGAATAATTCCCGAACTTGTCATCCCCGATGTATATGAATCCCCTTTACTGGGTACAATCTAATTAGTCTCACGTTTTCCAATTTTTATCCCCACTCCTCTCTTTTACTTAAGCTTGCGGCTTTCCGGCCGCAAGCATTTTTTTCGTACTCGGATCCTTAAGCCGCGTACTCAGGCCCCTAGGCCGCGCCTGCACAACTCGGAGAACAGTTTAAAAGACCGGCTAATCCGCTGACAATACCTTAACCATAAGTTTTCGCTCCTCAGCAAAGCCCAATTTCTCATAAAGAGAGAGCGCCTTGACATTGTGGCTGCTGACCGCCAGCCCCAGATACGGAATCCGAGCCGCCCGGCAGTGATCCTCCGCCGCCTTGAGGAGAGCGCTGCCCGCGCCGCGGCCCCTGAATTCCTTGGAGACCGCAAGATCCATCACCCATCCTTGACTGAGTCCCGTCAGTTCTTCCTTCGCCCCCGGAAACAGGATCAGATACCCGGCTTTAACCGGACCTCCTTGGTCATCTTCTGACTCCGCGATGAAGGCGACGGAATCGGACTGCTGAATCCAGGTCCACAAGCCTTTTAAGATGCCGATGCGGTAGTTCAAAGTCCGGCTCGCCGGCTGCCGGCGCCAAGGTGAAACACTGTCAAGAATCACGGTCTTTCCCAGGGCATAAATAAAAGGCCAATCATGAACATCTCCCACGCGGATACGCATACTATCACCCCTTGCATCAATGTATGCATTGGGAGCGACACTCGCCCCGCAAACGAACCTGCCGCGGGCATCGTTTTGCGGGTTGTTCGCGTTCTGCCGAGGGCATCGTTTTGCGGGTTGTTCGCGTTCTGCCGAGGACATCGCTTTGCGGGTTGTTCACGTTCTGCCGCGCGGCCGGGGAAGATATACTGTAAGGAACGCGGCTGAGCCTTTACCAAAAGAGGGGTACAAAGATCTCAGTGCAAGACGGGAGTGAGGAAAATGCCTCTCTTCGTTCTCGGGCTCTTCGCCCTTTTGGGCGGTATGCATACCTTGCGTCAGGGGCTGCAAGCCCTGGCCGCGAGCCGGCTGCGCCGGGCTTTGCTTTGGATGACCCAAACCCCTTGGCGCGGCTTTTGGAGCGGGACCTTGGCGACCGCACTTATACAGTCCAGCAACATCCTGACCGTAATGGCAGTCTCGTTGGTCGACGCCGGCCTTCTCCCTTTTGCCGGCGCCCTCTACCTCGTCCTTGGCAGCAACATCGGTACGACCGTCACCACCCAACTCCTGACCCTGCCCCTCAACCGTTTTGCCGTGTACGCCCTGCTTCTGGGCGCCCTGGGTTATCTTTTCCTGCCCAAACGCAAACGCTATCTGGGCCTGACTTTACTCGGACTCGGCTTGCTCTTCTTGGGACTGATGATCTTGGATGCCGGTCTCAGACCTTTAGCTGACCATGCCGGCGTGCAGAATCTCCTCCATAACCTGGGAAACAACCATCTCCGCGCCATCCTGGCCGGTGCGCTGCTTTCTGCGCTGCTCCAGTCCTCAAGCGCCACCACCGGGATCGTTATGCTCCTTACCCAGCAAGGCGCCATAACTCTGCCCACCGCCGTCGCTTTTGTCTTCGGTGCCAACATTGGCACGTGCGGCGCCGCCCTGGTGGCTTCTCTGGGCGCAAAACGGGCCGCTCAACGCGTCGCCTTATTTCACGTTCTTCTCAACGTGTTCGGCGTACTTTGCTTTCTGCCCTTTCTCGTCCCGCTCGCCAACCTGCTCACTCTTCTGGGCGGCAATCCGACCCGTCAGGTGGCCAACGCCCATACCCTTTTCAACGTAATTTCCTCGCTCTTGGCTTTCCCCCTGACCCCGTACGCGGGTAAGTTCTTGGAAAGGATCCTGCCCTGAGTCCCTCCCCGGGGACACCTTGTCCGCCCCGGCAAGGTCGGGGCGCCCCCGACGCGCTGACGGACCGGCCACGCCGGCCTGCGCTCCCTCGGGCGCCTAAGACGCTGACCCCCGCACTCCGAACTTCGCGGCAATCAGATCGCAAAGTCCGGCTGCGTCATCCAAACCATAACAGGGTACGCCGGTATCAAACGCGGTGTCGGTCGCGATCGCGATCAGTTCTTCCGGCGCGCAGAGCAGTTCCCGGTGCGCGGCCGCCCGGAAGACTTCGATCTTAGGTTTCTTGCCGTGTTTGTACCCTTCGGTAAAAATCAGGTCCACTCCCCGGATCAGGGCGATCACGGCATCCAGATCCTGCTCTTCCCGAACAGCCTCCAGGATGGCAATTTTCTTCGGTGAAGAGATGACCACCGTGTCTGCCCCGGCTTGGGCAAAGCGCCAAGTATCCTTACCCGGCCTGTCCATTTCAAACCCGTGCACATCGTGCTTAACGGCGGCGACCCGCCAATTTCTGCGTTTGGCCTCGCTCACCAGCTTTTCCAGCAGAGTCGTCTTACCCGCGTTCGACTTGCCGACGACAGAAACGACTGGAATTCCGGCCGGACCGTCACCCGTCTGTTCCAACATAGCCACGCTCAATCCTCCCATTCTCCCATCCAATAAGCCTCCAGGATCTCCCCTTCTTCCACCGGACCGTGTCCGCCCGGAATGTCAACCAGGAGCTGCCGCCCCACCATGGATTTCAAAATACCCGATCCCTGCGCTCCTTCCGGGTCGGCCCACACGGTACTTTCCCTCATCACCGCTTTCGCCCGCAAAAAGCGGCGCTGCCGCCCTCCTTTGGCGAATCCCCCCGCCATCCTCACCGCGAATTTCCGTCCCAATGGGTCTGCCAGACCCGCGCACAGCCGCAAGGCCGGGCGCACCAGCAATTCAAAAGTGACCAGCGCGGCCGCGGGGTTGCCGGAAAGGGAGAAATACAGGCGCCCGTCTTTCTCTCCCACACAGGCCGGAGTGCCGGGCTTCAACCGCACTTTCCAGAAGAGAATCTCGCAGCCGTAGGCCTCCAAGGAGCGGGGCAGCAAATCATAGTCTCCTACGGATGCCCCCCCGGTTGTGACGACCATGTCCACGTCTTCCAGGTCCCGTAAGGCCTGCAGGGTTTCTGCCTGCCTATCGGGTACCAACGGCTTTTGGACGACCTCACACCCGGCTGCGAGCAGAAGTCCCAGCAGCGTGAAACTATTGCTGTTATAGATCTTGCCCGGGGCCAGCGGCTCGCCGGCCTCCGTCAGTTCGCTGCCGCTGGAGAAAACCCCGACGCGCGGTTTGCGCCGGACCGGCACCCGGTCCAAGCCAAACGCCGCCAAGAGTCCCACCGCCGCCGGGCTCAGTCTCGTTCCTTGCCCGAGCAGGAAATCCCCTCTTTTCAGCTCGTCCCCCTCGGGGACAACGTTGGCGCCCGGCAGAACCGGGCGCTTGACGACGACATCTCCCCCTTCCGACACGGTGTCCTCCATTCGGACCACGCAGTTGGCCCCCGGGGGCAAGGGAGCCCCTGTAAAAATCTTCGCCGCCTCGCCCGCCAAGATCGTCCGCTCCGGCCACGACCCGGCCGGAATTTCGCTCACAACTTTCAGACGCAAAGGGCCCGCGCTCAGCGCCTCGGCCCGGTAGGCATACCCGTCCAGTGGAGAGCGATCGAAAGGGGGATGAGCAAGAGGAGAATAGAGATCCCGGGCTAAGACCCTGCCGTAAGCCGCGGTCAAGGCCACCTCTTCGCTCGCCGCCCGGTGCACCCGGGAAAGAATAAGTTCCCTTGCCTCTTCCAGTTCTAAGTTCGTCCGCATAAATTCCATCCCCACTTCATAAACACTGACACTGCCTAAATATCCCGGAAACACTGCCCAATCACGGGAACGCTCTTCAAGACGGCGGAGTGGATGATCCGGGCTCAATCCCGCCCCTGATTCCCGGCCAGGCGCCGGCACGCAGTTTTTCCACTTGCACCCGTCCCTCCGCCCGAAATATCTCCAGATTCCGGCACGCTTCTTCAATCCGAATTATTTCCTTATTCACGCTTACCAATACATTCGGATGACAGTAATCCACCTTGAGCCTTTTCGTCCCGCTGATTTGCACTAAGGTGCTAGAAACCTCCGACCCTCCCAGTTCCCGGATAAAGACATTTCCGCCGGCCAAAACGCTGCCGCCTCGGCAGACTCCTTGGATTTCGACGTCTCCGTCCGCCTGAAGCTGAACATTATAGGTGCCCTTGCTGCAGAAGAAATCCCCGCCGCAGGCCACGGTCGTGCCCTGGATGTATTCGACCCGGCAGTTCAAGTGTTCCGGAACCTCCGGGGAGATGTTCGCGACCATGCGGGCCAGGACCTCCTCGACTTTCACCAGGGCCGGAACAGACTGAGGATCCAAAGGACCCAGGCCTGTCAAAAACCGCTTGCCGGTGTGAATAGCGTCGATGAATTCTTTGGTCACGAGTTCGTCTTTGTGTCCCCGCAGATAGCTTTCCGTTTCCGCCATCTTTTTCGGGAATTTGGCGAAATTCCGCTCCAGGATCAGTTTCAGGCTTTGTCCCGATCTTAGCCGGGCGGCCCCGGCAGCTGCGACCAGTTCGGCCGTTTGACGCAGGCACTCCCTCAGATCACCCTGCAGTTCTTGCAGCCGGCGCAGCAAGCCGGAGTGAAAGACATATTTTTCGCCCACGGTAATCCGACCGCCGTAAACAGGCCGCTTGACGCTCAGCCCTTTTTCGGCCCGTATCTCCGCGTGTGACACCCCGCCGTTGATTTCCACTCTGCCTTTGGCTGCGACCCGCAGTCCGTCCTGCACATTGCCGTTGATCACCACGTCCCCGGGAAACTCAATACTGCCGCTTTCCAAGTCGACATCTTGATTCAGAACATAGACATTGTCCACCCCATAAGTATAATTGTCAAACTTAACCGGTCGTCCCGGACAGGTCGCCAAGACTTCCAAGCCATCCTCAGACAAGCGGACGTTCTGTTTCAGGCGGAATTGGAAATCTTTCCACGCTTCCACCGGAATGGCCCGCCCCAAGATATTTGTCCCCGGCACCCCCGGCACTCCGGGAATCTTGCGGGCTAAGACCGCCCCCTCGGGTACCAGTTCGATCTTCGAGGCAAAGAAATCAATCCGATCCCGTTGCTCCGCCATGACCTGACTTTTTTGGTCCGGCAGCTCCAGCAAGCGCGGCGGCCGGCCGGGAACCGGCGCCTGTGCCTTAGCCACGACCACCTCTTCCCCATCGGCGACCGCCAGCATTTCACTCCAGGCTTGTTCACGGATGCCGTAAACGATTTTTAGTTCCCGGAGATCTTCTGCCAAACGCTCTTGATCCCAGTACTCACCCGCAGGGGGGCCTTCCTCCCAAAACACATGCGCCTCAATACTTAACATCTCCCCGTAAGGAATCGACTCCGGCAGGGCGAACCTTCCGGGCCTGCGTTTGACAACTTTGGCGGCAGCCTCCAACCCCTGAAAGCGAACACTGATCTGCCAAGTGAACCGCCCAGCTTCAACCGTAGGATAAAACTCCAAATCGCTGCCGGCCTCGACGGTGAAAGGGGTCTCCTCCTCCTCTCCCCTGTAGAGTAACCTACCTCCGCAAACGAACGGAATAAACCTCTCCACCCTTTCCGGGCAGTGAATGCGAAAGAATCCCTTCTCCCGGACCGCCGCGGCGACGTGCCTTGGGAGAAAACCCTGCTCCGCCCCGCCGGGACTGCCCGCTGAGCCAGGCGGGAGATCGCTTGCGGCTTCATCCGCGGCTTCATCCGTGGCTTTATCTGCGGCTTCATCCCAAATCACCCTGACCTGCCAGCGGCGAGACAAAAGCCCCGGCTTTTGCAGCGTTTCCAGCCGGAGCGCAGAGGGAGCCAGGCCCAATTTGTCCGCCCAAACTTCCCGAATTTCCTGCAAAGAGCGCCCGTGTACAATCTCTTCCGGCATATGTTAACCCCCGTTTCCCTGATATCCTCTTAACACTTCTTTTCCATATCTTCTATCTTTGTAAGCTGGGCCGGATCGACGCCATCCATCCGGGCCGAGAGCTGTCCTCTTATATTTAATATCGAATATCTTTGATCTTTCGTATAGCCCCGCGCTCCTTTCCGTCCCCTTTCCTTAATAATATATCCTTATAATACATGTTTTTTTCCGCATTTACCAGAATACCCCCAACCTATCCGGGAAAACGTCAAATTCCTATGGCTGGTTAACGGACTTTCACCCTCTGGTTAATCCTCATGCGCGGCGCACACTTAAAGAGAGTCAACCGTCCAAAGGCGATTGACTCTTAACATGATCCGCTGCTCTTTACTGCCCTGCCAACGGGTCGAGCTGCCGCTCAAGACCCTTGCTCACCGCTGCCCATATCATTAGACTTACTCCGGCCTGACCTTGATCCGTCCTGCCTCTCCGCGAATCACCCGGCCTACCACGGCCGCGGCCGGTGTCTGTCTTTGCCGCAGCTGCCGCATGAGCACCGGCAAATCCTCTTCACCCACGCTCAAAAGCAAGCCCCCGGAAGTAATCGCGTCGGACAAAACCCAGCGCCGGCTCTCTTCCACTTCGGCTTCGTAGGCAGCCTTATCTTCCAAATACCGCCGGTTCGACTTCGTTCCGCCCGGCAGGGCTCCCTGTTCCAAACAGCCCCAAACTGCCGGCAAAACCGGAACCGACCCCGCATAGACTTCCGCCGCGGTGCCGCTGGCTTTCATCATCTCATGCAGGTGCCCGAGCAGTCCGAAGCCGGTAATATCCGTGCAGGCGTGTACCCCGGTCTCTGTGGCCGCCTCCGCCGCATCCTTGTTCAGGGTCGCCATAACCCTTGTCACTTCTGCCACATCTTCGGGGGCGACAATTCCCCGCTTGATGCCGGTGGTAATGATCCCCACACCCAACGGCTTGGTCAAGACGAGATAGTCTCCGACCCGGGCCCGGGCATTGGAAAGAATCTTGTCGGGGTGAACCAACCCCGTGACCGCCAAACCGTACTTGGGTTCATTGTCGTCAATCGAGTGGCCGCCGATAAGTTGCGCTCCCGCTTCCCGGATCTTCTCGCTGCCCCCTTGCAGAATCTGAGCCAACACCGACATGTCCAGTTTACTCACCGGAAAGGAGACCAGATTGAGCACGGTCAAAGGCTTCGCTCCCATGGCGTAAATATCGCTCAAGGCATTGGCAGCCGCCACCTGTCCAAAGGCATAAGGGTCATCCACAACCGGCGTAAAAAAATCCACGGTTTGTACAATGGCCTGATCCCGGTTTAAGCGGTAAACTCCCGCGTCATCCGAAGTATCCAACCCCACCAGCAAATTGGCATCTTCCTGATTGGCCGGCAAATAACGCAAAACTTGCGCCAGGTCCGCTGGACCGATCTTGCAGCCTCAGCCGGACTTGCTGGAATATTGGGTCAGGCGGATTTTCTCCTTGGAATCACGACTCAAATTATTTATCAACACCCAGACTCACCCCTTCCACAGTCCCCGAGCGGACGAGCGTTTCCCGGCTCCGCTTAGTCGGAAACCATAGTCTTCCGCTCAAATATGTTATCACTAATTGATAAAAAAGTCCATTCATAAATCGTTATGCGGCACTGATACCTGTACCCCCCACTGGTTGATCCGGGTCCATTGCTTTGTTATAATGTGAGGGATAACCCTTCGTAAGTGAAGGCAGAGGGGCCTTTAAAAAGGAGTACCATCCGATGAACTTTCACCAGCTGCACATTTTTAATGTGGTCGCCAAGCACAGGAGTTATTCTAAAGCCGCGGCCGAATTATATCTCAGCCAGCCCACGGTTTCCGTTCACCTGCAAAAACTTGAACAGGACCTGGGAATGGAGCTTTTCGAGCAGTTGGGGCGGAATATCTACCTCACAGACGCCGGGCGGATGCTGTTCGGTTATACCCAAAGAATCTTCGCTTTGGCGGAGGAAGCGGAAAGGGCCCTGGAGGAACTCCAAGGCCTGCACAAAGGACGAATTCGTTTGGGAGCCGGCACGACCGCCGGAATCTATTATTTGCCTGACCTCCTGGGCCAGTTTAAAGAAGACTATCCCGGCATCGAACTGATCCTGGACGTGGCTAACTCTTCCGAGATCGAAAAGAAGGTCCTGGCCAACCAATTGGACATCGGAGTCATAGGCTGCCTTTCCACGGAACCCGACCTCGTCTCGGCGCCTTTCCGCCGGGACCGCCTGCTCATGATTCTGAGTCCTCAGCATCCCCTATTGGAAAAAGCCGAGATAAGCCTTGAAGACATCGCCTGCCAGCGCTTCATTCTGCGCGAGCCCGGCTCAAGTACACGCCGGGCTATTGAAGACGCTTTCTCGCGCCGCGGCATCCATCTGCAGATCGCCATGGAATACGCCAGCACGGACGGAATCAAATACGCGGTGGCCGCTAATTTGGGCGTCAGCATCGTTTCGGAGTTAGCCGTCCGGCTCTGTGAACAGACCGGCCTCGTCGCCGTGCGGGAAATACCGGAGCTGGAAATCACCCGGCCCTTTTCTCTCATTTATCACAAAGACAAACACCTGTCTCCTCTGAGCCAGACCTTTATCAAAGCCATCAAGGACTATGCCTCTCAAGAGGTGACAGAGCCCGGTCCCGAACCGTCACAACCGTCGTCACAACAGACCGTAACCGGTGACTGAGGCCACGCTTAGCCTTTACTTCAGAACCAGTTTTCAAGATGCCGAATGATCTCCTCCTCTTCCCCGGCCAGAAGCGTGCGGCCGTCCAGCAATACCCGGTCCTTTTGGATCCTGGCCAGGATGGGCAGCGGGCCGCGCCGGAGAAATTCTTCCAAATCATTGACAGAGCCGCGACGCGGGCGTAACGCACATACCCAAGTGGGCAAATCCACCGTCGGCCAAGCGCCGCCCCCAACCTGAGAAAAATCCTCCCGTACTTCAGCTTGAAGTTGCGGATGGTCCCGCAAGGCGGAGCACAGCCGCTCCGCTTTTGCGCGCAAAAGAGCCGGGGGCATTGCCAGCATGTGCCAGACGGGAAGGTCGGGGCCGCGTCCCTCCGCGTACAGACGCAGCGTTCCCTCCAGGCCGGCCAGGGTGAGCTTGTCTATCCTCAAAGCCCGGGTCAACTGGTTCGAACGCAGGCGCTCCACGTATTCTTTCTTCCCGACAATGATGCCGGCCTGAGGACCCCCGAGCAGCTTGTCCCCGCTGAAAGACACCAGGGACAGCCCGGCCTCGACACTCTGTCCGATCGTCGGCTCCGGCGGCAAGCCCCACTGGGACCCGTCCAGGAAACTCCCGCTGCCCAGATCTTCCACAACCGGCAGCCCCAGACGCGCCCCCAGCTCAACCAATTCCCGGGCGCTGACGGAATGCGTAAAGCCTTCGATCCGGTAATTGCTCGTGTGCACCTTGAGCAGGAGGGCCGTTTGACTGCCGATTGCCCCTTCGTAGTCTCTCAGCCAGGTCTTGTTGGTGGCGCCCACTTCCACCAGACGGGCCCCGCCCGCCTTTAAAACCTCGGGAATCCGGAAAGAACCGCCGACTTCCACCAGTTCCCCCCGTGAGACTACAACCTCTCCCCCCGCCGCCAAGGTGTTCATGATCAACAAGACGGCGGCCGCGTTGTTATTGACGACCATGGCCGCTTCTGCCCCGGTCAAGGCGCAGAGAAGTTTCTCCACGTGGACGTAGCGGGAACCCCGTTCTCCGCTTTCCAGGTTGAGTTCCAAATTACTGTAATGCCCGGCCTGAGCGGCCACGAACTCCGCAACTTCCGGAGCAAGCAGCGCACGCCCGCAATTCGTATGTAAAATAACCCCGGTGGCGTTGATCACGTGACGCAGGCTGGGGGCGGACCTGCCCCTAAGGCTTCGCAGCACTTCCTCCCTCAGCCAACCCCAAAGCCCGGCCTCTGCCTCCTCCGCGCCGCCCGCTGAAACCTCGGTTTCCCGGTCGGTTCCGGCAAAAGAGGCTTGTGGCAGCCGGACCGCCGCGCTTTCCTCGTCCCAGGGCCAGGCGCCCTCCTCCCCCAACAGATGCTCTCTCAATTCTTGTAAAGCCTGTCGAATTGCCAGGGTTAGACGCTGACCGTCATTCGTCATGAAGGGACGAAATTCCTCCCTATGTTCAAAAGCAGCGACGACCTCATGCACGGGCGGAATGATTCTCAACCGCCTGTTTTTTTGATTCGCCATGATCTGCACCCCTTGCCTTTTATCTATCTTCATCGACCAATTATTCTCTTGCCTGGCTGCACCCTTTTTAGGATTTCGACAGGGGACAAGATTTATAATCTAACCACAACGTAAATACAGGAGGTAATGGCATGGCATCTCCCCCCCAGGAAACAAGTTACCGTCAACCCGAACAGGTCCTTATCCCGTTCGATCCGGCCCTGCGCCGGAAAAGGCATCTTCCGTCCTGCATCTTCTGCGGACAAACCCAAGGCACGGAGACCTTTAAGGGAAAACCCATCTGTCTTACTTGTCTCCACCGAATTCTGAACTTATTTCCGTGCTGACAAATTCCGTATTGACAAAAGGGAAGCCAATGGCTTCCCTTTTGTGCTTGGCCTCAAGATTCCTTTGCTGCTAGGCCTTAAAATTCTAAGACTTAGCCGGCTTCGGCTTCCAAACTCCAAACGACGCTTTGAGGGTTTGGACGGCTTTCTCCGCAACAATCGTCTGTCCGTGTTCAATGAGGAAAGCCTTGGTCATCCCTGTGAGTTCCCCGAACTCATCCAGCACCGCCTCGGCCAATTGGCGCTTCTTGCCGGAACCCAGGCGGCTGAGCACCAAGTAGTATTCTTCTTCGAACTCAAAAAGGCCGGAACGCAGTTGCGCAAACTGGGGCAGGCGGCCTGCGGCGGATATGGCATCCTCTAAATCTTCAAATACATAAACCCACTCGGAGAGACGGCCTTTACTCGGCTTACGTTTTTCCTTTTCTTGGACCGGCGCCTCCGGCTGATCTTCTTGCTTCATGACCGTAATGACAAACTCATCATTGGAAGCAACCGTGGCCTGAATCCAGAAAGGTTGGTCGAGGTTGAACTCCACTTCTTCCCGGGCCTGAGAAATAAGCTCCCAAAGGAGTTGCTCAGTCTTCGGAGAGCGCTGGAACAAATCTGCCATCGTAATATCCCGATCAGCCAGTTCAGTGAAGGAGATGAAGATGCGAATCGTACGTTCGTTGACTTTCTGAATACGCATTAGCCCCCACCTCTCCTTTCCTCATCGAGTTCCCACCCTATTGTATTCCCATTATATCATATAACTTGATAACTTTCTCCGAAAACAGGGAAAGAAAGTTGGCTTATGGGCACCGATTCATAGTCTTTCCCATTCAGTCCGCCGGCAATCATCACGGGGATTTGTAAACTAAATCTCTGCCGGCAGCCAGGATCCGCAAAGAAACCGTCTCTTTCGCCACGGGCAGGTAGACCACGCTAACCCGTTCTCCCACGCTCAGGAGACGGTATGTGGTCTGGTCCAGGAAGAGTTCCCGGACGGCTCCGGCACCTTTTCCGTCCGCCTTCCTTCCCGCTGCCCCGATTTGAAAGGAATAGCGCCCTCCCACCGCTTCTTTGCTCAGAACCGTTCCCTGGCACGAGGCCGGCTGTCTGAACCAGTCTGCGTCGTTCATGACAAACATGGCCGTGCATCCCGCCACAACGCCGATCCAGACCATACTTTTGCCGAGGAGAACGAGAAATCCCCAAGCGTCCCGTTCCCGGCGCCACGTGCGCCTGGCCTTGCCGGCCAAACGGCAGAGCACAAACAGCCAAACCAGGATTACGGCAATCACGGCCGGCCAAGTGCTGAGCCAAAGGTAACGATAATATTCGGCCATCTTGCACCAGCTCAATCCAAATACACGACACGCGCCACCTGATACACAAAAACGGGGTCCACTGCCTCATTCCGTGAATCCCCGCGTGCAGTCCCTCTCAGGCCCGCAACGCTGCGCGGGCTTGAGGCCTAACCCCATTTTAAGATTGCTCAGTCTTTCTCAGCTCTCGGCCTTCACGATTTTCTCTTTATCCGCCCCGCAATTCTTACAGGTCTTGGGGCGGCAACGACCTTCACTCGTAGCCCCGCACTCCGAACATTTCCAAGTTGCCATGACTTTTTCCCTCCCTTGAGCAGCCCGACAGATATCCGGGTTCATCTTCTCCTGAACAGCACTGCGGCCGCCGACCATCCGGACATAACGGCAACTATACCTTAATTGAAGCAAACGATTTTGTCAATAGTTATTTAGAATTAGTATTAATAGTTTGGGGGAGAGGGGGGAGCAAACCGCCTTTAACGGACTTGGGGTAATAGCCACACTCCTCCTTCAGGCACTGGCGGTTACGCGGGAAATCCCGGCAGACCGGTTTCTCATGCGCCTCGGGCGGAAACTCAGCCACTCCGTCCCTTTCCAGAATCTCCACGGCAGCCAGAATAGCCGCATACGTGCTTCGTTTACAACAGCGGGGCCCGCCGAAGGCCCCGACGTGTTGCAGGATTTCCCCGGTGTCACGGTTGGTTTCGGCCCAGCCTTCCTTTTTCAAAGCGGTGAGTCCGCGCAAAACACTGAGGCCGATCCCGGCCCCTATTGCCGCCCCGCAAGTCCCCCAACTCCCGCAGATACCACCCGGAAGTTGACCGGAGCGCAAAAGAACCTCTTCCAGCCGGGCCTCCGGAACCTCTACCCCCAAGTTTCTCAAACTCGCCAAGAGCACCAGGGGCACCAGCGCGTGATGTTCCGGCCCATGCATGTGCACACTCGGAAGCGCCATCATCTCCCGGGCCAGATCAATCGGGTTTCGCTTATCGCTGTGCCCGGCCAGAACCTCCATCATTCCCACCGCATCCGCCCGGTGGCAGGCATCACACACGAAATGCCCTCCCGGGCAGGAAATGGAACTCTCTTGAACTCGCCCGCAGATACTGCAAGTCCGCTTGACGCTCGTCTCGGCATAGATAAGTTCCCGGCCGCAGAGCACGCAGCCCGCTTTGTGCTCCCCGGCGACTTCTTCTTGCCTCCGCACCCTCTGCAATTCGATCAAAATTTTTCACCTCAGGTTTTCGCTCTGCTTTCCCGGGGAATAGTCTGCCTATACCCCTCATGGGTATCTTCATTATACCACGCCCGCCGTTCTCCGCAAGCACCACTTAGCTTATTCTGTAATTTTTTCCCCGATGGCGTTCGTTTCCGCATCCTCAAATTGGCCAATCGCTTTCACCAATAATTGCATTTGCAACTTTGGTTGTCCTGATACTCAGACACAAGCAAAAAAGCAGCTCCCCGACAGACGTGAGCTGCTTTACTTGGTCATCCCTATGTGCTCATTGACGGCGTCTCCTTTTCAAGCCAGCCGATCAAACCCGCCCAAACCCGCCAGGATCTTCCTCACATAGCTTTGGGTTTCGGCGTAAGGCGGAATACCCCCGTACTTCTCCACGGCACCGGGGCCGGCATTGTAAGCGGCCAGAGCCAGAGGCACATTTCCTTGGTAACGCGCCAGCAGATCGTGGAGAAAATGCGTACCCGCGTCAATATTCTCGGCCGGGTTCAGAGCGTCCGTGACTCCGTAAGCCCGCGCCGTAGCCGGCATCAGTTGCATTAAACCTTCCGCGCCCGCGGGTGAAACGGCCCGGGAGTCATAGCCGGATTCGGCTTTTACGACTTGCCGGATCAGTGCGGGATCGATTCCGTATTTTCCCGCCGCTGACGCAATCAAGGGAGCGACATCCTTCCCGGTGCTGTCGGAACAGCCTGCGCCGCTCACACCCGGGTTCTCCACCCGGTCCGCACTTTCTTCCAACCCTTGGCAAGCATTCGTGTCTTGCGCTCCCCCCGCCCCGGCCGACCCGTCAAGCCGGAGCGCCTGTTGTAAAGTCTCTTGCAGCAGAAGCTCAAAGCCGTCTTTCTGTTCCGGCTCTTGGCTGTCCGCCCCGCTCCCGGTCCAGGGCGATGCCGCTTGCTGCAGACAGATGAGAAGCAAATCCGCTATGTTCATCATGATAACAACTCCCGCAATTCATCCGGAGCCAGGATTTTTTCCGGATCCAGTTGCATAATGATACGGTCAGGCAAATTCGCTAAGCCGCTGATAAAAGGGATGGACACCAGGGAAGGAGGAGGAGATATGTCCTCCAGCACTGTTACTTCCACTACCTCATCCACGGCCAAACCGACCCGATCGCCCGCTATTTCCGCCACCAAAACCAAGGCGTTGCCGACCTCTCTGCCGGGATCGTCCGATTCAGGCGCGGGCAGGCCGAAACGAACACGCAAGTCGACGACCGGCAGCGCCAATCCTCTCAGATTGATCAGGCCTCGGACAAACGGGGGGGCATCCGGAACCGGCCTCACCTCTCCCAAGCGCGCAATTTCATGTACCGCCTCAATCGGCAGGCCATACTCTTCCTGCCCCACGGCAAAAACGACAGTCTGCACTCCCATACCCTAATCCCCCCTCTAGCTGAGATTTTCAACGCCTTTTATTAATTTCAACGCCTTTTAGGATACAATCAGAAGCCGCGCCCGTGCAAATCGGGTTTTAGACTTTCCCCACTTCATTAACAGCCTTATTCAAAGTCGAGTCCTCGGTCTGGATAACTTTTTGGTTCGCTTCATAAGACTTCATCACACTGATCATATCGACCATCTGACCGGCGACATCCACGTTTGAGGTCTCAAGGTAACCTTGGTGCACCCCAACCCCCAAGGCCGGCACCGTCCCCCGGGAACTGGCGTATAAAGAATCCCCCTCCCGGATCAGAGCACCCGCCGGAATATCGGCCATCCTTATTTTCCCGACTGTCTTTCCCCCGTCCGTTACCGTCCCATCGGCCCCAACCGTAAAATTCCCAGTCAGCGGGCCGATCACTCCGTTTAACCCTACGACCGGATAACCGTCCGCCGTTTGCAGAATACCGTTTGCCCCCAGCTGGAAACGGCCGTTGCGGGTATAGCGCACTCCCTGCGGAGTTTGCACGGCAAAATACCCCCTGCCCGTTAAGGCGAGATCCGTCCGCACACCCGTAGAGCGCAAACTTCCTTCGAGATTGAGACGCGTGACCGGGTCAACCACGACACCCGTTCCCAGTGAACCCAGTACGGCGGGAGTGGCCGTCCCTGCGCGCTCTATGAGCATCGAGGGAAAAGTCCTCAAACCGGCCAGTTCTTCTTTAAACCCCGGGGTTCTGACGTTAGCCATATTGTCGGCAATAATGTCGCTTTGACTTTGGGATGCCAACATGCCGGCTGCCGCCGTATAAAGGCCTCGTATCACCGAACAAACCCCTCTTTCTTGCCCCGCCCGCTTTGCTTGGGCCAAAGCCGCGGGATCTCTTGTCTTCCGGCCGTGCCGGTTGCCTTCCGGCCGCACCGGCCTGAACCGGCCCGAAAAAGGAAGCTCCTTTAGGGCTGCCCCTGGATCGCCTTGCGCAGAATGCCCAATTGTGACTGGATCGCCTGGGCGACCGAGTCATAATAAAGACCGTTTTTCGCCACGTCGGCCATCTCTTGGTCAATATCCACGTTATTTCCGTCATTGCGTAAGCTGGTAGCGTTGTCCGTTTTTATTTGAACCCCGGCAGGACTCTGCGTTCCCGCCAGATGTCCCGACAGAGTCTCTTTTAAGGGGAGGACACCGTTAGGGCCGAGGGCCGACTCCAGCGCAACCTGAAAACTCACGTCCGACCTCTTGAACCCCGGTGTATCGACGTTCGCAACATTGTTTGCCAAGACCCTCTGTCTCAGACTTGAAGCATCCAAGCCTTTCTCCATGATCCGCAGAACCGGAGTATCCAGCCAATTCATCATGGGTGCGCCCGCTTCCGGCAAGTCCTGCCAAGAAACCCGGCCTTTCACCTCTTTCTTTTTAGGATTCAAAAATTCCTGTGCCGGCCTAAAACAAGGGCTGCCGCCGGGAGAGTGAGCCGGCCGCGGGCACTCTAAGCGGGAGTGCCCGCCGCATTGTCGATCCGGTCCACTTGAGCCAAAGTGAGAGTCTGGGAACCCACCTGTAATTCAACCTGGCCGTTTTGCATCGTCACCTGGCTTACGGTCCCCTGAACCGTTTGACCTCCGGCATCCGTTCCGCTCACCTGTTTCCCGATCAAGGCGGCGCCTTGGGTCAAGAGGGTTTGCTGACTCAACGCCGTCAGATCGGAATCCAGCTTTGTCACGGCCTGAGCCACATTAGTCATCTGTTCCAGAGCGCTGAACTGGGCCAGCTGAGCCACAAACTGGGTGCTGTTCGTAGCTTGGGACGGATCCTGGTTCTGCAATTCCGCGATCATTAATTTGAGAAAATCATCTTGCCCCAACACCTGTTGAGCCGGGTTGGAAGCGCCGGCATTTGCCGCAGCCGCCGTGCCGGCGCTCGCCGCGGCTGCGGGAGCGGCTCCCGGGCCGTACATCGGGCTTAGACTCATAAATCCCTCTCCTTTTCGTGTTTTTATCAACGCTCATAAATTCTTCATAACGCGGTCGTATGGAGTTAGCCAACTTTGACTCAGGCCGTTAGGTTTACCCTGTAACCTTCATCCCCCGGCGCTTCATAAGGGAGCACAAGAGCATCGGGAGTCCGGGCCTGTTCCTGCCTGTTGCCTAATTCGGGCCGGAAAGGCTGGGGCGCATTTTCCCGCCATGGCCGGCCAAAACTCCCGCCCGAACCCAAATCCAGCGTGCCGCAAGCCACCCCCGCATTTTCGAGCGCATTTCTCAAATCGTGGATGTGCCCCTGTAACATCTTGGCAGTGCTGTCATCAGCCGCCGTAATCTGCAGATTCACCTGTTTGTCATCCCAGTTCAGCAGCACTTGGATCTTGCCCAGCTTTTCCGGTTGCAACTGAATTGTCAGCTCCTTGATTTGGGGGCTTTCCCGTCTGAGATTTTGCGCCAGGGCTTTGCCAACCTGCTGCCAAATCTCCACCGGAGCGGCTTCACTCCCGGAACCCATCGCCGCCGGCTGCAGGATTTTTCCCGTCGTGCCCGATATGGGCAGACCTGCCCAATTTTGAGGCGGGGCGTCTCGTTGACCGCCGGAGCGTCCGTCCTGCGTGCTTGCTCCTCCCGTCGCCGACGCTCCCGGCTCTGCGCCCGTTCCGGGCAGAGTGGCAGTCGGGGGCGACGAGTTGTTATTCGACCCCTGCGGATCACCCTTCCCCGGACCGGCTTTCAACAAGACGGCAGGCACAGCGTCCGCCACGGGCTGATTCAGTTGCGGGGCCCCGCTGTTTTCTACCGTACCGGACAGTTCCGTCAACAAAACCCTAAGGGCTTGCAGCAAATCCGCGGGCGCAGCGCCCTGCGGCAATTGAAGAAAATTGGGAGTATCCCCCGGCCGGCCGGCCGTCTTCATGATCGAATCCAATATACTCTGCCAAGCCCCGACCGGACCGGCCACCCGACTTTCTTTCCCCGCCTGGGTCAAGATCCCGGCCAAGCATCTCAGTTCCGCCACCATCTTGGCAGTGGGGTTTTCGCCTGCAAGAGCGTCAGGGCCCGGCCCTTGTGCCCCGCCCCGGCCGGTGGCAGCCGGAGCCAATGAAGAGAGCAGACCCGCCAATAGCTTGATCAGTTCTTCGCTTTCAGCGGCTGTCCCCCCGGAGTTCGTGACTCCCGGGTTCGTGCCGCCCGGGTTTTTTCCCCCAAGGTTCGGGCCCCCCGGGACAGCCTTACTTTCTCCCGAGAAAAGGCCCGCTCCCGGAAATCCCGGGAAATTCCCCGGGTATCCCTCTATTATCGCCGGATTTCCCGTCTGCCCTGTCGTCGGCGCGGGGATCCCTGGGCGCCCTTTCCCGGCAGCCGCAATGCCCGTATACCCCTCCGCCGGCACCGGCAATCCCTTGGCGGCCCTTTGGGTACCCTGGGCGGTTGCACTCACCGGAAGCAATCCTTGACAGAGGAGGGCCGCGAACCCGGTCTTTAAAAGGTCGGACGAGGAACTCCGGCCGTTCCGGGCCGACGGTGTGGAGATGGGAGCCGTACCCATGACTGGGAGCTTAGGAACCGGCACTGGGCCACCCGCTTTCTGCTTATGTCTCACTTTCTTTATCGGCTGATTCCCGGTTAAACTTTAGCTTTGGGGCCCGTCCTCCGGATCATTTTTCCCCTCAGGCGCGCAATGGCCTGAGAATGGATCTGGGAAATCCTCCCTTCCGATAGGTTCATCACCGTCGCGATCTCCTTCAGAGTAAGCTCTTCCCTATAATACAGAGCTATGACCAGCTTCTCCTTCTCCGGCAGTCGTTCAATCGCCTCAGCCAGAAGACGCGCCAGCTCCTCCTTTTCCACTTCTTCATAAGCTTTTTGGGCCCCGGGATCTTCCAACGAAACCACCGGAGCGCCCTCTCCCTCGTGGTTTTCCAGGATCTCGTCGAAAGAAAGAAGCACCAACATCTGCCCCTGCTTGAGGACGCTCTCCAGATCCGTGATCCCCATCTTAAGAAAAGCCGCGACTTCTTTTGGCGTCGCCGCGCGTCCCAACTCTCCTTCCAAAGCCGCAAAAGCATCCTGAACCCGCCGTACCTTTTGCCTGGCACTGTGAGGTACCCAATCCATCGCCCGCAGCCCGTCCAGAATCGCCCCCCGGATGCGCAGAGTGGCGTAAGTCTCGAATTTTACACCCCGGGCCGGATCGAAACGTTCGACCGCGTCGAGCAGCCCGAAAACCCCGTAGCCCACCATGTCATCCTGGTCGACATAAACGGGCAAAGACATGGCCAGCCTCCCCGCGACCCTCTTGACCAGAGGCAGAAAGCGCTCGATTCGATGCACATCCCACTGTCCGTTGACACCGGGTTCCCGGGAGTTTTGCACGTAAGATTCCGCCGGCAAGGAACGTCACCTCTCAATCTTTCCAACCCATACGGCGCACAATCTGAGCCTCTTGCGCCGGGTCGGGCGGCTCCTGACCAAGGCCCGACTCCGTTTGCCCCGGCAAATCCCGAAGTCCCGCTCCGGCCGCGTCCTCCGCAGCCGTCTCCTCGGCCCTGCCGGCCACCCCGGAGTGGTCTTCTCCCTCGTCGGAAGCAGCCACCGTTTCCGCACCCAGCACAATGTCCAGCAAGTTTCCCTTCCCGTCTGCCGCCCGGACGTCAAAGCCGACCTCCGTACCTCCTTGCCGGAAGAGATAGAGGCTGCCCACACTTAGCCCATACATAATAACAAATGCCAGCAGCATCCGCAGCATTAGCCAGAGAAATCCCACACCCCGGCCGAAACTAAGAAGTCCGACTACCAGCGCCGTTCCGACCGCAAGACGCCAAGCCCACGCCCTCAAGGATTCATAATGTTCTTGCTCCATTTCACTTTACCCCATCGTCTTGTCCTGTTTCCGCCCGAGGCGCGTCGCCGTGTCCGAGTCCAAGTTTGCCTCGGAGCCCACCGTTCCGAAAATGCCCGTCTCGCCCTGATCCCGGCGCCCGGAACCGGTAAAAGCCGCAAGTCCGCCGTTGGCCCGCGTCCGGCCGCGTTTCAGACCCCGCGTTCCCCGGCGTTAAATGATTTTTTCCCCATGGCTAATTGTTCTCACCCTGAGTTCGCCGGTGCTGACGTCAAAATGAATGGTCCGGCCAAAACTCCCGCCGGTGTCGGAGGAAAGCAGAGGAATACCGAGGCGCTTGAGTTCGTCTGCCACCGCTTCGGCGTTGCGATCGCCGATTTTCAAGACCGGAGGCTTGCCCGGAAAAGAAAACATCTGGGCTCCTCCGGCCATCTTCGCTCTCAACCGTCCCCGCTTTCCCCCCAAGGCCAATACCTCCTTAAACATGAGGGCGATAGCCGTATCCGCGTATTTAAAAGGGTTATCGCCGGCTTTGCCGTTGGCCTTGGGCAGCATGATATGCGCCATGCCGCCGATTTTCTGCAGCGGGTCGTGAAGGCAGACTCCCACGCAGGAACCGAGACCCGCCGTCATGAGAATGTCCGGGGTCGACGCCGTTTTGTAGTCCGCCATTCCCACATTAATCACCTTGACCGTGTTGCTCATAGCCCGAACGCTCCCAGAAGTTTATGCAGGGACCCCGCCTCCGGCAGAAAAATGAATTGCCCCTCAATCTGGGGAATCCCGGAAATCTGAGTATCGATAAAAAGAACTTGCTCGTCCAGCGTCCCCTCCTCCAACAAGATCGCGTCCAGAATCGCCCCCGCCATATCGACCGCCAGAGCGGGCACGGACGGGTGGAGCGGAACACCCGAAAACTGTGCTAAAGCGATGAGGAAAGAGCTGACCATGATATTGCCCACTTCTTTGAGAGCGGATTGCGCCAGCTCGTCGGCATAGAGGTCCGGAGTTTCCCCGCTCTGGATCAACGCCTGAACGACAATCTCCGCACTTTCAAGCGGAAAGAAAAAAACCGCTTTGCCCGGGGCCTCTCCTTCCGCCTTAACATAGATCACGGCCTGAGGCTCGTCCATCTGACCGATTACTCCGGCCATCTCTTGAAAACTAACAGCCCACACTTCGGGTACGGACATGGCAATTCGCCTCTGCAGCAGGGTCGACAAGGCGGTGGCGGCATGTCCCGAACCGATATTGCCGATCTCGCGCAGGACATCTAAATGGATCTGACTGATCTCCACCTTACACCAGTCCTTTCTTGCGCATGGTTCTCTGCAGATCAAAGATACAGCGAATGATCCGATCCCGTTCGCGTTCCGGAATTTCGTCAAACCGCGCCGAAACGGTGTAAGACTTGCCATCTTCATCCTTCTCCACCCGAGAAACATAGGCGGGGGTCTGAATTTCACCCGTGGGTAATTGCAAATACAGATACAATAAAGCCCTCTCCTCAATCTCCTCTTTGGCCCGGAAGCGGACGCCCCCGCCGCTGAGATCCAGCATGCCGCCGAGTCTCTGCTCACTTAAGCCGTCTTGAATCACCGACCGGTAAGCCATCGGGTAAAAAGCGGGAAGTCGGACGAAGCTGCGCCTTTGAACTCTGCGTATTTCCTCAGGCACATCCAAAACCAGAACCGGAACGGGCAGAGCAATTCTTTGGATGACCTTGGCGTCAAAACTGTAGGCCGAGAATTCATCCGCAAAAGCTATTTCCACCTCGCTTCCCTCACGGACGGGCACGATCTCTCGGTCCCGGTAAGGAGCGCCCACGGAAACCAGCCGGTTCCCCACTTCATCAATGCGGGTCCGGTACCTTCCGGCATACTCCCCTTCCGTTACGACGAGCTCCACCGCCAAACCCGGCTTTAACTTTTCTTTGTGTGACAAGCGGAACCACCCTTTCAGGCCAATATATCCTAAAAGACACGCAGGATCCGGTTGAGAAACCCGCGCATACCCTGGGAGCTGCGCGGCGGCTGCAAATACAAGCCTGAAACTTTGCCGGCAATCCATTCTATGCACCTGTAAGCGGAACTTGCCGGATAAGTCAGCGCCAAGGGTACCTGCTCCATCACCGCCCGCTTCACCAACGGATCCTCGTACACCCAGCCCAACAACGTCAAAGACCCATGCAGAAACCTTTCCACAGCCGCAGCCAGACGCCCGAAAGTCTCCATGGCCTCCCCCTCGTCTGCGACCCGGTTGACGACAACGTTAACCGGCACGCTTTCCCGGCCTTGACACAAAGCTTTAAAGAGGGCGTAGGCATCCGTCAAAGCCGTCGGCTCCGGTGTCGTGAGCAGAATCACGTCATCGGAGGCCCGGAGGAAATTGAGCACGGTGCGGTTAAGCCCCGCGCCGGTGTCTATGATTAAAATGTCCCCCATTTTGTCCAGACGCCCTAAGTTAGCCAACGAATGAACCAAACGGGTGCGCTCCAGATCCGCCAGATCCGGCACACCGGACCCGCCCGGAAGAATTCCTATCCCTTTCGGCCCGGCCGCCACGATTTCCTCAATCGTTCTTTCCCCCGCCAGCAAATGGCTCATCGTGTAGACCGGAGTAATGCCGCAAGCCACATCCACGTTGGCCATGCCCAAATCACCGTCCAAGATGAGAACCCTGTAGCCGTAATCCGTCAGGGCCAAGGCCAGGTTCACGCTGAAAGCGGTCTTCCCGACCCCGCCCTTGCCGCTGGTGACGGAAATGACCCGGATGGCACGTTTCGTTTCCGCCTTCTGAGAGACCATTTCGCGCAGTATCCTCGCTTGGTCAGGCATACATGTCCTCCTCCCCCAGAACATAGTCTGCCAGGCGTCCCGCGTCCGCCGCTTCGATATCATCGGGAACGTTTTGCCCTGTCGTCAAATAAGCCGTCGGCAAAGTCGTCTGTTCCAGAATGTTGAGGAGGCTCCCCGCACGGCTGGTCTCGTCTAGCTTGGTCAACACTAGGTGCGTGGCAAAGGACTTAAAACGCTGAAACACTTGCAGCTGATCGACGGTCTGGGTCGTGGCACTCAGGACCAGCAGGGTCAGGTCGGGCTTCGCCTGCTCCAAAAAGGCCCGCAGTTCGGACATATGGGCATCATGCAGCGGGCTGCGGCCGGCGGTGTCAATGAAAATGATCTCTTTGTCAGCATACCGGTTCAGTGTCCCCCTGAGCTCGGTCGGAGTCATGGCCACATCCATCGGCACCCCGATAATCCCGGCAAAGGTCTTCAATTGCTCTACGGCCGCGACCCGGTAGGTGTCCACCGTGACCAAGGCCACCCGGCGTTTATCGACAAGGCTAAACCCCGCCGCCAATTTGCCGATGGTCGTGGTCTTTCCCACCCCGGTCGGACCGACCAGTGCCACGACCAGCGGCGCCCGCATGCCCGGCACAATTCTGGCCGTCGGGTTGCAGAGGCGGCTCACGTTTTCCCGGATAGCGGACCAAACCAAGCTCCGGTCCGACCATTGCTCCTCCGGCAGTTGTCCTTGAACCCGGCGCAGGAGGCGCATCGTCAGCGCCTCGCCGATTCCCCTGCGCCTCAGCCCCTCGGCCCAGCCTTGCAGGGCCTGAGGCCAGATCGAACTCATCTGACGCAGGCTCTCCATTTGCCGGCTCATGTCGCTCACCAAGGTCTGCGTCTGACGCAGTTCCGTCAGCACGGCACTCACATCCGTATGAGCGTTCCCGACCCCGGGATCCTCGGGCGCGCGCTCCGGACGCGCGGCCGGGGCAGGCGTGTGCTGGGCCGCGGCCGGGGCAGGCGCGCTCTGGGACTCGGCCGGGGTAGGCGCGCGCCGGGACTCAGCCGGGGTAGGCGCGCGCCGGGACTCAGCCGGGGTAGGCACGCGCCGGGACTCAGCCGTATACGCTTCCGGCACCGGCCCCGGCAGGGGACGGGACCGCTCCTCTATGGCCGCCATAATTTCCACTTTGATTTTGCCAAAAAATCCGAGAAACCCGCCTTCCCGATATTGGCGTGTTTGCAGGATTATGGCCTCCGGCCCTAAGTCCTTTTTGACTTTGCCCACGGTTTCCGCCACATTTTCCCCCGTAAAACGCTTAACCCGCATGACCCGGCACCACCATTCCCACGGCCTGGACTTGAACGCCCGGCACGAGTTCATTATAGGACAACAAGGTTAACTGCGGGAGCTGACGTTCCGTCACCCGCCTCAGGTTAATCCGCACCAGCGCGGCGCAGACCAGCACCGGCGACTGCCCTTTGAGCATCATCTTTTCCACCTCCCGGCTCAACGCCTGAATTAAATCTTGCAGAACCTGCGGATCAAGGGACAAATAAGATCCGTAGTCCGAAGGCTGAATGCTGTCCAAAATCTGCTGTTCCACTTTGGGGTCAAGAGTAAGCACCGGCAAAACTTTATCTTTGCCCAGCAGGGGCTGCAAGATCGGCCTGGCCAAAGCCTGTCGGACGTGTTCGGTCAGCTTGTCCAAGTCCTTGCCCGCCGGCGCGTGATCGGCCAAAGTTTCCAAAATCGTTGCCAGATCGCGAATCGAGACCCGTTCGCGCAGGAGGTTGCTTAGAATCTTCTGCACTTGCCCAAGGTTGAGCAGATCCGGAACCAGTTCCTCCACGACCGCCGGAGATTGCCGGCGGACATTCTCCACCAAAGTCTTGACATCCTGCCGGCTCAGGATCTCCCAGGCCTCATTCTTGATGACCTCTGTCAGATGGGTGGCGAGTACCGTCGGGGCGTCCACGACCGTGCAACCCGCGATTTCCGCCTGCTCGCGGTACATCGCGTGAATCCACTTGGCCTCCAGACCAAAAGCCGGTTCTTTAGTCGGAGTTCCCGGAATCTTGTCCTCCTTCCCTCCCCCGCCCATGGCCAGGTATTGGTCGGCCAGCAGTTCTCCCCCTGCCACCTCCGCGCCTCTTAATTTTATGACATATTGGTTGGGTTGCAGGTTCATGTTATCGCGAATCCGGATGATCGGAACGATGAAACCCAGCTCTCCGGCAATCTGACGCCGAATCAGCACCACCCGGTCCAACAGGTCCCCCCCCTGCTGGGAGTCCACCAAAGAGATGAGTGCGTAACCCAACTCCAACTCCATATGATCGACCTGCAAGAGCCCCAGCACGTTTTCCGGCTTCTTGCTTTCGGCCAAAGCGCTTTCCCTGGCAGCCGCACTTTCCTGCCCGACCTCCGCTTTCTTAGTCCGCCTGATCAGCACCCCGGCTAAAATTAAGACGGAAGCGACCAAGAGCATGGGGAATTTGGGCAGACCGAGAAGGGCGAGCAGAATCAAAACAGCCCCCGTTATGAACAGGGCCTTAGGCGCGCTCAACAATTGTCTGGAAAGATCCTGACCCAAATTGGCCTCTGACGCCCCGGCGCGGGTCACGACCAGCCCTGTCGCCGTAGAAATGAGCAGGGCCGGAATCTGTGAGACCAAGCCATCCCCGATGGTCAGCAGGGTATAGGTGTGCAATGCGTCAGGCCAGGACATCCCCCTGAGAACAACACCCGCGATAAAGCCGCCGATGATGTTAATGAAGAGAATGATAATGGCGGCAATGGCATCTCCCTTAACGAACTTGCTGGCTCCGTCCATCGACCCGTAGAAATCCGCTTCCTGCTGGATTTTCCTCCGCCGCTCGCGGGCTTGCTCGTCATTGATGATGCCGGCGTTCAGATCCGCGTCGATCGCCATCTGCTTGCCCGGCATGGCGTCCAGAGTGAATCTGGCCGCCACTTCCGAGACCCGTTCCGCCCCTTTGGTAATGACGATAAACTGGACCACCACCAAAATCACGAAAACGATAAACCCGACCACAGGGTTGCCGCCGATGACGAACTGACCGAATTGCTGAATCACTTGCCCGGCGGCGCCGTTGAGGAGAATCAGCCGGGTGGTGGAAATATTGAGAGAAAGCCTGAATAAGGTCATCGTGAGGAGCAGAGAAGGAAGCACGGAAAACTCCAGCGGCTCCTTGAGAAAAAAGGACATCATGAGTGTCAGGACCGCCCCAGTGATGTTCAAAGTGATGAGAATATCCAAGAGGCCGGGGGGAAGGGGTATGACCATCATCACCACGATCCCGACCAAACCCAGAGCCGCCAGAATATCCGTATGCGCTAACAAACGTTTTGGTACGGTTACAGCCAATTTAACACCCCCTTTCCCACTTTATCCCATCCTAAACCTCCCGCTTCCGCCAGCGGACAGAGGTCCGCTGACCCGCTCCGCCGCGGACAGCCTCCGCCGGCGCAGTCGCACCGCGCGCTTGCAACGAGTTCACCTTCTCCTCTTCAGCCGGTAGACAAAAGCCAGAACTTCCGCCACCGCCTTATAGAGTTCCGCCGGGACGGCCTCGCCCAGATCGACCTGGGCATAAAGCGCCCGGGCCAGCGGCTTATTTTCCAGGATCGTAATCCCGTACTCCCGAGCCATCTCCCGGATGCGCAAGGCCACCGCGTCCTGACCTTTGGCTACGACAAATGGCGCGCTTTTTTCCGCGGGCTCATAGCGAAGGGCTACGGAAATATGGGTCGGGTTTGTCACCACGACATCCGCTTTCTTCAGATCCTGCATCATGCGGCGGCTGGCCATGGCCCTCTGCCTCCTTTTGATCTCCGAGCGGATCTGGGGGCTGCCCTCCGTCTGCTTAAATTCCTCCTTCAGTTCCTCGCGGGACATGCGCAAATTCTTCTCATAGTCCCAGCGCTGATAGAGATAATCGGCCACGGCCAAGACCAAAAAGGAAAGAGAAATTCTCCAACCCAAACTTAAAACGGCATGGCCCAAGAAAACCGCCGCCTGACCCACGTCCAGCCGCTGCAGGGCCGGGAACACCTCCAGGTTATCCCGCACCGAGACGTAGAGGCAATAACCGATCACGATGACTTTGAGCAGAGATTTGGCCAATTCCATCCAGGCTTTGCTGCCGAACATCCGTTTGAATCCGTTAACCGGGTTCAGACGGGCCAAGTCCGGTTTCAACGGTTCGGAGGTGAAGAGGGTTTTGACCTGCAGAAAGTTCCCCGCCAGCGCGATGATCGCTCCGGCCGCGAAGACCGGGGCCGCGATTTGCACGGAGGCCCAGAGCAAGTTAACCATCAGACCTGAGACCGAGTGAATATTCCAGTGGGTATCCGCACCCCAAACATACGGGAAAAGTACCTCCAAGCGCTGCAGCATGACCGGAAGCCAAAACTTCAGCACCGCCACAAAACCCAAAAGCATGACTGCGGATGTGAGCTCCTGACTCTTGAGGACCTGTCCTTTCTTGCGGGCCTCCTGTCTGCGCCTGGGGGTCGCCGTGAATTGCTTTTCACTCATGCCTTCCACCCGCGGTAGAGTTGCAAAAGCCAATCCATGCTCGTGTTAAAAAGATGGGAGACCGACTCGGCGAACAGCGGCATAGCCATAAACAAAAGAATAAAACCGAAGATGATTTTGACGGCAAAGATAATGGAAAAGACGTTAATCTGCGGCACCGCGCGGGTGAGAAGGCCTACACCCAAGTCCGCCAAGAGCATGGCACCGAAGACCGGCATGGCCAATTGCACCGAGAGCGCAAAGATTTCCACGGCCAAGCGGACGAAAAAGGCTATCCCTAAAGGGAGTCCCGCCGGACTGATCGGAACATAGACATAACTTTTCACCATCGCCGCAATCAGGTAGTAATGCGCATTGGTCGCCAGGAGGAGCATCGTGGCCAGGACCATCTCAAAGTTGCCCATCATGGGACTCTGCATGCCATAGACCGGGTCCAAAGCGTTTCCCATGGTAAACCCCATTTGCAGGTCTATCAATTGTCCGGCTCCCTCCACAATGGAGGTCAGGGCAGAGATGACAAAACCGATGACCAGCCCGACCCATGTCTCTTTCAGGATCAAAGCAAAGTAAAGCAGAAACTCGGCGGGGATTTGCGGCTGCGAAGCCCGGATGAGCGGATACAGGATCATGGACAGGCTCACGGCCAACCCCAATTTGACGAGAGCCGGAACCCCCCGGGCCCCGAACACCGGGGCCAGCATAATCATCCCGGCCCAGCGCGCCAAGATCAGCAGGAATAAGGAAATATTCCATTGCAAAAGCCCCGCCAGATCCACGTTCCAGCCCTCCTCCCGTCCCCCCGGAGACTAGTGCAAAGCAAAAGTCGGCAACTCGTGCAAAAGGTTCGTCGTGTAAGCCGTCAGGACACTCAGCATCCACGGTCCCAGCACGAGCATCACCACCACAACGGCCAGAATCTTAGGAATGAAAGAAAGGGTTTGCTCCTGAATCTGGGTCATCGCCTGGAAAACACTGACCAACAGTCCGACCAGGAGCGCGACCCCCAGGATCGGCCCCCCCACCAGCAGGGCGGTGCCCAAAGCCTCTTTGGCCATGTATAGGACTTCGTTTTGACTCATAACTCACTCCTCGTATAACTCACTCCCCGGCTTCAGTGAAAACTCGTTACCAGCGACTGCACTACCAAATGCCAGCCGTCAACCAAGACAAAAAGCAAAAGCTTGAAAGGCAGAGAGACCATCATCGGGGGGAGCATCATCATCCCCATGGACATCAGGGTACTGGAAACGATCATGTCTATGATCATAAAAGGGATAAAGATGGCAAAGCCCATTTGAAAAGCCGTTTTCAGTTCGCTGATAATGAAAGCCGGAATGAGAACATAGGTCGGGATGTCTCCGTAAGTCTTTGGCCTCTTGATCTTGGCCAGAGTGACAAAAAGCTGCAGGTCATCTTGCCGTGTCTGTTTGAACATAAAAGTGCGCAAGGGTTCTTCGGCTTTACCTAAAGCCTGTGTCTGACTGATTTGGTGATGCAGATAGGGTTGCAGGGCCTGGGTGTTAATCTGACTTAAGGTCGGCTCCATGACGAACAGCGTCAGGAAAAGGGAGAGCCCGATCAGCACCTGGTTCGGCGGCAGCTGCTGCGTACCCAGAGCATTGCGCACAAAAGAGAGGACGACAATAATGCGAGTAAACGAGGTCATCAAGATCAGAATGGCCGGTGCCAAGGACAGTACCGTTACGAGCAGCAGAATCTGCAAAGAAGTACTGAGCTGCTGTCCGGTGCTGTTGCCAAAATTGAGCGCCAAGTTCATCGCCGCTCCTCCTCTCCCAGCATCCGGGCCAGCTCACCGGCAAAGGGTTCATCCGACTTAAGTTGAACGAGTTTACTTCTCCTGCCCCGAAACAGCAGAGCACCCATGCCGGCCAGAAAACCCTCCACCCGGTCCGCCGGGCGGCTGACGATTTCGTCGAGAATCTCGGCCGCCAGGTCCGGATCGTCTATCTCCGTCAATTTTACCAGGGAATGGTCCGAACCGGCCAACACCTGCAATTTTCCCCCCACTTCCACCAGGTAAAGCGCCTGTTGACCGCCCAGAAGCTGCCGATCAAGTACCCTGGCCCAGCCGGCGTCCATCCCGCGCAGGGCCGTGCGGTTCAAGCGCCTGATGATCCATAATGCGACAATCAATATGACCAGGAAGATGAGGAGTGTTCCGAACAAGCCCCAACCTGAAAACGTGGAATTGAGGGTCTGAATGGATGAAGCAGGCACATAAGGCCGGTTTTCGATACTGCCCGGCATCTTTACTTCAACGCCTTCGTCACGGCTTCAATCACCCGGTCAGCCTGAAAAGGCTTAACCACGAAATCCTTGGCGCCGGATTGAATCGCCTCAATCACCATGGCTTGTTGTCCCATGGCGCTGCACATGATGATTTTGGCTTTGGGATCCCTGTTGCGAATTTCCTTTACCGCCTGCAAGCCGTCCATTTCCGGCATAGTGATATCCATGATGGTCAGGTCGGGCTTCAATTCCATATACTTCTCGACGGAAACCGCCCCGTTCTCAGCCTCCCCGGCCACTACGAAGCCGCCCTTATTGAGAATATCCTTCAGCATCATCCGCATGAAGGCCGCGTCGTCGACGATCATTACCGTTGCGCCCACAAGTGTTCCCCCTTAATTGAGTTTGTCTCACAGCCCGCTTTCCGTCAGCTTACGCCGGTCACAGACCTCAGTCCAGAGTCTGAATTCTCTGAGCCGGATGCACAATATCCGTGATGCGAATGCCAAAGGTCTCATTGATGACCACAACCTCGCATTTTGCAATCAATTTGCCGTTCACGATCATGTCGACCGGCTCTCCCGCCAGGCGGTCCAGTTCCACAACCGAACCCGGTCCCATCTCCAGGATCTCTTTAATGGTCTTCTTAGCTTTGCCCAGTTCAACACTGACCTGGAGGGGAACATCCATAATAAGATCGAGATTGTTCGGCGGGACCGTTTCTTGCCCGGGCTCAAGCGGGGTAAACCGCGCCGTCCGCACCGCGGCCAGGGGAGGCTGAGCCGCGGCACCATGAACGGTGGCGGGGCCGCCGGAGCCCGGAGCAGCCATGCCCGCGGAGCCATAACCCTGTATGCTCTGACCCGCGGGGCCCCCGTAACCCCGAATACCTTGAGCCGCGGGGGCGCTCCCCGTTGCGCTCTGACCCGGTGCGCCTTTACTTCCGGCACCGGCAAATCCAGACGAGCCGCCACCGGCCATAGCCGCCGCCCCAGATCTGGCCGCCGGCGTCCCTTGAGCGGAGGACCCGAGGGTTACCCTGTCCTCACCCTCCGTGGCCGCGGCCACGGTTTCGCCGAGAGTGGCCATGAGTTTTTCCACCATCCCTTTAGCCACTGAAATCGGGATAACCTGCACCAGAATGCTGTCTATCGCCGACTCAACGACCATCTGAAAAGAGATGCGAACAAACGGTTCGGAAGCCTGTAAGAACTCCTGTAAAAACTCCTTCTCCTCGCCCAGATCATGCAAAGCCAGCTG
Organism: Acididesulfobacillus acetoxydans; assembly: GCF_902729405.1. GTDB lineage: Bacteria > Bacillota > Desulfitobacteriia > Desulfitobacteriales > Desulfitobacteriaceae > Acididesulfobacillus > Acididesulfobacillus acetoxydans. The sequence continues at coordinate 3,945,540 of NZ_LR746496.1, forward strand.
AGGCGGGGTGATGTCCACCGGGGACTTAAACATCGTCGACATCGAGGTAGCCGCCGATCCCATCATTTGATTCATAGCCTCGGCGATCCCGCTGATCTGCATTTCCGAAAGCTCTGGCGATGAATTTGTGCCATCACCCCCCATCATCAAATCGACGATCACCGCTCCGTCCTTTTGCGACAGAATGAGCAGATTCGATCCTTCCAGACCCGCCTTGTACTTGACGTTGACAATGACGGAAGGAACCGGATAATCCCGGCGCACCTGTTCCGCCGAGGTGACATCCACCCGGGGGGTCGTAATCTCGACTTTGCGGCCCAGGAGCAGAGAAAGAGTCGTGGCCGCCGTGCCCATGGAGATATTGGCGATTTCCCCGATCGCGTCTTTCTCTTGCTCGCTAAACCCTGCCATTTCCTCTTCTTGCGAGTTCTCCGCGGCCACCTCCACCGACCCTTTGAGCAGGGCGTCTATTTCCTCCTGGGACAGCATCCCGTCACTCATCCTGATCCCTTCCTTCCTCGACAACCTCCGTGAGTTTTAGCGCGAGATGTTCCCCATGCAGCCCCGGGACACCCCGGAACTTCCTAAAAGCGCCGACGAAAACGGGAAGAGGGGCCTCAACCTCTTGATCGAGCGGAATCACGTCACCCGGAGCCAAATCCACAAGTTCCCGCACCGAGATCTGTGTCTGACCCAAAAGCACATGAAGGTCCACTTTAGCCCGTTCGATTTGGCGGCGGATCGCCTCCACCTCTACCGCGGACGACACTTTGGCCTGAGCCGCGAAGAGCAAAAAACTGCTTAATTTATCCAGGATCGGTTCCAGCACCAGATAAGGCAGGCAAACATTGATCATCCCCACCGTCTCCCCCACACTGATCTGCAGAGTGACCAGCATCACCATCTCGTTGGGCGCGATAATCTGAGTAAACTGGGGATTCGTTTCCAGGGCTACGAAATGGGGATGGGTCGCATAGACTTCGGCCCAAGATTCCCCGAAAAGCGCGACCATCTGGGACAGCCTGCGTTCAATAATCGTCCGTTCAATCTCCGTCAAATCCCGGTTCTTTTCCCCGCCTTGTCCCAGCCCCCCCAGAATCAGGTCAATGATCGCAAAGGCCAGGGCCGGGCTGATTTCCAAAAGGAGCGTTCCCTCCAGGGGCTCCAAAGTAAATATCCCGAGAATCGTGGGATTCGGCAAAGATCTAATAAATTCGTCATAGGTGATCTGCTCCATTGACAGCACCCGGGTCTCGATCACGGAATGAAGATGGGCGGATAAATAGGTGGTCAGAGCCCGGCAAAAGTTGTCGTGAATATTTTGCAGGGTATGCATATGGTCTTTGGAAAATTTGTTAGGACGTTTAAAATCGTAAACACGAACTTTTTTATGGGCCTTGCTTTCTTTCATCTCTTCAGCGTCAACCTGTCCCTCCGACAAGGCGCTCAGCAGGGCATCGATTTCCGCTTGAGACAGAACATCGCCCATGGAATCCCCCCCCTCCGCTCCGGATGGATATTCGTGGTTCGTAGTTCGTGGTTCGCGAATAGATCGTTTCCCAGTAAGTTTTAATGCTCAACTTTCGTCAAACGAGTTCACTGATAAATAAAGGAAAGGAAAAGCACATTTCGGATGTATCCGTCCGCCACCTGGTTGAGCTGACTGAGCAGTTCCCGGCGTAGTATTTCTCTGGCCGCCGGGGTCTCCACATCGGCCAAAGATTTATTGGAGAGGACGGTATTCACCTTATCTTTGAGAAAATCCGCTTTAGCTTGGAGAATAGGTCCCGCCGCGGCATCTGTCCCCTCCAAAGTAATGGATGTTTTCAGGAACGCCCCCCCCCTCAGGTTGACGGTAAACTCGCCGATCGACACCAAAGGACCATCCTGCTTGGGTGTTATTCCCGCCTGCCCCGGGCGAAAGACTTTCTGTGCCAGCAGCGTCCCCCCCGCGCCCAATACAACTCCGACAAGCGCCGCCACAATCAGCAAACTCCACAATTTATGTTTCATTCTCTTCTCTCCTCCGGTCCCACATAATCCGGATGACAGCGCCGGCGAAATTCCGCAATACGTTGAATCAGAAGAACCGGTTCCTCAGTCACCACATACTTATTTCCACCCGTTAGCGTAATCACCGTATCCGGGGTCTGCTCCATAGTCTCAATCAAATCAGGGTTTAAATAAAACGTCTTTCTGTTAAGACGCGTGACTTTAATCATGTCCCACCCCTTGCTCAACCCGCGGCGGCGCGGTCCCAAAAACCATCCGTCCGGCGGAAAGCCCGAGTCTATCCCGGTCCGCTCACGAACGCCCGATCCGCTCACGCTTGCTCAGGTAAATAACCTGCCCCACCTCGTCGAGCACCTTTTGCTCCCGCCGCCGTTCCGCCAGTGCCCAGGCCCGCGCCTGTCGCCCCTTGAGGCGGCGGAACTTTTCTTTCCGGCAGTAGGTCTCGACCACCCGCAGACGCTGCTCTTCTTTGCGCTCTTCCTGCTCCCGGAGCTCAGCCTCACAAGTTTGCAGCTTCCGGTACTCTTGCCGGGCGAAAATCTGCCAAGGCCCCAGTTCTTCCGGCCGCGCCCGACGCTGCCCGTCCAGACCTTGAAGCCAGCGTCTTTCCTGCTGTTCCCGCCGCTCGGCCAAGTCCCGGCAACGCAGGATCTCCTCGGCCAAACGGCGCTGAGCCTCTTCCAGAGCGTTCAGCGCTAACCCCAGGCTTGTTTCCAAACGGAATTTAAACCTCGCCATCCTCAACACACCCTTTCAGCCCTCTGAGCGTCACCTCAAAATCGGAACGCTCATCGATTCCCTGGCGCAAAAACTTCCGGATCCTTTCGTTGCAGCGAATAGCCTCGTCAATGCGGGGGTTGCTTCCATTCACATAGGCGCCGATGTCAATCAAATCTTTAGCGTGTTCATAAACTGCCAGACGCTCCCTGACGGCGGCGGCAGATTCCCTGTGCTCTTGCCCCACCACATCGGACATAACCCGGCTGACAGACTGCAAAATGTCGATGGCGGGGTAATGATTTTGCCCGGCCAGCTCCCGAGTCAAAACAATATGCCCGTCCAAGATTCCCCGCACGGCGTCGGCAATCGGTTCATTATGATCATCCCCGTCCACCAGGACCGTGTAGATCCCCGTGATACTCCCCCGTTCCGACATTCCCGCCCGCTCCAAAAGTTTAGGCAGGAGGGCAAACACCGAGGGAGGGTAACCCCGCGTAGCCGGAGGTTCCCCGGCTGTTAAACCGACTTCTCGCTGGGCCATGGCAAACCGGGTCACAGAATCCATCATCAACAGGACGTCCTCGCCCCGATCCCGAAAATATTCCGCCACGGCCGTCGCCGTAAACGCGGCTTTTAGCCGGACCAAAGCCGGTTGGTCTGATGTGGCCACCACAACCACGGAGCGGCGGAGTCCTTCGCTTCCCAAATCCTTCTCGATGAATTCCCGCAGTTCCCGTCCCCGCTCCCCAACCAGGCCGATAACATTGACCCCGGCCGTCGTGTTCCTAGCCATCATTCCCAAGAGCGTACTCTTGCCGACTCCGGATCCGGAAAAAATCCCGATGCGCTGCCCGCGCCCTATCGTCAGCAACCCGTCTATAGCCCGCACGCCCACGCTTAAGCCGTCCCGGATTCTCGGCCGTAACAAGGCGTCGGGAGGCCGGTTAAAAAGCGGATAACTCGTGTCTGTGACTAAGGCTCTCCCGTCACACGGCCTCCCCAACCCATCCAGGACCCTGCCCAAGAGGGCCGGACCCACGGCCACTTTCAGCGTCCCCTCTTGCGGGATCACCCGGTCCCCGGGAGCGATTCCTTCCGCTTCGGCCAAAGGCAGAAGCAAAGTCGTCCTATGGCGAAACCCCACCACCTCCGCCGGAATCTCCGACCCTCGGCGCGTGCGGATCAGGCAATATTCCCCTACGCCGGCCCGCGGTCCCGCCGCTTCAATCATCAATCCGACAATTCTTTCAACCCGGCCCCGCTCGCTGATCAGTTCCGACATCTGAACTCTCCGGGCCAAGCGGCTCCACTCCCCCATGCTCCAATTCCTCCCGCAGAAGCTGTTCCAACTTGGCCAATTGGTCGGCCAGACCGGCGTCATACACCCCTTCCTGACAATCAAGGAAACAATCCCCCGCCGACAGGGAATCATCCTTCACCCACGGGCAGGGCAGGGACTCGGGTGGGAGCTCTCCGACCCATTCGGCATCCCGGACCGAAAGGTGTAAGACCATTCCCGTCTTTTCCTCGGGCAGAAGAGCCAAGGCCCGGACGATTTCCAACAGACGCTGTGGCCTGACCGCCAAAGAAGCTTTTACAATACGCTCCGCAATAGCCAGGGCCAAACCCAGGATCTCCCTGTCCGCCCTCAGAAATTCCGCCTGGGCCGCCTTCGTCGCCAGGCGCATGAGCTCCCCCGAACGATTCAATAAACGGGCCGCCGCCTCCTCCCCGCTCCGCAGCCCTTCCCGACGGCCGTCGTCATACCCGTCGGCATACCCCTTCTTCTGTCCCTCAGTCCTTGCCTGCTCCTCGATTTCCTTTCCTCGCAAAGCGGCGGCCTCTTCGGCCCCCCGAATCAGCCCCTCCGCTCGGAACCGGGCCTCAAGCAGGATTTCTTCTGCCCGCAAGTGGGCTTGAACCAAACTATCCCCGTTAGTCTCATTTCGGGCTTCCGACTCGATCCCGTCACTTTCCGGCAAACCCCGCTCCGCTGTCGGGGACGCGACCGCCGTCTGCTCCCTCAGCCTTTGAAAGACGGACTGCCCGTCTACGACACAGAGCCCGCTCTGCCGCACGACACACTTTTTAACGACTTTCCAATTAATAAATGAGTTCATCGCCGCCACCCCGCGAAATGACAATGGCTCCGCTTTCTTCCAGCTTGCGGATCACCTTGACGATCCGCTGTTGTGCTTCCTCCACATCCCGCAGCCGCACGGGTCCCATAAACTCCATATCCTCTTTGAGCATTTGTCCCGCCCGGGTCGACATATTGACCTGAACCTTCTGCAGCACGGCCGGATCGGTACCCTTGAGAGCGGTCGCCAAGTCTTTGGTGTCTACCTCCCGCAGCACCAACTGCACGCCGCGATCGTCCAACAAGACAATATCTTCGAAGACAAACATCTGGCGTTTAATCTGTTCGGCCAATTCCGGGTCATCCATCTCCAAGGTATCCATGATGTTCTTCAGCGTGGAGGGATCCGCCCGGTTAAGGACATCCACCACACTTTGCATTCCCCCTGAGCTCGCATAATCCGTCGGCGCTAGGCTGGAGATTTTCCGTTCCAGCACTTTTTCGATTTCCTTCAGGACATCGGGACTCGTTCTCCCCATCAGAGCGATCCGCCGGGCGACATCCGCCTGTTTTTCCTGAGACAAGTTGGAAAGAAGTACCGCCGCCTTGTCCGGGAGCAGGTGAGTCATAATCAGGGCGATAGTCTGGGGGTGCTCTCCTTGAATAAAAGACAAGAGCTGCTTAGGATCGGTCCGCCGCACTATGTCGAAGGGGCGCATCTTCAAGGAAGACGAAAGGCGGCTGATAATTTCAAAAGCCCTCTGCTCCCCCAAGGCCCGTTCCAGCACTTCACGGGCATATTCAATTCCGCCCTGGGCGATGTAGTCATTCGCAATACACATTTGGTGAAATTCTTCTAGAACCGTATCCCTTTCCTCAGCGGATACTTTACGCATGTTGGCCATTTCCAAGGTGAGCTGCTCAATTTCTCCCTCACTTAAATGCTGAATCACCCGCGCGGAATGCTCCGTGCCCAAGGCAATCATGAGGATAGCCGCCTTGCGCAATCCGGTCAACTCTGTTTGCGCCATCTCAATACTCCTCCGACAGCCATGTTTTCAGCAGGCGGGCCGCCTCGTCGGCATTATTGCGGGTGTAGAGCTCCACGGCTTCTCTGATTTTCTGACGTTCAATCTCAATGGCGCTCTTGGCTTGCCTTTTCTGGAGTTTTGCCCGAGCTTCCTCTTCCGCTTGTTGCTGTGCCAGAAGCACACCCTCTGCCTCCGCGGCCGCCAGCGGCTGACCCTCCCCCGTCAAAGCGTCTGTGCGCGCCAAACGTTTTCGTTTTGAACGCGTACGAACCAGAAGAAGGAGAAAAATAATTCCCAACAGAATTCCCGCGCCCAGCTCCGCGTATCTCAGCAGGCGACGGTTTTGCGCCGCCCGGGCCATAGCCGCCTGGGCCTGATTCAGGGCCGTCGTGTCAAAAGGAATGGCCGCCACCCTGATTTGGTCTCCCCGCTTCGGATCGAGCCCCGCGGCCGAGGTCACCAATCCTTGAATAGAAGCCAATTGGGTCGGTGTGACTTTATTGGAGTCTGCCATGACAGAGATGGACAAGCGCTTGATCGCGCCCGGACTGACCACCTGTTCCGTCTGAGTCTTATCCGGCTGGTAATTCTCAGTGCTCGAACTTTGGCCGGAAGTCGTCGTATTGCCGCCGCCTACCGCCGGATAGCCCGGCACATTGCTATTCACCCCCGGGGCGGCGCCTGCCGTCCCGCCGCTGCTCTTCTCGCTCGTGACCTGTTTGCTCACCAGAGCTCCGGCCCCGTACTTGTCCGAGGTGACCTTCACCTGATCGAAATTTAAATCGGCATTGACTCTTACCACCGCGTTACCCGATCCCAAAGCCTGGTCGAGCATGCTCTGCACGGACTGCTGAATTCGTTTCTGAACGGCTTCTTGGATTCGCAGTTGGCTATTGCTCAGACCGGCAGAACTCGCGGCCTCGTTGAGTACGTCGGATAACACTTGTCCGTTAGTGTCCACAATCGTCACATTGCCCGGTTTAAGTCCCTCCACAGATGCAGCCAAAAGATTTGCTACTCCCCGGACTTGCTCCCGGCTCAGCGTCACTCCCGGGGCCAGTTTGAGCGTAACAGCCGCCGTGGCGGCCTGCGTTTTTCCCTCGAACAGGGAAGGCTGGGGCATGACAATGTGCACCGAAGCGTCCTCAACCCCGTTCAAAGTCTTCAGGGTATTTGCCAGTTCACTTTGCAGAGCCAGAACGTAACGCAGCTGGCGATCGGCATCCGTTTCGCCCAGCTGCATCTGGTTCAGGTAGTCGAAGCTGAACTTGCTGCCCTGGGGAACACCCGCACTGGCCAACTCCAGACGGGCTTCGGCCGCCTGCGCCTTTGGCACCAAAATTGTGCCGCCACCGTCTTGCAACTCATAGGGGATTTTCAAACTTACGAGTTTGCTCCTTACGGCCGCGGCGCTTGTCAGGTCGATCTTACTGAAGAGCGGAACATATTGAGGCCTTCCCGCCCAGACGATCAGGGTGATCAGGGCCGTCGCCACCAGGAGGGGAGCGGCAACCGTCACGGTTTTCTGCGGACGGGTCAGCTTCTGCCAAAAATCCCGCAATGATTTCCGCCAGTCTGTCCACGAGAAATTCACTCACCATTCCCCCTTCCTACAACCTCTATAGCCACCGGGCACCCTAGATCTGCATGCGCATCAGCTCCTGATACGCGTCCATTGCTTTATTTCGCACTTCGACCGTAAGGGACATGGCCAAACTGGCCTTATCCAGCGCGATCATGACACTGTGAATGTCCGGCGCTTGTCCCGTGGCCAAAGCGATGCTGGCCGCGTCCGCATTTTTCTGCAACCCGTCCACCTGCTGCAGGGCCTGTCCCAAAAACTTACCGAAATTCGCGCCCGTCAGTCCGGGTCCCGTTTTCGTTCCCGCCCCCGAAAGAGGGGCCGCATTGTTCACAGCGCTGTTGCCCGGCGTCAAGAGGGCCAGCGGCGCTACCGCACTCAAGCTCATTCAGATCACACCTTTCCCAGTTCCAAGGCCTTAGTCTCCATCCCTTTGCTGGCGTTCAGCACCGTTACGTTGGCCTCATAAGCCCGTGAAGCCGAGACCATGTCTACCATCTCCGTCACCACATTGACATTCGGTTCACGCACATACCCGGCCGGGATGCCCGGCTCCGGTGTCTTGGCCGCGTCCGGGGAATCCGGGTTGTACGCCAGCTTGAAAGGCGTCTGATCCCCGGCGATGGCGGCCACCTCCACCCCCGTGCCCGCGGCCCGGTCCAAAGAAGAAGAACGCGCAAAAGCCTGGTCGAGAGTCCGGGCAAAATCCGGCTGAACCGGCCGGGGCTCGAAAATCGCCACCTCGCGCCGGTAAGGAATCTGATTTCCCGCCGGAGTCAATTGCCCCGTACGAGTGGTGTTGACATTGGCAATGTTGTTGGCAATCAGGTCCAAGCGCAGGCGCTGTGCTGTCAAGCCGGAGGCGCTGGCATCAATAGCCTGAAAAATTCCCATCCGTCTTTACCCCCCCATAACACACTCCGTGATAGTCCGCCCGATTTCTCCCAATGGTACTACCCTATCCGCCAATCCGCCCTCCACCAAGGCCTTGGGCATACCGTAGACGACACAGGACTCCTCCGCCTCGGCAATGGCAAACCCCCCTAAAGCTTTGATTTGTTTCATCCCCTCTGCCCCATCCCGACCCATCCCCGTCATCACCACCCCCAAGGTTCCCCCGCCGACCTCACGGGCCAAGGAAAGGAACAGCACATCCACCGAGGGGTGATAGAGCGTGGGAATCGGGCTTTCCTCCCCGATCGCCAGGCAAAGGCGGCCGGCCTTGCGAACCACTTGCGTTTGTTTACCGGCCGGCGCCACGCAGATGATTCCCGCCCGCAGCGCCTCTCCGTCCTTGCCCTCCCGCACCTCAAGACTGCAAAGGCCGTTCAGGCGCTGGGCCAACGGTCCCGTAAACCCCGGGGGCATGTGCTGGGCAACTACCACCGGGACCGGGAAATCTTGCGGGAGCTGAGGCAAGACCGTCTGCAAGGCCGCGGGCCCTCCGGTCGACGTGCCGATCGCCACCACTTCCACCGGATATTGGGGGCGGGCGGCGGAAATCACACCCGCAACGAAACCCCGGGCATGCGGCTCGGCGAGGGGGGAGGAAAAAGCCTTCCCTCCCGGGAACTCCCGAGCCGAAACTTTGTGCCTATCTGTCTCACTCGCCTTGACCCCGTTGGCCGCGGCCCCCGAAGAGCATCCCTTGCCGGGGGAAACCCCGAGTCTGGAGGGGTCCACTTCGGCCGCTGCCCTGATTTTCTCGATCAGATCACGGCTCATTGCCGCCAAATCCGTTCCGGGGCTGCCCGCAGGTTTGGCTACGACATCAACCGCACCCAGATCGAGGGCCTTAAGGGTGGCGTGGGCGCCCTCGGTCGTCAGGGCGCTTAAGATGATCACCGGGGTCGGCTGCCAGCGCATGATTTCGTCCAGAGCCCGCAGTCCGTCCATGACCGGCATTTCCACATCCATTGTGACCACCTGCGGGTGCAGGGCACGCAGCTTCGCGATCCCTTCCTTGCCGTCGCGCGCAATGCCCAGGACTTTAAGGCGGGAATCCAGGCCGAGAATCTTTTGCAGAGCCAGACGCATAAACGGGGAATCATCGACGATAAGCACTCCGATAGGGCTAGGCGCTGAACTCATACTTTGTCTCCCCAGCCATCACCTGATCGAGGTCGAGAAGGATGAGTAGCCGTTCCCCCACTTTGCCCACTCCGCGAATGAATTGAGCGTCCAAACCCATAGCCACCGGAGGCGGCGGTTCGATGGCCGCCGTATCCAGACGCAGGACTTCGGTCACCGCGTCGACCCGAATGCCGAAAACTTTCTTTTCTGCCTGCAAAACGATGATCCGGCTGAGATCCGTCTCCTCCGCCGGCGTCAAACCAAAACGGACGCGCAAGTTGACAATGGGAATCACATTTCCCCGTAAATTAGTCACCCCTTCCACATGACGAGGAGCTTTCGGAACACGGGTTATGGGTGGGATGCGGATGATTTCCTGAACCCGCATGATATCCATGCCGAATTCTTCCGCCCCAAGAGAGAACGTCACGAGTTGCTCTTCAGCCATACTCTGGCCTCCTTTTCTCCGATCTTGACAGTCCTACGGACTAACGGCGGACCACAACGTCTTGCAGCAAGGAACCGATATCCAAAATCAAAGTGACTTTGCCGTCTCCCAGGATGGTGGCGCCCGCAATCCCGGGCAAGCTGCCCAACACCTCGCCCAAGGATTTAATGACTATTTCCTGCTGACCCCGCAAACCGTCGACCACCAAACCCAAAGCCTTATCCCCCAGCCCGACCACAACGACAAAGACCTCTTCAGGCGGCTTTTCCGTCTTGGGAATGTCAAACTCCTCCTCAAGAAATATCAGGGGCAGGGCATTCCCGCGCAGCTGGACCATGGCCCGGCCGCCGACCGTCTTCATATCACCGCGGGCAACCAACAAGGTTTCCAGCACGGACGAGAGCGGGATCGCGTAGACTTCTTGACCCACTTCCACCAAGAGCGCCTGAATAATAGCCAGGGTAAGCGGCAGTCTGATCGTGAAAGTGGTACCTTGGCCGCCGCGGGTGTCGATATCGACGGTTCCGCCCAAGCTGTTCAGAGCCTTTTTGACCACATCCATGCCCACACCCCTGCCGGAAATGTCCGTAACTGTATCGGCGGTGCTGAAACCGGGCCGGAAAATGAACTGGGCGATTTCTCTCTCGGATAATCCTTCCCTGGCACTCACCCAGCCCTCGGCCACAGCCTTCCTGCGTATTTTTTCTAAGGGAAGGCCGCAGCCGTCATCCGCGACGACGATAGCGATATGATTTCCCTGATGGTAAGCATCCAGACTGACAGTGCCGGTCGCTCTTTTGCCTGCCGCCCGGCGTTCGGCAGGGGATTCTATGCCATGGTCCACCGCGTTGCGGATGAGGTGCATGAGGGGATCTCCGATGGCCTCAACAACAGTCTTGTCCAGCTCCGTATCCTCTCCCTGAACAACGAGCTCAATCTCTTTCTTCGTCCTGCGAGCCAAGTCCCGGACCAGACGGGGAAAGCGGCCGAATACCGTCCCGATGGGCACCATCCTCAGCCTCATTACGCTCTCCTGCAGATCATTCATCAAGCGCCCCAGATAGACATTCGTCTCGATCAGGCTGCTCACTAACGGCTCCTGCGGGTAACAGCCTTTCAAATCGGTACCCGTCTGCACCAAACGCGTCCGCGTAATCACCATCTCTCCGACCATATTGATCAAGTTGTCCATGCGTGCGGTATCGACGCGAATCGTGTGAATCGGAACATTTTCTGCCGGGACCCCCGCATTCGGAGCGGAAACCGGCGTATTATTATATAAATAATGTGATTCTGCACCGTGCTCCTGAGAAACATCTGCCCCTCCGGTTAAAACGGAAGGTGTGGGGTAGGAGTGAAGCTCAGCTGCGGCCACCTCCGACACCCCCAAAATTTCCTCGCGGATGGCTTCGGACGGCTCGGGGGAAATGAGCAAGAGGCAAAAGTGGTTGTCCTGTGCCGTGTCCATCTCTTCAATGCCCGGCAAAATCTTGAGAACGGTCCCGATACCCTCCAGTCTCTGCATAATGACCACAGCCCGGACGGCCTTCATTAGAGTATCGTCAGCCAGGGTGACATCGATTTGGTAGATGCCGTAACCCTTGTTCTGTGCCTCTTTGACCTTGTCACGGTCCCCCGCTTCGAGGAAGAAATCCCGCGGGACAAAGTTATCTTCTCTCGCCTCCACCGCTCCGGTGCTGTCCGCCCTAACTTTTCCTCCCTCCCGGCCGCCTTCCGGCTCGCTGGGACTGCTCCGGCTCTTGTCAGCCGCCCCGTGAACTCCCGCCGGGGAATTCCGCACCCCCCCGGCTCCCGTTTCTTCCCTTACTGAAGGCGAACCGCCCCTTGCCCAGCCCTTCATCACTCCTACTAAATCTTCATACTCTTCCCGGATTTCCTGCCTTTGTTCCACTTGGGCCAGCATCGTCCGAATGCGGTCGGTCACTTCCAGAAGAACGTCCACCACGCCCGGCGTAACTTCCATGGCACCCTGCCGCAGACGGTCCAGCAAATCTTCAGCCGCGTGTGTCAAGGCCACAATGGGCAAGAATCCCATGGTACCGGAGGCGCCTTTCAAGCTGTGCGCCGAGCGGAAGAGATCATTGACCAAATTAATGTCTTGACCTTCCTTTTCCAACCGCAGTAAACCTGTTCCTAATCTGTCAATCTGCTCCCGGGAATCCAGTAAATAGAAATCCAGAAATTCCGCCACATCCACACCCGGGTTTTCCCGGTCATCTCCGTCCATACACACAACCACCCCTATCTTTGAGACCCGCTCAGGGGCCACCCGCCGAGGTTACCTTGACAGGTTTTCACGGATACAAACAGTAAACTTTTTTCTAATGTTTATCCTTTCTCGTTTGCCTCTTTTTTCCTCTTCCTTCCCCTGTTGAGCAACAAAAATGCCCGATTCCAAGGCAAATTCCTTACGATTTACCCCCAACAATCTGGCATGATCTTCCTGGGCAAAAAGGCCCTGATTTACCTATTCGCCATAAAAACCAAATCTCCTTCGACTTTTTCCACAAAATTTGCGCTATCCTTGCATCCTTTTGCTGAATTCTATGGAATTTCCCGTCGTACCGCATAAATACGCGGTCTGCGCGGCCCGGATCTCAGGGTTCCCGGGACGAACGTCCCTGACATTTTTGCACCCTGGTCCCGGCCATTTTTGTTCCAACGACCCACCCGAAAAAAAGGAGCTCCGGTGTCCCTTTTCGTTCCCTGCCCCCCACCGCCGCGCCGCTCATTTCACTCCCCGGCTGCGTTTGCGTCAACAGTCCGTCACTGGCCGCCTCCGTTCGCCGGTCGTTCGTCTGCCGCTGATATTTCTCCGTATGTCGCTTGCGCGGCACGGAAGTCTGACAACAGATCCTAAAACGACGGCGGGGTAATATCCCTGCCGTCGTTTCTTAACATGCCGAAAAACCACCAAAATCACATCTTTAAGCCGTGGACAAGAGACGTTCAGGCCAGTTGCTTAAAGCGGTTCCCGGACAGCCACCCATTAAAGACCTCCCCGCCTGTCGGGGAACCCTACCTCTTCAGGGCCGTTTTCGCTGATCTTCAGCCCGAACTCGCCGCTGCGGTCGCGTGCTAAGAGGAGGTCAGGGAAAAAGGCTGACGAAACTCAATTTATCCCCGTCGACCAGGCCCCGGTCCGTGAGTTTGAGATGGGGGATTACAGGCAAGGAAAGAAAAGCCAGAGTCATAAACGGATCAACCCCCTCCCTCACGCCCAGTTCACGGGCCCGAATATGCATCTCCTCCAGGATGGACACGACCTTATCGGCCGGCTCCCGGCTCATCAAACCGGCCAAAGGAAGGGGCAGGTGACCCAAGACCCTGCCCCCGGCCGTTAAACAGAGACCGCCCTGCGCAGCCACCACAGTACTGACAGCCAATTCCATGTCCTCGTCGTTCATCCCGGCCACTACCAGGTTGTGCGAATCATGGGCGACAGTGGAAGCCAGGGCCCCCCGGGCGAGCCCGAACCCCTGGACAAATCCCAGGCCGGTACGTCCGCTCGCTTGATGGCGTTCAAGAACTGCCAATTTGGCGACATCCTGACTCACATCCGGGAGAACCAGGCCGGCCCGAACCGGTAAATCCAGGCAGAGATGATCCGTCACCAGAGAATGAGGCTTGACCCCAATGACCCGCACCGCGACCGTTTCCCCGGCCTTACAGGAGCGGCCTCCCCTCCGCAGCGTCTCTGTCGCGCTTCCCCGCGGCACCCGCGGACAGCGGATCTGCAGCCTTTCCCGGCTCCATTTTCCCAGATGAACTGTATCGCTCAGATCAGTTTCTCCCCGACTCAAATTCTGCCCGGTGACCTGTCTGCCGTCTTTTGAGGGGTTCACGCCGGCCCAAGCTGCCGCACCCACCGACAAGACAGGTCTTGACCATGCAGCCGCCTCTGCCGAAAAAGCTGCCCCAAGCCCTTCTTGCCGGCTTTTTCCCCGCCAGAAGACATCGTCGATGACAAACTCCTCCAGATCGCTGAGAATGACACAATCCGCCTGGAACCCGGGAGCAACCGCCCCTAAATGCTCCAAACCCAGAGCCCGCGCCGGATTGATCGTCGCCATCTGTACGGCCTGTAGAGGCTCCACCCCGGCTTTAACCGCCAGGCGAATCAAATGATCGATACTCCCCTCGCGCCAAAGATCCAGAGGATTGCGGTCATCCGTGACCAACAGGCAGCGGTTGGAATTGATCGGATTGACCGCCGGCAGCAGGTCAAGCAAATTACGGGCGGCACTCCCTTCCCTCAACATCAGGAAAAATCCCCTGCGCAAGCGCTCCCTGGCCTCCTCAGGGGTCGAACACTCATGTTCGGTCCCGATGCCCGCCAAATAATAGGCGTTGAGGTCCTGCGCCCGGATCCCCGGCGCGTGCCCGTCTCTCAGACGCAGCGGAAGCTCAAGTTTGCGCACCAAATCTTCTTTTCCTGCCAGGACGCCGGGATAGTCCATCACCTCGCCCAACCCGATCACGCGGGGGTCATCCGTTAAGGCCGCCAAATCCCCGGCCGTCAGCCGGGCCCCTGAAGTCTCCAACTCAGTGGCCGGCACGCAGGAAGGCAGAGCCACAAACCCGTTAAAGGGCAAGCGGGCCAAACGATCCAGAATATAGCGGATCCCGGCCAGACCCGCCACATTGGCAACCTCGTGCGGATCCACCAAGGCAGTCGTTACCCCGTGCGCCACGAGGAGGGCACAAAACTCCTCCGGGCAGAGATGGGAACTCTCAATGTGCACATGCCCGTCGATCAAGCCCGGGACCACGTAGTGCCCCGCCAGATCCCGGACCTCCCGAGCTTGACGGTACTCCCCCGTGCCGACAAAAAAGCCGTCCTGAATCCCGATGTCCGTCTCATAAATTTCCCCGGAAAGGACGTTCACCAAACGGGCGCGGTGCAAAACCAGGTCAATAGGCTCGAGACCCCGGGCCTGCCTCATTTTTTCCCGCCGGGATACCTTCTTCTGCCCTGCCCCCTCAATCTTTGTCCCTTCCGTTCTTATTCCTTCGGCTGGCCACGGTTTCATCTTCTACCCCTTCATCCTCTGCATCTTCATCTTCATCCTCATCCTCGCATCTTCATCCTCATCCTCGCATCTTCATCCTCGCGTCTTCATCTTTTGCCTCTTCGTCCTTGCCCCTTCATCTTCCGCCTCTTCAACTCCTGCCCTTCACTTTCTGTCCTTCAGTTCCTGTCCTTCAGTTCCTGTCCTTCAACCCAGCCCCGTCCGCTTCAAGACTCGCTTCAGACTCTCGGTTGCACTTTTCTTCACATCGTTCACGTCCAGACTTAAGAGGCGCCTGTCCTCCATGAGAATACGCCCGTCGACCATCGTCAGGCGCACATCGGCCGCAGTAGCCTGATACACCAATTGCGAATAGACGTCCACCCCTTCCATGGGCCAAGTGTGAAGCCCCTGCAGGCTGACAACCGCCAAATCCGCCTTCTTACCCGCTTCCAGGCTGCCCAGGTCTTTTTCCCGGCCCAGCGCCCGCGCCCCCGCCAGAGTCGCCAGCTCAAAGACTTTGGCGGCCGGCATGGAGGTGGGGCCATGCAGAGGTTTCTGAATCAGGGCCGCATGGCGCATTTCTCTGAACCCGTCCAGGTTATTGTTGCAGGGGGCTCCGTCCGCTCCCAAAGAGACCTCTGCTCCGCGTGCCAGAAGTTCCGGCACCGGGGCCACTCCGGACGCCAACTTCAAATTGGAGGACGGACAATGGACGATCTTTGTTCGGCTCTCTGCCAGGATCTGCTTTTCCGCTTCGTCCAGCCACACGCAATGAGCCAGCAAGGAGCGGGGACCGGTCAAACCCAACTTTTCCAGGAAAACCACGTTGCGTTCACCCCGGGTCCTCTCCACCAACTCAATCTCACCCCGGTTTTCCGAAGCGTGGGTATGAACGAGAGCCTGTTTTGCCTCCGCCAGGCGCGAGACTTCCTTAAGGAGTTCATCCGTGCAAGAAACCACAAAACGCGGAGTATAGGCCACCTCCAACCGCCCCTCACCGCTGCCGTGATATTTTTCCCACAGATCTGTGCTTTCTTGCAGAGACGCCGCCGTGGACTCTTTCAACCCGGCGGGAATATCCGGATCCGGCAAATCCATCATACATTTGCCCGACACGGCCCTCATCCCGCTCTCCAGGATGGCCCGGAAGGCTTCTTCGGTATGATGCACCGTTTCCATGTCGACAATCGCGGTCGTACCGCCCAGCAGGAGTTCCCCCAGCCCCAAACGGGCCGAATCATAGAGAGACCCGGCATCATGCCCTGCTTCCAAAGGCCAGATTTTGTTTCTCAACCAGTCCAGCAGTTCCAAATCATCCGCCTGACCGCGGAACAATACCTGACAAAGGTGGACATGCGTCTGGATAAGCCCCGGAATGACCAGATCTCCTTTCAGGTCAATCGTCCGGTCGGCCGTCTCCCCCAGAGCGGGCCCCAGAGCCGCAATCGTCGTCCCTTCAACCAGCAGATCCCCCTGAAAAACCGCCCGCTGGGCGTTCATCGTGACAATAGTTCCGTTCTTTAAAAGAATACGCATTCAAAAATCCCTTCTTCACTCGTAGTTTTTCACTGCCGGCTCTCCCCCGGCAGACTCCCCTCCTTCCGGGGCCGCAAATTGCCGCAAAAGCGAACTCTCACCGTTTTAAACCCCTCATAGTCAGAGCGGCCGGGAGACAAAAATGCAGCCTTTTGCCTCCCGGATTCCGCCTGACGGCTGCCGGCAGCCGCCGACTCAAGCCGGAATATCCCAATCCTGCAGGGATCCTGCCCTTCCTGCAGGGGAGCAGCCTTCCCGGCTCAGGTGAACGGCGCCGACAAATTCAGCGTCACTTTCCTGAGTTTCGCGGCTTGAGCGAAACCTTCCGAGAAAATATCCCCCGTGCCAAAGGTCTCGCCCGGCCGGCTCTAACCCAGGACAAAATGGAGAATAAACAGAATCGTCAAGACATAGGTGACCGCATTGTTTTCTTTGTACCTTCCCGTGACCAGCTTGATGATCGTATATGACATGAAACCGAAGGCCAGGCCTTGAGCGATGGAGTACGTAAGGGGCATCATGATGATGGTCAGAAAAGCCGGCAGCGCTTCCGTAAAATCGTCAAAGCGCACATGGACCACTTCACCCATCATCAGCGTTCCCACCAGAATGAGCACAGGCGCGGTGGCCACGGACGGGACCAGACCGACCAAGGGCGCAAAAACGATGGCCACGATGAAGAGAATGGCCACAACCACAGCCGTCAGGCCGCTCTTGCCCCCTTCGGCCACGCCGGAGGTGCTCTCGATGTAGGACGTCACCGTCGGTGTCCCCATGATCGAACCAAACATGGTGCCGATAGAATCGGCCATCAGGGCCCGGCCGGCCCGGGGCAGGTTGCCCTGGTCATCGAGTAAGCCCGCTTTGCGCGACACCCCCAGCAGAGTACCGATATTATCGAACATGTCTACAAAAGTAAAGGCGAACAGAATAGAAATCAAACCGTAATCAAAAGCCCCTACGATATTCAGGTGCATGAAGATGGGAGTAACTGAAGCAAACGGATTCGTCGGGGCGATGAAGCTGGAGATGCCCGTCGGTGCCGGGGCCACTCTGAAGATCATGGCGATGACACTCGTGATTAACATTCCCAGCAAAAGGCCTCCTTTAATCCTCTTGGCCATAAAAAAACCCGTAATGATTAAGCCAAGGGCCGCTACCAGCACGGAGGGGGATTTCATGTTGCCCAAAGCCACAATCGTGTCTTTGTTGGCCACGATAATGCCGGCATTTTGCAATCCGATAAAAGCGATAAAGAGGCCAATCCCGACTCCGATGGAGTAGCGCAGGACCTCAGGCACCCCGGCGATAATCCATTCCCGAACTTTAGTTACGGTAAGAAGGAAGAAAACCAAGCCGGAAATGAACACCGCGCCCAAGGCTGTCTGCCAGGGAAGGTGCATGCCGATGACCACCGAGTACGTAAAAAAGGCGTTAAGGCCCATGCCCGGAGCCATGGCGATAGGGTAATTGGCGTAGAAGCCCATAATCAGAGTGGCAAAAGCCGAGGAAATCGCGGTCGCCGCAAAAGTGGCCGCAACCGGCATCCCGGCGGCTTTGAGAATATTGGGATTGACAAAGAGGATATAAGCCATCGTGACAAAAGTCGTCACTCCTGCCAGGACTTCTGTCTTGACATTGGTATGCAGTTCATCCAGGTGAAAGATGCGGTTCAGCAAACCGCCGGAACTTTGGTTAACCGACATTTTTTAGCCCTCCTTTTTCAATATACCTCCTGGGACTTTTAACATACCTCCTGGGACCTTTGGCATACCTCCCCGGATGCCGTATCCGTTTTCCTTCCGTTAAGCGGCGCCGCAGCACCACGCTCTGCACCGGAAGGCCGATCGTGCCTGCTCCGGCTGCCGCGGTCACGGGCCGGCCGCCGGCCTGCTTTCACCTCCCTTCTTCCCGCCCGTACCGACTCAAGTCTTGCTTGGCCCGGCCAAGGCGGCCAATATCTTTTCCGGCGTCGCCGGCAAGGAGGTAATCCTCACCCCGACGGCGTCATCAATCGCGTTCACTATGGCCGCGATCGTAGGTAACATGGCCGGCTCGCCCAGCCCCTTGGCGCCGTACGGCCCGGTTTCCTCCGGCTCCTCCACAAGAATAGCATGGATCTCAGGCGTATCCAAAACCGTGGGAATCAAATATTGGGAAAGAGACGGATTCTTAATCTGGCCTTCGCTTAACTGCACCTCTTCCAGGAGGGCAAACCCCACTCCCTGGGCTATCCCTCCAGCAATTTGCCCCTCGGCTTGCAGGGGATTAATCGCCTTTCCCAGGTCATGCGCGGCCACCACCTTAAGCACTCGCACGTTTCCCGTCTCCGTATCCACTTCGACCTCAGCCACCTGACAACCGAAGGCATAGGGCCAATACGGAGACCCTTGCCCTGTTTCCGGGTTGACCCGGGTTGTACGGGCTGTATAACTTTCGGAACCCAGAAAGCGTTCGCCGTCCAAACGGGCCTGGCTCACCACTTCGGCTAAGGGCAAGGAACGTGCCGGTTCCCCTTTGACGCGCACCCGATGGTCTTTAAGTTCAATTCCGTCCGCGCTTGTACAGTGTAAAGCCCGGGCGGCGTAAGCCAAGAGGCCGGCCTTGGCTTGGGTCACCGCCTTAATCACGGCATTTCCGGTATTATAGGTGTGCCGGGTGGCCGCCGAGGTTCCGGAATCAGGTGTTGTATCCGTATCTCCGCTGATCACTGTCACCTCATCCGCATCGATCCCCAGTTCCTCGGCCGCGATCTGAGCGAAGATCGTGCTGCTTCCCTGCCCCACGTCAATCGCGCCCGTGAGCACGCTCACCGAGCCGTCGTCATGAATCTCGACAAAAGCGCTGGACACGTCGGGGAAACCGTTCCCGTACCCCGTCCCGTACCAGGCACAACCCAGCCCTCGGCCCCGTTTTTTCATCGCCCGCTCACCTCTCCAAGATAGGATTTGACCGCTTTCAGACACTCTTCCATACCCACACTTCCGCTCAGAACCTGACCTGTCGCGGTTTCGCTCCCCGCCCGGTAGATATTCCTCAGCCGCACTTCCCAAGGACTTAACCCCAGCTCACGAGCCAGCAGATCCATTTGGCTCTCATAGGCCAAAACGGGCTGGGCCGCTCCGAACCCGCGCATTGCCCCCGTATAAGGGTTGTTCGTCAACACGGCATAAGCATCTACCCGCACGTGGGGAATCTCGTAGGGACCGGTGGCGTGAATGGCAGCCTTGCGCAAGATGTTGGGACTCCAGGACGCATAGGCACCGGCATCCCCGACAATCCGAGCTTCCATGACGGTCAGCTTTCCGGCCCGGGTCGCCCCCGTCTTGTAGTGCATCCTCATGGGATGGCGCTTGCTGTGGGAATAGAAAGACTCTTCGCGCGTATTTTCCATTTTCACCGGGCGCTGGGTGTGCCAAGCCATGAGAGCCGCCATGATTTGCAGAGAAATATCTTCCCGGCCTCCGAAAGCTCCCCCCACACTCCGGGTCCTGACCCGGACCTGATTGAACTTCAGCCCCAGGGCATGGGCAATCTCCCCCCGGTCATAATGGGCGTACTGGGTGGCAACTTCAACGACCAGGTGGCCCCGCTCATCGACGTAAGCGAGCACCGCCTCCGGCTGGAGAAAAGCGTGATCCAGCATCTGAGTTTGATAGTCCCTCTCCACCGTCACTTCCGCCTCGGCCCAGCCTTTGGCTGTGTCGCCTTTATAAACCGGGAGATGATACACGATATTGCTGCCGCCGTGGATTTCCGGATGCAGAGCCGGAGCCTCCTCCTTCATCGCCTCTTCCGGGTCAAACAGCCCCGGCAGAACCTCGTAATCGACCTCGACCCGCCCGGCGGCCGCCCGGGCCTGAGCCGGTGTTTCGGCCCCGACCAGGACCACCGGATCCCCGGCCATCCGGACGTGGTCTGCCACCAAAACCGGTTGATCCCGGTAAAGCACGCCGTGTCCGTTGTGGGGAACATCGGCTGAGGTCAGAACTGCAACCACTCCTTCAGCTTTCCGCGCCTCATCCAGCCTGAGTCCGCGTATCCGGGCATGGGCATGGGGGCTGCGCACAGCTACAGCGTAAATCTGCCCCTCCCGCCTTACATCTGCCGGAAAAGCAGCCTGACCTAAAACTTTTCCCCAGGCATCCTCCCGCAGCACGCGTCCGCCAACCGTTCCGCCAATCACATCGTTCATTGTTCCACCTCCCCGGCCGCGCGTTCCACTGCCTTCAGGATCCGGTCATACCCGGTACAGCGGCAGAGGTTGCCGGACATGGCCACCGCTATTTCCTCTTTACCCGGGTGTGGGTTCCGGTCCAGCAGAGCCTTAGCCGACAAAACCATACCCGGCGTGCAGAAACCGCACTGTACCGCACCTTCCTCCAAGAAAGCCTTCTGCACCGGATGCAGGGAACCCCGCTTTCCCAAGCCCTCGATGGTCGTCACCGCGTGCCCGTCGGCCTGACCCGCCAGGACCATACAGGAATTGACAGTCTTACCATCCATGATCACAGTACAAGCTCCACATTCACCCTCACCGCAGCCTTCCTTAGTCCCCGTCAAATGCAGGCGCTCGCGCAAAATATCGAGCAGACGCTCCTCGGGCTCCACCTCCAACCTCCTATCCACACCGTTTACCTTGAGTTCAATCTTCATTTCCCCTTCCCCCCTTTCGGTCAACGTCCGCGTGTTCCCCGGATGTTACAAACTCCATCGTTCTCAATGCTTCCCTGACCACACCGGCGACCGCTTCTTTCTTATAGGGAGCGGAGGCTCTTTCCCCTAAGGCCCGGCTTATGACCTTCTTGGCCTGACGACAGGCCAGCTCTGTGAAACCGCGGTCCAAAACCAACCCATTCAGTTCCTCTGCCAGATCCAGACTGAGAAAAGCCCGCTTCCCCGCTGCCCCAAACGCCACTCGGACTCCACAGGCCCTCCCGTTTTCCTCCCGCAAAGCGACTGCCGCGCTCAAACGGGCAATGGCTAAAGCCTGACGCCGGCCGAGCTTGGCAAAGCCGCTCACTCCGGCCCGCAAAGGCAGGCGAAATCCCGCCAGTAAAGTCCCCGGCTGCCAGAGCGGTGTCCTCCCCAACACCTCGGCGAGCGGCAGCAGAACTTCACCCGAGCGACTCAGCAAGCGCACCTGGGCCTGCAAGACCAGAAGGGCGGGCAGGCTGTCAGCCGCCGGCGAACAATTGGCTAAATTCCCTCCTAAAGTCGCCTGGTTGCGAATCTGCGGTGCGCCCATGCTGCTGCAGGCCAGCCAAAGGGCACGGGCCTCTTGCGCTGCCGTATCGTTATTGAGTAAATCTGCGAAGCTGACCATAGCCCCAATCTCCAGCCAGTCACCCCCTGCCCGGATCTGCCGCAATTCCGCGACGGCCTGCAAGTCAACTAACCCCCTCGCCTGAACCTCCCGACGCCGCAGCTTCAGGATCAGATCCGTACCCCCGGCCAGGTAGAGCATACCCGGTTCTTCCCCTGCCTCTAAAGCTTTGGCAAGCGTTTGCGGACGAATATAATACATCTTTCTCCACCTCCATAGATGAACTCTTCAGGGAAAATCCCGCTCGGCAATCACATCGGACTTTTCCGACTTTGAGCCGGCTCTCGGAAAGCCGGCCCGAACCCATCTTGGTCAAAAAACTTCCTTCTTGAAAAACTTCCCTCGGTGGAAACTGCGCGGCACAACCCCTCCCCGGCTTAAAGCATTTTCCCCTCTCACCGGCCTAAGACATTGTCACCCCTCGTCGCTGCCCCAACGCGCCCGGTCATCCGGTAACAAAAAACGGATGACCGTCGCCGACACCAAAGGGAAATACACCCCTCATAGTCAGACGATTTTGGTCATCCGGTAGAAACTTTTGGACCTATCTCCAAAAATATATGAGTTGAAACAACACCCTTATTCAGTTGTATCTATATTTATATTCTCTGTATTATTATTTATATTCGACAAGATTCTTGCCATTCCTTCTCTTCGAGCAACAACTTTGGCAAAAATCAAGGCCACCATTCCCCAACACAACGATTTACTCCCCGACCTTCCCCGACCCGGATACCGTCTCAATAAACACCTCCATAACCCCGCCGCAAACCATCCCATCTGCCTCCGCTAGCTCGTGCGTCAGCTCGACCCGGGCAGTTCGCGGCTGCCGTGTTCTTAGAACTTCCCAGGCCGTACGCCTGGCCTCCGCCTCCCCGCAGCCGCCCCCGATCGTCCCGACCGACCGCCCGTCCCTGTAAAAGAGGACCTGGGCTCCCGCCTTGCGCGGAGTGGAACCGCGGGTCGAAATCACCGTGACCAAGGCCGCCTCCTCGCCCGCTGTTAAATCGAGAATGGCCCGCGTTACCTTATGGTCCACCCTGCACACCCCCTGACTGAGCTTTTAGCCCGCTGCTCCGGCCGTAGTATTTGACCATGACGATTTCCGCCACAATGCTAACCGCTATTTCTTCGGGAGTTTGTGCCCCTATATCCAAACCGATAGGAGCCTGCACGCTGTCCAGCAGGGCGGGGGAAATGCCCTCCGCTCTCAGTTCATCGAGCACGGCTTTGACTTTGCGGCGGCTCCCGATCATTCCGGTGTAAGCCGGCTGTTCCTCACTCTCGAGGACTTTGGCCAGGCAGTCCTTGTCATGACGATGCCCGCGGGTCACAATGACCGCAAAAGTGCTGCCGTCGGGAGCGTACTCTTCAATGGCCTTGCCAAACTCGTCACAAATAACCCTATCCGCTGCGGGGAACCGGGTCGTCGAAGCAAAGGCCGGCCGGTCATCGACCACCGTAACTTCAAAGCCGATCATCTTCCCCATTTGTACGAGAGGCAGCGCAATATGCCCCCCGCCCAAAATGAGCAGGCGCTGGGCCGGAAGGAGCGGATCCAGAAAAATCCCCAGCGGCTCCCCCGCTACTTCCCGCCGGTAAAGCCGGGGGATTCTCAACCGTAAGACCTCCCGGACCTCTTCGGCCAAATCGGGAAATTCCGGCCAAGCCTGTCCGCCGGCAATCCTTTGCCCGTCTCCGTCAAAAATGAAGCGGCTGCCGGCGGGATACCGGACGGTGCCCTGGACGATGACAGCCGCCACACCTAATCTCTTCTCTTCGAGATAACGGAGCAGAGTGGAATAATACGCAGTCATGAACTCCTCTCCTGTCCGGAAAACTTAATTGAAAAAACGACGGAACTTCCAGAACGGAATCTGTCCATAGTTTTGCCTCTTGTCGCACAAAACCAGACCCATGCGCATGAAATGCTGCACTTAAAACCCTTACTTCCGGCCTCTGACTTCTGACCTCTGCTCCGGCCTCCGTCATTTTCCCCTCGTTCTGACTTCCGGCCTCTGACTTCTGACCTCTGTTCCGGCCTCCGTCATTTTCCCCTCGTTCTGACCTCCGGCCTCTGACTTCTGACCTCTGCTATACGGTGTACCCGTCAAAGGCAGACTGGTTCTGAATTTGCCGTCCAAGCGGCGATAAGCACAAGCCACCGCCGGAGCCACCGGAATAGAGGCGATCTCCCCGACCCCTTTCGCCCCGTAAGCCAAAGGAGACGGATTCTTCTCGATGATCAGTACTTCTGTCTCCGGCATGTCCGTGGATCTGAACAACCCCAACGTGGCAAATTTGGCCGTCGGAACCCCTTGGCGCAAAGGAAACTCCTCCCGCAGAGCAAAACCTAACCCCATGGCAATACCGCCTTCCACCTGCCCTTCCACCGCTTTGGGATTGATGGCCCGGCCCACATCATGCGCGGCGATCACTTTGACCACGCGTCCCGTCTCGTCCAAAATCACGACATCGGTCGCATAGCTATAAGCGACATGATTCACGGGATGGGGTTTATCCGCATTCAGAACATCCGTAATCCCCGAATATTCCCCTTCATAAACGGCGCCCTCCAACTCCGCCAGAGACTTGTGGTTCATATCCTGCTGCAATTTGAGGGCTGCTTGGCGGGTCGCCTCCCCAGTGAACAGGGTCTGACGCGAGGCGGTTGTCGTCCCGGCATTCGGGGTGAGGAACGTGTCCGGGGGGGTGACCTCTATCAGCCCCGGCGCCAGACCGGTCGCTTCGCTGATGATCTGGGTCACAATGGTGGCCAGGCCTTGACCGATACAGGCCGCACTCGTATAGGCGAAGACCCGGCCCTGTGCCACTTTAAGTTTAATCCGGCCAACGTCCGGCAGTCCGACGCCAATCCCGGTATTTTTGAGGGCACAGGCGATTCCGGCATAAGGGCTGGATTCATACGCTTCCCGGACCGCCAAGAGGGTCTCTTTAATGGCGGTGCCCTCGTCGCAAATCTGACCCGTCGGATTCTCCTTGCCCGCTTCCAGAGCATTGCGCCAGCGCATCTCCCAAGCTGAGATGCCAACTTTCTCCGCCAGCAGATCCATATTGCCCTCACAAGCGAAAGCCGATTGCGGCACCCCGAAGCCACGGAAAGCCCCCGCCGGGGGGTTATTCGTGTAGACACAGTACCCGGTAATGTCCACATTGGCTATTTCGTAAGGCCCGCCGATATGGGTACAGGCGCGCTGCAGAACCGCCGTGCCCAGCGAAGCGTAAGCCCCGGTATCGGCCGTGATCCGGGCGACCAGTGCCGTAAGTTTTCCCTCTGCGTCACACCCCGTCGTCAAGTCCAACTCCATCGGATGCCGCTTGGGATGAACCATCATGCTTTCCTGACGGCTTAGGGTCAGTTTCACCGGTTTACCGGTCTTCAGGGCCAACAAAGCCGCATGATGCTGTACGCTCAGATCTTCTTTCCCACCGAAGCCCCCTCCCACAAATTTACTGACAATGCGCACTTTTTCAGGAGGAAGGGCCAGGATCGAACAAATGCCGTGCAGATCATCATAAACCCCTTGGTCGGCCACGTACACCGTGACTCCGCCGTCATGATCCGGCTCCGCCAGGGCACTCTCCGGCTCCATGAAAGCATGCTCCGTCGGCGGTGTCGAATAATGCTGGGTGACCACATAAGCCGAATGTGACAAAGCCTCCTGCGCGTTTCCCCGTTCCACTCGCGTGGTGCTCAACAGGTTGCCCTTCGGGTGGATTTGGGCCGCCCCTTCCCTCAATGCTTCCGCCGGGCTGAGCACAGGTTCCAGTTCATCATATTCGAACTTAATCAGCTTTAGAGCCTCCCGGGCTGCCTTTTTCGAACGGGCTGCCACCAGAGCCAAAGCATCACCGACGTAGCGGGTTTCTTCTCCCACTGCGACCAAAGTCGGCCAGTCGTGAATAATATGCCCGTGGTAACGCTCACCTGGAATGTCATCGGCCGTCAAAACCGCTTCCACTCCCGGAAAGGCCCTGGCCGCCTCCGTAACCAGCGTCTTCAGCAGAACCCTGGGGGCCGGTGAACGCAGTACAGCCCCGAAAAGCATCCCCTCCCGGTACATATCGTCGACATATTCCGCCTCGCCCAAGGTTTTCGCCCGAGCATCGACCCGATGAAAGTTGGCGCCGATCCCGCTTTTAACAGGAGCCGTCCCGAAAGCTGACTCTCCGCGCAGGGCCTTGCCGGCCAGGAGAATTCCCTGCTCTATTTTGACATATCCGGTGCAGCGGCACAAATTCGCCCGTATCCCGTCTTTAATGTCTTGCGGCGAAGGGTCCGGGTTCCTGTCTAAAAGGGCCTTGGCACTCATCACCATCCCCGGAGTACAAAAGCCGCACTGAACCGCCCCGACTTCCGCAAAGGCCCAGCTGAAGACTTCTTTCTCTTTCTCGGACAATCCGTCCGTCGTCATCAGCTCTTTCCCCTCAACCTTGCCTGTCGTCAGGCGGCAGGCCCGCATGGGCTTTCCGTCAACCAGAATCGTGCAGGCGCCGCATACCCCTTCGCCACAGCCGTTCTTGAGCGAAGTCAAATGCAAATGATCCCGCAAAAACTCCATCAGATTCATGTCTTCATCTGTGGCATAGCTCTTACCGTTTACACTGATGTTCATGATCGTCGGGCCTGCGTACTTCTGACCTTGGCCAGGAGGGGCGCGGCCCTTCTGCCTCCTTTCTCTGTCTGTGACTTATGCTATCTGACGTGAGCGCATCCTTCGCCATTCACGCGGCAGATGTTCGCACCCCTATTGCCTGTCTCCCCCGTTCTCCTTCCGACCTCTGACCTCTGATTTGACCTCAGGCTCTCTTATTTTCCCTAGTTCCGACCTCCGACCTCCGACTTGGCCTCAGGCTCTCTTATTTCTCCTCGTTCCGACCTCTGACCTCCCACTTCTGTTTTGACCTCAGGCTCTCTTATTCCCCCCCGTTCCGACCTCTGACCTCCGACTTCTGAATACGTAGCCCCCGGACGGCCGGACGTCGAGCAGCCTCCCCTCTTGTACAACCAAGCGGCCGCGCAAAAAAACATATTCGGCTTTTCCCTCTATCTTAAACCCCTCAAAAGGAGAGTAATCCACCTGCTGATGCAGAGTTCCGGCGCTAAGCGCCGTGGAACCCTCCGGGTTCCAGACCACTACGTCCGCGTCACTGCCGACGGCCAGCGTCCCTTTGCGCGGATAAAGACCGAACAGTTTAGCCGGATTGGCAGCGGTCAGAGCGGCAAAGTCACTGAGACCCATCCTGCCGCTTTTGACGCCATAAGTGTAGAGAAGCCCTAACCGCGTTTCCACACCCGGCATTCCGTTGGGGATCCGGCTGAAATCCTCCCGGCCCAGCTCCTTTTGTCCCCGGAAATTGAAGGCACAGTGATCCGTCGCCAGCGTGTCGATCACTTTGGCCTCCAGGCCTTGCCAAAGTGCCTCCTGATGGCCCGCGGGCCGCAGAGGAGGAGAAATGACATATTTCGCCCCCTCAAAGCCCTCTGCCCCATAGCGGCTGTCATCCAGAAGAAGGTACTGCGGACAAGTCTCGGCGTAAACCTTAAGGCCGCGCAATTTCGCCTTGACAATCTCCGCCAGCGCATCCCGGGTACTGACATGCACGATATACAGAGGTGCTCCCACAGCCTCCGCCAAGGCAATAGCCCGGGACACCGCTTCTTTCTCCGCCGCGACCGGCCGGGTCAACGGGTGAAAGCGGGGTGAGCGTTCTCCCCGGCGCAGGGCCTCCCGGGTCAAGTCGAAAACCAGATCTCCGTTCTCGCAATGTAAACAGAGCAGGGAGCCATTCTCTTTTGTTTTGCGAAACGCTTGCAAAAGTACCGTGTCATCTACTTGCAAAGTGTTCTTATAAGCCATATAGAACTTAAAGGAAGTAATCCCATCCTCCCGGGCGAGCAGGTCCATCTCTTCCGCCACAGATTCACTCCAATCCGTGACCGCCATATGAAAACCATAATCGGTGAACGCTTTCCCCCGCGCTTTGGCTTGCCAGTTTCTCAGCGCCTGGGCCAGGGACTCACCGTGAAACTGAGTCGCGAAATCAAGCACGGTCGTGGTTCCCCCCAAGAGGGCCGCCCGTGTACCTGTGAAAAAATCATCTGACGTGAAAATCTCGCCGGCCGGAAGATCAAAATGGGTGTGCGGGTCGACCCCGCCGGGAAAAAGATAACAGCCGTCAACCCCGTAGACCGTATCATCCGTTCTTGTCAAACCCAAACCTAAAGAAGAGACCTTTTCTCCTTCTATTCTTAAGTCGGCCCGGAACACATCCCCGGCCGTAACAATCGTTCCGCCTTGCAAAACAATGCCCATGTCTCTCCCTCTCCTTCGCCCCTTTTCCCTGCGTCACCGGCAAGCCGCTGCCGGCACCCTTAACGCCGGGCAATTTCCCCTTTTGCCTGTGAGGCCACCGGCTGCTGACTACCGGATATCCGAGACTTCCGTCACCCGCCTCCCCTCTTCCGACCTCCGACTTCTCTTTAGGTATCCGGATAAATGTGGGTGCCCGTCTTGCCCTCCACAGCCTCAGCCAGCGACTCGGGGTTGGTAATGATCGCTTCTTTCCCACCCTGCTCCAAAAAGCGCAGAGCCGCTTCCACTTTCGGCAGCATGCTCCCCGGCGCAAAATGATGCTCTCCGATATACCGCCTCATCTCGGCGGCGCTCACCCGGTCCAAAGCTTTCTGCTCCGGCTTGCCAAAGTTCAGGTAGACCATGGGCACCCCCGTAGAAATTACCAAGAGGTCCGCCCGGATCTTGACAGCCAGGAGGCTGGAGGCGAAATCCTTGTCGATCACGGCATCGACCCCGCCGAGCCGGCCGTCAGACCCTTTGACGACCGGAATCCCGCCGCCGCCGGCGCAGATGACACAATAGCCGTCGCGCGCCAAGCGATCCACAATGCCAAGTTCAATGATCTCCAACGGATAGGGGGAAGGGACCACCCTCCGGTAGCCCCGACCGGCGTCATTTATCAGCGTCCAATCCGGATGCTCCACCCGGATCCTCTCCGCCTGCTCCTCGTTGTAAAACGTTCCAATCGGCTTACTGGGCTTGGTGAAAGCCGGATCGTCTCCCGCCACCAAAACCTGAGTCACCACGGTGGCCGCCCGCAAATCAAAGCCGCGCTGCGCAAATTCGTTGTCCATAGCCTGCTGAATCTGGTAACCGATGGCTCCCTGGGTGTCGGCGTCACAACTGACCAGGGGCACCCTGTGCAACCCTCCCATCTCATAGGCAATCTCAGCCCGGCGCAGAATAAATCCCACCTGTGGCCCGTTCCCGTGCGTGATCACGGGATTATAACCGCGTTCGACCAATTCCGCGATGTGTTTGGCCGTTTCGCAGACGGCCTCATACTGATCCGAGACTTCCATGTGGGACTTGTCGCGGATGAGTGAGTTTCCCCCAATGGCAATAACAGCTAATTTCACGTTTATCTTCCACCCATCAATAACGTCATTACCGCTTTGGCAGTATGGATACGGTTCTCGGCTTCATCGTAGACAATCGAGTGCGGCCCGTCAATGACGGAATCCTCAACCTCGTTATTACGGTCAGCCGGCAGCGCGTGCATGTAGACCACGTCTTTGTCGGCCAAAGCCATCTTCGCTTCCGTGCATTTCCAACCTTTTTGGGCTTTCAGCTTGTCGTCGATCACCGCCGTGGCTCCGACCGGGGCCGCGCCTGTTTGGTCGGTCACCCAGCTGCCCCAGTTCTTGGGAATCACGATGTTGGCCCCCCGGTAGGCTTCTTCCTCATTATCCGTGACGGTCACACTCCCGCCGAACTTGGCCGCGTTGGCTTCGGCTTGCTCAATCACCCAGTCCGGCAGCTCCCAGCCTTTCGGGTGGGCCAGAACGACATCCATGCCATAGCGGGGGAAGAGGAGAATCTGCGATACCGGCACGGAAATCGGCTTCTTATGGCTTTCGGCGTAAGCCCAGATGATAGACACCTTTACCCGTTTGAGATCTTTGCCGATTTTCTCCTGCATCGTCATCAGATCAGCCAAAGCCTGGAACGGGTGGTAGAGATCGCATTGCAGGTTCATGACCGGAGCGGTGGACCACTTCGCCATCTCGTTCAGGTATTTATTGCCGTAGCCCCAATTGCAATAGCGACAGGCTATCGCATGGCCGAAGCGCGACAGGATGATGGCCGTGTCTTTGGCGCTCTCTCCGTGCGAAACCTGCATACTGCTGCTGTCCAAAAACCCGGCGTGCCCGCCCAGCTGGGCCAGGCCCGCTTCCATCGAATTGCGGGTACGAGTCGATTGTTCGAAGAACATAAGAAACATGGTCTTGTTGACCAGATAAGGGGTCGGTTCCCCCATGGCAAACTTCTTCTTTAAGTCGAAGGACACTTCCAGCATGGTGTCAACTTCCTCTTTGCTGAAATCCTCCAGATTGATAAAATGCCTGCCGTGAAAAATCGTCTGCATTTTTTGTCCTCCTTCGTTTTTTTCAAATCAATCCACCCGCAGCAGGTTTTCCGTACTTTCCGGCATTGCGGCCGCATACTTTTGCACAAAAAGTTGGGGAATGACGGCATACATAGCCGCCGCGTTCACAAGCTCCTTCTTCCAGGTCCTTTCATTGGGAGCATGGGCTTGATCCTCATGTCCGGGGCCGAAGCCGATACAAGGAATCCCGTAGCGCCCCATAATGGAAACTCCGTTGGTGGAAAAGGTCCATTTGTCCAGAACCGCCGGCTCATGGAAGAGTGAATTGTAAGCTTCCTGCACCATATGGCAGACCGGGTGTTCCTCTTCAATCAGCCAAGTCGGAAAATAGGCCTCCGTCGGGTATACCAGCCCCGTATAAGCCGGCCGTTCATAGCCATACAGGGAAACTTCCGCCTGGGCCGCTTTCACCGAGGGGAGGTTACGGATTTGTTGAAGAGCGAACTCCGCCGTTTCTCCTGCCGTCAAGCGCCTGTCAATGGAAATCCGGCAACTGTCGGCCACGGCACAGCGTGAGGGAGAAGTAAAAAAGATCTCGGACACGGTCAAACTGCCTTTGCCCAGAAAAGGATGGTCAAGCAGATTTTCATGCAGAGCGCGCAGCTCCGTCAGGATCGGGGCCATCTTAAAGATCGCGTTCTCCCCGCGTTCGGGAGCCGAGCCGTGACAGCTGATACCCTTGGTCAGCACTTTTATCTCCATCCGGCCCCGGTGTCCCCGGTAAATCTTCCCGTCCGTCGGTTCCGTAATCACGACGAATTCGGGTTTAAGCCGATCTTCGTTCACAATGTACTGCCAGCACAAGCCGTCGCAGTCTTCCTCCTGAACGGATCCCACCACAACCAGGGTGTAATCGTCTTCCAAGCCGAGTTCTTTAATGATCTTGCCGGCGTAGACCATGGAAGCCATACCGCCCTCTTGGTCACTGCCTCCCCGTCCGATGATGATCTCGTCATCTTCATACCCTTGGTGTGGATCGTACTTCCACAAGTCAGGATCCCCCACACCGACCGTATCAATATGGGCGTCCATCGCGATCAAGTGGGACCCATGGCCGATATAGCCCAGAACGTTACCCATGGGATCGATCGTAACCCGATCAAAACCCACTTTCTCCATCTCGGCTTTGATCCGCTGAACCACCCGCCCTTCCTGACAGCTCTCGCTGGGAATGGCAATCATATCGCGCAAAAAGCGGCTGATATCCGGTTCATACTTTTTGGCCAGCGCTAAGACCTGAGCATAATCCATCTTCAATCCTAAACTCCCTTCGTCCTTTGCTTAAAAATTCGATCACTGATTTCCCATGCAAGAAAGGGGCCAAACCGCGAGTTGAAACTCCGAAAGCAGCCGGCAAAGAACACTCGGCCGGCACCAAGCGCCCGGGCGCAAGCGACTGAGACAAGTTTTCCCGCCCCGCGGCAGACGGTTCCCAGCCAAGAGGAAGGCCGATCCGTCCCCGAAGACGAGCGGGTCACACCATTAGGGCGACAGCACCCTCAGTGGGTGACAGCACCCTTTGACCCGAGGAAGCCAAAGCCCGGATACCTGTCTCAGTATAAGACCTCCGGCTGTCTCAGAATGAGACCCGAGGCTTGACCGCTGTCCGTCTCAGGCTGAGACTTCAGGCTTTATTTGATACCTGCCTGCTCACACATTTGGCACCACTCCCACTTGTAGAAGTGGGAGTCTCACGGTTGGATCAAACTTAAATCAACATCAAATCACACTTTAAACACAGTTTGTTCCCGAATGTTGTATTCCTTAATCTTACGGTAGAGTGTGGCCCGGCTGATCCCGAGGAGCTTGGCCGCCCCTTCTTTGTTTCCTTCTTCTTCCGCCGCCGTCAAAGCCTTAATGATCGCCTCTTTCTCCAAAGATTTCAGATTCAAAGACGTTTTGGGCTGCGGTCCGGACTGGGGGCCTTCGAGCACTCTGGCCGGCAGGAACTCCGCGGTAATATATTCCCCGGGGGTCATCGTCACACTGTATTCCACCACATTCCCCAATTCACGCACATTTCCCGGCCAGGTGTAGCGGCTGAGAATTCTCAAGGCTTCCGGTGAGATCCCCCGCACAGACTTGCCGGTGACCTGAGAATAATGCTCGAGATAGAACCGGATCAGGAGGGGAACATCTTCTTGACGCTCCCGCAAAGGCGCAATATAAAGCGGAATCACATTTAAACGGTAAAACAAATCCTCGCGGAACTCACCCGTCTTGACCATACTTTCCAGGTCACGATTCGTCGCGGCGATAACTCTGACATCCACCGGAATCGAGTGCAGCCCTCCCACCCGTTCTACTCTCCGCTCTTGCAGCACGCGCAGGATTTTCACCTGCAGGTGCAGGGGCATATCCCCTATTTCGTCCAAGAAGATCGTCCCGTTATGGGCCAGCTCAAACTTGCCTAACTTGCCGCCCCTGCGGGCCCCGGTAAATGCCCCCTCATCATAGCCGAAGAGCTCGCTTTCCAGCAAATTCTCCGGAATCGCGCCGCAGTTAATCGTAATGAAGGAATTGTCCCGGCGTTTGCTGCTTTGGTGAATAGCCCGGGCCAGCAGCTCTTTGCCGGTGCCGCTCTCACCCTGAATCAAGAGGGTGGCGTTGCTCGGCGCCACCTTCAGGGCCACCTCTTTCAAACGTTTCATTTTGGCGCTGGCCGCTATGATCTCCGAAAAGTGGGTCTCGATCTCCGTTTCCGTAGCCGCCTTCACCAGCTTCTTGATCTGTTGAACATCCTTCAGGGTAATAACGGCGCCCTCGATCCTCTCACCGTTAGCGACCGGCACCGCGTCACAATAAAACTGGCTGGCCACTCTCTTGCCTTTCACCTGACCGGAAAAAACCTCTCCCCGTTCCACGCTTCGCCACAGCCTTTTCTCATCCAGCAGCTGAAAAAGCGTGCTGGGCTCAGTCTCGGGAATATCCAGCAATTTTTGGGCCAAACGATTATAATGAGTCACCCGACGCTCCGCATCCGTGAGGAGAATCCCGTCATTGAGAAAATTGAGCACCGTCAGCAGCTGACCTGTCAACAGTTCCCGCTCGCGGTTTTGGCGATGTTCAATCGCCTTGGCTGCCATGAGTTCCGCCATCTTGTCCAAAAAGCGCAATAACGAATCCTTATTTTCCAAGAGGCGCTGGGTTTGCTCTTCATCGAAACTGATCAAACCGATGACCCCTATAATGGAGCCTTCCGCTTTGATAGGCATGGCCACCTCGGCAAACTCCAAGCAATTGCCCCGGCTGGCGCACGGCTCACAGAGAGGATCATACCCCGGCTTATCGATAATGACCGGTTCCCCGCTCTCCAGAACGTGCCGATAAACAAAGCTGTCCTCCATCTGAAAACCGCAGCGGCTGCTGTAAGTGCCCGTCCCAGCCACCCGGGTCAAGTCGGCGCCGGCAATCTCCACCTCGATTTTCAGGGCGGCGGCAATGGCCTCCGCCGTTTGGCGGACCGTCGTCTCGATGTCGTACAAACTATCCATGACACACACCCTCACCAGCGACCCTGCACGGGTTTTTTCCCTAGTATTCGCCTTTTTGTTGGGATTTCCTTCCTCAGGTATTCCCTCAGTCCAACATTTCACCCGTGATTTCAGCGCGCCGCCGACGAGACCCCATTCCAGACAATATCCCGGTAACGCAGCGGATCGGTATCTCCTTCCGTACTGAAAAGCAGAATGCGGGAGTTGCCGTCAATTGCCAAGGCTTCCCTCGCCTCACTCAGGTTGGGGTCACAGAGGAGCGCCCACAGCAATCCGGTGGTTACCGCCCCGGACTCGCCTGAGATAACGGTGGGATCTCCCGGCAAAGGATTCCCCAAAATCCGCATCCCTTTAACCGACACCCAATCCGGACAGGCCACAAACATATCGGCGGCAGTGCGGAGAATATTCCACCCCAAGACATTCACTTCCCCGCAGGCCAAGCCCGCCATGATCGTATCCATATCACCATCCACGGATCGGGGAACACCGTCTCCGGCCAAGGCCGACCGGTAGAGGCAGGCCGCCCGGTCGGATTCCGCCACCACGGTCTTGGGCCGCTCCGGCCCGCATCCGTACAACGATACCAGATACCCCAGAACAGAGCCGGCCAAGGCTCCCACGCCCGCTTGCACAAACACATGGGTCGGCTTTTCCGCCGTTCGCTCCCTCAGCTGCTCCATCGCCTCGGCAACCATCGTGCCGTAGCCCTGCATAATCCAGCCGGGTATCTTCGTATAACCTTCCCAGGCCGTATCCTGAACCACGACCCAACCCTCGCGCCCAGCCTTTGCGGCCGTGAGGCGCACGGTGTCATCGTAATTCAAGTCACTGATTGAGGCCTCCGCCCCTTCTTCCCGGATTTTGGCCAACCGATAAGGAGACGATCCTTTGGGCATATAGACCACCGCTCGCTGCCGCAGCTGCCTCGCCGTCCAAGCCACGCCCCGGCCGTGGTTGCCGTCTGTCGTCGTGGCAAATGTAATTTTCCCCAGTTTCTCCCGCACCATACGCGAAGTCAGCTTCGCAAACGGCAGATCGGCGATATCCTCCTCCAACCGCTCCGCCAGGTAACGTCCGATGGCATAAGAGCCGCCCAGTGCTTTGAAAGCTTTCAAGCCGAAGCGGTAAGATTCGTCTTTTACATAGATCCCACCGACGCCAAAGTGCTTGGCCAAAGTATCGAGGGATTGCAAAGGAGTGGGTTGGTAGCCGGGCAGGGTCCTGTGAAACGCACGGGCTATCCTGACTTGATCCGGGCTGAACAGGTCCGCGGAAACTCGGGGCACGCTCTCCCTTCGCAGAGAATTGGCAGTCCAGACAACATTCTCGTCTTGGGTATTCATTTCTTTAACTCCTCCATAATCATCATCCGGCACGAACACCCCAGACTCTTATGCAATAATCATGCCAAGCTGCCAGTCCGCGCGCCCGACTGACTTAAAATATCTCCGGGCAGTAGTGAGCGCGGTTTTGACACTTAAGCTTAAACGTCTGGGTTTAGTCGCTTAAGCCCAGACATTTGTCTTAAGTTGCGACTATTTTCTTTATCGCCAATAGGTATTATCGACGATACTACCCGGAAAACAAAACGCCCACCGCTTTGATATGCCGGAGGCGCCCGGTGTGGCTATCCCCAAGCCGAATGATCTTGGAATTCGTAAAAAAGGCAAGGTCCCCGAACGGGGGGCCTTGCTTTTTGCCTCATCAGTCAGCCGGGCACGGGCAACCTCATCTCAGCTTCTCAATCTTCTCGTCATAGTCCTCAATCTTGGCAAACTCTTTTTCCCAGAACTCCGGTTCCTTCATGGAGTCCAGGTACTCCTGGGAATAGCCGAAAGGCAGCCAGTCTTTCTCTTTTTGGCGGTAAAGCTGTTCCTTCGCCTCCGGGCCGCGAAAATCAAAGATGTTCTCCGTATTGGGTTTGAGGAAAATGTCCCGGGCCCAGCGCCGGACGACGAAATCCTCCGTCTCCAGATAGCGCCGCTCCAAGTCTTCCATAACGGAAGGATAGCGGTCGAATCCGTCCGTGGCGATCGTGACCACATTGTCATCCGGTCCCAACTTGAGATAGTGAGCCATGCGGATCGCACCCAGGATGTTGCAGATGCCGGAAACTCCGAACAAATCTTTCAGCCCCAAGGCCTGCGCCGGGGACACGCCCATCTCCTCCAAGACTTTCGTCCCCTCTTGAATAACCTTCAGCCCGCGCACCGCATCATCATCCGGGATCAAAGCCACAAAGTCGGTATTGTTGACATTGTGAATCAACGTGCACATCTTGTCCCCGATCCCCTCGATCCGGTGCTGGCCGCGCCCGCCGGTGGCCAGGGTCGAGCATTCGTACGGCTCCAAGGCGACCACCTTGGCTTCGGGAAAGGCCAGCTTAATTTGGTCGCCGGCGGCGATGGTTCCGGCCGATCCGGGCGCGGACGTAAAACAGGCGATCCTCCCGTTGCCGACCCCTTTGACAGCCTCTATCGCCGAATTGCCCGTGACATAACGGTGAAAACGGTAATTGGGCAGGAGTTCGAACTGAGCCAGAGGCCGGTTCTTGGGATCTTTCTTCAATTCATACGTTCTCTGCAAGGTCAGGATCACATCCGACTCTGTACCCGGGGTCAGGTCCAGCTTGGCGCCGTATTTCTGAATGCGCTCGTAACGCTCTTTGCTCATGTTGTCCGGCATGATCACGACCGCTTCATACCCCATCAGGTTGCAGATATATGAGACCCCAATCCCGAAGTTGCCGGTGGAGGGACCCAGGATCGTGTGCTCACCCGGCAGAATATCCCCGTCCACACAGCCCTCAATCAAAGTCGCGTAGGCGGGCCCGACTTTATGCGAACCCGAAGGGAAATATTTACCCAGCAGCACGACAATGTTGGCTTCCGTTCCGGTTAACTCCTTCGGCAAAACGACTTTGTGGACTTCACCCACTTCATCCTTCCAGGTGATGTTAAAAAGGTTGATGGGGTCCAGTTCGTCTTCCTTGGCCTGCAAAGCTTTCCGGCGAATTTCCGGGGCTATCCTCCCCGGATCAAGCATCTCTTTATACGTGGGTCCGAACGGAATCTTGGGCATCTTGCTTCCTCCCTCAAATTTCGATTTTTTCTCGCTGATATTCGGTTTTTACGGATCTCCGTGCGTCTAACGCCAACCCTCTTTCGCCAGCTTGGGAATGAGAGCCTCAAGCGACGGCTCGACTTTCAAGGGCTCACCCACGGCCGCAATGGCGTTCTTCACGTCTTTGAGACCGTTTCCGGTAACGATGGCCACCACCGTGTCCTCCTCTTTGATCACACCCGCGGCCGACAAACGTTTCAACCCGGCTACCCCGGTAACCCCGGCGGGCTCGCCGAAAACTCCGGCGGTCGCGCCCAAAAGCCGCATCGCGGCTAAAATTTCCCCGTCACTCACCGCCGCCATGGTGCCCCCGGATTCCCGCACGGCCCTTAACGCTTTGTCCGGGTTGCGCGGAACCCCGACCGCAATACTGTCCGCCAACGTGTTCTCCTCCGCCGGCTGCCAAGGCCGGTTTTCCAAGAACGCGTCCGCCAAAGGACTGCAGCCGGTTGATTGAATCCCCGCCAACTTGGGCAGGCGATCGATCCAGCCGACATTGTAGAGGTCCCTGAACCCTTTCCAAACTCCGGCGATCGTACAGCCGTCCCCCACTGAGAGCACAACCCAGTCCGGAACCTGCCAATTCAACTGCTCGGCGATTTCCAGGGCCACCGTCTTTTTCCCTTCCACGAGATAAGGATTAACGGCCGCGTTGCGATTATACCAGCCCCAACGCTCGATGGCCTGGCTGGAGAGCCGGAAGGTGTCTTCATAATTCCCCTGCACGCTGATCACGTGGGCGCCGAAGACAAGAAGCTGGGCAATCTTGCCTTGCGGGGCCCTGGCCGGAACAAAAATGTAGCTGGGAATTCCCATGGCGGCGGCGCTCCCGGCCAATGAGGAAGCGGCATTCCCGGTGGAAGAGCAGGCGACCGTCGTCGCTTTTTCCTCCACGGCCTTGATCACCGCGATCACCGAGGCCCGGTCCTTGAGGGACGCCGTCGGGTTCTGACCGTCGTCTTTAACATAGAGTTTACCTAAACCCAACGCCCTGCCCAGACCGGGCGGCCGGTAAAGCGGGCTTCCTCCCACCCTGAGATGGGGGCGGGGAGTCTCCGGCCTGATTGGCAGAAACGGCAGGTAACGGAAAATCGAAGGATCTTTGACCCGAGCGAGAGACTCGCGGCTTGTGCTGCGCTTGATTTTGCCGTAATCGTATTCTACATCCAAAATGCCCGCCTTCTGTCCGCAGACCTCGCAGGTGAAAATTCCCGCCTTGGCGGGATATTCCTTGCCGCAGTGCAGGCAGCGCAGCCCTAAAACATTCTCCACCTTTACCACCCTAATTCTTTTTCGGTTTGATGACTTCAGTTCTTTTTCGGCTTTAAACCTCTTGCTGAAAGGTATGCCTGACCTCTGGATCAAGTCAGGGGAATGCGGTACGCCGGCCTTCTTAAGCGATCCTCGGACTCAAATCCTTGCTCGCGCTTAAATTCTTTGCCACAGCTTTTGGGCCAATTCCCGCGCCCGGGCATTGATCCGTTCTTCGTCGATCCCTTGCAGCTCGCGCCTCAGCATTCTCACCTTGCCGTCGGTCACGGTGGTTTCCACCGCCCTGCCGGAAACGCCGAAGAGAAGATGGCCGGACCAATTTTCCCCGGTCAGCGGGGTAGGCGGCAAATAGTCCACGATGATCAGGTCCGCTTTAGCCCCGGGACTCAACTCGCCGTAACGGCCGCCGAACAGTTGCCCCGCAATCTTAGGATTATTGCCATAGAGCATGTCCGGCACCTCCGCCCAAGCCACGCTCGGATCGGCCGCCGCGTGCTTTTGCAGAAGGTTAGCCACTTTGGCACTCTCAAACATATCGGCGGTATAACCGTCCGTACCCAAGCCGACCCGCACCCCCGCCGCCAGCATCCTGAGCACAGGAGCCGCTCCGACTGCGTTGCCCATGTTCGATTCCGGATTATGCACGACCTGAGTCGCGCTTTCCCGCAAGATTTCGATTTCTCGTTCGTTAACATGCACACAGTGGGCAGCGATCGTCTTCGCTCCCAAAATACCGAACTTGTGCAGACGTTCCACGACCCGCAGGCCGGATTTCGCCAAACTGTCCTCCACATCTTCCCGGCCTTCCGCGACGTGAATATGAAAGCCCGCTCCCAAAGCTGCCGCCGCCTCACGGCATTGGGCCAGAATCCGATCCGAGAGGGTGAGAGAGGCGTGCAGTCCGAAAAGCCCCGCCGTCATACTGTCCGGCGCCTTTTGGCAGGCGGAGATGAAGTCGGTATTCTCCGCAATTCCCTCCTGAGCAATCCTTTCTCCGTCCCTCTCCGACACCTCGTAACAAAAAGCAGAACGAACTCCGGTCTCCCTAGCCGCTTGCGCCAGTCTGTCCAAACTCCCCCTCACAGCCATGGGACTGGCGTGATGATCGATGATCGTCGTCGTCCCGGTTTTGACACACTCAATCAGAGGGACGAGTGCACTGTAGTAAACATCTTCCAAAGTCAAGAGCTTATCCAGTTTCCACCACAGTCCCTGCAGAATGTCCGTAAAACTCTTGGGAGGCTTGCTTTTGGCATCCATCCCGCGGGCAAACGTACTGTAAAGATGCATATGGGAATTAATCAGGCCCGGCATGATCAACTTTCCCCGGGCATCTATAAACGAAGCTTCGGGAAAGCGGGAACGAAGTTCCCCGGTCAAACCGACCTCTTTAATGACAGTGCCGTCAATAAGCACAGCCCCATCCGTTATCACCCGGTTAGGCTCACCCAAAGTGAGCACCGTACCGTGACCGACCAAAAGCATGACAAACCCTCCTTAACTTCCCAACAACTTCCCCACCGGGAGCGCGAGACTGAGTACCAATCGCTCTACATTAAAACAAGGCCGAGGAAAACAAGGCAGAGTGGTTCTGGCAGGCTTATTTTCCATACATTGGTGTACACTGTATACGAGTGAATATTTCGCCCGGCCTGAACGACCCCCCGCAGGGGCCGTGGGGTGGGAAGGGGTAACCTCTTCCCACCCCCGGCGCTCCACCCCGGGTCTCTTCTCTCTTCGGACAGCGGACCTATACGAACCCGACATATCCTTGCCATGTCCCGGCTGCATCCCGACATATCCCGGCCCTATCTATATATACCCCGGCAATAGCCTTACATACCCCAAACCACACCTGGGTGGGTCGTATCCGTGTCATATCCGGGTTTGCGGCTGACATCACCTTTTCCTTCTCGGCCTTAGGCGGCGTCAATACCGCTGTTGGCTTTGAGTTCTTTCTTGATATCGTCTTCGTGGCCGCCGCCGTTGAAAAAGGCATTGAGGATGATCGCCGTAACCGCACCCAGGGTAATATTGCTGTGCAGAATCGTCTGGCTCCAACTCGGGAAATACTTAAAGAAATTCGGGGAAACCAGGGGGATCATACCCACCCCGATACTGATAGCGACAATGAAAATATTGTAGCGGTTGTGTTTGAAGTCGACCTGAGCCAAAGTCTTGATCCCGCTCGCGGCCACGATCGAGAACATGGCAATTCCGGCTCCTCCGATCACGGCATTGGGCACGGAAGCAATGATCATGGCCAGCTTCGGCAAAAGCCCCATAAGAACCAGGATGACACCCGAGGTGGCGACCACATAACGGCTCCTAACCCCGGTTAAGCCCACCAAGCCCACGTTTTGGGCAAAGGCGGTGTAAGGAAAAGCGTTCAGGATACCTCCTAAAAAGGTCGCAAAACCATCGGCTCTAAGACCGCGGGTCAGATCCTCTTCGCCCAGCGGTTTTTCGATAATCTCGCCAATCGCCAGGAAGTCCCCGGTAGACTCCACCATAGTAACCAGCATGACCAAGACCATGGAAATGATGGCCCCCAGATCGAACTTGGGCATACCGAAGAAGAAAGGAGTATCCACGTGCAGCCAAGCGGCGCTCCCTACGCCGGAAAAACTCACCAGGCCCAAGGGTATGGCTACGATGAAGCCGATTATTAGCCCCAAGAGAACCGCGG
This sequence comes from Acididesulfobacillus acetoxydans, assembly GCF_902729405.1. Taxonomy (GTDB): domain Bacteria; phylum Bacillota; class Desulfitobacteriia; order Desulfitobacteriales; family Desulfitobacteriaceae; genus Acididesulfobacillus; species Acididesulfobacillus acetoxydans. The sequence continues at coordinate 3,986,456 of NZ_LR746496.1, forward strand.
CGTTAGCAATAAAACCTTTAAAGAACTTGTTGATCAAGAGAATGCAGACCAAGACAACCGCCGCGACGGCCAAAAACTTAAAAGCGCCGTAGTTGGGAACCCCAGTTCCGCCTGCAGCCAGATCCACCCCTACGCCCAGCAGGGACAAGCCAATCACCGTGATCACACTTCCGGTCACGACCGGCGGGAAAAAGCGCAAGAGTTTGCTGAAATAGGGCGCCGTGAGAAAGGTAAAGATACCGCCGATGATGACCGCCCCGTAAATACCCTCCATTCCCACGCTTTTGGCAATCATGATCATGGGAGTCACGGCTGCAAACGTAACCCCCTGAATGACCGGGATGCGGATCCCCAGTTTCCACAGCCCCAGGGTTTGGAGCAGAGTAGCAATCCCACAGGTAAAGAGGTCCGCATTGATCAGGAAACCCGTTTGGGCCTTCGTCAAGCCGGCTGCTCCGGCAATGATCAGTGGTACGGCGACGGCTCCGGCATACATGGCCAGAACGTGCTGCAAACCGTACAAGATTAGTTGGCTGGCAGGCAATACTTCATCGACAGGATGCTTGGCATTGGCCATTGCTACTTCCCCCCTCATAAGATGAACACTAAGAACAAAAGTCTGCGCGGATCGGCCTTATTTCAGTTTTTTTTCATCACCTCCTCGGTACAGCCGAGCCTCCGGCGGTCCGCGCCGCGCCGGAGGGTCTTACTTCGCCGACATGACTTTCCACTCGAATCAGAGGCAAGACCAAAGGTACCGGTCCCGCGGCCGGATGTACACCTCTTTGTCGATGTACACATCTACATCAATGTACACCTCTTCGTCGATGTACACACCTTTGATGTACACATCTTCGTCAATGTACACACCCTTGCCGAGGCCTTGGAAAAGTTCCCGTCCCCTGACACGGCCGCCTGGGGCCTTCCTCCTTACTCTTTATCAGAAGCCTAAGTGGCGGTAAGCCAAAAAACAGTTTCGGAACTTCAGACGCCCATGCCGGCGCTGCTCAACAAAGGAGGCGCACCCGGTGCAACTTCACTTTGGGAGCTCCGGACGCCCATGCTTCCGCGATCGCGCCGCGATCGAAACAGAATACTTACCGGGTTTCCGTGCGTTTATCAGAACAGATAGGGGTAGTTACGGTAGGCGGCCCAAATCATGGCGGCCACATCCTCGCTCAAACCGGATCTTCCGCCTTTTTCGTCAAAACGGACTTCCCGGACATCCCCTCCGATCCTGACCTTGAAACTCGGAGCCTCACCGCCGCTTCGCAGGAGAAACCCTGAGTTCTTGCTATTATTAAAATCCTCATCACTCCAGAAGAGAGTCAGCTTATCTTTATAAGGATCTCCGGCCGTCGGGCAAAAAGTAGCACAGTTGCCGCACTCATTGCACATGCCGTCGATGTGAATAATCTGGTTGGTATTTTTCAAGCCGGGGGCAGAAACCTGAACCGCGATATTGGCCCGGTTGGGGCAGACCTCCGTGCAGACGTTGCAGACCGCCTGGCATTCCAGGCAGCGGCCCGGTTCCTGCTCCAAGCCGGCAAAAGTTTGCAGCACCCCCTTCTTGGCCGCAATCTCAGCCCTCTGCCCCTCTGTGATAACCGTCGCCGGAGCTCCGGTGCTGTCACGGGCGCCGCTCCTTCCAAAGCCGGCGACCGTCTTCTCCCCCGCGTCCTCACCCACTCCGACCTCAGGAGCTTGGTCAAAGCCAAGCTCGGCCAGAATAGCCTTGGCGGCCCGGGTCCCGTGGGCGATGCTCTCCACTACGGTCGAAGGTCCGTAAAGGGCATCCCCGCCCAGATAAACATGCTCCAGATTCGTCTTGAGGGTCATGGGATCCACTTGCACCCCGCCCTTAGCATCGAGTGCAATCCCGTTTTTAACCAGAAGTTCGCGATCCACCTGCTCGCCGATCGCCGTCAAAACCGTATCGGCCGGAATATCCTCAAACCGGCCCGCTTCCGGCAGCGGGCTGCGGCGGCCTGAAGCATCCTCTTCGCCCAGGACCATCACCTGGCAATGCAGCATCCCGCCCCGCAAGCTCACGGGAGAAAGAAGTTCCTTGAAAACAACCCCTTCCGCCAGAGCCAACTCTAATTCTTCCCGATCCGCGGGCATATATGCCCGCGTGCGACGGTAGACGATCGAAACCTTTTCCACTCCCGGCACCCGCAAAGCCGCTCTCGCCGCGTCCATAGCGGAGTTACCCCCGCCGATGACGGCAACATGGCGACCCAAAGTGAGTGTCCCTTGCCCACGCTTGAATTCTTCCAGAAACTCGATCGCGCCCCTAATCCCGCCGCTTTCTCCCTCCAAGGACAAAGTGCCGGGCTTGCCTGCTCCGATGGCCAGGTAAATATAATCATATCCCTCACCCCGCAGGGCCTCGATCGAGAAATCCGGACTTACGCCCAACCTGAACCTGACGCCCGTTTGCGCGATCAAGTCCAAATCCCGTTCGATCGCCTCTGCGGAAATCCGGAAGCCCGGAATGACATAAGCTACGGTTCCGCCGGCTTTTTCCCGTTTGTCAAAAACCGTAACCTCCAGCCCCGCTTGGGCCAGAAAATAAGCCGCCGCCAATCCCGAAGGCCCCGCGCCGATCACGGCCACTTTGGCCGGGGTCGCCCCAGACCCCGCCGCCGGAACGTGAGCGGATCCGACCGGAACGGACATCTTCCCGCCTCCGCTCATCTTCGCCATATAGCCGGCGAAACCGCGCTCGGAGGCCAGCAGCTTCAAAGCACGGATCCGGATTGACTCGTCGTAATCCTGGCGGGTGCATTGAGTCATGCAATTATGGTTGCAAATCGTCCCCGTAATGAAGGGCAAGGGATTTCGCCGGACGATCACCCCGTATGCTTCCTCAAAACGGCCTTCTCCGATCAGCCGAATATACTCCGGCACGTCCTGTTCAATCGGGCAGCCCAAGGTGCAGGGCGCCGCAAAACAATCCGTCAGTCCCAACTGTTTCCTGCCGCTCTTGCGGCTTTGACCCGCCCGGCTCTCCTTGCGGTGGTGAGCCGTCTCAAAGGCACTATCCGCCAAGGCTTTCAATTTCCCTAAATCAATCCGGCCCGCTTCCCCTTCATCCAGAAGCACTTCCAAGTCCTGAGCCATCTGCTGCAACCGCATATATCCCCCCGGTTTGAGCAGCGTGGTGGCGACCGTGATGGGACGAATTCCCGCGGCGAAAATCTCTTTGACGTTGAAGAAATCCGCCCCCCCGGAATAAGAGATCAATAGGTCTCCGTTGAATTCCTGCGCCAGTTTTGAAGCCAGGTTAATCGTCAGCGGATAGAGCGCCCGGCCTGACATATACATCTCTTCCCCCGGCAGTTCTCCCCGGGTGATCCGCGCGGGCAGCGTGTTGGACAGTTTGACCCCGAATCCTCTGCCCTCCCGGCGGGCAGCCTCCTTCAGCCTCTTCAGCATGGCCACCCCGTCCGCATATTGCAGATCATGACTGAAAGACTCTTCTTTCAACTTAATGTAACCGTAACCCATCCGGTCAAAGGTCTGGCGCACAAAAGTATAGCCCAAAAGGGTGGGATTCATCTTCACCAATGTATTCAGCTTCTTTTCTTTCAGGAGATACCCGGCAATCGCCTCGATTTCAGCCGGCGGACAGCCGTGCATGGTCGATAGGGTGATGGATTGACACAGAGAAGAAGGAATCGTCTCAACGAAGGCACGGTCGACCCGGGTTAAATTTCCTTCAGCGACTTCGTCCAGCAAAACCTGCCGGCATTCCCGGAAGATTTCTGTCCCCGAAGCCTCTTTGAGCCCCTCAATGAATCCATCCACTTTAGGGGATTGGATCCCTTTCAGATCATAACCCACACTCATATTGAACAGGAAATTCGGCCCCGGCTGCCGCAAGATTTCTTTCTGCAACATATGGAGCAAGAACCAGGCCTTGACATATTCCGCAAAAGCCCCCTCGATCGAAAGCTCTGTCGACCATTCCGTGTTGTAACATTCGTCTTCGGCCTTGATGCAGGGTTTGGGAAACTCCAGCCGATCCAGGATCTGAACGGTTTTAAGTTCAAAGAACCGGCCTCCGGCCAAGTAAGCGGCCGCGATGTTTTGCGCCAATTGGGTGTTGGGGCCGGCCGCGGGTCCAACGGGAGAGGCAAGCGGCGCCCCGAACAAGTTCATGGTCTTATGGAGCGCCGGTCTGAAGAATTTGCCTTCGGGGACGCCAAAAATCGTCTGTCTCTGCCGATATTCGGCCAGAACCCAACGCACCAGTTTCTTAAATGGGATCGGTCTCATTATGTCGCTCATCTTTGTCTCACTCCTCGATCATAAGATTGCGCCTGCCCCAAGGCCCTGTCCTCGTGCCGCCTGGCTGCCCGCCTCCGGGCTCCGGCTTGTGCCGGTCATGCCACCTGTGCTCCGCGCCATCCGGCTCCGTACCTGTCTTTGTGTCTTGAGCGCAGCCTGCTTCCCGGCTCCGCGGCACTCGCCGGCGTCATCCGCTTTTTTATCCTCGCCTTTCCTCTCGGCGGGCACTCGCTCAACCTTTTTCTCCTTCCTGCTCATGTTTACAGTGGGCACAGCGGTGTCCGGCCTCATGCACGGCGCGTTCCGCCGCCTTAAGGATATTTTGATACCCGGTGCAGCGGCAGAAATGGCCGGACAGTTCCCTTTTTATCTCTTCCCGGCTATATTCTTTGCCGTTCTCGACCATAGCGGTCGTCGAAAGCACTAAACCCGGGGTGCAAAATCCGCATTGAATCGCCCCCTCTTCCACAAACGCCTCCTGAACCGGGCTCAGCTTGCCGTTGACGGCAAGTCCCTCAACAGTCCTGATCTCCTTGCCATCCGCCCAGACGGCGAGATAAATACAGGAATCAATGGGGGTGCCGTCGATGAGCACCGTGCAGGCTCCGCACTCTCCGACCCCGCAGCCCTTCTTGACCCCGGTATAGCCCAAACGCTCTCTCAACACCTCGAGCAGAGACTCCCTAATATCCACGTGCAAAGTCAATGCCTTGCCGTTCACTGTGAGAGATATCTGGCGTAATACCTTTTCCGGAACCATCCTTTTATCCGACATTCTCTTTACCTCGGACATTCTCTCTGCCTCGGACATTCTTTCTGCCTCCGGCATTTCCTCTGCCTCGGGCATGCTCTTAACCTCAGACATGTTCTTCACCTCCGGCCGTCCGCATTGCCTCTTTCAGCGCCCTGGGGACCAGTTCCGCCACCAGATGTTCCCGGTACTCTTTAGAAGCCCGCCAGGACGTCCGGGCCTTGGCCGACCTGACCGCTAACTTGCCGATTTCCTCCAGAGTCTCGTCAGAGCCGGTTTTTCCTTCCGCAAAGGCCTCCGCTTCCGGGCAGCGGACGGGAGTCGGGGCGGCGACCCCCAAAGCGATCCTCACTCCGCTTAAGACCCCCCCGGCCTCAACCCGGCAAAGTACGCTTACCCCTAAAGTGGCGATATCCATCGCCTTACGCATAGCAAATTTAATATAATGTCCATGATAGCCCAGGTAGTCCTGCGGGCGAACTATGATCCCAATCAGAAGTTCTCCGGGCCGCAGATCCACCTTGCCGGGACCGAGATAAAATTCCCTTAGCGGCACTTTTCTCTCACCCCCAGCACTTTGCAGCCTCAACTCGGCGTTGAGCGCCAACAGAGTGGGAGCACTGTCGGCTGACACCGCGCCGTTGCAGATATTGCCGCCGATAGTCGCGATGTTGCGAATTTGCGGCCCTCCCATCGAGACAGCCGCCTGGATCAAAACAGGAATCGCTTTTTGCAAAAGCGGATCCCCGGCGATTTGCGCGAACGTAGTCAGGGGCCCTAGGAAGATCGCCCCGTCCGCGGTGCGCTTAATTCCAGTCAGTTCTGCCAGGCCGCGGATGCTGAAAAGCTCTGCTTCTCCCATCTTCCCGTTTTGCATCTTGATCAGGACATCCGTCCCCCCGGCAATGACTTTCGCTGCCGGATGGCCGGATAAGAACGCCAAAGCCTCGTCCAGACTGCCGGCCTCATCATACTTAGCAATATTAAACAAGTAGCTGACCCCCTTTTCCTAACCCACGATTCCGGATTCCCGCAGCTTTTCAAATACCCTTTGGGGATTCATCGGCAAACGGTTGAAAGCTACGCCGGTCGCGTCCAACACCGCGTTGCGAATGGCGGGAGCCGGAGTAATGGCGGGTGGTTCGCCTAAAGACTTCACTCCGAAAGGTCCCGTCGGATCATCAAGTTCAACAAAAGCGGCTCCTATCTCCGGGGTATCCATAATGGTGGGCAATTTATAATCCAACAGATTGTTGTTGAGCACCCGGCCCGTCTTCTCATCGTAGAGCAGCTGTTCAGACAGCGCATAACCGATACCCATGCTCACACCGCCGTGAACTTGTCCCTCGGCCAGCTGCGGATTGATGATCCGGCCTGAATCATGCACATTGTAAATCTCCAAAACTTCCACCTTGCCCGTCTTCAGGTCAACCTCAACTTCGGCAAAGGTCACCCCGTAAGACATGGCATTGACGCGTGCGTTGCTGCTCGTATCACTCGTGATCGGGTGAGCAAAAACCGGATCATAGTATGTCTGGAGGGCCACCTCCGCCAAAGGCATCAAAACCTCGCCGGAATGTTTGTAGACCACATTCTGCCCTTTCAGATCGAGCATTCCGGCCGGAGTGTCAGTCATACCCCAGACAAAATCCAAGATTTTGGCTTTCACCTCTTCCGCCGCTTTCTTGACTGCCATCCCGCTGATATAAGTCTGCCGAGAAGCGTAGGCCCCGGTATCGAAAGGACTGACATCCGTATCCTGAGTCGAAATCACGTGCACCATAGCCAGAGGCAGACCCAAAACTTCCGCTGCCATCTGACCGAACACCGTATCGCTGCCCTGCCCTATTTCGGTAGCTCCCACTTGCAATTGGACCGAACCGTCCTGGTTGAGCACGATCCGCGCTCCCGCTATCTCCAGGTTCACGGGGTGAGTTCCGGATTGATAACTGAAACAGGCCATACCCAGCCCCCGGCGTTTATCTCCGCTCTGGTTCTTATACAACTTTTTCTTCTGATCCCACTTTATCATTTCCCGGCCTTTGTCAACACATTCGCGGATACCGCAAGACAGCACCTTATTCTTTCCGATCGGGTCGACAAAACCGGTTTCCACGAAGTTCATTTTGTGCAGGGCGATCGGGTCCAGACCGAGGCCCCGGGCAATATCCTCCATGTGACACTCAAAAGCGTAGAAGATCTGCGGCGTCCCGTAACCGCGCATGGCCCCGGCCACGGGCAGATTGGTATAAACGGTCACCGGTTCATATTTGAGGGCGTCTACCTGATAAAGGTAACGGAATTTGCCGCCGCCGCTGCTGGCAATCGAGTGCCCGTGGGAAGCATAAGCCCCCGTATTGGAGATCGCCTCGATCCGGATACCGGTTATTTTTCCGTCCCGCTTTACCCCCGTCTTAATCCGGTACTTAATCGCGTGCCGGGTCCGGGTATCAATCATACACTCCTCCCGGGACAGCTCCAGGCGCACCGGCCTTCCCCCCACCGCCAGGGTCATCGCCGCGGCCAAAGGTTCCACACAGACATCCTGCTTGTTACCAAATCCCCCGCCGATGCAGGGTTTCAAGACCCGAACCTTGCCCCAGGGTATTCCCAAAGCCTGGGCCACAATCCGGCGTACAATATGCGGAATCTGAGTCGAAGTCGTGATCACGATCCGGCCGTTTTCATCCACCTGGGCCGTGGCAATCTGATTTTCCAGCTGGCAGTGCTGGACTACGCTCGTCTGGTATTCCCCTTCAAAGATCCGGTCCGCCTCCGCAAAAGCCTGATCCAGATCGCCGAATTCATAGCCGAAAGTCGACAGGATATTGCGTTTCGCCTCGTGAATCAGAGGGGCGTCTTCCCGCATGGCCGCTTCGGGGGAAGTTAAAACTTCCAGAGGTTCATATTCTACCTCGATCAGTTGCAGGGCCTTTTCCGCGATGAGTTCACTTTCAGCCACCACGGCTGCCACCGCATCCCCGACAAAACGGGCCTTATCCGTCAAAATCAAGCGGTCCTCCTTGTCTCTGTGCCCGGGGTCCAAAGAATAGGGATGCCCTGCCGTCGAGAATTTTAGGTGGGGGACATCCGCGTAAGTGAGCACCGCCTCCACTCCGGGCAGAGCTCTCGCCTGCTCGCTGTGAATTTGACGCACCCAAGCATGGGCATAGGGACTGCGCAAGATTTTCCCCACCAGCATATCCCTCTCGCGGAAATCAGCGGTGTATTTCGCTTTGCCGGTCACCTTAGCCACCGCGTCCACTCTTATTTCTCTCTGTCCCACCGTATTGTAGGCCATTTTCTTCGCCTCCGTCGCTTCCGCCTTCTACCGTAAACCTGTAACCAAAACCGGAAAACCCCTCGTTTCATCCATACCCCTTGTTTTATCTCCCCGCCGGCCGTGCTCCGAACGGCTCTGCCATCCAAAACGCGTTGCCGATTGACTTTCCGGGTGTCAATTTATCCTCACGCTTGCATTTTTCCTCACGCTTGCAAGTGAAGACTTCCTCGCTGCGACTTTTGTGAACCGCGGGAATGGTTTAACCTTTTGTTTGATGCAAATATTGTGCCAACTTCCTCTTTTTCTCCGGGGGAACCCTCAGGACAGCCTTCCCGTGGCCGCCGGGCCTTGTCTTTTCCGGGTATCCTCCTTTGGCCGCGCCTCCGCTCCCTCCGGCCGCTCTCTCAGATCTTGCGATTCCGATTTCAAATTGAGAATCCGGTCCGCCGACAAGGCCAGCTCCATGAGGCCCCGCCCGTTTGGCCTGGGAGCAACAAAAAATTTAAAGCGCTGCTTGTCTTCCACTCTTTCGATAATCGGCGTAATATAATAGGGAATTTCCCCCGCCGCCACCCGCCGAAACTGGTCGTTCAGCGGAAAAATCGAGCTTCCTTCGATAGATTTCTGGGTCGCTAAGGAAAAGATCCCTTCCCGATCTGTTAAGTAAATGTCATCCACATCCAGTTCCCGTTTTAACCGTTCCAGATCCTCGCGGGTGATCTCTTTTTCCGTGTCATAAGCCCGGAAGCGTTTGCCCCGGGTCACAAGAGTCTGGTTCAGGGCCTTTTCCGCAACCCATTGCTGCAATTCATTGGCGGACTCCGTCAGTTCGGCCAAAACCGTCCCGTTCCTTTCCAAAACCCGGCTCTGCTCCTCCATCGCTGCGGACACCTCCTCGGCACTGGCGGCCGTCGCCTGAGTCACGGCCGCGATTTCCTCGCCTTGCGCCTGCATGTCCAGGGCACTCCGGCTTATGTTTTGCACGGCGGAAACGATGATTTCAACCTTCCCGCTCATGGTCCGCACAGCTCCCGCCACCCCGTCAAAAATCCCGGTCGCTTGGCCTACTGCTTTCACACTTTCCCGCAGATGCTCGGACAAAGCATTTTCTGACTTAGCGACCCGCTCTATGCCCTCGGTAATCCCCCCCAGGTTATTGCGTATCTCCTGGACGTGTTGGGTGGATTGCTCGGCCAGCTTTTTAACTTCCTCCGCCACGACAGAAAACCCGCGGCCCGCCTCCCCCGCGCGAGCCGCTTCAATCGCCGCGTTTAAAGCCAGTAAGGAAGTCTGGCCCGCGATCCCCTCGATCAGCTTCAGCACACCTCCGATCCCTTCGGACTCGCTGCTGAGACGCTCCACCGCTTCGTGCGTCTTATCCGCGTTTTCTCGCATAAAGCCCATCGTTTCCGTCAACAGGCGGGTGGTCTCGACCCCTCTTGCCGACGATTTTCGTGCTTCCTCTGCCTCCCGAGCCAGCTCCCCCGCTTGCTCCCGCGCCTTACCCGCGTCCTCACCGAGTGAAGCGACCAAGCGGTGGATCTCTTCTGCCAAAACCGCCTGGCGACTATTCTGTTCCGCGATTTGGGTCACACTGGCCGTAACCTCCTCAGTCCCCGCTTGGGTTTCCAAAAAGGCTTGGAAAATCTCATCCGCCGTGGCGTGCACTCTCACTGACAATCCGACCGCTGAGCCCAAGAAGAGGTGAATACTCTCCTGGACTTTCGCTATGGCCGTCAGCAAGCTCTGAAAAAAGCCCGAGTTTTGCGGAACTTCTTGGAAATAATCGCCCAGCGCGATTTCCCTGGCGACCCTGTCAGAGGCCAGCAAAGGCCGGATGACGCTCTTCCAGACCAGAAGGAAGACAACTCCCCCTTCAATGAGAACCTCCAGAACCTCCAACGGAATCCGGTAGTAAGACATCTTCCCGGCGACCCCCAGCAGCGCTTGGAATCCCCCTTGAATAAAGGAAAAAATGAGCAAGATGGCGATCATCAGCCGCGCCAACTTCGTTTTCAACAGAATACCTCCTTTTGCGGCGTCGTCTGCCCGGGCGAAACCCTACACCGGATCGTTTCGCTCCGCAACAGATAATGGCAAGTTTTGTGCCAGGGTCCAAAACGCCTTCGAGCGCACTTCCGGCAGTACGGCCAGCCGTTTTTCTCTATAAATCCCTCCTTTCCGGGTCTCATATTGATACTAGGTTCCTACTTTGATACCCGTTTTTACCCGCGCCGGCACGCTCTTTCCCTCAGCCGATTTACAAGCTATATTAGTTATCGTCCGCGCTTGCCCTTCGCTTAATCACGGCGTTTATTTTTTTCTTCCGAACCTTTCCCAACCGGTTTTGCGCAATACTTTTTTCCTTAGTAGGACCGGCTTTCCGGGACGAACTAAACAGACCTTACAACTTTACTGCTCCGCATCATAACTTCCTCATACCGGGGCCATTTTTTGCAGGGGCTATTTTGCAGGGGCTATTTTGCAGATCTGGCAGCTTTCGTGTCTTGTCGAATGACCTGATTCCCTGTAGAATAAAATATGGCAAAAAAAATTCAACCACATTCAGGAGGGCATTATGTCTGTACCGCAGCCGTCTCCCCAACCCGGGAAATCTTCGTTGTTCAAAGGCCTCTACCTAAAGATTCTTCTTATCGTGATCATTGTCTTGGCTATTGTGGGAGCGGGCTTTGCCCAGCTCAACCGCCCCTACCCGCCGGTGGCCGCGGCACCCGTCACAGCGGGCACTGTTTTGCCCGGCAAATTTTCCGTCACTTTCCCCGCGCAGGGGGAAGCCGCTGTCGGAACCGAGAATTTAGGCGTCGTCGCTTCCTCGCCTGATCAAGCCTCGGTCGCTATCGCCAGCGTGGCCAAAATCATGACCGCCTATCTGGTCCTGAAGGCCCATCCTTTGCAGCCGGGGGAAAGCGGACCCGTCCTGACAATGACGGCCCAAGATGTAGCTGACTATCAGCAGGGCCTTCAGAACAATTATTCTGTCCTTAAAGTTACTCAGGGAGAACAATTGACGGAGAGACAACTCCTCGAGGGTCTCCTCCTCCCTTCCGGCGACAACATCGCGGATACTTTGGCCCGTTGGGTCTCGGGATCGGATTCAGCTTTCGTGGCGAAGATGAACGAAACCGCTAAATCCCTGAAGATGACATCCACTCACTACGCCGATGCCAGCGGAGTCAGTCCGGCCACTGTGAGCAGCGCGGTGGACCAAATCAAATTGGCCCAAGCAGCGATGCAGGACCGCGCTTTCCGCTCGATCGTCGCCATGCCTCAAGCCATCCTTCCCGTGGCCGGCAAGGTCTTTAACGTGGACGGAATGCTGGGTAAACACGGCATCGTCGGCATCAAGACCGGCTCCACCTCAGAGGCCGGCGGCTGCTTCATCTCGGCCACACCCGTGGTTGACGGGAGCAGCACCCACTACATCATCGGCGCAGTCCTGGGCCAAAAAACCGCTCTATCCTTGCAAAGTGCCTTCGACGCTACCGTGCAAATGCTCGATCAAGTACGTCCCGAGTTCAAATCCTACACCCTGCCTCAGCCTGCCGGGGGCTTTGCTCAAATCTCCACAGCCTGGCATGCGCAAAGCCCTTTGAAGACCACCCAGCCGGTGCAGGTTTTCGGCTATCCCGGCCTCAAAGTTCAGTACAGCACCCAGCTGCTTCACAGTCAACTCCCGCTGGCAGTCGGCGATCAAGCCGCGAACTTAAAAGTGCAGGCAGGCAGCCAGGTCCAGACCATTCCCCTGCGTACGGTTCAGAAAGTCACGCCGCCGGGATTGCTCTGGAAACTGTTCCGGCTCTAAACGCGGCATGATAGATGCCTGAGCGCGCACGACACGGAAATACCCCTGCAAGCAAAAAGCCTCTGCTTTCAGATAGGATGACCAAGAGGCTTAGCCGCATACCTCCGGCTTTCGCCATGGGGAGATTCAGAGTAAGAAAACTCGGCTGGCACCAAGCTAAGAAAAAGCCGGAAAGAAAATTCTTTCCGGCTTTTTTCCGTTGACGGGATCAGCAGCTCGGTCCCTATATCTTGTTCATCTCTTGTACCGTCCCCCAATACAAGACTTACTATACGGGATCTACTATACGGGATCTACTATTCAGGACCTTCTTTACAGGACCTCCTATGCATTTCTTCCCGTAGTCATGCGGCTTTCTCCTTCCTCACTCTGTCTTGCATTCTGCCACAGGCTCGTCCTGCCTCAGGCTCCAAGCTCAGGTGCCGGATGCAGATCCCGGACGCGTATTCTCGGCCTGGCAGCAAGCACTGCCAGGGCGAGGGAGAAAAGTCCGAAACCTGCCAGGACCATGAGGTCGGTCCCGAGCGGGATCACCGAACTTCCCGAGATAATCTGTCTCAACCCGGCCGTCGCGTAGGTCATCGGCAGGAAGGGGGAGATCACCCGGAAGAACTTCGGCACCAGTTCCAAGGGGAAAGTTCCGCCGCTGGACGTCAGCTGTAACATCAGCAGCACGATCGCGGCGAAGCGCCCGACCATACCGGCCGCTGCGACCAAGAGCTGCATGATGGCAATGAAAGTCAGACTCAGGAGAATGTTAAAACCATAAAAAGCCAGAACGTTGAGCGGATGCAGGCCGAGTACCTCAATCAAGACCAAGGAAGACACCACGGCCTGCAGTACGCCCAGGAGAGCGAAGGTCAAATACTTACCCAAGACAATATTCCAGGGTGAAACGCGGGAGGTGATCAGGCGCTTCTCCTTAATGTTAATGAGGAAGAAAAGCACCAAGGCCCCAACCCACAAAGACAAAGGAATGAAGTAAGGAGCAAAACCCGTCCCATAGGTCTGCACGGGATTCAGAGCATCTTTCACAATCCGCACCGGTTCCCCCATGTCTTTGGACACGAGCGACCGCTGTGCCGGCAAATTCTCCCGCACCTGTTTTACGCCCTTATTTAAGCCTTTCAGCAACTTTTGGCTTCCCGTCTTGGCTGTGTCGATTCCTTGGGTCAGTCCCGCGCTCCCGCTGTGCAAAGCCGTCAAACCACTTTGCAGGGAGGCGGAACCGCTTGCCGCCTGAGCCACTCCCTCGCTCACCGTCCGGGCTCCTTGGGCCAATTGCAGCGCACCTTGGTTCAAGCCCGCCAGGTGCCCGGCAAATGTTTGAAATCCCCGCTCCAGCTCTCTTAAAGCACCCGTCAGGGCATTCAAACCGCTGCTCAGCTTTTGCCCTCCGTCCACGAGCTGGGGAAAGCCCTGGGCTCCTTGGACTAAACCCGCGGAAAGCCCGGAAGCCCCGGATGTCAGTTGGCTCAAGCCCGCCGTGAGCGCGGCCGAGCCGCGGTTGGCCTCTTTAAGCCCGCTGTTCAGACCCGCCGCCCCGGTCTGCAGCCGCCCCGCCCCATTGAGGAGCCGGTCCAGGCCGCCGTTGCTCGTGCCGAGAAGCTGATCTAAGCCTGTGCTCATTTGATTGGCTCCGTTATTAAGAGCCTCCACCCCGCCGTAGACCGTCTGAGGGTTAGCCGGGGAATCATTGGTATTGTACAAGCCGGCATCCAGTTGCTGTAACCCCGTCAGGGCCGATGGCTGAGCCGGATCCGTCATAGGCCCCGTGAGCCCCGCGGCCACCTGCCCCAATCCGGCAGCGGCAGACTTGACCCCCGCCGTAATCCCGGTGGCCGGATCCGTGTTGGTGGGATCGAGAGTCGGCTGAACACTTTTCACCGCAGCGAACGCCGTCATAAAATCCTGGTTCTGGGCTAAGGCCGGGTCGGATGCCTCCATTTTCGCCAAAGACGCGGCAGCGGTCTGCAAAGCCTGGCTGTCCTGGCTCAGCCCCGCGGATGCCTGAGTCAGGCCGGAGGAAATTTGGCTCACACTCCCAGCCGCGGTTTGAATCCCCGGCATGATCCGGCCGGTCAAAGCTTGGTGCGCCGAGAGCACCGCCTGAAGGAGCTGACTCTGGGCCGAAGTCTGCGCGGCCAGCGTATTCGCTCCGTTTATAAGAGCGGGGACTCCGTTCTCAGGGTCATTCAGTTGCTGCTTCATCCGGCTTAGGCCGGAGTACACTTGGCCGGCGCCGACCTCCAGCTGGGCCGAACCGCCGAGAAGCGCCCCTGTCCCGGAGGTCAGATTCTCTGCTCCGTCATAGGCGGCGGCCGCCCCCTTCCGGATCTCCGCCGCCCCGGCGGCCGCACTGCCGATCTCCCCCCCGGCTTTGTTCAACCCACCGGCCAAACTCGCCGAACCGGCGGCCAGCTCAGCGCTCCCTTGCTGCGCCTGCTCCAGACCCGTGCCGATGGGGCTCGTCGCCGCGAACAGGGCCTGCGCCCCGTCAGCCAGGGTGACATTTCCTGCCGCCACCTGATTCGCTCCGCTCGCCGCTGACTTTAATCCCTGAGTAATCTTTCCGGCCCCTCCGGCGACCGTCTGCAGCCGCTCAGTGATCTGCGCGCTGCCGGAAGCGGCTTGTTTCAGACCCTGATTCAGGTGCTGCGCGCCATCGGCCGCTGTCCGCATCCCGCTCTGCAAATCCGCCAGATTCAGGAAAACATTGTTCAGGAAGTCCCCCGCAATTTGCCCGTTAAACTCCCCTTTCAACTTCTCCGTTACTTTGTCGCCAATCTGCGAGGCCAAAAAGTTCTTGCTCGGATTGGAGTAATAAAACAAGCGGGCCTTCGGCGGGGTCTTACCGGATTTCGGGCCCCGGGTGATGTTGAGCAGGGTCTGGGAAAAGTCCGGCGGAATGATCAAAGCCAGGTCATATTTGGCCTCTTCCACCCCGTTTTTCGCATCCGCTTCGTTGGTGAACCTCCAGCCGACACTTGAATCCCCTTTCAGCTTTTTGACTAGATCTTCCCCGGCATGAATGGTCTCACCATTGCGTACCGCCGCCCGGTCTAAGTTGACCACCGCGACCTTCAGGTGATCCAAATGGCCATAAGGGTCCCAGAAAGCCGACAAATAAAGAAAACTGTAGAGCAGCGGCATGAAGCAAAGAGCCAGCGCCGCCAGCCGGGCAAAACGGTTACGCCAGAGCCGTTTCAGTTCCATATGGGCCAAGTGAACGAACTGCATGAAAACTCACCGCCTTTCCCTCAGGCATCGCAACAATTCTGTCACAGCGAAAAGCCGTTTCCTGCCGGCGGGTTGTCAGTACGACCGTCACTTCCCGCTCTTGCAACCGCCGCAAATGCTGCCAGAGAACCCCTGTCTCCTCGGCCGTCAAGCTCAATTCGGGTTCATCTAAAAGATAAACCCCCGGTTCTCCCACGCCGGCGACAGCCAGATTGACCAAGGCTTGCTCCATCGCTCCCACCCGGTCAACCATCTGATCCCGCACGTCCTGCAAAGAAAACCTTCTCAGCACCTTGCGCACACTGTCCCCCGGATCCCGAGCCCCCACAGCCCGGGCTTGAAAGAGAAGGTTCTCCTCCACCGTCAGATTATAAAAAAGCGGATTAAAATCCCGAACAACACCTAACCCGATCATTTTGTTCGCCTTCTTCCCCTCTTTCAGCACGTCAACGTCGTCGCAGCGTACCTCCCCGCTTTTGGGCTTTAAGAGCCCGGCCAGGAGCAAGAGCAAAGCGGTTTTTCCGCTGGCGCTTCCTCCGTAGATTCCCGTTACCTGCCCCATCGGAAAAGTCAGGCTGAGTCCGGCGAACACCGTGTTCCTTCCGTCTCTCACTGTGATGTCATGACATGAAAGTACCACCCGAAAAACCCCCTTTTTTCTCTTAAAAGACATTCTTAATCACTGAGAGCCGGGAAGCTCACTTCTTCCTTCTCGTCTCTGATTTTCGCACCCCCGACTTTCTTGCCACTGACTTCGCACCCCCAACTTTCTTGTCTCTGATTTTCCTCTCCGGCCTTCTCACCTCCGGCAATCACCCTCAATTTGTGTACTGACCAGTCAGTCACCCACAGACAGTCTTTGTCTCGGATACTTCCCTCCCCAGCCTTCTCGGCTCCGGCTGTCAGTTCACCGGCTTGCTTGTTAACTAACTCGCTTGTCAACCGCCCTGCCTGTCACGGCCCGCTTGTCTCCCGCTTACTTTCCGCCGGCGCTTGGAATCAGCCCAGTTTGCGCACTGACCAGTCAGTCATCTGAGAGCTGTCACTGTCTTCCTCCTCAGCTCATCCCGTTGTGCCGGCAGCCCGAACTTACGCTTGGACCCCCACAAGTCACGCCGGTATCCGGTCCAAACCAAACTCGGACCCATGCGCAGTCTCCAGCCATCCTGTCCCCGGACCCATGCTGTTCCGGACCCACGCTGCCCCCGGACCCACGCTGTCCCCGGACCATGCTGTCCCCCAACCATGCTGTCCCCCAACCACGCTGTCCCCCAACTCATCCTGTACCCAGGCCCATCCTGTACCCGGATCCATGCTTCCGCATGCCTATCCGTAAATGCCTGTCTCATGCTGACTTTAGCTTAAGTAAGGGCTCAGGCCTAGGCTCCGACCCACGTTAAAGCCCCCGCTCACGCCCTGCCTGAGCCCTACCGGCTCTCCGTCAGAATCCCCCGCAGGGCATAATCCTGGAGTTCCCCGATGGTCGCCGCAATTTGCGCTTCCTGCTCCGCCAGCAGAAGATGCAGAGTAGCGGCAGCCGTCATGCCAAAGATCGCGCTGGAGAGCAGCGCACTGTCGGTCCGGCGCAGCTTTCCTTCCCGTATTCCCTGTTCTATCATCTCCGCCAGCAGGTGCAGGTAACGGTTCAAGGTCTCCCTGAACAGCCTCTGCCGCTCTTGTTTCCCCCAGACTTCACTGAGCAGAATCTTGGCAAACTCGGGGTGCTCATAGGAAAGGCGGGTTTGGAGCTCGATAGCTTTCCGCAACTTTGCCACCCCGTCCGGCATTTCAACGCAGGCCCGGGTTACGCTCTGGGTAAACCGTTCCACCGCGTCTTTCAGCAAGTGCAGAAACAAGTCCTCCTTGCTCTTGTAGCGGTAAAAAAGCGTCCCTTTCGCCACCTTGGCTTTAGCCGCGATCTCATCCATAGTCGCCCGCTCAAAACCCTTGGCCGCGAAAACTTCAAGGGAACTCTCCAGAATGGCCTGCTCTCTCAGATCCGGCATGACATCCGCTCCTTAAAAAACTTTCTCGAACAACTCTTTGGATTGACTGGTCAGTCATATCTTACGAGGTTTGCGAATCTTTGTCAAGCTCCGCAAAAGGCGTTCTACATCTTTTTCCTCTTCCAAGCCAATACCATGGGGCGTGCGCCCCTGTCCAGGGTAAATCCCAAGCCGTGGCGAAAGATCTCCGGGATGTAGTACTTCTCTTTGTCTTTGCGCAGCACACCTAAAATCTCCAACTGTTCGATTTCCTCTGCGGTCAGGCCAAAGACATCAGCGGTAAACGGTACCTTCCGCTGTCCGTCCTCATATCCCTTCAGTTTACTGAAAACACTTTGTATGTTGGTAAACTCCTCCTCGAATTCTGTTATTTTGTCTTTGCTGCACGGTTCAATGGCCCTGCGAATGGCCGCAGGCTGGATGAATCGATCATCATAGGAGATACTTTTTCTGCTGCCTCCCGCCGCATATTTTAGGAATCTGACCAGGTCCCGTGCTTGCAGCTGCCCATTAAAGTCAGACAAAGCGGCCAAAACCCAATTGGCCGTAATCGCTTCCTTCGACTTCTCAGACCCCAGCTTCCTTCCCCAAAGGCCTGTCAGTCGATCGGCCAGTTCATGAGGCTCCAAACGAATTATCTCTTTCGTATCTGAGGGCGGATTGAGAACATCCGCCCTCAGAGCCACCCAAAGCGCCAGCCGCAGTGCCTCATCTAAGTTCCAGGTTAGGTCAAACGGGCGATAGCGCATTTCGTACTGACTCACATTTTGCTTGATGACGGAGCGCAGAAGGTCACGCCTGATAAAGCACACCACCCCAAGGTAATTTTCCCGGAAATCTCTTAACATTTCCGGAATCTCTAACAGACCTTTCAGGGCATTTTGCTGGGCCACATCGGTCTTGGCATCCGGAAAAATATCTTCCAGTCCGTCAATCAAGACGGCAACCCTACTGGCGCGGCTCTTAAGGAATTCTTGCAGATCCTCCATGGTGATCGGGCTCCCGAATGCACATTTAATACCTAAAGACAAGCCCATTAGGTGAACCCAAAATTTTCTCCAATCAGTAACGTCCCACCCCGGCTCTTTAACCTTTGCTCGAATCGCATCCCGCATTATGGTTCTGTTCCACTCATCGGGAAATCCGAATTCCCGCCAGACCACGGTTCTTTGGTCCTCTACCATTTTCTTCGCAACGTCTTCCAGGTTGTAAGATTCTAAAAAGGGAAAGAGCCTGACCGTCCCGGTCTCTGCTTTAAATATTGAGTCAAGATGTAAATCATTCAGGAACTTCTCCCACACGCCCAGCCGAACCAGTTGCAAATACATGTACGTTTTCCCCGCCCCTTTGGAGCCAATCACCACTGCGAGGGGAATCCTGTCAGCATAACGTTGCCCCAAGCTTTGAATTGCCTGGATCGGCAAAAAATCTTCTCCTTCCCCCGATTCCGCATTTTCGAGGCGGGAACAGATTTGCTCCAGGCGATTCAGCCCCTCCTTTATCTGCTGGCGCGAGGGAGCCTTTACCGGCGGTTCAGAAGACGCGCTCGGCAGATGTCTGACAATTTCTTGGGTACATTCGTATACTGAAGTTCCTTCAAGTTTTTTCCATGAACTTTCCAAATCTCCCAGGTACAAAAGTTCTTGACCGAAATAGCTCTGCCCAATGGTCAGGCGAGGGGGCGTCGCGTCATCCTCACCCATATCCGGGTACAACGCAATCAACTCTTCCTGGATCTCGAGCAATTTCGCCGAATCTCTGAGTTCACCCGGCACCATGGAAAACAGCAGAACCGGATCGTAGACGGTCTCCGGCTCGGGTGAGGCAACCTTAGCCAATTGGGAAAGAACCAGTTTCATCCCTTCAACCGACTGCTCCGAATACGTCGTCACCAGAAAACGCAGGCAACGGGAGTCAAATAACAAAGGGGCTGTCAATTCACTGAGTCCGGCACGCAAGTCCAAAAGAATATAGTCCACCCCCAACATCCGGCCCAGCCGAAATAAAAGATCTCCCGCCAGCCAGGCGCCATGGCTGCCTCGGGTCAGATGTTCCGGGGCTACGGGCATGCGCATAAGCTGCTCCACAGTGCGAAAGGCAGGGAGGAAGAAGAATTTGGTTTTTCCCACGGAGACCGGGGCTTCCTTTATGGCGTGAACCGCCAAGCCCATCGTCAGATTGTAGTCAGGACTATCATCATATTGCGCCAGCGCCAGAAAATCCACATAGGAAAACTCCGGCGACTCACCCTTCTTCCTTACCCACCATGTTAAGCCAGGAGCTTCCACATCCGCATCCACGACCAAAACGTGAGGCCCATGGGTATTTTCACCGCTGAGTGCTTTCAACATAGCCAGCAAGTGAAGAGTTCTGCCGACCCCACCCTTAAAAGAGTAAAAAGAGTAAAGTTGGGGATCCCCCTGCGCGGGCGCAGGGGGGGAAAACGCTTCTCCTTCCAACCTTTCGGGAAAAAGGACCACTTCCCGGAATAACGGACGGAATACGCTTTCCGTCGGTACACCGGACTCTTCCAGAAAAGCCACCTGCAAAACTCTCTTTTCGGTTGGCGTTCCCTCAAGATAGATCCGATCTTCCGCCGCAGAATACCAGTCGCCAAAGCTGCGGGCCAAATCTTCTCTGACCTTTTTCTTCGCTCCCTCTTTCAAATAAATGTCCACTCCATCCGCATAGACCTGCACTTCCGCAACCTCGGAAGCCCAGTCCCCGCGTCTCAGCTTCTTCTGCAATGCCAAATCCACGTCAAACCAAGTCAACAACCGGCTCCCTGCACTCATCAAAGCTCCCTCCCAACCCAACGACATACCGCGACAAGGTCCCGCTCAATAGCTGATTCATCCTCAACCTCACAGCCGTACCGCCAGGCTTGATTGAGTTGTTCCAACCGAACTTCCCGCACATTCCCCGGCACAGTTCGCGTGTACATGCTCACCACAAGCCCGGTCCTCAGGTCCCGTAACAACCTATTTATATCATGTCCGAATGTCCTAAAAGTAGAATCGGCCAATGAGTCTTCCAGACGGTGTTCTTTGAGCCAAATGGCCTTCAAACCGCACTCAGCCGCGTAGAAGAGCAATAACAGTTGAGACTGTCTCGCTCTGAGACTGGGCACCCACTGCAAATAAACTCGGAAATGATTTCTATATGCCCTTTGAAATTCCCTTCTTGTGATGAGCAAGTGGCTCATCCTTTTCCCCCCATCATCCGCGAAAATTCGGAGTTTCCCGTCACGCTGTACGCCTATTTATGAAATTTCTGCACAAACCCGCCTAATTCCTTCAGGACTTGTCCCAGTTCCTGCTAAAATTTAATGCTGTGCCGGCACGCCCGACGACCAACCGACGTCACTACGCTGCAAAGAAATCAAAATCAGCGCGTAAACGACGTTCACTTTAAGACTCGGCGCTGAGCCAAGCGAATTCGCAGGCCTGTATCGGCTGTGCAAACGGAACGCTCCCTTGAGAAAGTTCACCGAAAAACCAGTCTCTTGCTCAAGCCCCAGCGCAAACAAAAAGGAGCTCAGCCACAAGACTAGCCCCACCTGTAAAGCCAACTGTTCATCTCAATCTTAAAACCCAAATCAACTTTTCGTTCAAAATCCCTAAAACTTCTTTAAAGCTTCCTTGACCTCAGCCGCCGTTCCCAGCGCCAAGACCTCCGTCACTCGCGCCTGGGCCTCCGCGTAGTTCAGCCTGCCCAGCAGTTCCCGCGACTCCAATACAGATATCGCGCTCATGCTGAATTCGTCGAGCCCCATGCCCAGCAGCAACGGGATCAAAGCTTGATCGCCGGCCGCCTCCCCGCACATCCCGACCCAAATCCCGAACTTGTGCCCGTTTTCAATCACCTGTCGCACCAGGCGCAAAACTGCCGGATGATAAGGGGTATACAGAGATGCAATCTTTCCATTGAGCCGATCTACCGCCGTCGTGTATTGAATCAGATCGTTGGTCCCGATGCTGAAGAAGTCCACTTCCCGAGCCAGCACGTCGGACATGACGGCGGCCGCCGGAATCTCAATCATGATTCCGACCTCCACCTCCTCACTCACGGCCACGCCCTCGCTTACCAATTCCTCTCTGACTTGCGCCAGCATCCCTTTGGCCCGGCGGACTTCCTCCAGGCTGGAAATCATGGGAAACATGATGCCGAGTTTGCCGTAGACGCTCGCGCGCAGGAGGGCGCGCAACTGGGTCTTAAACATCTCCGGCCGATCGAGACAGACCCGGATCGCCCGGTAACCCAAAAAGGGATTGCTTTCCTTCGCCAAACCCAAGTAGGGGAGTTCCTTGTCCCCGCCGACATCAAGCGTCCGGATGACCACTTCCCGGGGAGCCATCGCTTCCAGTACCTCTTTATAGGCCTGAAACTGCTCTTCCTCCCCCGGCAGATCTTCCCGGTTCAAGTAAAGAAATTCTGTCCGGAAAAGGCCAACGCCTTCCGCCCCGTTCCTGAGCGCTCCTTCGCAATCTTTCGGCGTCCCGATGTTGGCGGCCACAATGACCTTGCGCCCGTCGTGTGTCACCGTCGGCTGCCCCTTCAGAGCCTGCAGCTTTTCTTTGCGTTCCGCCTGCGCCCTTTGCTTCTCCCGGTAGGTCCCGAGCACGTCCGGCTCCGGGTTGACGATGACCTCACCGCTATTCCCGTCCAAAATCAGAGAATCCCCCGTTCGGATCAACTCCGTTCCCCGCACGGTTCCTACAATCGCCGGGATCTCCAGGGTGCGCGCCATGATAGCGCTGTGGGACGTTCTCCCTCCCACATCGGTGATAAAACCCAGCACATGCTCCGGAGCCATCGTCGCCGTGTCTGAAGGTGTGAGATCATGGGCCACGATAATACAGGGTGTGCCCAAATGAGTCAGGTCGGTCTCCGCCACCCCCATCAGGTCACGGATGATCCTGCGCCCCGTGTCCCGGATGTCGGCCGCCCGCTCGCGCAAATACTCATTGTCCATATTTTCCAACAGGTTGGCATAATACTCCACCCCGTCCCGCAGAGCAGCTTCTGCCGTCAAACCCTCTTTCAGCTTCTCACGTACCAGCGAGAGTAATTCTTCATCTTCCGTAATCAGAATCTGAGCATCGAGTATTTGGGCCTTGTTCCCGAGGCGCGCCTCGGCGCCGGCCCGGATCTTTTCCAGCTGCCGGCGGGCTGAGCTCAAGCTCCGGCTCAGACGCTCATTTTCCTCCCCCGCCGTCAAACGGCTCCGTTCCGGCAAAACCGACGGCACATCTTTAAGCACCAGCGCCTCGCCGATCGCGATTCCGGGCGAAACCCCTATTCCTTGCATTTCCGCTTCTCCCCTCTCCCGTCGAACTCTAAACTCCTGTGACGGGTATAAAACGCTGCATTCAAAAGATCACCTGAATCTTCACCTATTCTACGAATGAATTCAACAGATCAATCAACTCCTGTGCCGCCTGTTCTTCATCCTCCCCTTCTGTAGTTAGGCGAATTCTGGAACCTTTATTGGCGCCCAAGCTCAAAATACCTAATATACTTTTGGCATCCACTGACCTGCCCTCTTTCTCAATGGTGATCTTGCTCTTAAACTTAGAAGCGTTCTCAACAAGATTCGAAGCGGGTCGGGCATGTAATCCCGTACTGTTGGTAATTTCCAAATGTTTCTCAATCACGATCTAATCCCCCCCCACATCGTTGACCATTTGCTACTCTCCGGTAAACATGGATAAGCACTCATTCTTTATACTGAATCTGCATCTCTGCTTTTCGCCCAAGCGCTTTTCTCGCTTTCTCAACAATATGACCTGCCGTTAAACCGAATCGCCCCATTAGGTAATTCACTGATCCCACTTCCCCAAACTGATCCTGAACTCCGACGCGTTCAAGAGGCACCAATGCATTTTCGGCAATGACTTCAGCGATTGCGGAGCCTAAGCCATTGATAATGTTATGGTTTTCCGCACTGACGATAGCACCGGTTTCCCGCGCTGCCTTAATAATCGTTTCTTCGTCAACGGGTTTAATGCTGAACATGTTGACGACGCGGGCAAAAATACCTGCTTCTACTAAAGTGTCCGCTGCCTTTAAAGCTTCCTCTACCATAATTCCCGTGGCAATAATCGTAAGGTCAGAACCTTCTCTCAACTGCACAGCCTTACCAATTTCAAAGGATGACCCTTCTTGATAGACTTTTGTCGCGTTTTTCCGTATTAGCCGGATGTAAAACACTCCGTAAAGATCGGCTACTTGTTCGACCAGGTTTCTCAACATTACCGAGTCCGTAGGTTCCAAAATTGTAATACCCGGTACGGTCCGCAAAATTCCAATGTCCTCAAAAGGCATGTGTGTGCCGCCGTTGAAAGCTGCAGTTACCCCTGGATCACTGCCTACGATCCTAACATTTAGTTTCGCGTAACCACAGGACAAAAAGATCTGATCGAAGCATCTTCGAGTAGCAAAGGGAGCAAAACTATGGGCAAATGGAATTTTACCGGTAGCCGAAAGCCCGGCAGCCACGCCAATCATATTTGCTTCTTGAATCCCCACGTTGAAGGTTCGCTCCGGGTAAGCCTTTGCAAAGGGAAGCATGCCTATAGAACTCAGCAGATCGGCATCAAGCACAACAATCCGTTTATCCACTCTTGCCAAGTCAATTAGGGACTGGCAATAGACGCTCCTCATTTCTTTTCCTTCCTTTACCAGTGTTTCGGCTATGGTAGCTTTCATTCCTTCTCTACCTCTTCCAGCTCTTTTTCTAGTTCATACAAAGCTTCATCCATCTGATCTTTATTGATTGTCATGTGGTGGTTGGAAATGGCATCCTCTGCAAAACTCCAGCCCTTTCCTTTTATTGTATTCAGAACTATAACCGATGACTTTCCTTTAGCTGCCTTAGCCTTTTCAATACCCTCATGTATTTCAGCAACCTTTGAACCATCAATGTCTTGAGTGTGCCAGCCAAAGCTTGCAAATTTCTGTGCGATGTCACGAAGATCATTGATATTTCGGGTATAGCCATCCAGTTGCTTCTTATTGCAGTCAACAAAGACAATGAGATTATCTAGTTCGGACTGGGCAGCGTATGAAGCCGCCTCCCAAACCTGTCCTTCTTGAATCTCGCCGTCTCCCAAAATCAGATAGGTATAATTAGTTCTTTTGTCCATTCTGTGTCCTAACGCTACACCTACAGCCAAAGAGAAACCTTGCCCGAGCGAACCGGTCGTCATGTCTACGCCGGTTGTCAGATTTCGGTCACAGTGACTCGGAAAATGGGTTCCTGGCTTATTGAGGGTTTGGAGTTCCTCCAGAGGAAAGAAACCCCTTAATCCAAGTGCAGCGTAAATTGCCGGACCTGCATGACCCTTGGAACAGATTAGCCAGTCGCGACCTTCCCATTGGGAGTTTTGAGGATCAATCTTCATGACCTCTCCATACAGAACCGCTAACGTATCAGCAATAGATAATGCCCCACCAACGTGGCCAAATCCCAGGTTGCCAATCTCTTTCATTGTTTCCATCCTGATTTTTATGGCAAAAATCCTAAGTTCCTTTATTTTTTCTTTCCTAAGCATTTAATGCCCCCCAAACCCATTTCTTTATAATTCCCCCTAACCTTTTCCTGTATAGCAGTCCAGATTACATCCATTTTAATTTCCCATAGCAACCCAGCTTTGACTGCGGATAAAATGGCTGATAGAGTTAAATACATGCTACAGACCACGCACAGTTCCCCTGGCAGTGCATGGTCTGTTACTCCTCTTACTAATCACATAGAATAGTGCCTGAAATGACTTTCTTAGGAATTAGCAGTGCCTTTGTCTGCTTGGCCACGAAGCGTAATCCAGCCAGCCAATGCCAATAATAAAGCACAGATGATAACTACAGAGATATAGAGTCCCCCAATGCCAAGCTTAGCCAAAGAACCGGTCAAAATACCAGCCCAACAGAAATCGCTGTCGCCAAATGTCGTATTGGCAAGGCCGAAAGAACCCATGAAAGCCAATAATAAGGCTGGCAAGACTGTAATCAGTAACCCATTAACAAATGCACCAATAATAGCACCCCGGCGTCCGCCAGTAGCATTGCCAAAAACTCCTGCTGTACCGCCATCAAAGAAATGCGGAACCATTCCCGGAATAATTAGGGCTAATCCTAACGGACCCATGAGAAACATTCCAACGATGCCGCCAATCAAACTGGCAATGAAGCCAACCAGCACGGCCGTCGGAGCGAAGGGAAATGTCGTAGGGCAGTCCAGAGCCGGCAAAGCGTTAGGAACAATCTTCTCTGCAATTCCTTGGAAAGCCGGTACGATCTCCGCAAGTATCATACGAACACCCGCTAAAATCACTGCAATACCTGCTCCAAAAGTAATGGCTTGTATGACCACATACATTATATAATTGCCTCCGGACGTAAATTGAGCGAGTGCTTGAGGTCCGGCTGCCAAAGCCAAAATCAGATAAAGAATAATCATTGTGAGTGTTGTCATAACCAGTGAATCCCGTAAAAACCCCAAGCGGTCAGGAACTTTGAGGTTTTCCGTGCTATAAGATTTGTTTCCCGTTACCTTTCCAATTAGAGAAGAAATTATATACCCTAAAGTGTTAAAGTGCCCCAAAGCAAACGGGGCGTCGTCGGTGACTTGGCGCATAAACGGATGCACGTAGGCTGGCATAATAGTAGCGATAGTCCCCAACAAAATCGCGCCGATTATAATCTGGTTAACACCCGTGACCCCGGCACTTCCAAGCACTACTGCCAGAACTGTCGCCATGAAAAATAGATGATGTCCCGTCAGAAAAATGAATTTCGAAGGCGTCACCCTTGCGAGGATTAAGTTAACTACAAAACCAAGCCCCATAATCATAGCTGTGGGCGCGCCGAATGATTTTTGCGCCAATGCCATAATAGCCTCATTGGTAGGAATAACCCCATGGAGATGAAATCCCGCTTGGACCATGGTGCCAAAAGGTGTTAAGGCACCGACGATAATCCCCGCACCTCCGGTCAAAATCATAAATCCGATAATCGTTTTTAGAGTCCCCGAAATAATTTCACTCGCCTGTTTACGTAAAGCAATCAAACCTAATAATGCCATTAGACCGACCAGAAGAGCAGGTTTACTGAGAATTTCATTAACAATAAAGTTAAGCACAAGCATTTTATACCCTCCCTTATAAATTACAAACGATTTAGCGCTTTAGTGATTTAGAACAACCGATAACTTTGCTTTCATCTCATTCTTATCAACATAATTCTTGATCGTAACTATTGGGGTGTCCTTACTCTTGAGCAGATTAGCAAATTCGGCAGAGGTAACAATTAAATCTGCCTTCTCGGTCTTTGCCGTTCCTACATCAGCTGTTGTTACATTTGCTTTAATGCCCATTTCTTTCAATACTGACTCGATTGTCATTCGTAAGACCATACTACTGCCAAACCCCATTCCGCAAACAGCCAAAATCTTCAACTCGTTTTCCCTCCTTCCATAATTAGCTCATTCATTGATTCTCTTAACAATATCACGAACGTTGGTGGCATTTCGGATAAAGTTAATATTTTCGGCATTGGACAAAAACGTAGCCAATTTCCTCATGATCTCCACATGTAGATTGAACTCTAACGCCGCTATCCCAAAGACGATATCGACAGGGTCATTGTCCTGATGACCGAAATATACGGCTTTCTCCAGTGTCAGTAGACTTATTCCCGTAGATTTTACTCCGTCGGTTGGCTTGGCGTGAGCAAAGGCAATGCCCGGGGCAAGGACAATATATGGACCGTAGTCCTTCACAGCATTAATTGTCGCCTGAATATAGGCCAACTCCACATACCCATTGTCAACAAGCAACTGGATAGACATTGCCAGCGCATCCTCCCAGTCTCTGGACGTCGCTTTAAGGCGCACGCGTTCCTCAGCAATTATCTTCATTGCATCTCCTCACACTTTCCACCGTCAACGTTACCGGCAATCTTTATGTTGTATAAGTAGCAGTTCTTTTAGTAAATACGGTATTTTGCTATCACGCTTTAGCCCCGGTATCCTGTCTATCTCTAATTATTGTATAAGCCTCCCGGACGCTGTCCGCATTCATGAATTTTTGCGAGTCATCATCGTTTGCAAAGAACTCCACGATGTCCCTAATGATACCTAAATGTTTCTCATTATCCACAGGGGCGAGAGCTATGATTACCCTGGCTACATGGCCCTTTTCAAAAAGCACTCCCTGCTTAATAATGAGGAAAGAAACTCCTAAGGCTAGTACGCCATTTTCCGGTTTTGCATGGGCTAACGCGATATTCGGCGTAATAAAGATATACGGACCGTGACTTTCCACCCCGGCAATCATCGATTGCACATATCCCGGAGTTATTACAGCTGCTCGGACAAGCGGCTCTGCCGCTAAAGAAATTGCCGCCTGCCAATCCTTAAGAGTTTCTGTCGTCTGAACCATGTCCTGAGTCAAAATATCGTTGAGGTGATGAACCGGTCGCTTAAAGACCTCACGGACAAAAAACTGTTGCCGGTTCTCATAATTCTTGAGTTCCATGTGCAGTTGCGCTCGCTTCTCTTCAGGTACATACTGCTCAACAATCCGGCTTATCTCCTCCATATTCCCCCGCTGCCAACCCCCGCTACCATTTTCATATACATAAGACAGAATGGTTTGCTTGTCCGCCTTCGTTAACACAGGGTGCACTATAACTGCACAGCTGGAATGTTCGACCGGAACAGTGGAAATGATTAAGTCAGCGCCTTCTTTGTGATTCGCCAACGCCTTAACTGACACAACGTCAAGAACTTCTATCAATGAGGACAACTCTTGCACTTGCTTCGTCAAAATGCCAGCTGTCGAAACCCCATTTGGGCACACCAGAAGTGCTCTTACCAAGCCCCTTTTCTCGTAGGGGTTCACAAGATGTGCTCCAAAATACATCGTGAGATACGCGATTTCATCTCTTGACATCGGGCATCCGATTATCCGGTAAAACTTCGCGGCTACCTTACCCGCGAGCCGGAACAGATATGGGTATTTACTTTCTATCTCATCGGTCAAGGGATTTCTATCGATGATTCCATAATCGTAGCGGTAAATTGAATTATGAATGTGCCATAGAAGTTTCTTTTTTAGCTCTTCAACACTACCCAAGCTCACACAGGCCAAGTGCTCGAACTCGGCAATCATATCTTGAATAATGCTATTGATTTTACCTTCACCTTCAGGGACATTTCGTACACTTTGTACCCTAGCGCCCAGCAGGTGAACTGTTAAATATACCTGTTCTGTTAGTCCGAGTTCTGGAAAATGTTCCTGAATCATTTTAAATTCCCATTTGTCCGTAAACCGCTTCTCATTGCGGTTAAGGACTTCCGGTCTTTCATCGGTTCGTTTCATCACCGAAATTAGAACCGCCAACGCCAACAGTGTACCCTCAACATACTCTGTCTTTAAGGTTGATTCCACTTCCGAAAGGCTACTCAGGTTCGACCGGACCTCATCCCGGACAAATATGTTCACTACGTCGCGTCGTACCAGGTCAATAATAAAATGAAGGTAATGAAGGAACACTGCCCATTTTTTTAGAATAGAGCCCGTAATAAGATAGCCGGTTCGGTGTTCGTACTCCAGTTCCAAGCCGTAGTGGCCTAACTGAGCTCGAACGATCTTCAGATCATTGGTGACGGTACTTCTACTCACCCCCTCCACAATACCCAAATCGTCAGTAAAAACTGCTTTTCGGGCTGCCATAATGAAGCAGATGATTATGGCAACTCTTTCTTCTGGAGAATAAATATAGTCAGACACTTGAGGTAGATCATCAACGAGCTTCTGAACCATTTGACGTTGGAGCTCACTCAGACAAATACCCTTTTGACGCTCAACTTGAACTTCCGGAATATGGTGATAGGAGAACCAATCGTTAATTTTACCTAACTCGTAATAGACGCTGCGTTTAGAAATATTCATCATTTCAGCCACTTCACCAACCGATAAATAGGTTTGAGTAAAGACCAAACAACTTAATATACTACGGCTCCGGCTATCGAGATTGATCAGGACCGCCATCACATCCACCTCGCACTTTTATATTACACGGAAGTTACAGAATATTGAAGCATAATTATTGTCTGTTTATTTGTGCAAAATCCTCCACTCAAGCTGTCCTATGTGTCCTATGTTAAAAAACCTGCCTTATTCCGGCAAGAGGCATTTTTTCCGTCTCACTGGGTAGTAATGCCCCTTGAAAAATTTTTTCAGCAACCATGCGCTCCAGACGCCCTTCCTCCTCTTTTATTGCAAATACTAAGCCTTAAAAATAAAATATAAGATTTCTGAATTACCACTTCGATATTTCAAGAAAAGCCTGACTGGATTCCGCAGCCAGTAACGCTTTCACCTTATCCTCATCCAAAAGGATATCGGTAAGCTGTTCCAACAGGTCAATGTGTGCATCCTGATCGACGGCAGATAGCGTGATAATCAGTTTAATGGGGTCGAATATCTCAGATCCGAAATTAATAGGCGGATTCAGCGTGAAAAAGCTTAGAGCCATTTTCTTTGCTCCAAATTCCGGCCGGGTGTGTGCAAGTGCAATGTGCAGTAGCAAGGGCCAATTTAAGGCCCTTGCTTTTAACAGATTCAATAAATTCAGTTACGCCCTTTTTAGCCGGAAGAGTATTGATCCGCGGTATAAATAGGTTTTGTGTGTCTTCCGTAAATTTCTGTCTGTCGATTATCACGCCCTGCTCTTTTTCAGGGGTTTGAAACAAGCCCTTCTTTGACCCGGATAAAGTCCCGGCGGACATGAAGCCAGCACAGCTGACGCAGAATCTGACCGTCTAAAACGACATAAGCGGGATAACGCAGGGCTTCCCCTTTGGAGGCGTCTTGTGAGACAATTTCCAAATGCTTGTCATTACTCTGCACAAAGCAGTAGTAACTCCTATACTTTGCCTCATGTTCT
This sequence comes from Acididesulfobacillus acetoxydans, assembly GCF_902729405.1. GTDB lineage: Bacteria > Bacillota > Desulfitobacteriia > Desulfitobacteriales > Desulfitobacteriaceae > Acididesulfobacillus > Acididesulfobacillus acetoxydans. The sequence goes on from NZ_LR746496.1 coordinate 4,016,809, forward strand.
GCGTTAAATTCCGCGACAGCTTCGGGATTTCCAGAAACGAGCAGTTTCATGATCGGCCGCTCCATGAGCAGGGAATTATTTCGAGGGGAAAATGGCCAATTATCAACGATCTCCGCCCGGACTTTCTCCAAACTCCAATGGAAATCCAGCCGAGTTTCATCCTCCAGCGGATTTTTCTTCAGCACAATGCCGTCGGCGAAGTAGAAACTCACGTGGAGTCCTTCGGTTTCGGCATGTTCAATTAAGGGAACAAGCCCCTCGGTCTGCAGAGGCAAGCGAAGCCAAGGAGGAGCCCCCGGTTTTTCGACCCAAGCTCCGTTAAGACCAATCAAAGGCATTTCCGTACCGATTGAACTCGCATAACTTTCTAGTGAAGAAATAAGCCTTCCTGAGGCCAAGGTCACGCGAATTCCCTGTTTTTGCAGTCTGTGCAAAGCCGAAAGAACTTGCGGAGGAATCCTTTTCTGATCGTCGACTAAGGTCCCATCCACATCCAGACAAACCAAACGTACCATTGGCCCTCCTCTTTAATAAATAGAACGGGTTATGTAAGATAATCTAAGCTTAGCACAAAGCCGTTGGTTTAGACAGAAAACAAACGTTAAAAAACACATTATTCTTATGGCAAAAAACAAACAATTGGCTAAAAGCCCCCGGAATAAGGCTTTATAGACAATTGCCAGTATCACCACATAAAATTGGCATCCCATATACGGCTCTGCTGCGCACGCTCACCTTGCGCCAGAGCTGCGTACTCGGAGGCTCCGCTAACGCACCTAACCTCAGGGTATTCCTGCATGTGAACCCTGATGCCTGTTTTAACGCTGCGCCTTCTGCGTGCGCGGACGCTCCTTTGCCCGAAAGGTTCGCTAAGGAGCCACGACCGAATAAATTTTCTAGGGGTGGCCCGGACGGACGGCGTAATTCCATTCACCGTGGAATTGAGAATACTCGATTTGGACTTCGGCCAGGTCAGTACCATTTACACTAAATAATCTTCACTCCTTGAGAAAAACTAGTTCAGGGATATGATGATGAGGAAATATTGACTTCCCCCTACTGGTGGGACTGGAAATCCAACTTAAACGTGTTTTCGGCTAACCATCCTACTTGGAGCGCTACACGTTAGGCTATAACGTCTTAGCACCGGAGTTGGATTCAGGGACTAACCAATGTCCGTTTTTTTCGGACGGCTCCTGTTTTACTAAACCTCCTCTGAGATCCTAAGAATTTGCAAAGTCTCTTCGATCTCCGCCGCCGTACCTAGCGCCAAGACCTCCGTCACTCGCGCCTGGGCCTCCGCGTAGTTCAGCCTGCCCAGCAGTTCCCGCGACTCCAATACAGATATCGCGCTCATGCTGAATTCGTCGAGCCCCATGCCCAGCAGCAACGGGATCAAAGCTTGATCGCCGGCCGCCTCCCCGCACATCCCGACCCAAATCCCGAACTTGTGCCCGTTTTCAATCACCTGTCGCACCAGGCGCAAAACTGCCGGATGATAAGGGGTATACAGAGATGCAATCTTTCCATTGAGCCGATCTACCGCCGTCGTGTATTGAATCAGATCGTTGGTCCCGATGCTGAAGAAGTCCACTTCCCGAGCCAGCACGTCGGACATGACGGCGGCCGCCGGAATCTCAATCATGATTCCGACCTCCACCTCCTCACTCACGGCCACGCCCTCGCTTACCAATTCCTCTCTGACTTGCGCCAGCATCCCTTTGGCCCGGCGGACTTCCTCCAGGCTGGAAATCATGGGAAACATGATGCCGAGTTTGCCGTAGACGCTCGCGCGCAGGAGGGCGCGCAACTGGGTCTTAAACATCTCCGGCCGATCGAGACAGACCCGGATCGCCCGGTAACCCAAAAAGGGATTGCTTTCCTTCGCCAAACCCAAGTAGGGGAGTTCCTTGTCCCCGCCGACATCAAGCGTCCGGATGACCACTTCCCGGGGAGCCATCGCTTCCAGTACCTCTTTATAGGCCTGAAACTGCTCTTCCTCCCCCGGCAGATCTTCCCGGTTCAAGTAAAGAAATTCTGTCCGGAAAAGGCCAACGCCTTCCGCCCCGTTCCTGAGCGCTCCTTCGCAATCTTTCGGCGTCCCGATGTTGGCGGCCACAATGACCTTGCGCCCGTCGTGTGTCACCGTCGGCTGCCCCTTCAGAGCCTGCAGCTTTTCTTTGCGTTCCGCCTGCGCCCTTTGCTTCTCCCGGTAGGTCCCGAGCACGTCCGGCTCCGGGTTGACGATGACCTCACCGCTATTCCCGTCCAAAATCAGGGAATCCCCCGTTCGGATCAACTCCGTTCCCTGCACGGTTCCTACAATCGCCGGGATCTCCAGGGTGCGCGCCATGATAGCGCTGTGGGACGTTCTCCCTCCCACATCGGTGATAAAACCCAGCACATGCTCCGGAGCCATCGTCGCCGTGTCTGAAGGTGTGAGATCATGGGCCACGATAATACAGGGTGTGCCCAAATGAGTCAGGTCGGTCTCCGCCACCCCCATCAGGTCACGGATGATCCTGCGCCCCGTGTCCCGGATGTCGGCCGCCCGCTCGCGCAAATACTCATTGTCCATATTTTCCAACAGGTTGGCATAATACTCCACCCCGTCCCGCAGAGCAGCTTCTGCCGTCAAACCCTCTTTCAGCTTCTCACGTACCAGCGAGAGTAATTCTTCATCTTCCGTAATCAGAATCTGAGCATCGAGTATTTGGGCCTTGTTCCCGAGGCGCGCCTCGGCGCCGGCCCGGATCTTTTCCAGCTGCCGGCGGGCTGAGCTCAAGCTCCGGCTCAGACGCTCATTTTCCTCCCCCGCCGTCAAACGGCTCCGTTCCGGCAAAACCGACGGCACATCTTTAAGCACCAGCGCCTCGCCGATCGCGATTCCGGGCGAAACCCCTATTCCTTGCATTTCCGCTTCTCCCTTCGGCCTTTAAACTCCCGTCGGCATCTACGATCCCGTGACATTCTGAGCCACGCCATCCCACCATTCGCTCCGCCTCGTCATCCCGGTTTTCGTTCCGGTCCATCCTCTTGGGATCCTGTTCGGGCATTCGGCCCTCATTCACCAAAATTCCCGGCAAAGAGCGCCTGCAGCCTCTTGTCTGTCTCTTCCTCATCCGGACCCTCTATCCTAATGACCAGGCTGTCCCCTTTTTGCGCACCCAGGCTGAGAACTCCTAAAATGCTTTTCGCGTTATATTCTTTGTTATTCTTGATTAGGATCACTTCCGAACGGCTCTGACCGGCCGCCTGCACCAGCAGGCTGGCCGGGCGGGCATGAAGTCCCTGGGGATTTGTCAAGGTATACTCACGTTTAATCATGTTATTTCTCCTCATCGTCACCAATGACCGGCGAGCTGCACCGTTGTCCGCCGGTCCGCCTGTTTTACGCCGGATCAAGAAGCCCGATTGCGTCCGCTTCCATTATATAGCCTGCGGAAAAGGGAATTCAACCCGAAGATCCTTATAGTTTGTCACTGTTACTCTGTCATCTCTTTGAGAATCTATTTTGGCTTTATCCACGCCCCGTTTCACCCGCGACACGGTTTCCTCAGCGCCCCGGTGTTACCAAAGTTGTTTTCCACGCTCTCTCTCACCGTTAATCTGCCCGGGTTAAAGAGCGGCAATGCAGACCCGGCAAAAACAGCCGGGATGCGCATGCACCCCGGCTGTCCATTTTCCGCTGGTTTCTTAATTATCATGCCGGTTCAACTTTGTCAGGGGCACGTGCAACGCCGTGAGCAACGTTCTCGGTTCGTCCGTCAGCGTGCCGGCTCAACCCAGGTGAACTTATCTGGCAACCTGCTTTTCCGCCTGCGGGAAAGATCTCTGTTTCTTTTCGTACCTATGGTACATCCAGAAAGCTACCACGGTGAAGAACAGCGGTCCGGCAATCATCCAAAGAGTGGATTGCACATCACCCTGAGTCAGCGGCTGGATAATGGTAAAGAAGTTCGCGAAACCGACAGTGAAAGTCACAACGACCGTTGCCACCAACGCCGATTTGTAACTCTTGTATACCTGGAACGGCTTCTCAATCTCGGTCTTTTTCTTAAAAGCCGCGAACGCTCCCGAAATGAACATATAGGGAATCGTCATAGCTACGTTGGTCATAAGCACAAGTTTGTTGAAAAAGGCCGAGGCAGCCTGCCCTCCGAAGGACACGATGAAAATCATGACGGCCACAACCGCGCACTGTATCCAGAGCGCTCTCAGAGGCATCCCTTTCTTGACCTCGCCCATCTTTCCCGGCCATAGCCCGGCGGGGGTTCCTTCAATCATTTGCTTCAGAGGAGCATAAATCAGGGTGAAAAACGCGCCCGTCAAAGCCAGGAACATGGACAAGCCGACCAGCCGCGCCACCCAGGCGCCGAAGGTCAAAGCCGCCGCCTGATTCAAGCCGAATCCGAGTCCGACCTGGAAGCCCAGATTCTGCATCACGAGGTAAGACACATTCGCCATATTCACACTGTTTGAAGCCAGGACATGATTCCAGTTAACGAAAATACCAACCAAAAAGATACCCAAAGAATACGCTATCGCAATGATAATAGCCGAGATAGTGACTCCTTTCGGGAAAACCTTTTCAGCATGTTCCGTCTGGTCCACCAGGCCGCCTACCACCTCGATACCGCCATAGGCGAAGAGGGCGAACACGATAAAGGAAAGCATGGCCACCGGTGTTCCGTAAGCATGGTTAGGCGAAGCGACAAAGGAATGGAGAGACAGGATGGGCTGGGCGAAATGACCGTGATTGGCGATGAGGACGAAGACTGCGCCCAGCAAGAGGACGACATTGAGCAAAGCCACGGCCGTACCGCCGACAGACGTCACTTTCGTAATCTTATCCAAACCTTTGGAAGCGACGAAACTGACCACGATGATCCAGACAATTCCCAAGAGCCCCAAAGTTTGAGTTGAACTCATGTGAAACAGTGTCCAGCTCGCGGTTGTGTCTTTACCGAAGATGGAATTAGACAGGGGAACCCAGATGGTCGACGCCACATTCACCATCCAGACCACATAAGACGCGTACCACATGAACGTTCCTACAAACGCGTACTTGGGTCCGATCGAGCGCTCCATCCACGAATAGATCCCACCCTTTTCATTCTTGAAGGCGGCGCCGTATTCTGCCATCATGAAAGCGTACGGAAGAAAGAACGTTATTCCCGAGAGCAGATACCACGGTATGGCGCCGTATCCCATTAGGTAAAAGGACCGAGGCATGTTTGTAAACCCGAAGACAGAAGTGAAGATCATTAGGACTAATGGTAACAAAGTCAATTTGCTTTTGCTTTTTTCTTGGGACCCCATCTCTTTCATCTTCTTTCTAATACTTAGTTTTGATTTAATTATAGTTATTTCGAGTAATAATACAATACTGCGAAAGAAATTTAAATTTTACCGTCAATTTATGTTCTCTCCGCGGACAAATGTTTATAATTAACGGATATTCGAAGACAAATGTTCATATATGACGGATAGGTAATACAGTTTTATTTACAAAGTTGGCAACTGTATTATAACTTTTCCCGTCAGCGGCAAATTTTGTCTGCGGAAGATCCTTTCAGCGGCAAATCTGTCTGCGGAAAATCCTTTCGGCGACAAATCTGTCTGCGGAAAATCCTTTCGGCGACAAATCTCTTCTGCAGTAAAAAACCCGTCTTGATAACGGGTTTTTTACTGCATTGCTTTTTGCGGCTCTCTCATCTATACTGGGTTTGTCTCTTACTTGGACCTACCTTATCTTCCTTTCCAATTCATGCACCCTTTTATAAAGGGATATCTCTCTCTTGATCAGGGTCTTCTCAGCCAAAGCGGTCATGAGCTGATCCTGGGCATGAATGACCAGGAAATTGGGTGTGATGTCTTTCTCTAACTGGCCTTGAACGAGCAGATTCTGGTATTTATGGCCCTCATAAAATTCCTCGTCTGCTTCTTCAAGGTTTTTTTCCGCCTGGGCAAAATTGCCCCCTTCTGCCGCATCCAAAGCTTCATAGGCCTTGGCCCGGGCATTTCCCCCGTGCAGTACGAGGTTAAAGACTATTTGCTCCAGATCGGGATTCGGGTTTTCCCCGTTAGTGTTTTTTTCGTTTGCGTTTTCCACTTTAGCGCCTCCCCACTTTTTCTTTCGCCGGGCCCCGCCCCCGGCATCAGCCTCGCCTTGGCGTACCTTGCCCGGGCGTCTGCCTTGCCCGGGCGTCTGCCTTGCCCGGGCGCCTGCCTTGCCTTAGCGTCTGCCTTGCCTTGGCGCCTGCCTTGCCTTAGCGTCTGCCTTGCCTTAGCGCCTGCCTTGCCTTGGCGCCTGCCTTGCCTTAGCGTCTGCCTTGCCTTGGCGCCTGCCTTGCCTTAGCGTCTGCCTTGCCTTAGCGTCTGCCTTGCCTTAGCGTCTGCCTTGCCTTAGCGTCTGCCTTGCCTTAGCGTCTGCCTTGCCTTAGCGTCACTTCTGTCTTTGCGTCAGACTCCTCCGGGTGTCGCAGCCAATCTTTCGAACCATATCCCCGCCGTTTAGCGTAAAGCCGGCGAACTTTTCCCGGACTTCTCCCGCAGCTTTCCGGGACTTCTCCGGGAACTTTTCCGCCACTTCTTAGCCGGCGAGCGCGGTCGCGGCCTCTTCTTCCGCCGCTTTCTCGTTCGTCACCAGCTCTTTCTCATACATCTTAAAAAACGGATAGTAAATCAGCGCCGCCACAACCAGGTTCACTGCCTGCAGCGCGGCCCCCTGCCAATATCCCCCGGTGGCAATGATACCGCCCAGGAAGACTGGGGTGGTAAAGGACGGCTGGGTCACAATCCTCGGAACGAGATTGAAAGCGAAGGCCGCGTAGTTAATCGTCACAGCAGCCAGCGGAGCCAGAATGAAGGGAATGAACATGATGGGATTGAGAACCAGCGGGGCGCCGAAAATGATCGGTTCATTAATATTAAAGATCGCCGGTACAATTTCCGTCTTCCCAATCGCTTTCAATTGCTTGGAAGCGGACAGCAGAAACATGATCGTCAAAGGCCAGGTCAACCCCGAACCGCCGATATGCGTAAACATGTGGAAGAAAGGTTCGGTCACAATCCCCGGCAGGGGCCGGCCCGCTTTGAGGGCCGCGTCATTCGCAGCCAGCTGGGTCATCCAGAAAGGATAAGCAACCGAAGAGACGACATTCATGCCATGGATACCCAGAGACCAGAGGAGCATCATAAGAACAATTTCTGCCGCCGCAGCCGGATAACTGTCAGAGGCAGCCACCAGCGGTTTAAAAATCTCCAGGACTAACTGGGGCAGGGTAATGTGAAAATGTGCCCAAACTGCCCATTCCAGGGCCCAGGAAAAGGTGATCATAAAGAAGAACGGTACCAAAGCCGTGAAAGTACGCACCACATAGGGCGGAACCCCTGCCGGCATCTTGATGACAAGTCCTTTCTCGCCAAAGAATTTCATGATCTTGGCCGTCATGATCCCGAGGAGAATGGCGACAAACAGGCCCTCGCCCCCGAGATAATTCAGTACATCCCCAAAAGCCACTTTCGTGATGTCTGTGGCCGGAAAACTGACGATGAGAAAAGATACCATAGACAGAATACCGGCCATCACGTCATCCAAATCCCATCTCGAAGCCAAACTATAGGCCGTGCCGAAAGCCACCATCAGGGCCATGATCCCGAAGCTCAAATTAAAGGCGATTAGGATCTGCGGTTGAATAGGAGTGATGGCGTTGTTCCAAGCGGTAATGATGCCCCAATGCAAGGCCACCGGCGGATTGGAGATGATCAAAAAGACGGAGCCGGTGATGATCAGGGGCAAAGCAAAAATACAAAAGGCGTCTCGAATTGATTGCAGATAGATGTTCTGCGCGATTTTGGCCAGAACCGGCATAAAGTGCTCATCCATCCACTGCATAAAACGGTTGCTTTTCATGCTTGAGCCTCCTTGGTCAAAGCGAGAATCTGGTCAAGCACCTTCCCGCCGTTCATGGTGGCAAAGGCCTGCATGTCCACTAGCGCTACGGGAATGCCGTATTTTGCCGCCGCCTCCTCAATCTCCTTTTTCAGGTGCCTGACCTGCGGCTCCAGCAAAGCGACGGCATACTCGGCGGCTTTTTTCTTGAATTCTCCCGTCCCTCCGGCGTCGACCACGATATCCAGATTTCTCCTCTTGGCTTCATCCGTGACACTTTTCGCCAGAGAACTCGATGTGGCACCCCAACTGCAAAGAATAATCGCTTTCATGTCGATACCCTCCTCTTGTATACAAAATACTTTTGACTCAGCGGAGTCTCTTATTTCCTCGGTCTGACAGGCATTTTCACGCTCAGCCAGTGCTGTCTGGGCGGCACCGGGGCCTACCCTGCGGTACCTTGCTTCCCGACCGCGGTACCTTGTTTCCCGGCCGCGGCTCAGGTTGACGGGTTTTCGCTTCTGTTTTTCCCCCTAATATTTGCGGACGCCAGCCCCTTGCTTCCCGCTCTCCTGCCCTCACCCCCCGCCTTCCGGCCCTTAGCCGTTGATTTGGTCAAGTTGCTCTGGTAAAGCCGCAGCATCTTGCTGAAATAACTTTGGATCCCGTATAAAGCAGCGAGGAAACCGGCCCCGAAGAAAAAGAGCAAAAGTCCGGCCGCAAGATTGTTCCGGCTGAGTTCGCCGACAGACTCCCACAGCCAAACAGCGGCCAGAAGAGCATAGAATAGGAAGATTTGCTTTTTGGAAATAGATAAATATTTGCCTCCTTGAATCATCCTGATCACCCCTTTCCTTAGCGTAATCTTGTGATTTGCTGGGACAGTTTTTTGAGCAAAGCTTCCTCCAGCAGGGCCCGGCATTCCTCCACCCCGGAACTGGCATTGATCCGGGAAACAAAGTCTCCCTCCTCAATCATGGCGGCGGAGATGTCCCCGATAACCTCCAGGCTTTCTCTGACCTCCGCGGGCGCCAGCATAAGAAAGGCGGTCGTCACTTTCTCTTTCTTCCCCAAAAGGTTTAACAGCTGCGCGGGTTTATCCAGGCGGCCCACCGCGACCATCGGTTCGCGGATCTCCGCGCTGGCGCAATGATAAATGGCGAAATTCCGTTTGGGGAGGACGATGGTGCCCATTCCTTCCCGGTCGAGCAGGGTATGGCGCAGGCTTTGAACCTGGGCTTCGCCCAGGAGCTGCCGCCCGGCCAGCTCCAGCAAAAGCTCCGTCACGATCTCATCGCTTTGACGGGAGTGAATCGGGGCAAAGCAGACATTTTTCGTCAAAATGCTGACCTGGGTTCCATAGTCTTTGACAGCTCTGACTTGGTCCAGGTATTCCTGCCGGGGCGCCGGGCCCTGTTCTTCCGTCCGGAAACTGATCTTTACATTCAGTTCCCGCTCCAGCTTCCTTACATCCTCCGGGAGGAAGAGGGGATTGATCACGATTACCTTGATGTCGTCTCTCTGCAGGGGAATCGTCGAAAGTATGACATTCGGATTATATTTTTCCATAGCCTCGGCGATTTTAAGCACGGATGCGGTGGCGACCACGTTCAACTGGGGAACATTCTTCAGCTTGGCCACGAGCATGCGGGAAGTCCCTATCCCGCTGGCACAGACCAGCAGAGCATCGATCTTTGCCGACTTACCTTTTAACCGTTCCTGCGAGGCCAGAAAATGCATCGTGACATAGCCGACCTCATCATCCGTGACTTCCAGCCCCGAATCCTCCCCCAAAACCCTGCTCAGAACCGTCCGGCAGCCATCGAACATCCGGGCATACTCCTCTTTGATCCGCTCCACCAGGGGATTGCGGATCTTGAAACCGCTCCGCAGACGGTAGAGCGAGTACAAAAGATGTGTCTTCAGATCCTTTTGCAGGGTTTGGTCTTGCCGGAAATCCAAAGCGAACCAATCGGACGCTTCTTTGATAATCTTGGCCGTCAGCGTCGCCAAATATTGCTCCTCAACCTGGAGGACACGGCTTCCTATCCTCACCCCTTGGAGATGGATGGTCATGTAGCCAATCTCTGCCTCCGGGATTTCCAGAGGAATTTCCTTCTCAATAAAGCGGGCGATCATCTCCGCATAGGTATATTCTTGCGCTTTTTTCAAATCTGCCAGCGTCTTGCTGTCCAAGTCGATTCTTTCCCCGTTGAGGAGCCTGCGGATCGCCAAGGCCAAATGAATGGAAAGCTCTATATAGAGTCGGTCTTCGATCTGGTAGTCGACCTGTTCCTCAAAGTCCAACAGAGCCTTTTCAATAATCTTGATCGTGTGGTAATCGATCATATTTAAAAGGCGCGCATCCAACTCATGTTTCAACATATCGTCCGCCGCCGCGTTGTCCCCGGAGGCAAAGCTCTTTTGCAGAAAGCCTGCCAACTCATCGGCACTGTAATTTTTATACAGCAGATCGATGATGGCCTGCCGGATCGCCTTTTCTTCGGCTTCAATGTAAATTCCCACCCCGGGTTTAGAGATCAGGGAGATGTTTTTGCCCTCCAGCCACTCCTTGATATCCTTTAAATAATAACTGACGGCTGCGTTGGAGACGTGAAATTTGCTGGCGAAGTATTGGGTCTTAACCGGTCCGTGACCCTGCAAAAGCTCGCCCAGGATCAGATTCTTTCTATTCTCAACTTTCAGGACAGAATCAACGCCGGGGATATTTAATTTAAGGTTAATAATCTGTTCCCCATTCCCCTCCAAGGCCAGGCTTTCCCCGCGATTGACGATCTTCACCCTGAAAAGTGCGATTTCTCGGTTGATATTGTCAATTTCCCGATAAACCGTCCGTACGCTGATATGGTTTTCCTGGGCAAAACTTTGAACCGTGACTTTCTCTTTGTCGACGAGCTTCCTAAACAAGTCCGTCTGACGCGAACTCAGTTTAATCATGCGGTTCTCACCCCTTACCCCCAAAACTCACTATCGACTTTTCTTTCATCCTAGCGGAAAATCAAGTTCCTCATCCTATCAGAGCCTGACTTTTCGCTAAGATGAGCAAACTCAACAACACGTTCTCTCAGATTTTTAGACTTTTTACTTCGTTTCTTGCAAATACAATTATAGACCCGGCCGAAAATGAAATTCAACTCGAAGATACTCACATGTTGTCATAGCTATTGTGCCATTTTTTTAAATATCCACTCCTCGGCTCGGACCAAAAGCTGAGCAAACTGGTTAGATGGTCAAAAAAGAATTGCCTCGAGATTCCCCTCGCCGGGAACCTGAGGCAATTTAAATGTCACTGCGACACCGACCTTACATTCGCGACAATACCTGCCCCGATCTCACCCGGGCGCCTCTCCGCGCAGACCCGGCATGGTCTTAGACGCTCCGCCGCAGGCGTCTGCCGTGGTCCGCCTCTTCCCCCGTCAGATGATCCTCAGGCGCCTGGCGGCTTCGGTCAATTCCGGGCGGAAATCCGGGTGTGCAATCGCGATTAGTTCCCTTGCCCTCTGCTTTGCCGACTTTCCGCGCAACTGGGCCACTCCATATTCCGTCACAACATAGTTAACATCGTTTTTGCTCGTGGTTACCGCACAGCCCGGGGTCAGAGTAGGCACGATGCGTGAAACCGTATTATTCTTGGCCGTAGAAGGCAGGACGATAAACGATTTTCCCCCGCGCGAACGATTGCCGGCCCGCACAAAATCCGCCTGCCCGCCCGTCCCCGACACCGGCAGAGTGCCGAGACTCTCCGACCCGCATTGCCCCAGAAAATCCACCTCCATGGAGGCATTGATCGTGATCAGTTTGTCGTTTTGCCCCGCCAGGTACGGGTCGTTCGTATAATTCACCGGATGCATTTCCAAAACAGGATTCCGGTCCATGAACTCATAGAGCTTCCTTGACCCGAGTGCAAAAGTCGCCACCATTTTTCCCGGCAGGTAATTCTTCCTGCGGTTGGTCACGGCCCCGCTCTCGATCAAGGTCAGGATACCGTCACCCACCATTTCCGTATGGATCCCCAGTTCGTGTTTATGTGTCAGCTGCATAACAACGGCATCCGGAATACCGCCGTAACCGATCTGCAATGTCGACCCGTCCTCGATCATGGCCGCGACATAGCCGCCGATGGCTTCCTGCACGGGCCCGATTTTCGGCAGGCTCACTTCCAGGATGGGATCCATACTTTCAACCAAAGCCGCTACCTGGGAAATATGAACGTGACAAGCCCCGAAAGTGAAAGGAACGTTCGGGTTGACCTCGAGCACTACGGCCCGGGCCTTGGCGATCGCCGCCATCGTATAGTCCGTACCCAGACTGACGGCGAAATAGCCGTGTTTGTCCATCGGGGATGCCATGGCCAAAACGGCGTCGGCGGGAACATGCCCTCGGGAAATAAGGCCGGGTATTTCGGAAAAATAGTTAGGGATGTAATCCGTCCAGCCCTCCTGCCCGCCCCGGCGGGTCGGGGAGCCGAAAAACAGGGCTACATGCCGGACATTCTCGGCCGTATCCGGATCGATGTAACCATAAGTACGCACGGGCAGGATTTGGCTCACTTTCACATCGTGAAACTCACGCCGCTGATGGGACAGGGCCGTCAGCAGGGTCGGAGGTTCGCCCACCCCTGTGGGAACGATGACAAAATCTCCGTCACGCAACTGTCGGACCGCTTCATCCGGGTGCATCCGCTTCTGCCTGTAAAGCTCCTCGATTGACATTTCACATTCCCCCATGCTTTATTTGCTCCACCGTTTCCCGCCCGATTGATCTGTGAGTACCGTCAAATATACAGCAGACCGGTCTGGATCTTATCTATTATAATACGGTCAGCGGCTTTCATTCGTCAAGCTAATCAGAATTTTCCGCACGTCAGGTCCGGCTAACTCCCCTCGCCCGCCGCGCCATTCATCCGCTCGAGTCCGGGCTGTTCCTCCCCCTTCCCGTTCCCCGGGTATCCGCTTCCCGACTTCGCGCTGACGTATACTTGGGACAATACGGGTCATCCTAAACACGGATGGAAATACTTATCCGGGGGTGATTTGCATGTCTTTCCGTAATACTTTGCTGAAAGTCGTGGACTATTTGGCCAGGAGCGATCCCTACTATTGCCTCTATGCCGCGGAAGAGCCGGACGCCCGCAACAACGCGGAACCGGACAAGCCGGACGACTGACCTTCGCTCTGGATGGTATCCGACGACGCATTTTGGCATTTATTAGGGAGGATGAGCGTCTTGGCGAATTTTCTTACCTGGAAGGCAGGATATTAGCCCTTTGCGTCGAATATTAATTATTTGTTAAGCAATTGCTTTTGCACCGGCTTAGGCCCCTCGTTTGAACCGGCCCGGACCGGCTTGGACTGGCGATTGCTTGAGGAGATGATTAATGCAGGCTGAATCCGTGTTCATCCGGAGCAGGGAGATTTTTTTGCGGACTTAAAGCGAACTGCGCCCACGGGCTTACACCTTATTGCCCAAATCCGCCGACAACCCTGTAGGCCAGGAAAGGTGAACGAAAACATGAGTTTACACCCCACGTTCTCACCCGTAAAGAACTTCGCACAACGCCGGGTATGGTCGCCCCTGAAGGACTTTACCCTGCACGAGGCATGGTTACCCTTGAAAGACTTCACTCTGCACGAGGCATGGCTGCCCCTGAAAGACTTCACCCGTCATCAGGTATGGTTTCCGCTGAAAGACTTCGCTCGGCATGACCTGTTGCCACCGCTGAAAAACTTCGCCCGGCACAGGGTATGGTCACCGTCGAAGGCCTTTGTCATGCGCCGGGTAACTGTGTCGCATCCGGCTCAAGCGCCAAAGAAGTTAGCTCAGACCGAGACGCGGAAAAAAATCAACCTATTTTTCCGCCAGTACCCCAAAAACCTATCCTGGAAATCTCCCCCGATCATCGCCGGCCTAACGGCTCTGGCCCTCCTCGGCGGCGGACTCACCTATTACTTCTCGACCACAACTGCAGCGGTGGCCGTGATGGTCAACGGTCAGCAAATCGGCCTGGTTAGCAATATCCAAGCCGGCAGGAACCTCGTTCAAACGGCACTCGCCCGGCAGGGCCGGCCATTCGGGCTCATCGCCAAGACCCACGATCAGATTACATACACGAACCTCCGGGTCAATCGGGCACTATACCTCAAGTCAGAAGTAGGCGAACAAGCCCTGGAAAACAAGTTGAGTTTCTACCTCAACGGCTATGCCCTGGAAACTAACGGCAGCGTGATCGCGGTGCTGCCCAGCAAAAACGATGTGGAAAAAGTCCTGCAAGAATATCGGGATCATTATGTGGTGCCGGGCCAGGATAACAACGTGACCACCGTCGCTTTTGCCGAAAACGTAAACATCCAAGAGGAAAACGTTCCGCCCAGCCGGGTGGAAACCCCCGCTCAAGTCCTCAAGACGCTGATTGACGGCAAAACCACCACCACGAATTACACCGTCCAACCTAAAGATTCCTGGTGGCTCATCGCCCGCAAAAACAATATGCTGACTGATGAGGTTCTGGCCGGCAATCCGGGAGCCACCAAAAACACCAAGCTGCATCCCGGGCAGGTCATTAAACTGGTCGACGTGGAGCCTTATCTGACGGTAGTGAGCAAGGGGACCTATACCGGAACGGAAACCGTTCCCTTTGACGTCGTGACTAAGACGGATTATAATCTCGCCCCCGGCCAAACCTCCATCCTCAAACAGGGCAGCAACGGCGCCGTCTCCATCACCTATTCCTACGTACAAAAGAACGGCATCGATACCTCGAAGAAGGTACTCAGTGAAAAAATTCTTAAGCATCCTGTGAGCCAAGTCATCGCCAAAGGCCCCAGCCGGGGTCCCATAAGCGTCGCTTTTGCAGCCTCCCGTGGCGGCACCGGTTCGTCCAATATTGTCGATCGCGCGCTCAGTTACGTCGGGGCACCCTACGTCTTCGGCGGTACCAATCGCAGCGGCTTTGACTGCTCCGGTTTCACCAAGTACGTGTATGCACAGTTCGGTGTGTCCTTGCCGCGCACATCTTTCGAACAGTTTGACTCCGGGACTCCGGTGAGCATGGATAACCTCCAGCCTGGCGATTTGGTGTTCTTCACCACCTACGCCAGGGGCGCGTCTCACGTCGGCATTTACATCGGAGGCGGCCGCTTTGTCCAAGCCGCCAACCCAAACAGCGGCGTCGAAGTGTCAAATCTCGGCGACAGGTTTTACTCCTCCCGCTATCTGGGAGCCCGTCGCTACAATTAGTACTTGGCTTTAACCCGGCTTCGGCAACCGCCTCGCTGACCAGAACATTCCAAGCACCGAACCACCACCCCAAGCACCGAACCAGAACATTCCAGGCACCGACCCAAGAAGGAAAGAGACCCCCTATGATTAAGGGGGTCTCTTCTCTTTGTAACACTCCTGCTGAGCCGGACCACGCAGCCTCTCACACCTCAAGCAAGATCGTATCCGGACATTCCGGATCAAACGGTTTGTTGGCCCACAGGACCATCACCAGGTCTGTGTCGCCGAGATTTTGGATATGATGCGCAAAGCCCGAAGGGATGTCCACAACTTCCGGGTTGCCTCCGCTCACGAAATAGGCGAGTACCTTGTCGGCGTGGACCGTACGCAAGCGCACTACCCCTCGGCCGCTTGCGACCAGCAGTTTCTCGCACCGGCTATGGTGCCAATGGTTGCCCATCGTGCTACCTGGCTTAAGAACGTGCACGGATACCTGCCCCCGATCGGGCGTCCTGAAGAACTCAACGAAAGGGCTGCCCGCAGCAGCCTTTGCTCTCAAGGGGTAGCTGAACCTGTTTTCCGGCAGATAACTCAGATAAGTGCAGTAAAGCTTTCTGGTAAACTCATCCCCCACATTCGGGATCGTGAGGTTGTCGCGTCCCGCCTTGAAATAGTAGAGGAGATCCGCGACCTGGCCAAGTTTCAAGGGGTAGACAGGGTAAACCGCATAAGGTGTCCAATGGTTTTCGGAGAGCAATGCGGCCACCGGCAGCTGCGGCCCGAACTTTCCCTCCAGTTGGCCCATAAATTCGCCGACCACGTCATCGACGTGGACAAGGCTCAACGTGACCCCTGGGTCACTGATCGTGATGGGCAGGTCGTTGGCAATATTGTGGCAGAACGTGGCAACGAGGCTGTTGTAGTTGGGCAAACACCATTTGCCGAATACGCTGGGCAGCCGGTAGACAAAGACGGGAGCCCCCGTGTCTTTGGCATACCCGAGCACCGCCGCCTCTGCGCCCCGTTTGCTCCGCCCGTAAGGGTGCTCCGTCTCCGCCTCTGTGGAGGAGGAAAGAAGGATGGGAATTTTCCGACCCACCTGCCGCAGACAGGCGACCAGTTCTTCCGTCAGGCGCCGATTCCCCGCGTCATACTCCTCGACGTCTTGCGAACAGTCAACTCCGGCCAAATGAAAAACGAAATCAGCAACCTCGGCCATCTCCCGCAGTTCTTCCCTCGCATTCCCCAGGTCGAACCGGAGAATCTCCACATCTTCAAGGCCAGCCAGAGCGCCCGCCAGGTTTCTGCCAATAAAACCATCCGCGCCCGTCACCATTACTGTCTTGATAGCAATCACCCCTTCTTCAACAAGGACCCTTTCTCAGTCTAAATTAGTGACATCTCCTGCGGCAAGGACTTCTGCTATATTGTAGCAGACGGCGAAGACACTAAACTGGGGCACCCCGGCACCGTCTCGATCTGACCTCGCCCTCATTGACGCCTTTTATCAACGCTCCGGTAAACCTTTGAACGTCTTTCTCGGACAAGGTCCCGCCGTTCAGCCGATGCCGACAAGCGGCAGACCCCCGTTACCGGATCGATCTCTTCGTATTTATATAGTAGTGGTGTTAGTGTTCTCACAGTGATCGGAAATTGCTCACCCCGGCCGAAACCACTGCGGATATTTGCCGTGCCATCCTGCCGAAAACCGCACCCCTGGCCGATCTTTGGCACCTCTTGGGACTTTGTTCCTACTAAGTGGTTTTATTCGTCATCCGGGCGGAAAATCCTTCCTGCATATCGCAAGATTTACCTTATTGTCGCGATTTGACGGAGCGAGAGCCTTACTGGCAGACATTCCGATGCCAATTCGTGACCGCGGGACGACATAGACAATAAGCCCGGTCAACCTGATCAAAGAAAAATCCTCCTCATGTTTTGAGGAGGATTACCCCTAAAATATACATGCTCCAGAATATGTCAATAAGGCTTTACCCGCCTCGGCTTCCGGCACGGCGCCGAATGGCGCCCATTGCCCATTGCTTGAGACCACCCCTGAATACGGGGGGCTCTTCTTCTTTTCTCAGTTAATGGATTTGTTTAAATAAAATGACTGAGTAAAACCAGCCCGCCGAGCATCCAGCAATAATAGGCGAAAGGCTTCATGGCGTTAATTTCTTTCTTCTTAAACCAGTGCATTAAGATGTAGACAGCGATGAAGGCAAAGATTCCGGCAAATATCCCTCCGCTGAGAGCCGTGAGAAACAGACCGTGTCCCCCATGTTTGATGAGCTTGGGGATCTCCAGGATACCGGCCCCGGCAATGATCGGAGTCGCCAAGAGCATGGAAAAGCGGGCCGACTCCTCGTGCTTCAGGCCCACCCAAAATCCGGCGGTCATACTCGCTCCCGAACGCGAAAAACCGGGAACCAGAGCCATAGACTGAAAGAGACCGACAACTATCGCCTGTCCGTAGCTCAAATCATTGATGCGCTTCGTTCCTCGAGACCTTATTTTCTCGCCGAAATATAACAACAGCCCATTGACAATCAAAAAGACCGCGGCACTGATGACATTGCTGAAGAGCCGGGTGAGGGGTTTTTCCAAGGTAAATCCGATCACGGCTGCGGGAATCGTTCCCGCGATGATCAAGAGCAATAAGCGCAGGGACTCCTGTTTGCCCGAGTCGAAAATCGAGCGGATAATGCGGATCCATTCGTCCCGAAAAAATATTAGAAGGGCCACAGCCGTCCCTAGGTGGAGCATCACCACGTAAGGCAAAAAGTTCTGCTTTAAAAACTGGGAATTCAGCGACCAATGAAAGACATAAGGCGTAAGTACACTGTGCGCCACGCTGCTAACCGGAAACAACTCGGTAACACCTTGGACGATGGCGATAATGATCGTTTGCAAAAATGTCATTCCCTAATCTTTCCTCCTCGTCTTATAATGCAGGCCCCAAGCCTATCCAGTTAATTATAAGGTTTGACGAGGCAAAATGCTTGTTCACTCTGTTAAAGTTAAGTTAAATTTGATCACCCAGCGATACCATAACGCGCGCCGCAATCTGCCCCTCGTTCCCGTCGTTAGCGAACACCCGTCCTGATGGCATCAGGATCGGCAACCCCGTTTTTCTGTACAGGCGAACAGCCGTCACCACGCGGTTCACACTGGAGCCGCCGAGATTACCGGCTCCCTCTACATCCGGCTCTGCCATAGCCACTAAACGCCGTACTTTGCTCTCAGAAGAATATACTCGTTCACCATGAAAATAACCCACAGGAAAGTGACCCCGGCCGCCACCATAATTCCGGCACCCAGCCCCGCTTCCAAACCTTGCCCGCCAATCAGGCTGCCCTGCACTGCGACCGGCCCCAGTAAGAAAACCGCGGCAGAAACAAGCCGTTCCGGCCCCAGCGCCGACGTGTAGGAACTTGGATCTTTCAGCATCTCCCGGGCTACCAGCACAGCTCCCAGGAAACCCTGTACCAAGGCCATCGCTGCCGCCAGAGCCCATGCTCCTCCTTGAAGGCCTTGAAGAGGGACGGTGAGGGGCAGAGCGGCGGCCCAACAGATCCCAACGAGTGTGCCGGCCGGTACTACGGTGCTGACAATGATTTGTTTGGGGTGAAGCGGCAGAAGTCTGAATTTCTCCATCTGCTGCAAATCCCCTTGCCAGGATGTGAGCAAGCCAACAAAGCCTTGCAAGACGAAGAGGGCCGCCGGAAACTCCCGATAGAGCACAGGTGCCAGCAGTGCCTCAAATGCATTCGTCGTCGGGATGGGCGCTGCCCCCAATAGCATCAGGCGGAGCAAGAGTAAGGGCGTGATCAGCGCCGCCCATTGAAGCAAGGGAATACTCGTCCAGGCCAGCACGCTCCGGATAAGCGATCGGCAGCCTGTCCGGCCCAAACCAGACGTGTCCGTGATCCACCTCAATCAGCCCGAGCAATAACTTGATCGAGGTGCTCTTCCCCGCCCCGTTGGGACCCACCAACCCCAGGATTTCTCCCTCTTCCAAACTGAAGTCAAGGCTCGCCAGACCGGCAAACTCGTTATATTTCTTGCTTAAATCTTCAACGGTCAATAAGGTCATGTGCTCATCCTCCAGCCGGTACCCATTTCTTTGATTTTCACCCGTTTCTAGAGAAACCTTTGGCATTGGCCATGCTTTTTGTCCGGCTCCAACCAACTCCCACTGGCCCATGCAAGCCTATTATATTCTATGGCCAAAACTTTAGGCAGTCATCTTACCGGAAACATGTTGTACGAAGGCTAAAATTCCCGTCGTTGGTAAAACCGCCGGGAAAGCAAATAAGAGCTGCCGGTGAACAGTAAGATAAAAAGCAGCGTCAGGGTGGTTGACCCCAATGTGCTGAGATCGTGCAGCCACTGTACGGCCTTGCCGAGGGCCTGAATGACCGGAGACTGACTGTGGTGGTTGAGCAGGCCGGCAACAAAGGAGGAGCCAAAAAAGAGAGTGAAGAAAACGACCGTGGAGATGATCCTGGATTTGACATAACCCAGCCTAAAATAGAAAGGATAATAGACAGAACCCATCAGGGAGGCGGCAAAGATAGACGTGAGGAAGATGCCCCAAGTTAAGGAAAAGGCGGTTGGGTGGCTTAGCAGAGCTTTGATAAGCTGAAAGATCAGAGTACTCAGGATGCTCGACAGAGCGTAAAAAAACAGGGAGAAGTACTTTGTTCGCACGATGTCCCGGCGCAGTAAGGGGAGGCTCAAGAGGATGAGTTCCGAGTTGGCCTTGTCATCGAGGAGACAAGATTGAACCACGAGCGCATAGGTCAGTACCACTGTCAGGCCGGGAATGAAGACGATACCGGAGGTGCTGAACACCATGAAATAATTGGCGAACAGTATAAACAGCAAAACCAAGAGGAATTGCTTTTTTAGAATGAGAACATCTTTTAATAATAAACTAAACATGCGCTTTCCCCCTCACCGTGTAGAGCATGATATCGTCCAGGGTCGCCTTTTCGAACAGAACCCGGTTCCCGAGAAGGAGCCGTGCCTGGGCCCGGTCGGGAACCAGACCGGTGAAACCGTAGCGAGTCTGGTTCCAGCCGGTGAACAAGCTTTGGTTTTCCCGGGTCAACAGACCGGGATCGCCCTTGACAAGGGCATAGCGTTCCAGAATATCATCCTTGGCCCGGCTGAAGACCAGCTGACCGTCATGAATAAAGGTGATGTAGTCGGCGATTTGCTCCAGGTCCGTGGTAATGTGGGTGGAGAAGAGAACCGCCTTCTTTTCATCTTCGCGCAGGGCACTGAGGATTTCGATCAATTCGTGGCGAATGATCGGATCGAGGCCGCTGGTTGGTTCATCGAGGATGAGAAGCTCGGCTTGGTGGGAGAGAGCGAGAGCAAGGGAAAACTTCATCTGCATGCCCCAGGAGAGTTTCTTGATTTTCTCTTTGGGGGGCAGAGAGAACTGTTCGAGGTAAGAGGTGAAGGTTTGGGGCTCCCAATGGCTGTAGCAGGACGCCATGATTCTAGCCATCGCCTTCAAGGTCAGCTCTTCATAAAAGTGATTTTCGTCATAGACAAAACCAATGCGGTCCTTGATTTGCCGTTCATAATGCTGGGGATCCAAACCGAAGATTTTGATTTGCCCGCTGTCTTTGTGGAGCAGGTGCATGATAAGTTTTAAGGTCGTGCTTTTCCCGGCACCGTTCGGGCCAATGAAGCCCATGATGTAACCGGGGGCCAGGGAAAAGCTGATTTTTTGCAAAGAGAAGCGGGGAAATGTCTTGCTCAGGTTTTCCACTTCCAGGATATTAGGCATGCTTCTAATCCTCCTCCTCATAAATTAGGCTTAATATTTCCTGCAGCTCGCTGAGACCGATGCCGGCACTTCGGGCCAGGTTTACGGCAAGGGCCAGTTTCTCCTCCACCACCCGCAGCCTTTGTTCGCGCAAGAGTTCGCGATTCTGTACGGCGACGAAGGAACCTTTGCCGGGCACGGTGTCGATGAATCCCTCCCGTTCCAGTTCTTCATAGGCCCGTTTGGTGGTTATCACACTGATCTGAAGGTCCTTGGCCAAAGCGCGGATAGACGGCAATGCTTCTCCCCCGCTCATCTCCCCTTGAATAATGAGGGTCTTGATTTGGGTGAGGATTTGTTGATAGATCGGTTCCTCTGAAGCGTTGGAAATAGTAAGATGCATCATCTGACACCCGTCCTTGCCTTAGTGTGCATGCCGTTATTACTGTATATATTAAATATAAACGCGCGTCATGTCAATACCCCTGCCGAATATGCTCAGTAGCTAATGACACCTCTCGAAACACTTCCTAAGCGAAAATTGGCGCCCCCCCTATTCAGCCATTTCACAGTCTATCTATGATCTCGAAAACCCGCTCTATGAGCGGGTCCTAGCTGTTCCTATTCACGAGACATGTTACGCTTTCAAGGGGGGTAGGTGTAACTTCATTGTATATTGGAAAGTCCTCCAAGCTCATGGCTATTCGATTACCACTATTGTATTGGATGTGATGAAAACCTTTTTACGTCGTACAGTTCTTTGGACCAAGTTTTTCATCCCTCCTTGAGTTTTAACAGAACGCCGGGAGGGGAGAACATCCTAACGCGTGAACTGACCCGGAAACACCGCCGGGAAATTGTTGCCCATCCCCATACCCACTCATTCTCCTTCCTTTTACTGCCCCAGTTCTTTAGCCACGGCCGCTACCGTACCAAACCAGGTTTTCCCGGCCAAGACCGTTTGGTTGGGGTGATCAACCCCACTGGCCGGGCCGCCCACGACATAGAGGTGTTTCACCGCCTGAATGGCCGTCGGGGCAGTTCCGTCCGCTTGGCGCATAAAAATGGCTGCCTCATTGCCCAAGGATGCCGCCAGATACGTGGCCGCGATGAAATCGTTCGGCCCGAAAATGAGGATCCCTTCGTTCACGTCTCTCACTCCGATCTCCGGCCAAGCGCCGGGCTCACTCTTGATGAGGTCGCGGTCTGCAGGAATACCGCCTATCGTTACGTTGTTTTCATACTGGTAGACGTTCCCCTCAAACACTTGGCCGCCTGACCAGGCATAGGTCTGCCAGTATTTGTCCGGCGGATAAGGGGAAGATTGCAAAGCCTTCATAACGGCATAGGAACCGTAAGCGCCCACGAGGTACTGACCGATACCCTCCCGGACAGCGCAAAAATAGTCAAGAATCGCAGGCATATCTCCCGCTTGGGCGTCGAAATCCACCGTAGGGCGCTGCCTTTGGGCGCTCCAAGATACCCCGCTTCCCCGACGGCTTCTTTTGCGTCAGACAACCCTTGGGCAAAGCTAAAATACCCGGCGAAGGTCGGATTAGTCTCCCAGATTAACAGCAACGACAGCCCTGCCTTATGAATCGCCTGGAGCTCAGCCGGAGTCAGCGCCTTCCACGAGCCTGAGCAGCAGCCCAAATACCGGCCCACCGCCGCTATCCCCGCACTCTTTAGCGCTAAGGCGGATTGGGTTGCCAGCCGGGTTACGCAATCCATGGCTTCCACTTCATCACTCCTCTCGTTGCAGCACTTCTTCCGGCTCCTCGCCGTCCTGGGGTACCGGGTCTTCACCCGTTGGGGCGAGCTTCTGAATCATCCGGACCGGGAAGGTGAGGTTGTGAGTACCGATTCGGTTAAGTGTCTCACGGTTTCATAGGCTGCAATCCTACCTGTCCCCTCCTCTCTCCAGGGTATGCCAAAAGATTCCAATTCGTGACCGCAGGACGACATCGGGCAATGCTGCCATCTAATTTAAGTGCAGAGGATACGTTAATTTGATGCAAGGGACCAGTGACCTCTCCTCCGGACACGGCCGGTTGCAAGATCGACCCAAAATCGAATCTTGTCCCTTGCACTCCTTACCCTACTGTAAGGCTGACCACCCGACTGCTTCCGACTGTGCCAAGTGTCTCCGGTGTAAAAACACTTCAACTCAAAAAAGTTTCCTATTGACATTTCTTCTACTCAACGCTATTACATAGCGGTACCAAGCAATGTTTAGTACCGCTATGTGTATCTGCGGAGGTAGCGCGGTGGATAATCTAAGTGAGATGCTCAAAGGGGTGTTGGAGGGAATCGTGCCGGAAATCATCGCCCGGGGCGAAATCTACGGCTACGAGATTGTCAAGAAGCTGAATGAACTCGGCTTGAAGGACATCGCCGAAGGCACCGTCTACGCCCTGCTGTTGCGATTGGAGAAGAACCGGCTGGTTCACATTGTCAAAAGGCCATCCGAGATTGGCCCGCCCCGGAAGTTCTATACCCTCAATTCTCCACAAGGCAAGTGCTCAGATCGTCAAGAACCATGACCTTATTATCATGGAGGATCTAAGGATAAAAAACATGCTCCGAAATCACAAACTCGCCAAGAGCATCCAGGATGCCAGATGGGGGAAATTCGGAGACTACATTGAGTACAAAAGTTTACGCCAGGGGAAACGACACGTTCTAGTTGACCCCAAGGGCACATCGCAAACCTGCTTATGTGGAGCGCATGTCCCCAAAGACCTCAGTGTCCGTGTCCATGAGTGCCCCGTTTGCGGATTAGAGATGGATCGGGATCTAGTGAGTGCTAAACTCATCTTAGAGCGTGGACTGAGTGCCATGGCCTAAATATAGATTTTCTGTAGGGCGGGAACCGCCCGAAGTTACGCCTGTGGAAATTGCGTAAGACCTCATCCAGCACTGAGAAACCTTGAGTACTGGACGAGGGCAACGGTTGATGAAACAGGAAGCCAACGTCCAAGTGTTCGCCGAGAAGCCCCCGCTTCTTAGCGAAGCGTAAGCGGGGGTGGTCCGCCAGAGTTTGTGGAGAAACCGGAAGTCAACAAGTTTGAGAAGCGGGGCCTGATTCAGTGTTTTGAGTATACGTTTGAACTTGCGCAGAAAACCATGAAGGATTATTTAGAAGAACAGGGTTTCATCGTCAGAAGTCCCCGCATGGCCATCCACACTGGATTTCAGATACAGTTAGCATCGGACGCCTTTTCCAATAGAGCGGATGGGACTAAGGCGAAGACTGATAATGAAGGGGAAGGTTGGCAATCTTTGCCGACATTTCGTCTATCGCAAACAAGTCATCCGCGGAGACATCCCGCAGGGCGGTCTTGCCGACCCCCCGGGTCATGAGACGCATCTCTTCGACGCAGGCGCGCAGGTAATTGGCGAGATACTTCGCACCTTCCTTACGATTGAACTTGTTCTTGTACCGGCCTGTGTACCAAAGCAGTTGGGCCGGGGGTTCATAGGGCAGTGCTTTGAACTCCTGATTGTGCAGCAAAGCCACCAGCGCCACAAACCCAATCTCCACACCATCGGCGCCGAGAGCCAGGGCTTTCAGAAAATCTCCCGGTGTTTCCAGGCCGCCCTCGACCAACAGTGAGACGCGGTCGCGCACCTTCTCCTTGTCCAAAAAGCGTGCGGCTCGGCAGAGGGCCGACACCGTTGGTAAGGAAAAATTGTCATGAATACACTCAGGGGACCAATGGGACGTGGCTTGGCCGCCATCGAGCGTGATGACGTCCGCACCGCCTTCCAAGATAAGGGCAAGGTCGCGTTCGATATCGTGCCCACAGGTGATCTTCACCCCGATTGGCACGCCCCCCGTAAGGTTGCGCAGGTCTGTGATGAGTCTCCCTAAGTCCTGCGGCTTTGGCACTTCGGGAAAATTGGCATGGTAGACGAGATCCTCCCCGCGCTTGAGTGCAAAAGCTTTGCGCAACTCAGGCGTGAATTCTCGCCAGGCGTATTTACTTCCGAGCCCCACCCAACCGCAATGGCCAAACTGAATCTCGATCATATCCGCTTGCCGTAAAATGTTGGGGTCGCGGTTAAATTTCGTGCGACCGTATTGCACGATGTAATGCTTGGCCGCCGCCCTTTCCCAGGCGTTAAACGGCCCGTCACCGCAGTTAGTGGCTGTTCCCGCTAGGGTGGCGGCTTCTGCCGCGGCGAGTTTCGCCTGTTTGCTGAGACCGTTACCGAAAGCCATGCCCGTAATCAAAATCGGGATGTCCAGCTTCATCGGTTTGGCTGCTTTCTTGCCCAGTACCAATGCGGTGTCTATTTCTACATCCTGAGGCGTGGAAAAGCGATATAACTGCGCGGGACTAAAGCGTATGCCTTCGAAACTGGGCATAGGAAAGGGAGTGCCAAAACTCATGACCGGCTGACCCGACTCAGCCCGCAAGTTTGTATCCACCGTGGTCATGGGATTCATCCGCTTCGTCATGGCGTAGGCTTCAAAAATATTCCGATCATAAGGCTCCTGCAAAATCTTGGAGGCACTCTGCGTCACAAGCCGCTTAAAGACGAGCCTTCCCAATACGTAAATACCGGCCGCACCCAACGTGCTCAGCCCAACCATCTTCCCCGCGCGCCGCAAAACGTCATTATCTCTTTTGAGCATGGCCTGGCCCTCCACAAACTTTGCTTTCTTTTGTCCTCAGTTTTCCCCGACGGCGAAAAATCATTCGGTTCGTATCCTATTGAGACCCGATCGCCGGCTAATTCGGGCGGAGCCGGTTTGGCCTGTAATGACCGCACAGCCCAAATACCGGCCACCGCCACTATCCCCGCACTCTTTAGCGCTAAGGCGGATTGGGCTGCCGGCTGGGTTACGCAATCTATTGCAAAGGTAATATAATCAGCGATTTCACTGTCCGCCCATGATCTCAAAAACCCGCTCTTATGATCTTATGAGCGGGTTTTTGCTGTTCTTATTTACGAGACATGCTACGCTTTCGAGGTGAGTGGACACTTGCCAGATTGGTTGTTTCCCTGAAATTGGCCCATCATCTAAAGGTAAAAAGACAAAGCATTTTTTAGCCCGAAATTCCCTTTTCTACAAATTTTCCTTCACTACGGATGGCCAATTTCAAGCGCTTGCTTATATTTCTAGGACACATCGGCATAAGCTTTCTTTAGTCCTTGCAACAGATGGCTGACTTTGATCTCTTGATACCGTTCAAGGATACCGACCAGTTCCTTATCAAACTCACGCATGAAACCTCTTTGTTCATCCGGTTCAAGGGTGCTTAAACCATGGATCAGCTCTTCATAATCCATGCTGATCAACATTTCGATGGGAGTCAAAAGCCTTAGATGTCCTCGAAATGAATTATTGTTCTGCATTATGCAACTTCCCTTCTCGTAAGTTTGTATTACGCCCGAACATCCGACCTAAGTTCCACCTGTTAACCCCAAAACTCCATCAGCCTTCCTGACTATCTGTCCGCCGCACCCTGTTACGGATCTTGGACTTTGGACTTCGAAGTTAGGCTACCACGGCATAACCAGCTTCTTCCACAGCCTTCACCAGGGCGTCTTTTGCCGCCGAACCACTGACGACGGCCTCTTTGCGCATCAAGTCCACGTTGGCGCTTTCCACGCCGTGAACATTTTTGAGGGCCTTTTCCACCGACATTTTGCAATGCATGCAGGTCATCCCCTCGATCCTCAGCACTAATTGTGGGCCGGCCGCGCTTGCTCCCATCGATTGCCCGCCTATTCCGTCAGACATATGCCCGCCATGATCCATGTGGCTGTGCCCCGCCTGTTCTTTCGCTGCCTTCCGTCCAAATCCAAACATTTTAATTCCTCCTTGATAAGGTTATAATTGATATTAACTCTTTATATACTCCATGAAAGTTATAGGAGTACTTTATTTGTGTATAGGATACTCCCCCAGTCTATATTTTGCAAGATAAATTTACCCTGAATCATGAAGACCGGATAAATTTCTTATGAATTTCCTGTGAACAACCTGCTCTTGACGCGTCTGCAACTGTTTGGTACGTTCGCCGACTTCCCGGATAGCCGAACGCCGGCCGCCTTAAAAAGGCTCTTTCCTCTTTCTTCCAGCGGAAGATTTTTTGCTCTGCTCATGTGCACAAAGATTTTCCCCAATGGTCCCGCTAACGGCGTATCAAGCCTTTGTTCCCCGCGTATGAACCCATAGGGAACCTCCTTTCTCCAGATCATGAGGTTCCCCTGATTGTGTCGAAGAAGACCAAGGGTTGCACTTAGGAACAAGTCTTTACGTGTCCGGCGTAAACAAGGATTATCCCGGCGCCCACGACCAGCATCCCCAAGATTTGCGCCATATTAATGGTTTCATGCAGCCACCAGGCACTCGTGAACATGGCTATGACCGGTGTGATTAAATGTACTACCCGCACTAACCATATCGGCAATTCGTCCAAAGAACGGTAGTAGCATTGATACTGGATTCCCTGCAGAATAACACTCAAAAGAACCAACCACCAAATTGTCAAATCCACCCTTGGCAATGACCCCAAGCCTCCCGTCCAGGCGGCCCAGCCTAAGAGAAGGAACAGCGACATTCCGGAGTTAAAATAGGCCACGATCATATTTTCGACCAGAGCCAGCCTGTGTTTAATAATCTCCGCGTTAACCGCTACCAAAAATGCACTGCCGAGAATCAGAACGTTGCCGCCGGACCCCAGGTGAAATCTTTGCCAAGAGATTTGTAAAACCAGACTGACACCGAGAAGCATGATGGCCATCCCGGCCCACTCCAGGCGGCGCAACTTTTCCTTCCATAAAAGATAGCCAATAACGAGGCTGAAAAACAAGTCGCCTCGCAGCAGGATGGCGGCATTTGCGGGTGAGCTCAACTGTAATCCCCAATTTTGCAACAGTCTTAAGGCCGTTCCTATGATGCCTACCAAATAGAGTTCCGGATGCCGCTTAGCGGCCGACAGAATCTCTCGCCCTTGTCCGCGCACTAACAGAACCGCCAAAAGCATAAAATGAGTTCCACCAAAGACAATGAATAGAAACATCAGCACAGTCATCCCTGAGAAGCACATTTTTGCCAAACTGAGCAGAACGCCCACTAAAATTGCCGAGACAATTCCGTTAATCGTCGCAATCTTCATGCCCCGGAAGCCGCCTCTTTCTCACTTAGCCTGTCCCTGCTGGCTTGTTCCGTCACGGACGCTTTACAGATCGGTGGCAACGTACTTAATATCCATGAACTCCTCCAGCCCAGTCCTTGCGCCCTCGCGGCCCAACCCGCTTTGCTTTACGCCCCCCATTGGCGCATAGGCGACCGAAGGTAAAGCATTATTCAGGCCAATGATCCCGAACCTGAGAGCTTCGGTAACTCGAGCCGAACAGGAAAGCGCACCGGTGTACACATAGGCGGCCAGCCCCATATCCGTATTGTTGGCCTTCTTGATAACCTCAGCTTCGTCAGCAAATTTAAACACGGGCGCCACGGGCGCAAATAATTCCTCTCTCGCTAATCCGGCACTCTCTGGCACATTTTCCATGATCGCCGGGGCAACATAATAACCTGCAGCCGGTACCTCCATTTCCGGCACCAGATGTTTTCCTCCAAGAGCTTCTGCCTCATGCACCAGCCCCTCGACTCTCGCTTTACTGGCGAGATTGATCAGTGGGCCAAGATCCACCTGTGCACCCCCGACCGGATTGCCAATCTTCATCTTAGCAATTTTCTCGGCCAAAAGCGTTACAAATTGGTCGTAGACTTCCTCATGCACATAAAAGCGGTTGGCCGCAATGCAGGACTGGCCATTATTCCTGAACTTGGCAATCATGGCTCCCTCAACCGCCTGTACGACGTCCGCATCGTCAAAGACAATGAAAGGCGCGTCTCCTCCTAATTCTAACGCTAAGCGCACAATTCCGTCCGCGGCTCGATGCATCAAAGTCCGGCCCACTGCGGTGGAACCGGTAAAACTTACGACCCTAACAGCGGGATGTTTCATCATAGCTTCGGTGGTGACTGAGGCCGGACCCAAGACTAAATTGGCTGCTCCTCCGGGAACACCCGCATCCGCAATGCACCTAAATAGCTCCAGCACGCTCAACGGAGCCTCATCAGATGCCCTTGCCACAACGGTACAACCTGCCGCCAGTGCCGGCGCTATTTTCCTCGCCTGGATAGAAACCGGGAAATTCCACGGCGTGAGGCATAGCGCGACCCCCGCCGGTTGGGTATAGGCAATATGCCGCCTGTTCGCGGCATCGCTGGGAATACAGTACCCATGCGGTCTACGAATCTCCTCAGCAAACCACTGGAAATATTCAGCGGCAAAATTCACCTCTCCCCTAGCTTGGGCTAAGGGTTTACCCGTCTCTGAGGCCAGAGTGTGCCCAATATGATCCGCCCTTTGCCGCAGCAAGCCGGCTGCGGCATTGAGAATATTAGCCCGAGTGCGCACGGATGTCGCAGACCACTCTGGAAAAGCGCCTTCGGCGGCCTGCACAGCCATCAGGGCATCCTCGCTGTCGCCGTGGCCGATCACGGCGATTACTTCCCCCGTCGCCGGGTTTGTTACCTCTTTTCTACCTTTTCTGACAGGCTCCCTCCACTCTCCAGCGATGAGAAGTGATTGCATGTACTCTGTTGACATCATGTCCTCTCCTTCCATACGTGACTTATACGCTTCATCTTGCGCTCCATAATTGGGTGATGTTAATTATCCTGTAAACGTATTTTTCGGCTTTCGCTCACTTCGGGACTTCTACACCTCACCCCCCCGTTTATTGGCCAACAGCCACACATCGAGTGTGCTTTCGGTTTCTGCCAATGGCTCTCCCATTCTCGCCTGCAGCCATCCCGCAAAAGACGGATTAAGGCCCCACCCGTTCAAAAAAGAAGGGTCTAACGGACGTTCCAAGCCGGCAATATCTTTAAAAGCCACAGGCTCCACCTTGACTTCGTTTAAGCCGACAACTTGATCCGTCAGGCCCAACATCACTTGACTCTTGCCTTCCCCCAAAGCCTTGATGGCTTCTTTTCCCAAAAGGATGGCTTCTCGTCGGTCGCGTTCACACACCGACCAGATGTTAGAGCGTTGCAGGATGCCTAGGTTCTCAGCGCGCGAAGGGACTCCTCGCTCGCGCAGTTTCAAAGACAGCAGCGGAGCAACCCCTCCCGGAATTGTACTGCTCTTATTTCCGCCAATGGCGTATTCTGAGATTGGCTTCCCCGATTCATCACGGGCCCCTTCGCTCACAACCGCCAATAAACAGGGATGCATGCGTAAATGTTCATCGACCCTCGCGAAAAACTCCTCAAGACTGAAAGGATGTTCGGGCACATACAACTGTATCGGCGGGTAGTTCGGCAGGGCAAGCTGCGCCAGGCTCGCGGCCGCTGCCAACCAACCCACATTTCGTCCCATTACCTCGACAATACGCACTCGTTCAAAATTGCGCATAGCCCAGAGGTCGAGCGCTATGGCTCCAACCGCTTCACCTATAAATTTGGCCGCGCTAAGATACCCCGGCGAGTGATCTGTTCCCCATAAATCATTGTCAACTGTTTTGGGAATCCCCAGCACCTGAACGTCCGGGCAAACCGTGACAATTTGGTCGGCAGCCCACATCGTCCCATTTCCCCCAACCAACACAAGCTGCGAAATATCCCGCTGTTGAAGGTTTCTGCGCATGATCGTCAATCTTTCTGTGTTTAAAGGGTATCGCCCTGCCCCCAAGACTGCTCCGGGCTGAAACTTTAAGGATTCTAACTTGCTTTTCTCGACACCCTCTAAGCGCATGGCCCGGTTCGTAACTAAACCTTCTATCCCATTGCAAAATCCCAGGATCTCACCGTATCGCCCAGAACATACCGCTGCTTCCACAAACCCTGCCAAGGTCGCATTCAATACCGATGTTGGACCTCCTACCTCTAGCGGGGAGACTCAAAGAGCTTGAGCTGGAAGTTGTATTTGTGGTCTGTCATTCCCTTGGCAATGAGGCTAGATAATTTTAGATTCATGGTGAGGTAATAGTGCTACAAGATGTTAAGACAATTTTTTTCAGATTTTTAAGGGGGGGAATCGTAACCCGCCGGAAGCCCAGAAGTTATTCACCCAAGTGCCGATCTTGGCTTCCCGTTGTGCTTTCGGGGTCTCCTCTTTTTGGGGAGAACAAGTATATACGGTTACTCATTCTCTTCATGTGTATAAATCCGCCTTTCTGCGAAAGGCACCGATGGGGTTATGAAACAAAAACCCATCATCCTTTCACTCTTTTTGTGCTATCCTCCTCTTGTAGGTCGCTGGTATACTACAGAACCCGAGGAGGTGAGTGGCGGGGCTGTATAGCGGCAACCCCGTATGTGTATATGGTGTCGGTCATCCGTTAAGGCATCAATGAATGGCGCAAAACAGTAGCCCGTAAACTTATCTCTTCCGAAGTTGACTCGATTTCGCCGGATGACCAGTCCCTGCCATCCCTACAAGTATTTTTGCTGGAGGTACTTCTTTTGTTCAAAATCTTTCGTAAAAACTGCTGTGGACTTGATGTCCACAAAACCTGGATCTATGCCTGCATCGGTATTACTGATACAAATGGCCGTACTGAGTATAAGCAAGCTCGCTTCTCTTCCTTTTCCAAGGGCCTTAGAGAGTTGGCTGATTGGCTTGCGAAATTCTCCTGTATCGAAGTTTGTATGGAATCTGCCGGCAAGTTTTGGATTCCCGTATTCAACATCCTTGAAAAAACCTGTTTTGTTACCCTGGCACATCCCAAGTACACAAAACCTCAAAAAGGAAACAAAACGGATCGCAAAGATGCCAAATGGATCTGTGACCTCTTTATGTGCGATATGATCAAACCCAGCTTTATCCCTTCTCCTGTAATCAGGCATCTCCGTGACCTGATGCGTTACCGCTTCAAGATCACAAATATGCTGACTGGCGAGAAGAACCGTGCCCAGAACTGCCTGACTGTTTCCAACTTAAAGCTTGATGATGTCTTCAGTGATGTCTTTGGAAAGTCTGCCAGATCTATCACTACCTACATACTTGACCATCCCGGTGAACCCTTTGATGTCGCTCCCTTTGTCAATGGACGCTGCAAAACCCCTATCGAAGAGATCCAGGATGCCGTTGATGGTGCGATTTCTCCCGAGCAGGCTGTCAAGCTGCGTCAATGTCTCGCACACATTGATGAACTTGAAAACCACAAAAGGGAAATCGAGCAGGAAATACTTTTACTTGTACAACCTTTTTCAGCCATTCTAGATTTACTTCGTACCATTCCCGGGCTCAATTCCAATCCGATGACTGCCATTGCCATTCTCTCTGAGATTGGTCCGGACATGTCCGTGTTTCCGTCATCTAAGAATCTTGTTTCCTGGGCTGGATGCTGTCCACGCAATGATCAAAGTGGAGGAAAAGTAAAATCCACCCGTATATCTCGTGCCGGCTGTTATTTGAAACCTCTTCTTGTTCAGGTTGCAAATGCACTTCTCAAGTCTAAGAAACACCCTGAATTCAAAGAGAAGTATCACAGAATCAAGACCCGCCGGGGTCACAAAAAGGCTATCATCGCTGTCTGCAAGATGCTCTTGACCGCTATCTGGAATATCTTGAATAAGCTGGAGCCATATACCCCCGAAGGCTTTCTGGAGCACCGCCCTGTCAATGAATCTAAGGTTCTTACAAAGGCGCAGGCTCTGGAACTTCTCAGGAAAAGAGGTTACACAATAACAGACGAATCTCCCGTAATCGTTTAATCCTAAAACTCCCAATGTTATTTTTTGCCACCCGCAAAATGTGAATGGTTTGTTTGCTGTACGCTTTTTACTCCCTAGCCACTACCTCTTTGTTTCAAACTTTACCTCTTCGCTCGTTACGTCCTTCGTGCCACCGCCAAAATATTCACCGCAAGACTCCAGCCAGTCGATGAAATCAGTCGAGCCACTGATCATGGCTCAGGTCGGTTTCCACACATCCGTTAATCTCAGTCAGCGTTTGTTTTTCCATTTCGCGGTTGTCCCGACCAGTTTAGCCAGTTCTGCCTGGGAGAGGCCTTTCTCCCCACGTAGTCGTGCCAATAATTGACCGACGCTGTCCATAAGCTTCCTAGATTCCTTCCCCGGTGTTCCATTATCGCCCGCGCAGAATCCACTGGGCATGAGTCACGAAAACCACTCCATACGCCAACACCGCAACAACCAGCAGCCGAGAAACCAATGCGTGCGGCCTGTTTCCTATCCGCCACAGCAGGACCCCCAGGAGAACCGGCAGTGCCATCTTGACCGCCATGAACGCGACGGCGTTTTACCATCGCATCATGGGGTTTGCCTCCTCGATTGCGCCAAGACGAAGCCCCCAGAGCGTTAGCACACCGTCAAGAAGGGTGAGAACGACCAGGGCTGCTGTGGGGTGGAGAGAAGCCCATATTACTTCTATCCCCTGCATAAGAACTTTCGTCAAATTCTCACCGGGTCGGACTAAGTCCGGCCCGTTTTGTTAACTTTTAAATGTTAATTGGACGGTTCACTGAACATTTACGAATTAGCTTCTATTCGTTTCGCCACTTCTTCGCTGTGTTTAAATCATATGCTTCTACGTAGCCATTCTTTGCGACTATGCCCAGGAAGGTGAATATGTCGTGCGCATTAGACATCCTGCGTCGCTGAGGTTAGACGGTTGCAACACTCAAACCAGGCACTCGTGACGCACAGAATGGACATTGGCAGTAGCATAAAAGCGCGTTACACTCGACTTGCTTTTACTCACAGGCAGGATAGGGGGGCGACGCTGGAGAGCGACCTGATCGGCTTGTGAGGTTTAGCAAAAAGAATGATACCGCCAGGTGTTGCTCTTTTTTCTTTGTATTCCACTTAGCATCACTCTTTCTGGAAAACCAAAGCGTTAAACTCAGGGGTCTGGGGCAGCACCCCCAGTGAGTGTCTAACCGTTGCGACAGGACTGTCTAATCTGCACGACGCGGGTGTCTAATCTATGCGTTGCGACTGTCTAATTCGGTACGACATATTACTTTTGCCTGTGGATAAGACCTGAAACCCGCATGAATAAGGGCATCTTTTTTTTAACGGATGCCTAAATCCACAAAAGAAGACTGTCGAAGCCGAGTTAATCTGATTCCTGTCAAAAGTATGCAAAGACGCCGATATTCTCCCCCTCCCCTGCGGTCGACCCGACCGTTCCGCAGATATCCTGCCAACTAGGTTTACCGACCGGTTGCCGGTTGATCGGCCCAAAGCTGGACCCAAACACGGCAGGTGTCCCTCCGAACCCCCTGCCATTGAATCGTGCAGTTAGAAATTGGTTCCCTCGAAACCCCTAACCCGTACCTTGCGGTCAGAAACCAGCATGACCAGAATCGCCGACGCCACAAGGCACGCCGCCAGTACGTAAAAGCCTAGCATGAAGGAGTGGGTAGTCGTCTTGACAAAACCCATCATCCACGGACCGACCAGCCCGCCCAAGTTGCCGATGGCCCCGATGATAGCCATGGCTGGACCCACAGTGTTCGGCGGCAACGTGTCAGTCGGTATCGCCCACAACGGACCCTGGCGCGCGTTTATACCGCCTTGGGCGATAGTCATGAACAGGACAGCCAACCACGGCAGCATCGTGCCCACGGCACCTAGCAGGAAATAGCCTATCGTAGCTATGAGCAAAACGATCGCTACAACCGCACTCCGTTTGCCCGTCCGGTCGGATACGCGTGCGGCGTAGATCATCGTCCAAACCGAAAATGCATTGGGAATAACCAATAGGAGGCCAGTACCCAAATAGCCAACCCCCAGGGCCTTAATGATTGAAGGAGCCCAGAGGCTCAAGCCGTAAGTACCCATTATCGTTAGGAAATAGGCGAGCGTCAGCAGCAAAACCTTGGGGTGGTATATCATGCTGAAAGCATTGACCTTGACTTGGTTCTCGAAAGCTCTACGTTCCTCAGTGAGCTTGGTCTCGATGTATTCACGTTCTCCGGCGGGCAGCCACTTAGCCTGATAAGGATGGTCCTCGACCAGGAACCACCAGAAAACGGCCCATACCAGTGGCGGAATGGCTTCGATGAGAAGCATTATCCGCCAACTGGAGGTGGCGGTCAGAATCCAACCTGATAACGGCATGGTTATGATGCCGGTTATAGGCAGACAAATTTGCCAGTAAGCATTAGCACTCGCCCGCTCACCCTTGGGAAACCAGTCTGCGATCATAACCAGAACTGCCGGCCATATCGCGCCTTCCGTCACCCCTAGAAAAAACCGTGCCCAAAGTTCCTGGTTCACGTTTTGGGCAAGCGCGCTCCAAATGGCAAACAGGCTCCAAATTACCATCAATATAGTGATGAGTCTCTTGGCACTCCAGTGCTGGGCCAAGTATCCTCCCGGCACCTGCATGATCATATAACCGATGAAAAATATGCCCATAACCCATCCGGCCGTCGCATGCGTTATATGGAAGTCCTTAATCATGCCGGGAGCAGCAAAGCTGATATTGGTTCGATCCATAAAGGCCATCATATACATTACTACCGCTGCCGGGATGATATAGCGCCACCTAAAGTTGGTTACCTTTTCCATTTCTATACCTCCTCGTATTCAACACAGCGAAATTAGGCGTAGAAGGAAAGACGTTACTTATCCCCCCTCGTCCTCATGGTGGGACATAAAAATGGTGGCCAGTTCGGAATCAGAGAGAGAAGGAACAAACACGCAAAACATCCGCATCTGCTCACTGGCTTCGTTTACCTGTTGATGGATAACGTTGGCCTTCACATATAAGACAGAACCATCATTTATGTTGACCGTCTCGTTACCCAGCCTGCAATATCCCTTACCCGTAACTATATGGATTATCTCATCAACCGTATGACTGTGTAAGGAATTTCTCCCACCATTAGCCCCAAGATCGGTCACTACAACGGTACACCGCACATCGCTACCCGATAGGACCAGTCGACTGGTACGGGCCTCACTCTTCACTGCCGGTGGTATTTCGTAGATATAACGTATCAACCTAATCACCCCCTGTCTATCAAACTTCCCGCTTGCGTCTCACTACGCCAGCCATTACCGGGTGAACCAATGCCGGACTTGCTGATGATCATACGCTGTCTACCACTTCATGACTATCACCGCCTTTCGTTATTTTTCCGTACTTTCGACTGTAATGACTTGGAGGCTGTGACTTATCACGGAAACCCTGGACCTTTCTCCAAACCGGGCTAATCCGTAATCCAATGCTTCGGCCATCGAGTCAAAATGCAACATGAACATTTTTCTAACCTCTTCCGGTATTGTTGACCCAACAATGGCCAAGTCGGCGTGTTTGAGGGTACGAGCCAGAAGATATGCCCTATGCCCACCAGGAGGGACACCTTCCGACCTGATGTTTTTGATAACTTCATCCAGATTTGAGGCACTTACGAATGCATTGTAGAAGCGCTGCTCGCCCAAACCCTGTCCTACCCCTTCAGGCATCGTGGCCGGAAGCACAATCAAGCCTCCTTGCCGCACCGAAGGGAAAGGACTGAAAGCCACATTGCTGGCCCCTCT
The DNA here is from genome assembly GCF_902729405.1 of Acididesulfobacillus acetoxydans. GTDB lineage: Bacteria > Bacillota > Desulfitobacteriia > Desulfitobacteriales > Desulfitobacteriaceae > Acididesulfobacillus > Acididesulfobacillus acetoxydans. Next base: position 4,053,283 of record NZ_LR746496.1, read on the forward strand.
AGTCGCCTGATACAGATTCGCATCCTTGGGAAAACTGACACCGGTGATTACTATGTCCGCCTGCTCCTGGATAGGTACCTTGTATACCTTGTCGGCAAACGATACGCCCGCCTCGAAAGCGGCGACGGCGCCTCCAGCCACTACCCTGACCAATTGACCGCTCGTATCAAGCACGCCGTTGACTATAAAGTGCAAGCCGACTTTTTCAGCAATTTCGCTGGCGTTCATGTGGAACCTGTTATGATCGATATTGCCTATTCTGGTATACGGATCATCAAAAACATCGATGGCATGCTGCCAACCTATGGTTTCCTCACCGGCAACCCCGATTGCTATGGCTTTCCGAGCACCACTGTAACCGGCAAAGAGATGGGGCTCGATTATACCCGTCGATATTCTTAGGTCTGCCTCATATACCAGTTTGTTAAGGTAAATTGGACAGTTGAGAGATGTCTTGCCTGCGAAGACAAGGTTTTCTTTATCGGTCGGATTATGATTGACCACTTCAATTTTGGATACAATGTCAGACCCCAACTTATTTGCCAATTCGTTACGTGTGCACGGCCTATGCATCCCCGTAGCGACAACTATTGTTATCCTGGCGTTCTCAATACCGGCCCCAGATAATTCTGACAATATTACTGGCAAGAAGCGGTCGTCAGGGCAAGGACGGGTGATATCCGTTACCACTATGACCACTTTTTTGGGTCTTTTTTGCGCAGCGATTGTGCTTAGTCTAGGTGTCCCTACAGGATGTTCCAGGGCATGCTCTATGATGTTCTGGGGAGACGTATCGGCCGCAACTAGTTTTGGTTCAATAATCTGCCCCAGATTTTGGCTGTGCAGATTGACCTCCACAAAACCTTTTCCGTTAGGGACGCGTACTGTTGGCATAATTACCCCCCTTAATTCCAAAGATCCTTAAGGCATATGTGTACCATTTTACCCATTCGCAGACGCTACATGGCCCGGACGATAAACATTTCCCGAAAGAGTCCTGATAATAAGCCATCCTATGAAGCGCCGCGCATTTAATTTGCGGACAGTGCGCTACGGTTCATATGCATGGATGAAACCACCCTGATGGTTTCCAACATGCTCCCAGGATCAGCTATTCCTTTCCAAGCTATGTCCTGGGCACAGCCGTGACCGACGGTAGCAAACAATACGGGCGTGCCTATAATCAAGCCGCAACTCTTGTCAAGTGCCAGGGTTTTCAGCGCTATATGCCCCTGGTCATGGTACATTCCTACGTAGGCATCGTATTTATGCTCAAGGCACTTGTAAAACAAGGAATCACCAGCAAACGGCCCATAGACATCAATACCTTGGGCCCTGGCAGCCTCAATCGCAGGAGAAATCTGAAATATTTCCTCATCGCCAAACATACCTTCCTCGCCAGCATGGGCATTTAGCCCGGCAACCGCGATTCTAGGCCGTTCCACGCCAAGCAACTTCACAGCTTCATTAACCTTGCTGACAATATCCAAGACCAAATCCTTATTTATCAAATCGCATGCTTTTCGCATAGAAACGTGCAAAGTGGCACTGGCTACCCTTAAGTCACCTGCAACGAGCATCAGGAAAGCTCGTTTTGCTGAAGTTAATTTGGTGACCAGATTGGGATAACCGGCAAAGCTGATACCAGCTTGATCAACCGCCTTCTTGCTGTGGGGACCGCCGATCGCGGCATGCACCGCGTTAGCTTTTAAAAATCCAACTGCCCGATTGGTATATTCGATCATGGCCCGTCCGGTCATGCCATCGGGTTTACCTACGTGGAAGGAAGCAGAATCAATGTTCTTGCAGTCAACCATGTCAATTGTGCCAAGCTCATAACGGCCTTCCGCCGGGTCGCTCACAATCCGCGTCTGTAGATGTAATTTAAGTAAATCGTTGGCTTTCTGTAAAACATTCTGGTCGCCAATGACCAGTGGCCGGCACATATCGTAAACGTATTCCTTGGCAAGGGCCTGGGCTACTATTTCTGGTCCGATTCCAGCCGCGTCACCAATAGTAATGGCTACAATTGGTTTCATTATTCCTTAATACCTCCCCTCAGACTTACCAACTTGATGGTCTCGATAATAACACCCGGATCGGCTATTCCCTTCCAGGCAATATCGAGGGCGCAACCGTGGTCTACGGTTGCCCAGTTTATGGGCACCCCTATGGCTACCGCGGAGGCCTTTTTGAAGGCCAAGGTTTTCACGGGTATGTGGGCCTGGTCATGGTACATAGCGACATAGGCGTCATATTTTCCGTCCATAACGTTATAGAACAGGGAATCCGCGGGCCATGGACCTGACGCATTGATACCCATCCCTCGGGCAGCCTTTACTGCTGGTTTGATATGTCTTTCATCTTCGTCACCAAACATGCCATCCTCCCCGGCATGAGGATTCAACCCGGCGACGGCGATCCTCGGTTCGACGACGCCAAACATTTTTACCCCTTCATCGACCGCTTTTATTGCTTCCAGTACCAATCGTTCGGAAATCAGGTTGCAGGCATCCCTGAGCGATACGTGCAGCGTGACGTTGGCCACCCGCAGATTTCCGGCCACCAGCATTAAAAACGGATACTTGGCCCCCGTCATCCTGGCAATCAACCCCGGGTAGCCGTCAAAATGAATTCCGGCGTCGGCCGCCGCCTTCTTGCTGTGCGGCCCTCCCACGGCCCCCTGGGTCTTCTTGTCTATGCACAGCCTAACAGCCACTTCCGTGTATTCGATCATCGCCCGTCCTGTAACGGCGTTGGGCTCTGCCGGCCTAAAGGCACCCATGGGGATATTGTCCAGGTCAATCACATCGACCTTGCCGTCTTCCCAGGCGGCCTCCTCGAAATGCTTGATTACATTGAAATCGACGTTGACGTTGAACCGTCTCCTGGCTAGATCCAATATCTTGAAATCACCGATAAGCAGTGGCTGGCAGTAAGTAAAAATCGACCCTTCCTCTATGGCCCTCAACAAAATCTCCGGTCCTATACCCGCTGCCTCAGACATAGTGATGCCGATAATTGGTCTCGTCAATCCGACCCATCTCCTTCTTATCCCTGATATTCCTGTGAGATTCCCCGACTTAGTGTCAGACAATTTTGCCAACCGCGGATTCGCTGCCGAATGCATGCATTGTTATCCTCTCCAGCACTTGCGTCGTCCCCGGGACCGGGGACACGAAGGCGACATCCCTAGTACACAGGAGGAGCGACCTATCTCCTCCCTGCCTAGCGTGCTTTATGCTCTGCCAACCCTCCTAAAAGCGTAGGCGCGCTTCTTCTCCCCAAAGAAACTTTGATTCCCTCTCTTACCTGTGTTCCCGCCGAAATGGATGTCTAAATTATCACATGCAAAGTCCATGCCAAACAAGAAAACAGCGTCAGACCAACCTTTCGCCCAGAAGGAAGTGTCGCCCCGTGCAACGTTTCGTTGCCCCCCCGGCCGATGACCGGCACTTCCAGTTTGGTGGCGGCCATCCTTTCTGGGTACCCCGGAGGGTTGTTCGAGCCTGCTTCTTATTTTCTTCTGAGATGGACCGGGATTTTGGAGAACATTTCCGGCAGGACGAGAACGCGTGGATCCTGGCTGGCCGACATAACGCTTGGCTATGGCTACTAGCTCAGAGATTCCGACATAATTGATATCTGCCCCTCTGCAGAGAGCCTGCGCCACCCCTCCCTCCTTGTCTAATTTAATCAGTACCGAGAATTAGGACCAAAGATCCACAAAGTCAGGATGCAAAGGATATTTGCCTTGCGGCAATTAGCTGATCATCTCGGTCTTGATTCGACGGCCCAAAGCAAAGGATCAATACCGCCAGACAAACAACCTCCTCGAAGCAGTGAGGGACGCAAGTGAGAGATTCCCCAAAATTCTATCAATCTTTTTGCCCCTACTCGAAGATAACTGATGTTAGCGGCTCACCAAAGCCTCACGACAGCTTTCTAAAGTTGAGTAGCAAGATCTGTGCCAACCCAAAAAGGCCGGAGGGAAGGCCTCTTCCCCGACCGGAAGTGTTGCTCCTTGCAACATTTCGTTGCCGTCTCCTCCGCCATGAAAAAGCGCCCCCGCCGGGCATCCTGCGATGGGCGCTAAGCCACTCTTGGGGGCCGCTATGTCCATCTCCTGGTGGCTGATCCCAAGCCTAAGTCGCCTAAGTCCGGGGCGACAGCCAAAGTTCGGTTTCCAGCCCTGGGCAACAAAAAAGCCGGCCTGCAACAGCGGTCGGCGTGGGGTAGTGGAACGGTTAGTCCTTCCCAACCTTTCCCTCTAACTTTTTCAGTCGTCGCCACAAAGTAGATCGGTCGACACCGAGTAAGGCGGCGGCCTGTGTCTTGTTCCCCCCGGTCAGGAGCATGGTTTCGATCAGCAACCTCCGGTCAAATGAATATCCTTCGTCCTTGACTTCCTCGTCCGCCAAGTCATAAAACTCGTTGGCATCAATAACTATACCCGGGGACCTGACCGCAGCCCTTTCAATCACGCTGGACAGTTCCCTAATATTCCCCGGCCAATTATAATCGTTCAACACGCTCAAGGCTGCAGGAGACAATTCCAGTACTGGTTTCCGATATTTTTCGCAGTGTTTCTGGAGGAAATGCTTTGCCAAAAGGGGAATGTCTCCTTCCCGTTCTCTCAATGGCGGTATTTTCAAGCGCAATACATTTAACCTGTAATACAGATCCGCTCTGAAGCGGCCCTCTTCCACCATAATCCGTAAATCTTTGTTCGTAGATGCGATTACGCGGATATTTACCTTAATAATATTCCCGTCGCCTATACGCATGATTTCTCTTTCCTGTAACGCGCGCAGCAGCTTAACCTGAAACTCCGGGGTAATTTCACCAATCTCATCCAGAAAGACCGTACCGCCTTCGGCCATTTCGAGTAGACCAACTTTTCCTTCCTTGCGGGCGTCGGTGAAAGCTCCGCCGACATAGCCGAACAATTCGCTCTCCAAGAGATTGGTCGGAATAGCGGCACAATTAAAGGCGATAAAGGGCTCCAGACAGCGCGGACTCTGATTATGGATGGCCTGGGCAAACAGTTCTTTGCCCACACCTGTCTCGCCTTGTATTAAGACGGCTGAATCCGCGCTGCTATATGCTTTTGCCTGGGCGATGACAGCTTTGATAATCTTACTCCGGCCGAGGACGGAGTCAAAAGTGTTTCGGGCAAAATGCCCCTTCTTGATTATCTCCTTGTGTAACTTCCGGTGTACTTCCTGAATCAGTTCCGATGCTTCAAGCGTAGCTACGGCACCGACAACTTCTTCATTAACAACAATGGGAACCCTGCTGACGACGACCCGAGTCATTGCCATATCACATATAAGCCCTAATTCCGTCTTACCCGCCTCTAGGGTTTTGCGCAAATTAAGAGAAGGTGCAATCTCCATGCAGGGCTTCCGGATTATTTCGTTATGCTTCTTGCCAATCAGCTTTTCCGCTTGAGTATTGGCCGCTATAATGAATCCGTGTTTATCGACGGCAATAATTCCACTGTGCGTATAGTTGAGGATCGTCCGCAACTGCTCCTGTTGCAGGCGTTCATCCCTCTTTATCCTAACAATTCTCGATGCCTCCTGGTAGGCGGCGATAAGGCTTTCCCGGCTGGAACGGATAAGAATCCCCTTCAGTCCAAAGCCAATAGCAGTTTTGACAGCGAATGAATCACCAATAATCACCTGTACACCCTGTTTCTTCAGCAATGCGACTTTGTCGATGCAATCATCCGCGGTCTCTCGCAAAACAACCCGCAAATTAGAGAGCGAAAGAATCAGGGCAACTCTATTAGCCCCTTCAATGATATTGGAAAAACCCATCAGGGCTATCTCATGGCTAATCTTCATTCCCTCATACAATGCCTCCAAAATATCAAAGCCGCTTATGGGTATCTCTATTACCGGTATATCATGTTGGCCCTGACTCAATTTTAAAGCGATACCCCCACGGCTCACTATGGCATCCATCTGTTCCTTCTTGGCTTTAGAGATCAAATCACCGGACTCAGCCAGCAAAGCGTTCTTTACCTTTACATCTAAATTGGATTCGAGATTCAACCGTGTCGCCTCTTCGGCTAATTCTATATACGGAGCGATGAGCATGATCTTCGCGTCTATATTGAGTTTCATGGCCATATTCCTTTCTATAATGTACACCAAAGGTATGTTCAGTGTCATTAATTACTTAGCTGAAAGAACATTTCGAGACACAGGAGAATGGGCTTTGCCAACATTTAACCATAGTCCGTGCAGTGTCAAAGATATAGAATGGTTACTCCTGGAAGCACGTGCTGCCAAGGGGCAATTGGCTTAAGTTACACTTAGATTGGGATTACATATAACCTTGATCCCCGGCAAAATTTATACCTACGGAACTTTTGATTTCATTTGGCCAATTTAGTTGAAGAATAATCTGCTTTCAAGCTTGTTTGTTGCAGAACTTCTTGAAGTTTATTGTTTTTCCCTTGTATTCCCCCTCACTTGTAGGTATAATAAGTTATACCTGCAAGTGAGGGGGGGGAGTTACCATGACTTCCATCATTAGGCAAAAGGTTGGGGATAAGATTTATCTTTACGAGTCAGTTTCTTTTCGCAATGCCGACGGCAAGCCGAGAAACAAACGTGTCCCTATCGGCAAAATTAATCCCATAACCGGAAATCCGGTGTATAAGCCTGAATACCTGGCCCGTATGGCTGAACAAGGAACTCCCATTGAAATACCGGGGCAACCCCCTAATTTTAGAGCCTTACTCCCTTATTCTCGTGATTTCATAGTTTTATGATTTTGTCCAAGAAGGCTTAGCATAAGCTCACTTGACAACCGCTTGGCCGAGTTTACAACTTCCGGCCTCTCAATGTAAAGGGTCCGCTTTGCCGGGCTTACGCCCGCCCTTGACATTGAAGTCCTCCAGCCGTTGTGCGCAATCAAGCGGTTGTCAAGGGTTTATCCGCAGATGGAATCTGCCCTCTGCTGCACATCAGCACACTTAAACTTTCACCACAAAGCATTTGATTTCTCCTTTGCTGAGCTTTTCTTGGAATTCTTCAGGCGACAGGTCGTAAAGGCTGTCGTGATAACGGCGTTTGTTGTAGAAGTCAAGATAGTTAACGATTACCTCATACGCTTCGGCGTAACTGCCAAATTCATGTTTTGAGAGGCATTCCCGTTCTAGGTTGGAGTGAAACGATTCGATGTGAGCGTTCTTGTTCGGTGTCTTCGGCGGAATTCTCTCGTGCTCTACACCCCAACTTTCACAAGCGGTCTCAAAGATATGACTAATAAACTGCGGCCCATTATCTGTCCGGATCACGGGCTCATTTGAGCTTCCAAATATTCGCCGACGCCAGAGAGCTCTTTCCAAGGTCTGGGCGGCGTGTTTTCCTTCGCAGCTTAAACCAATATGGTAATCGACCAGACTGCGGTCATACACGTCAAGAATGCCCATGAGAAAGAAGAATCGGTCTTCTCCGCGGATGTATCCGTACTTGATGTCCATTTCCCAGAGTTGATTCGGTGCGGTTATCTCTCGATTTCTTGCGATCCGGCGGGGATGCTTGACTCGTAAACGCTTAGCCGCCTCCAGAATATCCAGCTCTTTGCAGAGCCGATAGCCTTTTTTAAAGCTGATAACCAGATTCCTTTGCCTTCTTAAGCTTAAGGTGAGCTTTCGGTAGCCATACGCAGCCTCCTCTCCGGCCACAAGTTCCAGAAGCCATTCTTTGATCTCTTCGTCACTGATTAGCTTGCCCTCTTGGGTTCGGCAATAACCTGGACGTGGGCGTCCCCCCTTGTTTTCACGCTCCTGCTTAGGTACCTGTTCCGATTTCCTTCGGTTGTAGTACGTTGCTTCGCTGACACCAACAATTCTGAGCACATGAGCTACTGCATATCCCCGGTCAATCCATTGCTCAGCAACCTCTATTTTTTCGGAAAGCCGGGCTGGCGGTTTTTTAGAAGATCCTGATAAATTGCGATCTCAAGGTCCTTTTCTCCAAGAATCGATTTGAGCCTTCCGTTTTCCTCCTCGAGCTCGCGAAATTCCTTGGGTGACGGAAGGTACTCCGCTATCTTCTTTGCCTCGTCCGAAGCCTGTCCCCACGCCTTGTGCTCACTCTGCTTTCCCCAACGGTAGATTAGCCCAACGCTTATCCCATGTTTTTTGGCTACGGGAACCGCGTTGCCGACCTCCCGTACCTCTCGAAGAACCTCGGTCTTAAATTCTTTTGAGTATCGATTACGCTTCACCATATCCCCCTCCACATCTTCAGTGTACCCTATAAGGGGCTATGGCTCAAGTTCGGTTAGGGGGCTTTATAGATACCAGCAACCAACATGACCTTTTCTATTGAGGAGATCCAGCGTTCATCCATCAAGGATTATGGAGCCTTTTATCTCTTTCAGAGCATTGCGCAAAGCATTGGATTGCTCAGGGCACTGGAGAGAGCCTTACCGAATTACTGGCAGGAGGTATTCAATCTGGCCTGTTACCTTATTTCCTCCGGAGATCCGTTTCTTTATTGTGAGGATTGGATTAACAGTACCGAATGCCTTCCGGTCGGCAGCATGTCGTCGCAACGCATCAGTGAATTGTTGGCGGCCATAAGCCCAGACTCAAGAGAGGCTTTTTATCAGGAATGGTGCCAGTGCCGGAGTGAACAGGAATACCTTGCCCTCGACATTACCTCTGTCTCCTCCTATTCTAACTTGATTGAAGACGTTGAATGGGGATACAACCGGGACAAGGAAGCGCTTCCCCAAATCAACCTTTGCATGCTGATGGGGGAAAAATCAGGGCTTCCTATCTATCAGACCGCGTACAGCGGCAGCCTCAAGGATGTCTCAACGTTGAAAACTACCTTGTCCAAAATGAATGCCTTATCGAAAGGTAAACCCACCCTGATTGTGATGGACAAGGGTTTCTTCAGTACCAAAAATGTAAACGCCATGTTGAATGATGCGGCCAAACTACGCTTCGTCATCTCGGTTCCCTTCACCTCCGGCTTTGCGAAAAAGCAGGTGGAAAGTGAACGCAAAGATATTGACAGCCTTCAGAACACAATGGTTTTAGGGGAAGATTCTGTTCGCGGGGTCACCAAACTTAGAGCGTGGAACAAAGACCATAAGATTTATACGCATGTTTACTATAACGCCATGAAGGCGATGAAGCTTCGCGAGAACCTTTATGCGCATGTCGCACTTCTGAAAGAACGGGCAGAGGCCCATCCTGCAGCTCACCTGCAGGAAGAAGAATATAGCAAATACCTTCTCATCCGCAACTCGGAGAAATCCCCCTTAGGCTATACCGTCAGCATTAAAGAGGAGGCCATCAGACAGGAACTGGAGACAGGCGGTTGGATGATCCTCATAACGAATGATGTGACCAACGCTAAAGAAGCTCTTCGAATATACCGGGAAAAAGATGTTGTAGAGAAGGGCTTCCTTCGTTTAAAAAATAGTCTAGACCTTGGAAGATTAAGGGTACATAAGGACGGTATTATGCAGAACAAGCTCTTCATTGGTTTTATCTCACTCATACTTGCCGCACATATCCACAAGGTCATGCTGGAAAAGAATCTTTACAAAAAGATGACCATGAAGAAATTGCTCATCACCTTATCTAAACTACGCATCCAAGTAGTAAATGGAACACGAATCCTGTTCCCGCTTACTAAAAATCAAAGCACTATCTACAAAGCGTTTAATGTTAAAGAACCTGTGTAGGTATAATTATCGATGGGATTTTGGGATATAACTGTCGCTTCATGATTTGAGCGGCCGATGCCGGGCACACGTGGACATGATATACCTGAAGTTTCGGTCGCAACCGTTTAAACAGGATGAAATAGAGAAGTAAGGCTCGTACCTAGCATCAAAAAGCCACAATATCAATAAGATAGTGCTGGACAACGAACCCCCTGTTCGTTAAAAATATTCCGTCAGACAGCCTCCCCTAGCTAGGAATAGCTCTTTGCGTGTGCGCCGTAAATAAGCGTAATCCCGCCAGCTACCACCAACATCCCCAAAATCTGAGCCATATTGATCCTTTCGTGTAACCACCAGGCACTCGTAACCATGGCTATAATCGGTGTGATTAAATGAACAACCCGGACCAACCAAGTTGGCAATCCCTCCAACGAACGATAATAACACCGGTACTGGATGACCTGAAAAATAATGCTCGTGAACACCAACACCCAAATTAACATGCCAGCCCGCGGAAATGCTCCTAACTCCCCCGTCCACGCGGCCCCGCTTAGGAAGAGAATAAGAGACATACCAGAATTAAAATAGGCCACTATCATATTTTCTACCTGACCCAGCCTATGTTTAATGATCTCAGCATTAACTGCCACTAAAAAAGCACTGCCAAGAAATAAGATGTTGCCGCCGGAGCCAAGGCGAAATCTTTGCCAGGAGATTTGCAAAACCAGAGTAACACCCACGAGCATGGTCCCCATACCTGCCCACTCCAAACGACGCAACTTTTGCTTCCACAAAAGGTAGCCAATTATGAGACTGAACAGCAAATCACCCCGCAACAGGATGGCGGCATTGACGGGTGAACTAAGATCTAGCCCCCAATTCTGCAACAACCTCAAGGTAGTACCCAAGACACCCACTAAATACAGCTCCGGATAACGCTTACCGGCTGACAAAACCTGTCGGCCTTCTCGTCGCACTAACAGAATAGCTAGAAGCGTAAGATGCGTTCCACCCAGTACGATCAACATGAACAGGATAACCGACATTCCAGAGAAGCAGATCTTCGCTAGGCTGAGTAAAACTCCCAGCAGAGTTGCGGAAACAATTCCGTTAATCATCGCAGTTTTCATGTCCCCGAGGCCGCCTCTTTCTTATCCCGCCTGCCTTGTCTGTAGTCCGGCCCGGCTTGTGGGCAAATTCAGCGGATATGTTCATTGCTCTGTCCCGCCACTTACCTCTAACACGTTGGCATGCACCGGTACCGGTTAGCCATCTCGTCGAGACTCACAACCTCCACTTGCGCGGCATGCCCGACCGCACCGAATTCCACAATCAGAGAACCAACAACCTCCCTCACCCCACTTTTGACGCAGGCCAGAATATCGCGGATATCCCCGACGCTTCCTTTTCCCGCAAAATCCTTCCCTTCGCCCACAATAAAGTCCTCCATAATGGGAGTCAAATACCCTCTGGGATCGAATTGCTCAGGGTTTCTCTCCATGAGTTCCCAGATTGTGCTCACAGCTTCAGCAACAGAATTCCGTTTCTTCGAAGAGTTCCGGGCAAAGTACTCTCTGATATTTCTGGTGACCGCCAAGCGAATATCGGTGTCCACATTAATCTTGCCGATACCGGATTTGATCACGGACTTGAGTTCATCCAGAGGTATGCCGTGGGCTTGGCTTATTTTTCCACCCAGTTGATTAATCTCCTCGACGATATATTGCGGAACCACGGACGAACCGTGGGAAACCAGGACGCCGAAGATTCCCTCATGCTTCAGGTTCTCCGCCACAGCAATGACGATCTCCTTGCGTAAACGGACGTTCTCGCCTTTGACGGCCCCGTGTTTTGTCCCATAAGAGATCGCCAAACAGTCCACCCCGGTCTTCTTGAAAAACTCAACGGCTTTCAGGGGGTTTGTATAAGTCGAGTGTTCGGAGAAAACATCATCTTCCATGCCGGAAAGGACGCCAAGTTCGCCTTCCACGCTGACCCCTCGCGCATGGGCATACTTGACGACCTCACGGGTCAGTTCCACGTTTTCGTCAAAAGGAAGCGGGGAACCGTCGATCATGACCGACGTATAGCCACCGGCGATAGCAGCCTTAACTGATTCAAAATCCTTACCATGATCAAGATGAAGCACAATCGGGATGGGTGAGTCTTGGGCAAGCTTTTTCACAGCCTCCCCAATTCTCCTGGCGCCTCTGCGCTTGTCCTCAATCGTTCCTTTCATGAAATCGGCCCTTCCACCCATGAAGGCATTCGCCAGATCGGCTCCCTGCACAATGCCGGCTGAGCGAAACATTTCATGCACTTCAATCACGGCTTGGGCTTGAACGACACTGTTGACGTTAAAAGCTCCTTGAGCAAAACCATGTTTACGGGTTGCCTCCAGCAAAGGTCGGAGCGGTATGAGTGGCATCTCAGAACTCCCCTTCCTTCAGGCCCAAATGAACACTCGCCGTTTTGAAAGTCCTGGGCAGAGCCAAGATGTTCGGAGTCTTTCCGACGTACTTTTCCGCATCCTGCAAAGCCTCTGCAAAAGTTGCCCGTGTCTTCATCCCCATACTTCTGGCGTAACCGGGTTCATAAGCCCCCACCACATAAATGGCCGCGCAATGTTTTTCGGCAATATGGGCACAGGAAATCATGGAAAACGTGTGATAGGGGTGATAGCCAAAATTGAAGCGATACTTGTCAATAAACTTCTGATTATGGGCCAGATACTCGCCATACTTCTCTAAATCAGGCAGGACATTGTGGTAGTCTTTCTGAAACAATTCATAGACCGTTCTGTAAGCTGGAAATTCTTCATCATGGAAATAGCCATTGCAAATCGATGAACAGATGACCACACAATTATCTTTCAAGATCCTTTTATGCCTGACGATCTGAGCGGATATGGCCTGCATCATAAGAATCGGATTGGTGCCCATTCCGTTGCCGTAGTGAAAATTCTGAGGCATACCAAAAACCAAAACGTCGTACTTTTTCCTGGCCCACGGTACGTACGTCCTTTGGTCCGCGATTTCCCAGGACAGTGGCTGAATCTCCTTCGCATAGCCAGTAAATACAGCAATTTGTCGTTGATAGGTATCTAGAACCGCATCACAGGTAAAGAATTTCTTGCCCATACATTTTTCCATGTGCTGACCAATGGAATCAAATTTTCTTCTCATGAGGCTGTGATTGTTGACCGGTGTAAAATCGTCACGATGCATGACATAAGGCACATGGTGGGAAGCTATGGACTTCCAGTGGCTTATCCCTGTCGCACAATGCTTATAGCCCCCGGAATATCCCCCATAGGGATTGCCTAAAACATGACCAATCAGTACGGCAAGATCGGCCGCATAGACGTCTTTATTCATGATGACCGGATTGCCCATCTCATCAAAGCCAAGGTCCACTAAGTTGTTCCAGTTTTCGCTGTCATGATTCGCAATTTGATGGGACCACCAAAATTCGTTGAACAATTCATCACCCAATATCTTCTGGATTTCTTCCCTCGTCATCTTGCGGTGCAGCCCATTGCTGCATATCAGCTGGATATCCCGCTTCTCCACTCCGGCTTTCAGACATTCCTCGATAATGATGGGAATAGCGACCTTCCGATGCGAATTTTCCTGGAATCCGCCCTTGACTCGGTCCGGAAAGACGATGGCGACCTTCGACCCTTTTTTGACCTGTTGGGAAATTGGCAAAACCCCAATTGGATTCAATATGGATTCCCTCGTCGCTTTACTGATGTCCCGAAGCACGGGTGGATCTGGCACAGTTTCTCCTGGTACGAAAACGTCCGTCTGGTCAGGTAATTCCGCTTCCAAGAGACCTTCACCGTATTCAAAAGCTATCTTTTTCACCCTGTTTCCTCCTTAGTCTATCATGAGCTTATCGTGTTTTGCGTATTTTGCTTCACTGGTTGCGCTCGCTAACCAGGAACTACAGTGCAGACATTTACCTACGGCTCTCTACATACCGCCCAATGATTCTGCTTAAATCGTTTGGGTAAAACCCTATGTTACCCGCAAACTGGGTCAAGGCAACCAAACCTCCCCCAATGGCTTTGACTTTAGCTATGGCCCTGGCGTTATCCTCTTTGAGACCTCCTCCGTAGACAATATCCGTTTCCACGCCCATTAACTCCTGTACAACCTCTTTAATGCAGGCAGCGGCAAAAGCGATATCGTCGGGTCCTGCAGGAATTTTCCCCGGCCCGATTGCCCAGATGGGTTCATAGGCGATAACCACCCGTCGGCCCGTTCTTTCTGTGAAAACTTCTTTTAGCTCAGCTTCAAGCTGGCCGCGCAAGACCTGTTTGACTCTTGCTTTCTGCTCTGGCAAACTTCCCTCTCCTCGTTCTTCGGCGGTTTCCCCTACACACAGAAGGACATCCATTCCCGCCTCTAGTGCGCAGAGAACTTCCTGGTTAATAATTGAATAGACCGCTTCTTTAGCTTTTCTGTTTTTTCCCTCATCATACACCGTTTCGGGATCGTAACGAGCCATAATGTCCAACTTATCTTTCATTTCTTCGGAATGGCCAACAAGAACCCAGGTGCAACCCATATTCCTTGCTGCAGTTGCGGGTCTATTCGTGGTAAAGGCGCCAAAATTCCCGCCTTGGCGGATATCTTCCCGGAAGACTCCCTGACAACCTATTTTGATGGTTTTTGCAGTTTCGGGCGGATACGAGAAAAGTTTGTCGTAAGCATTGAGGATTAATCCTTCCGGCAAAAAAAAGATGAGTTCTACATCTTTAAGTTTTCCCAACCCTTGTCCAACGCTCTCTGCCATAATCCAGGAAATCCATTCTTTAGGATTCCTAACCGAGCAGACCCCTCCCAATTTCTTGGGCACATCAAAGCGTTTGAGATTTACAAATATTTCTATCACAGCCATTGCCTCCAAATACTTTTTCGGTACCAGCATCGCCAGGTAAGTACCTACATCGCCAAAATACACATCCCGGCCCTTTATCAAAAACGGTGGCGCTACGGATTCCCCCCCAACCCTCCCGCAACCCCTCACTGACCACCACGACACCCCGCCTAGTCGATCGTGTAAACCTCGAACAGCTGCGAGGAACTCTTCCCGTTTAAAGGGTCTTTCCGGTAAATAAATAAGATGCGCAGCATCACCCTTGGTTTTTTGTGCCAAGAGTGATGCTGATGCGATCCAACCGACATTTCTTCCCATGGCCTGACTCGGTCCCAGGTAGCCTCTCAGCGGAAATTAGCCGAAGCGTTTGGCTGTCATTACAATACCATTAATCGATACGTGCAAGCCTACGAAAAGTCGTTTGGAGGGGCTTATTCGCAAAACGCTGGGTCCTAAAGGCCGAACCACCCATGGAAGATCACTCCCCCGTGCGGACATTCATTGAGGAGAAGAATAGGCCTCTCCGCAAGGATGTCTTCCGCTTTCCCATTGCTCGTCACTACTTTCGATCACATTCCGTTTGATCGGTTTAGCGACAAAATCTTACACGTGTTCAGCCGATCCCCAGTGACCCTAAACTTCTGTCGCAACATATTTGACATCCATGAATTCCTCCAGCCCTGTCCTTCCGCCCTCACGACCTAGCCCGCTCTGTTTTACTCCCCCCATCGGGGCATATGCCACGGAGGGCAAGGCATTGTTTAGACCAATGATCCCGAATCTGAGAGATTCCGTAACCCGCGTGGATCGGGATAGAGTATTGGTGTACACATAAGCCGCCAATCCCATATCTGTGTTATTTGCCTTTTTAATCGCCTCAGCCTCATCTGCAAATTTAGATATCGGTACAACAGGAGCAAATAATTCTTCCCTCGCAAATGCAGCACTTTCGGGCACGTTTTCCATGACAACCGGAGAAACATAATAACCTTCAACAGGTACCACCGCTTTAGACACTAAATGTTTTCCGCCAAGCGTCGCCGCTTCGCGGATCAACCCTTCAACCCTGTTTTTGCTCGCGAGATTTATCAGTGGACCAAGATCGACCGCCGGATCCATAAGTGGATTCCCTATCCTCATCTTAGCAATCTTGCTCACGAAAATTGAGACAAATTCATCATAAACCCTTTCATGTACGTAAAAACGGTTGGCAGCTATACAAGACTGCCCGTTATTCCTGAATTTCGCAATCATAGCGCCCTCAACAGCCTTTTCAAGATCTGCATCATCAAAGACGATGAAAGGTGCATCTCCTCCTAATTCCAGAGCCAGGCGCAACATCCCATCCGCCGCTAGCCGCATTAAAGCACGCCCAACAGAGGTGGAGCCCGTGAAACTCACAACCCGTACGGCGGGATGCTTCATCATTGCTTCTGCCGTAGATGCTGCCGGACCTAAGACCAAATTTGCCACCCCTTTAGGAACGCCGGCATCCTGAAGACATCTAAATAGCTCAATCACACTTAACGGGGCTTCATCGGATGCCCTTGCCACAACGGAGCAACCTGCTGCCAAAGCCGGCGCTATCTTCCGCGCTTGAATAGAAACCGGAAAATTCCACGGAGTAAGGCATAAAGCGACCCCTGCCGGTTGGCTGTAGGCAATATGCCGCTTATTGGCCGCGTCGCTCGGGATGCAACTCCCGTACGGTCTGCGAATCTCTTCGGCAAACCACTGGAAATATTCGGCGGCAAAATTCACCTCTCCAACTGCCTGAGATAAGGTTTTCCCGGTTTCGGAAGCTAAAACCTCTCCGATGTGATCTGCTCTGTGCCGCAACAGTCCGGCTACTGCAGTTAAGATATTAGCCCGTTGACGCACGGAAGTTGAACACCATCCTGTGAAAGCGTGGGCCGCGGTTTCCACAGCTAGTAAAGCGTCACCGCTGTCCCCATGCCCTATTTGACAGATAGGTTCTCCTGTTGCCGGGTTTGTCACCTCTTTGCTACCTTGCTTAATGGGCTCCCTCCATTCTCCGTCAATGAAAAGCGACTTCATAATTTCCCCGGTCATAAATCTATTTTCTCCTTCCAACTTTTCGCTGAATTATTACCTTTCCATCAACCAAACAAGGCCGCAGATTATTCCGACTTGAGAAATGCCCCGTCATCAGCCGAAGTGACCCAATGCATATAGCGTTGCAAATACCCCTTTTTGATCTTAGGCTCTTCTGCTTTCCACGATTTTTGACGACGTTCCAACTCTTCATCAGATACTAGGAGTTCTAATCTACGTTGAGGAATATCGATTAGAATTTCATCCCCTTCCTCAACTAAACCAATAATCCCACCAATGGCGGCTTCAGGAGAGACGTGTCCGATAACCGGTCCTCTGGTAGCCCCTGAGAAACGTCCATCCGTTACTAATCCCACATTCGCAAGATCCATGCCGACGAGATAGGATGTAGCCGTTAACATCTCGCGCATTCCCGGTCCCCCTATAGGGCCTTCGTATCGAATTACGATGACATCACCTTGGTTTATCTTGCCACCAGAGATTGCTATCACTGCTTCGTCCTCACTGTTGAACACACGAGCCGGACCCCGGTGTTTTAACATCGTAGGATGTACGGCGGTTTGTTTGACTACCGCTCCCTTAGAAGCTAGATTACCTTTCAAAACAGCGAGGCTACCCTGATTGCTATATGCATTTGTTATAGTTCTAATGACTTCCGAGTTTTTGTTTTTTGCTTCGGCAGTAATTTCACCGACGGTTAATCCGCTTACCGTCATTCGGGAAACGTCAATCAAGTCACCCAGTTCTCTCATTACTGCAGGAACTCCCCCCGCATCTTCGAAATCTTTGAGCGTATGCTGACCACTTGGCTTTATTTTTACAAGATATGGGGTGCAACTGCTTAGACGTTCGAAATCCTCGGGCGTAATTTTAATTCCCACTTCATGAGCAATCGCAGGAATATGAAGTACGGTGTTAGTTGACCCGCCAACAGCCATGGCAACCTTAATAGCGTCGAAGAATGTTTCTCTAGTAAGAATGGAACTGGGCCTAAATCCGCGATTCACAAGTTCCACAATCTTATAGCCACTAGCCTTAGCAATACGACGTTTAATACCTTCCACTGCATGCGCTGTAGCACACCCCGGCATAGTAAGGCCTAATGCTTCGGCCACCACTGACATACTATTAGCTGTGCCCATCATTGAACAAGACCCGGCCGTTGGCGAGAGACAACCTTCCATTTCTTCTAACTCTTTTTCACTCATGATTCCTCGCTGAACCTTTCCTGCAGCTTCTTTAAGTTCATATGTCGCGTAGTCCTTGCCCTTATAACGGCCAGGAAGCATAGGACCCCCCGTAACGACTATAGCAGGGAGATCCAATCGTGCTATCGCCATGAGGAAGGCCGGCACAATCTTGTCGCACCCGCCTACTAAGACTAGACCGTCATATCTATGCCCTTCTGTCATAACCTCTATTGAATCAGCTATTACTTCTCTACTGGGTAGAGCATAACACATTCCCAGATTAGCTTGAGCAAAGCCGTCACATATTGAGATGGTGCCAAACTCAAAAGGAACACCCCCAGCCGCCCAGACACCGTCGCGAACATGCTTTACAATCTCATTTAAATGAAAGTGGCCAGGATGCATTTCATTATAGGTGTTGACAATACCTATAAAGGGTTTCTTCATATCTTCAGTTAAAAGGCCTAGATTCTTTAAGTGAGCACGCTGCCCGCCACGATCCATCCCAACAACGACGTCATAACTACGATATTTACGGTCTTTGGTAAACATATCTTTTACCCCTTTCGTCCACCTGACAACCACTCCAAATTTCCAAAACTTACAGCAATCCGAGATTGCTAAGTTCTCTTGTCATCCTTTCTGACTCTTCGTCTGTCATTCCTCTCAGAGGCAAGCGGGGGACACCGGCTTTAATCCCGCGGAACTCTAGCGCTTTTTTGTATGAGGCAACAGGTGGATAGCTTCTAAATATAGTTCTGATTTCGGTTACTATTTTTTGAGCTTTCAGAGCCGCATTTAGATCTCCAGCCTTAATACTTTCGTAGATTTCCACTACTGGCTCGGGAAATGCACTTGCTGTTGCAGCAATAGCCCCGCTTCCTCCCATCAAGACACTTGAGTAGATTTGAGCATCGTTGCCCATGAGAACACAAAAATCGCCTGGAAGTGCCGCTTTAAAGTTAATAAAATTCATAAAATCCATGCTACTGTCTTTAATACCCAGAATATTACTAAACTCGGCATGGAGTTTTACGACGATCATGGGGGAAATCACATTTTTCACGTTCCCCGGAATGTTGTAAATATAGAGAGGGAAATCTTTGACCTCTTGGGCTATAGAACGATAGTAATCAAGGATTGCTGCCTCATCGACACTATAGTAATATGGTGGTATCAAAGCAGCTCCATCCGCCCCGATATTCCGGGCATGAACAGTGAGTTCAATGGCCTCGTGAATGTCAATTGATCCTGTGTGAATTACGACAGGCACTTGTCCAGAAGCCTCTTTAACGGTTAGCTCAGCCACTTTCTTGCGTTCGTCTGTAGAGAGCAAAATTCCTTCGCCGGTGGATCCGCAGGGAAACAATCCGTGGATTCCTTTATCTAGTAAAAAACTAATGAATTCAGGGATCTCCTGAAAGTTTACCTTCCCAAAGTGATCGATTGGTGTCACTGTTGCGGCCACTATTCCCTTAAGTTTCTTCACTTCTTTACACTGCCTCCCACTCATCTGGTCAATTTTAGGACCCGGACACTTTTTGTACATCTTGACCTGCTGATAAACCAATTTTCGAATTTCCGCTAGTTGCTTCCACTAACTTGTTTGCTTGTCGACCACCCTCATGGAGCAATCAATGATCTCGTTCAGTTTTTCAAGGGTTTCGTTCAATAACCCCAAGTCCATCAAAAGACGCGGGTTGAATGGCGTGCACGTTGCATCCACAGTGAGCTTTCCTTGGTCAAGTTTACTTTGGGTATATCCTCTTCTGTCTCTCGTATTCCTTTCAACGGACTTTGTTGTGTAAACGCTACAGGATCTTCTCATACCATCACCGTGACAATCTTCATCACATTCTTTCCCTTTGTCCTTTTGCATGGCTGTTTGTGGGGTTTCTGCCGCGACGATACGTTTACTTTTCGTGGCCCGCCGTTTGATACCAAAGCATTTCAGGAACTTGACCATCGTTACCGGTGTAAAAGGTTTCGTCAACCAGTATGCCTTTGGGACAGATCGCTAAAACCATGCAAAAGTTAAAATGGCTGCTGAAACGAACCACCGCAACTAACATGTTAAGGCCATGGTAACGAACCCTATCTAAACCCTATCTGCAAAATAATTCGATAATGCCTCGCAAATCTAGGTACGACACGTGCGCACAATCCGGACAGCCGCATCGGGTAAGACATACTAATCTACCGACAGTTTAACAAGTGGTTTAATCGTTTTGCCCTCACAAAAGTCAATGTGCATACGTTCAATCTCCTTTAATGATCCGACTTCACTAATGAGTTTGTTGAATTCGGTCCTATTATCCTTGAATAGACTTACATTTTCTTTTACCTCCTTTAGCGGAAAATAGAACGACCTAATATAGAAACAATCCTTACGCCTAATTTCTGGACTTGGAACAATCGTCCAAGGGGTACTGCTTTCCCCCAGTAGTAAGACTGCTCCCCCAGCATGCACAGCATGCAGTGCCATTTGACGCGCAACTTCTTGGCCACTCGCTTCGATTACTATATGCATTTCAGGAGACCTTTCGGCATCATATGCCCTTGCACCGAAGTCTAACGCCAAGTGGAGCCTATTTACATTTGGATCATAAGCGTAAATCTCCTTTATTCCCATTCCCTTTAAAACCAGAAGAGATCCTAGACCTAAAGGACCACATCCAATTACAAGTGCCCTCTCAGCAACATTGTCGCCAATAGCCTTAATGCACATGCGTATTCCATGCCCTGGGGTACCAATGGTATCAAGTAACAAGACGGCTTCATCCAAACTAATATCATCATCTATAGGAATAACGTTTCCAGCAGGCACTGCCATGAATTCCTCGTAGCCTCCGGGTACCTGCCAACCAATTAAACCAGAAATGTTTTCGCATCGATTGTAGTTTCCTAAACGGCATTCGTTACAGGAGTTGCAATACAAAGGAATATACACTATGACTCTAGTTCCTTTGTGAATATCTGTATTTACATCTACTCCTATCTGAATTACTGTTCCAGAGATTTCGTGACCTGGTACAACGGGTGTCCCTAGGTAAAATAGTCGCTTATCCGAACCACATAACCCAGTATATGCAACTTTAATAAGCACCTCGTCAGATTTAATTGCCGGGATTTCTTTGTCTACAAGTGCAATCTTCTGTTCCCCCATAAAACTTGCTGCTAACATTTTAAGTTCTCCTTTTTATTATTCTTTTCCTCAACCCTTGATAGCTCCTGCTGTAAGTCCTTTAATCAGAAGTTTTTGAGCAAAAATCGTTAGAATTAAGGCAGGAAGGCTTATGATTGTACTGGCAGCCATTAACCCTCCCCAGTCGGCGGAACCTTCACCAATAAAATTGAATGCGATCACCGTCAAAGGCATAGTTGCATTGTTTGCTAACGCCAGTGCGAAAAGAAAATAGTTCCATGAAAAAATAAAAGATAAAACTGTTGATACAGCTAGACCCGGCAGTGACAGTGGCAGAGCTATTCTGAAGAATAACCCCCATCTTGAGCATCCATCAATTACCGCAGATTCTTCAGTATCTATTGGTATACTCTCAAAATACGATATCATGAGCCAAACTACTAGTGGCATTGTTATTACACAGTGAGCTAAAATTAAAGACAAATAATCTGCAAAGTCATTGCTCGATATATGCAAACTTGTACTAATAATATACCACGGAATGAGAAACAATACGCCGGGAGCCATCCTTGCTAACAGTGACAATAACGCTATTGAATTGAGGCGAAATCGGGCTATAGCGTAAGCCGCAGGGACTCCTAGAATCAACCCTAAAAGAGTGGAAAATCCCGTGATAATAAAACTATTTAGGATGTATTGGCCGAAAGGATAGACCCGAAACAAGTTTAAGTAATTATTAAGAGTCGGTTTGAACAAAATGACTGGCGGATAAGCTGTAATATCAACATTGTTTTTAAATGAAGAACTAACCATCCATAATACTGGCCCAAGGAAGGCAAGGGCCAAGATTATATATTGTACATATGCACCAACGTAATACCGCTTATTTTGCACTCACGACATCCTCCTACGCAGTTTAGTGATCACTAAACTTATTAATATCACTAACAGCAACAGGAAAAGCATAATGGCACTGCCATAGCTCATATCCATATAGTTAAATCCTTGGAGATAGGAATAAACATTTAAGGTCATTGAAGCATTATTAGGCCCACCTTGGGTCATGATATACACCGTATCGAAAAAGCGTACCAAATCCACACTTCTCAAAAGTATAGCTACCATTATAACTGGTCTTAGGAGGGGCAACGTCACAAATCTAAATATTTGCCACTTGTTTGCCCCATCAATTAGTGCTGCTTCAAAAGGCTCTGACGGGAGAGTCCTCATGCCCCCTGTAATTATCAATGCCATAAAAGGCGACCATTGCCAAACATCAATAATGATTAGGGATTGTAATACAGTACCTGGATTAGCAAGCCAAGCCAACGGTTTAAGGCCACCAATGCTCAATAAATAATTGGCAAATCCCAGTGTCGGATCAAGAATCTGAATCCACATCATACCAATAGCTACAGAGGCAATTATAGATGGAATCAATATAACCGCCTGTAGAACCTTTTGCCCCGGTAAATCCTTGCTTAAGAGAATACCTAAATATATGCCAATAATTGTCTCTAGAAGCAAACAAGCAATGAAAAGTATCATCGTCACGCGAAAGGATAACCAAAATACATGATCACCTAACATTCTTCGGAAATTGCTTAGGCCAACAAATTGAGTAACCGAAGAACCCGGTACCCACTTTGTCAGTGAAAGGAATAGAGCATATCCTATCGGAAATATGATCATGGCTAAGGTGAACACGATAGCGGGACTGACCATTAGGAACGCAGCGATAAGATCATTGCTTTTTGCTTTCCGCAGACGGGGATGGTGCAAGAGCCCACCCCCTTTTACTATTGGACCACTCATTATTGTTTAATAACCTCCGTCACACCTTGTTGAATCGCGTCAGCTGCCTGTTGAGGTGTCTCAGAACCCAGCATGACTTTGTCAATGTTGTTCCCGATAACTTGTCTCACTGCGGCTTCCTTTATTGCCGGCGGTCCAACTTCCGGATTTCCATTCTTCATTATGAACTCGAGAGTTTTAGCCCACTCTTTTTTTGTAGCATCCCTAAGAGACGCTTTAAATTGGGTATTTTCCCACGTAGAGGATCTGGGACTCGCAATACCTTTTAACGCCAGCTTTAATTGCATATCCGGACTAGTTGCCCAGCGAATAAATTCCCAGGCAGCATCTTTGTGCTGTGAATATGCCGACATTGAAATCCCCCACTGTAGCACTGTTGGGTGATTACCTCCTGGTCCGGCTGGAATAGGAAATACTCCAATTTTACCTATTACTTTAGAATTATTGGGATCTGTTATTGATGCTAATTCATTGGAAGCATCAATTTCCATAGCGACCTTACCCTGAGCAAACAAGGAAGAAGATTGATAAAAGTTATTGTTTACGGCTCCAGGCGGGCCATATTTTGCTGCAAGGGTGCAGTACGTGTCTATTGCTTTGACCGCTCCAGGCTTATTAAAGTTAAGGTTACCGTTACTATCGAACCACTCTAAACCCATGTTATGAAAGAATGTCCCAAAGGTGTAACTCACCGCTGGCGCTAGACCTCTAAGTGCAACTCCATAGATGCGCCCCTTGCTTTTTTGTTCAACCGTTTGTGCTGCCCTTACAAGGTCATTTAGTGTTTTAGGAATAGGAATATTGTACTGCGCAAACAAGTCTTTTCTATAAAAAACGACAGGTCCCTCTACAATAATTGGAATCCCTACGAGCTTGCCTTCAATACGTTCTCCATCAAAAGGTCCTTTCATGAAATCGTTGACTTTATAGTCCGCCGGAGTCAATTTTGCATCCCTGATATACTTATCTAAATCCTCATAAAAGCCTGCCTTTTCATAAGCCAAACCTTCGAGGGATTTGAGGGACATGAACACATCTATATCAGGACTCTTCGCTTGCAAAGTCATTAAACTTTTATCTCGTTGCTGTTGTTCTGAGAGGATCATTAGATTAACTTTTATGCCCGTCTGTTTCTCAAACTCAGGAATATAGGGTTGGATTGCAGTAGTCCACGGGTGTTTTTCTGCCAAAACTGTAATCGTCTCGGATTGTTTATTAGTTTTCCCACCATTAAGACTTGCTTGGGTAACCTGACCACACCCAGAAACAAGAGCCATTAACAGCACCATAATGGTTATGGTTGATACTAAGGATATTGTTCTCTTGGTGTTATTCACTTAAAGTCCCTCCCTTTTTATAAATTCCCGGAATTACGTCAACATCAACTCTTTTAACTTTTGACTCTTTTTTTTCGTAGGAAACATCCACACAAGCACCCTCTATTTGCTCTATTTTTGTTTACCTCCGGAAAAGCCCGAATGTTGCCTGATGATGAGATAGGCACCCCAACGACCTCACCAGAAATGGGCGACTGCATTCGCACTACCTAGATTCCCCTGAAAAAGTCCCTACTTTATAACATCCAGCCAACGCCTTCGCTGGTAAACCCTTTATTCATGCGGGTTAGGTTGGATATCTTTGGCCGAGATTTCTTCGAATTAGCTGTTTTTCAGGGGACTCTACCTAACGAGAAACATATTAGGGAGAGTGACACAACGAAAAATGTAAATTTCTCAGTACGAAAAGGCAGAACATCCGTGATCAGCTCCTTTTCATTAATATTCGTCTTATCAGCGAAAACTTGTTAATCATATCCACACCACCTGGCGTTCACTGTCAGAACTCGCCAATGGTTCTCCCATCCTGCTCTGCAACCAGGCCATAAAAGACTGGTCAATTCCGTACTCTGTCAAAAAGTTGGGATCTAAAGGGCGCTCCATTCCTGCAACATTCCGGAAGGTCACCAATTGAACCCTAGCTTCATCGGTTAAGCCAACGGCCTTACCCTGCAAACCCAACATGACATTGCTGTTGCCTTCTTGCAAAACTTTAACAGCCTGTCCTCCTAAGAATATGGCTTCCTGGCGATCCCGCTCACAGACTGTCCAAGTATTCGACCGCTGGAGAGTCCCTAAATTCTCACCGCGCGATGGAATTCCGCAGTCGCGTAACTCCGAAGACAATAATTGAGCTACTCCTCCCGGAATCGTACTACTCGTGCTTCCCCCAATTTCGTATTCCGAAATCGGATTTCCAGATTCATTACGAACCCCTTCACTTACAACCACCAACAGGCAAGGGTACGTCTGCAGATGTTCATTGACCTTAGCAAAAAACTTTTCGAAATAGAACTTATGCTCCGGAACATAAATATGAATCGGTGGAAACTCTGACAAGGAATTTTCGACCAGGCTGGCCGCGGCTGCTAGCCAACCGACATTCCGCCCCATCACCTCCACTACCCGGACGCGTTCAAAATTACGTATCGACCAGAGATCCAGCGCTAACGATTTGATGCCTTCACCAACAAATTTGGCAGCACTCAGATAGCCTGGAGAATGGTCTGTTCCCCAAAGATCGTTATCCACTGTTTTCGGAATTCCAACCACTTGAACGTCTGAGCAGGCAGAGCCAATTTGGTCAGCAGCCCACATTGTCCCGTTGCCGCCGACTAGTACTAACTGGCTTATGCCACGCTGCCGCAGGTTAGTTCGTATACTTGTCAATCCTTGAGCAAGCAACGGATATCGCCCCGCCCCAAGAACCGCCCCTTGTTGGAATTTAAGAGCACCAATCTGAGCTTTACCAAGCCCATCCAAACGAACAGTTCTATTTGTAATCAAACCCTCAATCCCATTCTGAAAACCAAGAATCTCCTTATATTGATTAGAAGAAGCTGCTGCTTCCAAAAAACCTGCTAAACTTGCATTCAACACGGATGTGGGACCGCCGGCTTGAACAATTGCTACATTTGTTTTCATGAATCAATCAAACACCTCCAGAACTTTCTAAACCATGTGAGTTTTTGGCATGTACTCCTTATAAATGTAATCCCGCTAGGCACCAGCAACATTCCCGAAATTCGAGCCATATTGATCCTTTCGTCTAGCGGGAGTTTACGAAATAAAAAGTTTTTAGCCTATTTTGCGTTGAAGCTGGACCTGTAACCCTTGATAATACTGGATTCTTCAACTTAGAATTGTAGTGCCCAAGAATGAAATAGCGATCTGGAGCTCGTTAGGAAGAGCTACAATAAGCATGTGATACCTAAACTATAAGACTGATCCAAAATGTTCCATATTGCGCGTTGCCTTTCGACACTTCTCGCGATATAGTTTAATATATATTGCTTAAATTAATCGCGAGGAGGGAATTCTTATGGCCGGCCTCATTAAACAGATGGTCAACGGGAGGCCATACTACTACGCTATTGAGACAAAACGAGTGAACGGTAAACCCAGGGTCGTTTCTAAAAAATACCTCGGAAAACTTGACGATATTATCCGCAAGGTGACGGAACCACCCCGGCCAAGTTCGGTAAAGAGCCGGGAATTCGGCCTCAGTGCCGCACTTTTGACCATTACCGATAAACTAGGCTTCGTCAAGCTTGTCGATGATGTGGTTGTGAAACGCAATCAGGGTGCTACCGTAGGGCAGTACATGCTCGTGGCCGCCTGCAACCGATGCTCGGCACCTACCAGCAAAAGCAAGATCGGAGAGTGGTATGAGTCGACGGTCTTGCCGCGTATTCAAAATATCGATCCAAAGCTGCTTACCAGCCAGCGGTTCTGGGACAATATGGACCTGATTACCCAAGAGGAGGTAACAGAACTGCAAATCGCACTGGCCAAAAGGGTGGTGGAGATCTATCAGGTTGACTTACGGGTACTCCTCTACGATGCGACCAACTTCTTTACTTACATTGATACAACGAATCCCTGTACCCTACCCCAGCGTGGTCATAACAAACAGAAGAGAACAGACCTGCGCCAAATCGGCCTCGCCCTGATGGTCAGCCGCGAGGGAGGCATTCCTTTGTTTTTTGATGTCTATCAGGGAAATGACTCGGATCCGGTGGAATTTGACCGCCTTATTCGGGAGATGATCCAACATTTTAACGACTTATTCGCGGCCTGTGATGACTTAACGATAGTGTGTGACAAGGGCAACAATTCCCAGAAAAACCTTCAGACAGTCGATACAAGTCCCTTACACTTCGTGGCTTCTTTATCGCCGTCTCATCTTAAGAAAATCCTTACGGTACCCTTGAAGGATTATCAGGACTGCCGACAGGAACGACTTAAAAGTACTACATAACCCGAGAAAAGGTATTGGGTACCGAACGAACAGTCGTTGCCGTTTACAATCCGACGCTCCTGAAAGGGCAACTCCAAGGTATTTTTACCAATATGGAAAAGTCCCGGAAACTCTTAACCTTGCTTCAAGGAAAGCTCCTAAAATGGAAGGATGCAAAAAGGAAGGGCAAAAGGCCCACGGCTGAGTCTGTAGACAAGCAGGTCCAAAGAATCCTTCTGCGTCAGCACATGAAACCCTTGTTTAGCTATACCCTCCAGAACGTAGGAGAAGAAAACAAATGGGTTGACCTTCAGTTCCGCTTCAACGAAGAGGCCTTTGAGGATCTTAAAGCCACTTCCCTGGGTAAAACAATTCTCTTTACAGATAGGGACGACTGGGATGCGGAAGAGGTCATCTTAACCTACCGCGACCAGTCCGGAATAGAGAACTCTTTCCGGCAAATGAAAGACCCCTCCTGGGTCAGTTGGGACCCATTGCTGCACTGGACCGACCAAAAAATCCGAGTACATGCGTTCTACTGTTTTAGCGCGCTCTTAATGTCGGCGCTCATAAGGAAGGAACTGCAAAACGAAAAGATTTCCATGTCCCTGACCAGAGCTTTTGAAAAACTCTCCAAGATTCAAGAAGTAACCCTTGAATACTCCTCGGCCAGGCGGTCAAAAGAACCCGTCCAAGTCATGATGTTGACCGAAATGGACCAGGAGCAAAACAACCTCTTCAATGCTCTAAAATTGAGAAACTACAGCGTTTAGTACTACGTTTTTAGCCCTGGAACCCTTGATATCAAAGGATTCTTTGAATTAGAAAAGTAATATTTCGTAAGGTACCGCTAGTGATCAGACATTTATCCCCATAGTTATAATCAGCAAGAAAGATGACGAAACACTTACCGGGAATGTAACCAGAATTGAAATAGGCCACTATCATATCTTCTACCTGACTCAACCCATGTTTCATAATCTCGGCATTAATCGCCACCAAACAAGCACTCCCAAGAATTAAGATACTGCTATTGGAACCGACACAGACTCCCTGACATAGTTTTGTAAATTCGGATGTACTGAGCAGTTAATTATAATCATACTGATTAGCGGAGCAGCCTGAACAGGGGAGTTGAGGAGATTACTAATGGCAAGTGTTTTGATTCGGCTGCGATGTTGACAAGTATTATATTCCAAATGGTTCAGTATATATGCTATTATCGCTCGTTTAACTCGTTGTTCATTTAATTAAAAGCCTTGGTTTAATGTTTAACGATGCGGTTCTTTGCCGACGACGGATTTACGATTCAATCCGGCATATTCTCCGTCTTCGTTTTCATCACCTAATAATCACGTTTTCACAAACGCTGCCGTGATCCCCGTCCAAACCTAATGAGCAATTTCTGCCAACTCCAGACATTACTACTAGGTGAAATAGAAGCTTTCAGGAGAGATAAATTCCTTCAATATTGTTGGTTCTGTGTTGATGGAGCGTGATCTTGTACATATATCTATCGGCACGGTATGAATTGAGCGAGACTTCCACGGGTTCTGTGCCGCTGAAGGCAATACGATCCATCGTGAGGATGGGAAAACCGACCCTCACGCCAAGATGCTCTGCCACCTTTTTGCGGGCAATATCCGAACCGATAGTCTCCTCGGCCCGGGTTAAAACTAGATGGAGCTCTTTGGTCGCAATCTCATACAACCCCACTTTCGTGAGATCAAATTCCGCCATACGCGCGCCATGTTCGTAAGGCCAATAGCTCCGCAAGTAAGCAATGGGTTCATCGTTCAACTTTTGTATTTTTTCGATTAAAAAAACCTTTCTGTTCCTGAAGACACTTAATAGGGGTACCTTCTCCACCTCTTTCGGCGTCAATTCGACGACGGATAGATTGAGTACCGCAGCGCTCGGCGTAAAGCCACGACTGCTCATTTCTTCGAAAAAACCCGTTAAAAGCCCCAATGTTTCTTCAACCGGTTTTTTCCGGACAAAGGTCCCCTTCCCCGCTTTGCGCTCCAGCAGCCCTTCTTGCACCAGCTGTCCCACAGCGCGTCTGACCGTGGTACTGCTCACCCCATACTGTTGCATGAGTTCCTTGTCCGTAGGAAAAAGTTCGCCCAAGCTCCAAACGCCGTCTCTGATACCGTCTCGCAACCTGTTTGTCAACTGGTAGTGTAAGGGGATAGATTCCGTTCTCAAATCCATCTTAATTAGACTCCTTTTCCTTAACCATATATGGCAATATTGCACAATATTATTAGATTAGCCGATAACTGCCTTGCCGTCAATGATCAAGGAGCCTTTGGTTTTTTCATCCCCCCTCTTTAGTCCTTCTTGGTCCTCATCGGGGTCAGGCTAGGGAGATGTCCGCCGACCCAGAATATTGGGAATTCTGTGGCCCTGAGGCTTTTTGTGAAATTGGTCCAATGTACTTGGTGAGCATATTTCGTAAATATGTAATATTGCATATTTACAATAATATTATAGTGTGCTAGTATTGCCCTTGTCAAGGGAAATATTGAGCAGCCATCTAATTGCCGTGAGGAGGAATTTTAGTGTTAGAACCATCAATTCACCTGCTCAACCACGCCAAACAGGGAAAATACGCCATTCCGGCCCTAAACTTCCATAACCTGGAGATCCTGCAGGCCATAATTGAGACCGCGGAAAAAAGCCGCTCGCCAGTGATCCTGCAAATCAGTCCCATTTACTTGGAGAAGATCGGGCGGGTCGCCGCTGCTGCTATGGCCCGAGAAGCGGCGAAGGACGCCAACGTACCCGTCGCTTTACACCTCGACCACAGCGACAGCCTCCATTGGATCAAATGGGCATTGGACAACGGATTCACTTCCGTCATGCTTGATGCCTCGTCCCGCCCTCTGGACGAGAACATTGCCCTGGCCTATCAAACCGCAAAACTGGCCCATGAGCGGGGAGCAACGGCAGAAGCGGAACTGGGACACATCGGAGGTGTCGAAGACAATCGGGAAACCGGAACTAACCCTGACATGGGCCTCGCCGACCCCGACGAAGCCGCTAAATTGGTACGGGACAGCGGCATCGACATTTTGGCTCCCGCCGTCGGAAGCGCCCACGGCTTGTATAAACGACCGCCGAAAATTGACTTTCACTTGATTAAAAAACTGGCAGCTGCCCTAAAGATTCCCCTGGTCCTCCACGGCGGGTCAGGGATACCCGACGCCATGGTTCGTGAGGCTATCAGCTGTGGTATCACAAAAGTCAATATCGGTACAGAACTTAAGGTTGCCTGGGCCAGATGGATGTCAGAAGCTTTAGGGCATGAACAGGAACCTTGGAAAGCAGCGGTAAAGACCCGTGCGGGGGTTGCTCGGGTTGTCGAACAAAAAATCCAAATGTGCGGCTCTGCCGGTAGGGCCTAACAATTTAAAGGCTTGACTCCCAAGCGAGCCGCCGTCTGCCGCAGCTCATGGAGCAGACTCGGACCCATGGGAATACCCTTTTTCACACGAATTTGATACGTTTCATAACGTTTTTCACCGGGGACGCGGATCCCGGCGGCCCCGGCCGCCACCGGAACAGCTTTGACCCCCCTGATCATCTCCTCCATTCGGCTGAGAAACGCGTTTTCCGGCATAATACGGGAAATATCCAAGGCAATGAACGAGTGGCTGACATCGGCGGGGTCCGTTTTCTCGTCATAGATGAACCCCACCCCATCCCCATAGGCTGATCCCGACAAAATACCGGTCATGACCTCAATAGCCAAGGCGAGGGCGTATCCTTTAGCACCTCCAACCGGCAGCACGGCACCTCCTTCAAGCGCCGCCTGTGGATCAGTAGTCGGCTGGCCATCCTTGTCAATCGCCCAGCCCAAGGGTATCGGTCGGCCTTCTTTCGCCGCCAGAATAATGTTCCCGCGCGCAACATGGGAAGAGGACAAATCGACAACCACGGGAAACCCGCCATTAGGAATCCCAAAGGCGATGGGATTCGTCCCAAAATAGGCAGACTTTCCTCCCCAAGGAGGCATTGCCGGAGGGGCGTTGGTCAAGACAAT
Organism: Acididesulfobacillus acetoxydans; assembly: GCF_902729405.1. Taxonomy (GTDB): domain Bacteria; phylum Bacillota; class Desulfitobacteriia; order Desulfitobacteriales; family Desulfitobacteriaceae; genus Acididesulfobacillus; species Acididesulfobacillus acetoxydans. Next base: position 4,084,448 of record NZ_LR746496.1, read on the forward strand.
CCCTAACATTCCCCTTCCTGCCGCCATTTTGCAATAGTAAGAAGCCGCACCGAAATGGTTGCTGCGGCGGGTCACAACAAAGCCAACGCCAAATTCCTTGGCCAAATCCATTGCCACAGACATAGACCTTGCGGCAACCAGCTGTCCCAGGCCGTTGTCACCATCCACCTTCGCCACCGCACCCTCTTTAACTATTTTGATCTGAGGCCGGGGATTTATCCGACCCTTCTCCAGGCATGAAAGATACACCGGCAATCGGCTCACACCATGTGTATCAATTCCTTCAAGGCTTGTGTCGAGCAAGATACCCGCTGCGATCTCTGCCTCTTGTTCCGGTACGCCGGCAGCAACTAACAGAGCAAAACAATGCGGCCGCAGTGTGTCGACCGGACACGTGAATTCCATAGACGTAAGCCCCCAATCCCCTCGGCAAATCTTGCGATCCTTCAAGGCCCCTAAGCTCGGGGAACTGAAGTTTCCGCCCCCTCCAGAGCCTCGCGGCCCCCGCTATTACGGTAGCTAAACATACAAAATAACGCCAAGCGCTTTACACTAACAGTGAACATATTAATAGAACCCCGATTCCAGGGATCTCAGGGGTTCTGTATTTGTGGCAGTCGTTACCCAACTGAGAAAGAAACGTCATGTCCGGACCTCCGCAGTCGGAATTAGTGAGGAAGCGTTAGGCAGGACGGCGAGACTCGGGTGGCCGGGATAGTACTGTAAAGCCAAATTTACAGCCTCCTGCAGGCTTGGGACCGCTGTTATCATGAGCCTCTTCGCTAAATCCGCAGGCACATTTTCCGACACCAGAATGACCCGCCGGGCTTTGAGTAAAGCTTTGGACCACAAGAAGGCTTTATGCGGTCCGATTGTGAATCTCTTAGTTTGAAAGGCAGTCACGACCTCTTGCGGGCTCTCATACAGGGACATTTCCTTTTCAAAACTCTCTTCGCCGCTTCCCTCCCTGCACTCCGCCACTAAGATGATCGTTCCGCCTTGTGTCACCGCGTGAGCGGCAATCGTCAAAGCTTTTTGGGCTTGGTAGATATTGATGTCCTTCGGGAACCCTCCCGCTGAGGCAATGACAATGTCGGCAGGCCTTATTTCAGCCCCGAGCACACCTCTGGCAAACTCCACACCTGCCCGGTGAGCCTGGACGGGATGTCCTGCCACGGCTTTAATCACTTGTTTCTCGGCATTGAGAAGCACATTGACCACCATGTCAACTCCGATAATACGGCCGATCTCTTCCAGATCCTGGCGAGCAGGATTGTCTTCCAAGTGTCCCACCTCGGCACCCGGATTGAAGAGCCGGGCATGGTTGGCAGTAATCGTAGGACGTCCACCCAGACCTATGACCGCACCTTTGACGCCGCCGGTAAATCCCATAAACTGATGGGCATCAATCACCCCTGTGGCAATCTTAAAATCAGCCCGGGCAAAAAACTTGTTGACATAAACGGGAGTCCCGAGCGGAGAATACCCCAGAAAGGTCTGCATCTTCTGATCATCGGCATCATGTACCACAATGTTTTTGATCTTGCTAAGGAAGGTTTCGCCCAGGATATAATCCAAATCCTCCCGCTTAGCCGGACGGTGAAGTCCTCCCCCCACCAGCACCGTGACGTTATCTGGGCGTATTCCATATAGGTTGAGCCAAGGCAGCAACGCCTCCAGAATCCGGCGGCTGGGTGCCGGACGCGTAATGTCACTCACCGCAATGGCCACTGTGCGGGAGCGCTTCAGTTTGTCCAGATCCGTCGCCCCGATCAAAGCCTGCAAACACCGGTCGAGTTGTTGACTCGCACTTGCCGGCGGCCCAACTTCGTACAATTTGATAAATTCACACGGGCAAGCATCCGGTAAAACGGCGGTTTCTTTCCTGTACCCGTAAGGCACCTCAATCAACATCTTAACTCCCCCTAACCCAGGTATCCCGACAACGACCCAGTGAAAACCCCTTGTTTCCGCCACGTGTAGAAGGAACTTCGCCTGAACGTTGGGATCGAGTCTGCCGGTTCGTTAACAACTTCTTAAAAATCCCACTCTAAACCTCCGTCCTTGCGGAGAAAACCGTTGTCAATGGAGACGGCATTAGGGTGCGGGAATATCGCGCACCCTAATGCCCGGATTGCAGCCGCACTGCCCGGACTGCCCTACCTTACCGTCTCCGTTCCACTTTCTGTTAGGCGCTGGCGTAAAGACGAGTCAGGATAAATTCTTGATGACCCAGAGCTTCGGTATCTGTATAGCGTCCGCCAGCGGTCTCAATCATACGAGCCAAAACCTTATCCGCAGCGGTTTCCAGGTTTAACTCCCTGGTTAGCACCCCGCTGATATCCACGTCAATATGCTCTGCCATATTCTTCACAGTATTGGGATTGGCCGAAATCTTGACCACCGGAACAATCGCGTTGCCGCAGATATTACCTTGGCCAGTGATGAAGAGGTGCAGCACTGCCCCCGCCGCCCCCATTAAGGTTATGAATTCCCCGGCGGCTGAGGATGAGTCCATGTAGTGAAGTCCCGGACCTTCAGGCGCACAGGCTAAGTCCAACACACTTTGAATAGGACTTGTGCCTGCTTTAGGTATATTACCCAGGGCTTTTTCTTCGATAGTTGTGAGCCCGCCGGCAATATTCCCTTGCGTGGGTTGAGAGCCCAGCAGATCGGCACCGCTTTGTTCTATCATTTTCAGGTAATTGGCATGCACCTGTAAGAATTTTTCTCCAAGCTCTTTAGTCGCAAAATGCTTGGCCAAAATATGCTCCGCCCCCGTGATTTCCGACGTCTCACCGAAAATTACGGTTCCTCCCATTTTTACCAGACGGTCTCCGACGACACCGGCCGTGGGATTCCCCGCCAGACCGGACGTGGTATCAGACTCTCCGCATTTAAAGCTGACCGTGAGTTCGGAAAGGTCTGCCTCCACCTTTTGCAGGGACGTGGCATATTGCACGAATTCTTGGGCCTTCCGGCTGGCTTTTTCGACCGTTTTCAGTTCTCCTTGACCCTCGATGCCGAAGTAAGCCACTGGCTTGCCGGTCTTGGCAATCCCGTCGGCAATCTTCTTGGCCCAATTAGGCTCAATGCCGATAACGATAGCAGCCGCCACATTCGGGTTAGCGCCGTTGCCGATTAGTGTCCGGAAGTGCAACTCCAAATCCTCGCCAAACTGAAGGCGTCCGTAAGGATGGGGGATGGCCAAGGTACCTTGGATAACGCTCTGCACTTTTAACACAGCGGAATTGGACAAATCGTCAACCGGGATAAGAAGAACGTAATTGCGGATCCCCACCCTGCCATTGTCACGCCGATAGCCGTAAAATTTAGTCTTCATCGTTTACCACCTCGCACTCTTTAAATTATGAACATGAACCCAATCCCCGGCTTGGATGTCCTGCGTCGCTTTCCCGATTTTTTCACCATACTTAATAACAAGCTCCCCGGTTTTGACGCTTTTTAGGGCAATCTTATGACCCACATGAATGTCATGGTTTGACCGAATCCTGATCTCATGGTCGGGATCCATGATGATTCCGGTGACTGTTTCCCCAGCTTGGATCTCACTGATAGCTACGCCAACGCTATCCCCGTCAGCGTGTACCAAAAACTTGTGGCTGCTCATGGTAAACCTCCTCTTGCATCTTAGCTTTTATTTAAACAGTATAAAGAACTGCTTAAACCGACAACCAACGGCCCCTTAAATTATGTTGACCTTTCCTGCGTGCATTCCGTGGTAAACCCTTCTTTAATCCACGATTACTTCCACGGTATTGGGAGAAGGATCGGCAGGCGTCTGAGGAAATGCGTCTTGATAGAAATTAGTCAGGATCTCTTTCGGCACCGGCTTTGTCGCAAGGCTGACAAGCCAGAACACCACAATATTCACGAGTAAAGCGACCATTCCTGCATTCCAGCCGCCGATCGGGTCGTGCTTGGTCAACACGAGATAGGCAGCAACGGCCCAACCCGATAACATCCCGGCTAAGACCCCCTCTTTTGTTGCTCGCCTCCAGAACAGCCCCCCCAGTACGATGGCGGGAAATAGCTGTGAGATAAAATCGTAGGCCACAAGTAGAATCGACACGATTAGGGACGGGACAACAATCGTCAGGAAGAGAGCAATAATGGTAATCGGAAATACCAAGGCCTTGGTCATTTTATACACCGTCGTGTCGGAAATACGCGGGTTCAATCCCTGAACGACGTTCTTGGCCATGAGGCTGCTGGAAGTCATAACGATCGGCCCGGCCGGAACGATAGCTGCCAAGATGGCCGCCACCGTAAATAGGATCAAGAACCACTGCGGAAATGTCTTCAACGCCAGCATCATGATCACGTTATTGCCAGGCTTTGATGTCCCAAGTATTAGAACGGCGGCAAAGCCTATCGTGATCACCGCGACTTTCACTAGTTGGTAGAATGGCATGAAGACCGCCTGCAATTTCAGAGTTCTCGGGCTTTTAGCCGTATACGCAACCCCGAACCATTGCGGCCACATCCACTGCCCAACCGCATTGAGTATAACGGTGGTAATTAACCAAACGGGCCCTAATTTTTTGGACACACCCGGTAGAACCAGGTGAGAGGGGATTTTCCGCACAAACGAACCATACATGTAGCCAAAGGAACCAAAATAGCGAATGGGAATGACCACGAAGAGAATGACTACTGCGACAAGCATCAAAACATCTTTGATAACCGCTTGCCATGCGTTGCCGCGAATACCTCCGAAAAAAACAGCACCCGCCAAAACCAAAAAACCAATTGTATCTGCCCACGTGGGTGAGATAGAACCCTGGCCTATAACCTGAATGACCGCCGATAAACCGGTGATATTTAAGTCGATATAAGCAATCATAATCAAAGCACTGGCGAGAGCGACGAAAATGCCTAAATTCTTGCTCTGATAACGACCTTCTATAAAGTCTGACTGGGTCACATAACGAAAACGCTTTCCGATCAACCATATCGTCGGCAACACCATAAAGCCAATCGCGTATGCCACATCGTTTAAAGCAACGTTATAAAATGCGGCGGCTCCGTTTATATATGCGTAACCAGCCAAGCCTTCGAAGGTAAAAATTGTATAAATCTCACTTCCCAATAAAAACCACACCAGAAACGTTCCCATCTTACGATTGTTTACCAACCAACCCTCCATATCCGTACTCTTTTTTTTGCCAACCCCGGCGCCAAACAAGGTTACCGCAAAGACTATTATGAAACTTGTGCCGAGTATCAGGTCATCGGACATCGCTTGACACCTCCTCCGCTTGGGGATTATGCCTTTTGTCATATAGGTACAACGCCCCAAGTATGATCGGGTTAAGCAGAGGCACTATGACAAACCAGGTGTACAATAATGGCATACCTAGAATGGTTGGTTTGACTTTATTTACCCACAAAGCGGCAACTCCCACGTATAAAAATATAATCAAGACAACCGCTATAAACCACGCCCATAAGGCTCGGCGCATAAACCTCAACCTCCTGTCAAACTCCTTACCCATTTTCTCACCCCTACATGAGAGGGCACCGAACTTCTGACTAACTAAGGCCCTGGAGAACGTCCGCGTACTGATGCGGCTTAAAACTGTGGTTAACGAGAGGCATGATAAGGCCCTTGGGAACTTCTGTCAAACCAATATGGTAGGATTGATTTACTATAGGGATTAATTTACTATGGATTTGGAAGAATGTAGATTTGCGGGAAAAGTCAACTATGCGCTAATCTTGCATAAATATCACCCCTAACATAGCCGGTTTGGAGTTGTAGGAATATGTGGTATGGGACGCTACGGGAGAACATTGATATCGGTAAGTGGCATTTCGCTGGGGTGGTGTGCAGACGTGGTATATGTGGGTTCATGGTACATAGGGTATTACGTGTGGTATGTGGTATGGGGTATGGGGTAGTGGTATGTGGTATGTGGTATGTGGTATTACCATTAGAATAGCCTTTCCTTTTCTCCCTGTCAAGCACTTTTCTCAAAACATTTTGACACGGAACCTCCTTGCCTGCTTAGCCCCCATCCCCGTTCTCCCACTCCGTCTCCGGGTACTCCACATTCTGGATCGCCCTATAGACATCGTCCAAATGCTCGGACATTTTGTCTTTGGCCGCTGCCGGATCACGCCGCTCAATCGCTTTTAAGATGGCCGCATGATCATCAACAGATTTTTGCTGCCGCCCCGGAACGAGAAGAGTACGTGCTCTGTTTTCCCCGAGCAAATCCAAGAGGTTGAGCATCAGGCGCATGAGAACACGGTTGCCGGCTGCTTCGCAGATCTTTAGATGGAATTCCGCGTCCAACGCTTCAAGTTTGGATTCATCCCCTTCTCTCACCTTACCCGCTCTCTCCACAATCTCATGCAGCTCGCTGATATCGTGATCCGAAGCACTCTCCGTACACCAAATCACCGCCTGTGTTTCCAGGACTTGCCGCACCTTATACAGTTCGTCAATCGTACCTTTATTAATCTGCAGAAAAGAAGCCAGCTTTGACATATACCCTTCATCGGTCACGGTATTGATATAAGCGCCCATACCGTGGCGGATGGTCACAATACCGAGTCCTGCCAATGTCTTGAGGGCATCCCTAACCACCGTCCTGCTCACTCCCAACATAGCGGCCAGTTCCCGCTCGGGTGGAAGCCTGTCTCCCGGTTGAAGTTCACCATTGTTAATACGTTGAATAATAGCATTGACGACGCTTTCCGTAAGATTGCCGATCGTCTTGATAGGCTCAAACATCGCTACACCAGCCTTTTCACAGTTTTTCTTGTTGACCTGCGGAAATTTCATGTCGGGCGACCTACCCGCTAACGAAGTCAATAGGAGTCATTAGGAGTCATTAGGAGTCATACCCCTTGGCAGCCAACACGCCTGCCGCTCTCCTTATTCACGCCACAAGGTCTATGGTGGTAATACCTCCTTCCTTTAATTATAACATACCTGTGGAAAATGAAAAAGGCACATCCTTCACGTGCCGACTTCTGTTTCCGATTGACTCCGCAGTTCGACCAATCTGATAGGACGAAAAAACCCGCCCTGCGGGAAGGGCGGATTAAGCGATTTAACCGCTTTCTTATCCTGAGGAGTTTACACCTTGCTGTTCCTAGGCAACAGGCCGGCTGTCTCAGCTCATACGCCGTCTGCAGACCCAGCCGCCGTGAGGTAGACCCGGGCCTCATACGGGCGCAGATGCAGGGTCGGCCCGACGGATGTCTCCCCGCCCGCGTAGTTACACAGGACCAGCCGCAGATTATCCGGTAAAAGCCCGGAAGGAGAGGCAAAAGTTTGCTCACCGGCCGTAAAGTTTAAGACGGTCAAAAGGCACACTTCACCCAACCGGCGCGTAAAGGCATAGACCGTCTCGTCCTCAGGCTCAAGAAGCGTGTAATCGCCATAGACGACAACCGGGTTTTCCCGGCGGAAACGAATCAGCCGGCGATAATAGTTGAGGACGGAATCGGCATCCGCTCTCTCTTGCTCCACATTAAGGGTCCGGTAATTCGGGTTTACCCGAAGCCAAGGAATTCCCGTAGTGAATCCCCCATGAGCCGCTTCACTCCACTGCATAGGCGTTCTCGCGTTGTCCCGGCTCTTGGCGCAGATGCTCCGCATAATCTCCTTAACCGGCCGCTCCCCTTGAGCCATTTGCTCTTTGTACCAGTTTATCGTCTCAATATCCCGGTAGTCCTCGATCCGCTCAAAGCAGACATTGGTCATCCCGATTTCTTCACCCTGATAAATAAAAGGGGTACCCTGCAAGGTATGCAGAAGCGTGGCTAACATCTTAGCCGATTCCACACGATACTTCCCGTCCTGGCCAAAGCGGGAGACCATACGCGGTTGATCATGATTGTTCAGGTAGAGACTGTTCCAGCCCCGGCCGTATAGTTCTCTTTGCCAGCGACTGCAAATCCTCTTAAACTCACTGACCTGCCAATCCCGGACATCCCACTTGCCGCCCGGGCCGCTGTCAATATCCATCAACTCAAACTGAAAAACCATGTTCAATTCTGCCCTGTTAAATCCCGTATATTCCAAAGCTTCCTTCGGGGTGACGGAGAGCGTCTCCCCCACGGTCATCACATCATAATGGGATAGGACCTCGGCATTCATCTCCCGCAGATATTCGTGCACACGAGGCCCATTGAGGAAAAAGGCTCCTCCCCAGGCTAATTTCCCGCCTTCGGGGGCATCGGGCAAGCCGGGGGTTTTGGAAATGCAGCCGATGACATCCATGCGGAAACCATCAACCCCCTTGTCAAGCCACCAGCGCATCAGATCATGGATTTCCGCTCTCACCCGCGGATTGTCCCAGTTGAGGTCAGGCTGTTTGGCCGAGAAAAGATGCAGGTAATACTCATTCGTTTTCTCATCCAACTCCCAAGCCGAACCGCCAAAAAAGGACGACCAGTTATTGGGCTTTTGGCGCCAAATATAATAATCCCTGTAAGGATTGTCTTTCGCTGCCCGCGCTTGGCGAAACCACTCGTGTTCGTCTGAAGTGTGGTTGACCACCAGATCCATCACCAGCCTCATCTCCCGTTGATGCAAACCCGACAGCAGCCTGTCGAAATCAGCCATGGTTCCGAATTGAGCCATGATGGAACGATAGTCACTGATGTCATACCCCATATCATTATTGGGTGACTCATAGATGGGACTGAACCAAACGACATCAACCCCCAGCCACTTAAGGTAATCCAACTTTGCCAGGATCCCTTTCAGGTCGCCAATTCCGTCACCATTACTGTCCATAAAACTGCGGGGGTAGATCTGATACACCACTGCTTCTTTCCACCACATTCTCTCTGCCATTTTCATACTACACCCTACCCCACTTTTTCCACAAAATTAGGATTTGCTCGTTCTCCATCCGCCAACTGTTTCCCCTGGCTCCCTCTCACCCTTTCCACAAATTAAGCTCTGCTCGCACATATTCGTCTTTTCATGAATTCCCTTGGCAGGCTTTCTACCCTCGTTCATCCAATCGTGAGACTCCCTCTTCTGCAAGTGGGAGTAGTTCCTCGTTCATCCTTTTAATCTCTCCGCTGATAAGGCACAAAAACCATCGACCAAACATCAAAAGGCGCTACGGTCAGGTGAATTCCCCGCCCTCGAACATGAGGCTGCCAACTCCACTTCACCTTCTGCCAGACCGCTTCTTCCGCCCGTTGAACCCAGACGTCTTCAAGCGGATGATTCCACTCTATGGTCAGGGCCAAGGGCGGAGTCGCCCGGAAGGGCTCCGTGTGCAGGCAGTTCCACTCCTCCCGCATAATCCAGAGAAGATTCACCAGATGGAGAACCAGGCCGTGCGGGGTCGTCGTTACGTGCAGCCAAATCTTGCCGGCTTCAGGCTCGACCGCGCTCGGAGCCCCGTCTACGAGAATCTGATCGTTGATACCTCCGGCAAAACTCCAGGTCACATCGATAACATCCGCCGCCGACAACAGTTCCGCATCAGCCGTTAGTATATCATACATAGCCCGGAGGGGCTCCGCCAGTGCCGGAACCATCGGCCCGTAATCCGGGTAATAAGCCTCAGTCAGTATTCCGCCTGACTCTCCCAGCAGCAGGTGGTATCCCCCACTCACAAAAATGACGGCGCTGAGGAGCAGGGTGCTCCTCGCCACGGCATCAGGATCTGCGTCCTTTGTCTCCCGCAAAGGCTGAAAATAAGCGGCCAGAATGACCTTTTTGCTGCCCCCAACCGCGGCCCTGATTCGCGCCACCAGTTCCGACAAGTGGCGGTAGCGCACCATCGGCGGCCACACCTCCACGTAAACCGCGTCCTGCGCCGATCGGCCCACCGAATGCACGGGGTAACCGGATACCGCGTTAAAAATAAGCCCAACCCCATCACCCAGTCTCCGGCGGCAAGCGTCGATGAAGGATGGATAGGCGTCATCCAGCCAAAGGGCTGAACCGTCTGATCTCCGGGCCGATTTCGGATAACCATACTGGTCTAAGTGCAGGCCCTCAAAGCCAAACTCGATCGCCCGGGCAAATTCCTCCAAGATGTGATTGCGCCAAGGAGAACCCTCCGAGATGTCCATCAAATAAAAGATATCGATCAGTGAGTACTGCACCCCCTGATTATCGTAGAGTCCCTCTTCCGGATGTGCCGAGGCGTAGTCGGCCAAAGAGGCATAGACCGCCGCATAACCCAGCGGGGCCGAACCGATCTCTCTCAGCGCTTCGATACGCGACAAGATTTCTTCTGCGCTCAGCCTGCGGCCCATGGGATCGGTGAACTCCGGGGTTTTCGGCACCAGAGCATCATGGCGTTCCATCCAGTCATAGAACTGGACGACGTTAAGATGAAATTTGCGAAAGAACCTCTGAATTTCACCGCCTGACTTTGCGGATTGGAAATCGCACAAAAAACCATAACGCGGTGCCTCCCGCCAGTGCGCCCTGACATCGAAGGCACTCCTCAAAGTGATACTTCGCGACTTCAAAGTAATACTTTGGGAGCCGCTCTCCAGATGAGCAACCACTCTGTAGCCTCCCGGGGCGAAGACACCCAAATCGATCCCTTCGGCGCCAGCCGGCATCTGCTTAACCGAGACCGTCCTGGCCTCCGCTAGGCAATGATGGTGAAATACTCGAATATCGACCAGGGTATCCCCCCGGCAGTTATCCGGTGCTTCCAAGAGGATATGCACCCTTTCACCCGGTCTAAATTGGGACTTTGCGGGATACATCTCGAAGTCTGTCCCAGCTGTCAACAGCAATCACCCCTTTACCGCGCCTGCCATCAGGCCTCTGATAATGTGTCGTTGAAAGGCGATGAATATAGCAATGATCGGAAGTACCTGAATGACAGAAGCTGCGAATATCATGCCCCAAGCGCTGGTGTGTTGTCCCTGAAAGAGCTGCAGGGCGATCGGCAGAGTCCACTTGTGCGGGTCGTTGATGAAGGTAAGGGCCAACGTATAATCATCCCAACCGCCCATAAAATTGAACAACACCGCCGTCACCAGAGAGGGCAGGGCCATGGGCATCATAATACGCCAAAACAGGGTCCACTTGCCGCCTCCGTCCATGACCACAGCATCTTCTATCTCCTTTGGCACCTCATCGAAGAAACCCTTCATCAGAAAAGTCGTGAAAGGAATCATTCCGGCCGTATAGACTAACAACAGCCCGTTCAAGCTATTCAGCAAATGCAGGTGTTCCATCTCTTTGAACTGAGGCAGAATAAAAGTCATACTGGGAACCATCATCGAACCCAGGAAGATCATGTAGATAAGCTTGCGCCCGAAAAAACGGAAGCGGGAAATGACGAAAGCTGCCGCACAGGCAATAATCGTTCCCAACAGGGTCGATATCACCGACACCCAGAGGCTGTGCAGGAAGTACAGTTGAAAATTATTGGATTGCCAAGCCTGAACGTAGTTGCTCAGCGTCGGGTGGAACGGCCACAACTGGGGCGGGTATTTCAGCGCCGACTCATTGGGGGTAAACGAAAGAACAAGCATATAGTAAAACGGAAAAACCATAACCAGGGCCAAGAGTCCGAAGATAAGAAAACGTGCTTTCCTCTTTTTTGAATTGAACATGTTCAAACCTCCTGCACGCTGCGCGGCCTGAATACCCAAAACTGAATGACGGTGAACACCACGATAATCGCCGTAATGACCCAGGAGAAAGCTGCAGCGTAGCCAAACTCCAGGTTGCTGAACGCCTGCTGATACATCCAAACCAAGGGCACCTGAGTCTCATTGGCCGGCTGACCCCCAGTCAGGATAAAGACCGATATAAAAACTTGAAAAGCCCCCATCATTAACATCACTGTGACAAAGAAGAACGTCCCCCGGATCATCGGCAAAGTGACAGACCAAAACTGCTTCCACTTTCCCGCCCCGTCGATAGCGGCGGACTCATACAATTCATCGGGAACGCCTTGCAGTCCGGCCAAAAAAATCATCATTGCCCAGCCGATGCCCTTCCATCCCCCCAGAATGGCGGCTACAGTGAGTGCACTGTAGCGGTTTGCTAACCAAGGTACGGCACTCCGGCTGAGGTGAAGAGACATCAGCAGCCAATTAATGATTCCGTAGTCTGTGTTAAAGAGATACTCAAACAACAAAGTGACGACGACCCAAGACGTAATGACGGGGAGGTAGTACATGAGGCGAAGGGCTCCCCGCCCGCGCATCGGGCGATCCAAGCCCATCGCCACGAGAAGGCCCAGGACGATCTGGATGGGGACAGAGACAATCAGGTAAAAGATGGCGTTCACCAGGGAAGTGCCCACCACCGGATCATGCAGGACCTGACTGTAGTTGTGCAAGCCGACAAAGTGGGGAGAACCCACAAGGGGCCAGTTCGTAAAGCTCATGACAAATGAGTAGAGGATTGGATAAACCGAGAAAACCAGGAAGAAGCCCACGGCGGGCAGCAAGAAAAGATAGATCCCAAGATGGTGCCGCAGACCCCGGCGAAATTTACCCTTCATAACCATTTCTCCCCCCTGTTGACTGTTCTTCCCCCGTTGCTATTCTTCCCCCGTTGTGATTCTTCCCCCATTGCTATTCTTCTCCCCTCTTGCCGCCCAGGCATCAACTCGACAAAGGCAGTTTGAAAAACTCTTCGATGATGAGTGCCGCCGCGCCCTGCAGCCAGGCGTCTTCACTGCCGTCATCCACCACGATTTCAACCTGGTCGGCTAGGTGGGGAAAGGCATACTTTGTGGCGACATCCCGCACGGTATCGACAAAGAACTTGGCGGCGACCGCTCCTTCGCCGCCAATCACTATTTTTTCCGGATCGAAAAGGTTGATCAGGTTAGCCACGCCGCAACCGAGGTTCCTCCCGAGTTCCAGGTAAATATTTCTGGCTGCTTTATCCCCGCTTTCCGCCGCTCGGAACAAGGCCGCCGGGGAGAGTTTCCCGTCTGCCTTGATGGCCTGCAACCTTGGGGACTGGCCGGACTCAATGATGTCCTCGGCCCGGGCGAGCAGAAACTGATCAGACGCCAGTACGTCCAGACATCCCCGCCGTCCGCAGGAACAGCGCGGCCCGTTTTGCTCAATGGTCATATGACCAAACTCTCCGGCCCCACCGTGGCTTCCCCGATACAAACGTCTGTCCAGGATGATTCCGGCACCGACACCCGGACCGGTCGTGATACAGATCATGTCTTTAACCGACGCGTTTGCCTCATGAAGAAGGGTACCGTAGGCAAAAGTATTGACATCGTTCTCTACCGCCACATCCAGGCCGCTGAGTTGTGACAAGAGTTCTCCGATGGGCACGTTTTCCCAGTCTAAAATCGGACTGTAAAGGCAGACTCCCTTTTCGCTGTCAATCAGCCCCGAGACACTGACACCGATGCCCAGCACACTTTGCCCGGAAACGCGGTGCTTCTCTCTCAACCTTTCCATCCCTGCGAACACTCGGGTAAAAAGTATCCCCGGGGGTTCTTCGGACAAGAACGTGAACTGTTCCGTGTCTATTTGGCGCATTCGCAAGTCAAACAGGGAGATCCAAACCCTCTTTGGACCGATTTTCACGCCGAAGGCGCAGCGCGCGGTTTCATTAATGTCCAACAGACCCGGACGCCGCCCGCCGCTTGAATCACCCTCACCAACCTCACGAACTAATTGCTCTGCCAGCAACTCAGTCACAATGTTTGAAATGGTGGAAAGGCCGAGCCCGGTCTGTTCGGAAAGTTCGGGTCGTGATATGGGACCGCTGACCCGTACCCGTTGCAAAACATGCATATTATTGATTTCCCGCATCAATTTACGGTCTGCCTTCGCCATTGCCATGCGTCAGAACCTCATAAAGTCTTTCTAAATTATTGTAGGATTATTGTGGGGTAAAGTGTTGTTCAACATTACAAAAGAGATGGCTAACAGGTAAAGGGAGCGAGCCCTCCTGATAAACGGGGCCAAGTGCCACCGCGGGGCCCGCCCCCCTCGCACCCGCTAACCTTCGGGACTAACTCGCCAAGAGCGCATTGGCCTCCTCTGTCGCCTTGTCCAAAGCCTGCCGGACGCTTTCGTGCCCTTGCACTGCCTTCGTTACCTCTGTCTCAATGTCCTGCTCGATTTTTGTAAAGGCGGGAACCGAGGGACGGGATTTGGCAGTGACCAACTGTTTTCTGAAGATGTTAAAGTAATCCAGTCCGGCCAAAAGCTTCGATGACGGGAGCTTCTTAAGGACGGACATCTGTCCGGCCGCTTGCATCTGAGTCTGGGCCTCGGTAGACATCATATATTTCTCAAACTCCCAAGCGGCTTTCTCATGGGCGGAATCGGTACTGAAGATCCCTATATCTTCGCCGCCCACGACCTGTACTGACCCCGCCGGACCGGCCGGCCACAAAGACAGGTTGTATTTTACCTTCGGGTAAGTCTTGGCCATGGACGGGACGTCCCATGGTCCTTCATCTATGAACGCATATTCCCCTTTGGCCAAACCATCCATGTCCCCGGTCGCCCCCGGAAGAATACCGGTAATGTAACCCGCCTTATAGAGGCTTACCAAAGTGTTGATAGCGGCAAAAGTCTTCGGCCCATTCAAATAACCTGTCGCCGTCTTCTGGTCCGGGCTGAGAACAGAACCGCCAAACGAGTCAATCCAGGGTATCAATTGCCAAAGACTGTCACCGGGCAAGGTATACCCATAAACCCGGTTTTTGCCCGTTCCGCCGGATGCCTGCTTGATGTCGGCAATGAACTGGTCCATAGTAGTGGGCGGATGATCAATCCCATGTGCCTTCAGCACGGCAGGATTGGAAAACAGCACTTTGGTATTGGTGTCGAGGGGTAACCCGTAATATTTTCCATTGTACAAATTCGTTGACAGCGGGCCGGAGAACACCTTTTTGCTTAAATCACTCCACCCGGGCAGGCTCTGCTGAGGAACTAAAACCCCCAGTTCCGCCAGTTGAGGCATCCAAATGATGTCCAGACGCGCAACATCCGGGAGGCTTTTACCGGCCGCGGCCGTAAACAGTTTTGCCTGCATATTGCTGTACGGAAGTGTAACATTCTGCACCTTGATTCCGGGATGTGACCTTTCAAAGGCGGGAATAATATCATTGACAATGGTCTTCTCTTCATTATCCGTCTCAGAGTAAGCATTCCAAAACGTGATCGTAACCGACGGGGAACCTGTTTTGCCCGATGGCGCCGGTGCCGTACCGCATCCGACGGCCGTTCCCACAAGAATGCTCAGAGCCGCCATGATGGCTGCTAAATGTTTTAGTCTCACCTTCACACCTCCAAAAATATTCTCATAGCCTGTTCCTCATACTTGTTCCTCATAGCCTGTTCCTCATAGCCTGTTCCTCATACTTGTTCTCCATTGCCTGTTCTAAAACTCACCTCCAACTTACTTCATTCACTGAACGAATTAAGTTAAGTGTAGCACATCCTTTCTGAATTATCAATATCCTTTTGGGGAAAAGCAAAGTGAACTCGTTCAACCAAAGTTGAACATCACGATAGTGTAGACACTATCGCCGAACCGCAAGCTTTCAAAGAATACTTGTGCGGTGAGGATGACTTCGGTGACGAAAGTCTCCAGTGGAGAGTTTCGCCGAAGCCGCCTATCCCAAAATTACACTTCGCGGCGTAGGCGTCATTGTCCGGTGGACAATGACGGCCGAAGGCTGAGTTTACCCCCACCGAAGCAACGGGGGAACCACTCCCACTTGTAGAAGAGGGAATCTCACGGTTGGATGAATAGCCCGGAAACCCCGTCAGGGGCGCAGCGCGTAGAAGGCGATGATCAGCGCGGCACCCGCCAAGATAACCAGGATAATCGCGACTTCCTGGCGAGAGGGCTTTCTCAGGAAGGAGCTTTTAAATGTTTTCCACGGCATACACATCACCTCAACCAAGCACTCCGTTGGCATTCGGCTGAGAAGCCCCGTGCAAACGGCGACCGCCCCCGGATTCCAGGACACCCCGGCTCGGTCCGTTTCCTTATGGCCTCTAAGGATCTTCAATGCTGACGTCTTTCGTCCTAGGACCTTATTCCTAAGGTATTCTTCACCGTCCGAGAAAATCCTGCTCCCACTCAAAAAACTTTCCGGAGCTCGTCTCCACCCCGCGGTCCCGAACCCCGAGAGATACAGCGCCGGCGACCCAACTCCGTGGGGCCCAACTCCGGACCCCATGACCAAGAGGCTTAGCCGCATGCCCCTGGCTTTAGCTGGCTTTAGCCATGGGGAGATTCAGATACAGCGCCGGCAACCTAACTCCGGGGGGCCCGACTTCGGACCCGTCCGACCTCATACGCTCCCTAATCCCCCTCACCGGCCGCGGTAGGTTCAAGATCGGAAAGGCAAGAGATACAAGGCCAGGATACCCAGATATTCCTTCAACGCGATAGCCGTCTGATTGAGACCCGCGGCCGTAGGCACAAAGCGAAAGAGGTAGATGGGCTGAACGATGCTCACCCTGTAATCACAGGGATAGGGCTGCACGGCAATCCCGATCTTGACAAAGTTGTCCACGGCTCTCGGCATGTGAAAAGCCGAGGTCACCAGGATTGGACGAGTGAAATGATTGTGCTCCAGTATCTTTTTGCTATCCAAGGCGTTTTCCGTAGTGGTCCGGCTCCTGTCATCGAGGAAAATTTTACTGTCCGGAACACCCAATGAAAGCATAACCCTTTTAGCAATCCGGCCCTCGTTCCCATCATCCGCGAACACCTGTCCCGACGACATCAGGATCGGCAACCCGGTCTTCTTGTATAAGCGAACCGCGGTGACCACCCGGTTCATGCTCGAGCCGCTGAGACTTCCCGCTCCGTCCACATCGGGGGTGTCCGCGGTCGCACCTCCCCCCAGTACAATGATGACATCCCCGCTCAAGACGGACGGCGGGCTGTACTGCCTCTCTAAACTGCGCAGCAAGAGAGAACTGAGGGCATCTGTGGAAGAGGCATAGACCACCGCGGCTGTCACGAGCAAGATAACCGCTGCCACTCGCTCGCGCCGGCGCAGCCACCACGCCAGCAGCAGCAGCACGACGATAAATATTCCTGGCGGCAAGAGGAAATTGTAAGCGGATTTAAGCAGATCGAGGAACAAGCGCAACCCTCCTACGCTAACATCGGATCGTCTCTCAACCCGGTTCATTGTTTTACGGTTGGTGCAACCTCCCCATGGCTAAGGCCGGAAGCAGGCGACTGAGACTTTTGGTCACACCTCGAGGAAAATCGTGTCCGGCTTACTCGGATCCAATGGTTTATTGGCCCAGGGGACCATCACCAGGTCAGTATCGCCGAGATTTTGCATATGATGCACAAAACCCGGAGGGATATCCACTACTTCCGGATTTTCCCCGCTCACAAAGTAGGCGAGCACCTTGTCGCCATGGACCTTGCGCAGACGCACGACCCCTCGGCCGCTTACGGCCAAGAGCTTCTCGCAGCGGCTGTAGTGCCAATGGTTGCCCATCGTGGTACCCGGCTTGAGTGCGTACACGGACACCTGTCCGCGATCAGGCGTCCTGATAAACTCGGTAGAGGAACCGCTGGCGGAGACCTTTGCTCTCAATGGATAGCTAAACCTATGTTCCGGCAGATAACTAAGATAAGTGCAATAAAGTTTCCAGGTAAACTCATCCCCAACATTCGGAATCGTTAGATTTTCGCGCCCCGCCTTGAAGTAATAGAGGAGATCCGCAAGCTGGCCCAGTTTCAACGGATAGACCGGATAGACCGAATAAGGCGTCCAGCGTTGTTTCGACATCAACACAGCCACGGGCAGATCAGGTCCAAACTTCCCCTCCAGCTGACCTATAAATTCACCGACAACATCATCAACATGAACGAAATTCAGCGTAACTCCCGGGTCGCTGATCGTGATGGGGAGACCGTTGGCGATGTTATGGCAGAACGTGGCAACAAAACTATTATGATTGGGCAGGCACCATTTGCCGAAGACGCTAGGCAGCCGGTAGACAAAGACGGGGGCCCCCACATCTTGGTCATACCTGAGTACCGCAGCCTCCGCGTCCCGCTTGCTCCACCCGTAAGGATGGTCCAACTCCGCCTCTGTAGAGGAGGAGAAGAGGAGCGGAGTTTTCCGACCCGCCTCCCGGAGATAGGCCACCAGATCTTCCGTCAGCCGGCGGTTTCCCATGTCATACTCCTCGGGGTCCTGTGAACAGTCTACCCCGGCCTGGTGAAAAATAGAGTCAGCGGCTCCTGCCATATCCCGAAGTTCTTCCTTGGTATTCCCCGTGTCGAATCTGAGAATCTCCACATTCTCCAGGGCTGCTAGGGCGCCTGTCAGATTTCTGCCGATGAAACCGGCTGCGCCCGTCACCAGTACAGTCTTGATAGCAATCATCCACCCTTCTCCACACCAAGACCTTTTAAAGTCTAAGCAGACGACGCCACCCGCAACGCTGAAGCATTCGGCCCGCATGTAGGTCTGAGGCAAGACCACCGGGGCACGCTGAAAATCCATCCTGTCTGAACTTGACGACCCCTGTCCACCTCGCTTTCTTGCTCGCGTCCGCCTCCCCAGAAGCGTACCCGCGTTCGCCTCAGTTTGACAAATTGCTCGCGTCAGCCGCCGCTTGACTCTTCTCTATAGTAGCAGGTAGCACAGACATGAATCTGGGACACCCGTCCCCAGGGACATAGAAGGGGAAACTAAAGCAAGCCGCTCGTTGCGCACCTATCTGTTGCAAGGTTTTGTTGAACCTTCCTATGGCTAAAGCCGGAACCTGCGGCTAAGCTTTTGGGGGGGCAAGATTTCCACGGGACCACTCGGGCCCCCGTTACCGAATCGAACCCTGCGTATTTATTTGGTAGTGGTTTAGATGGCTTACCGACTTTATGCCTACTGAACGTACTATTCGTCGTCCGCAGGGAAAATCCTTCCTGCCAATCATAGTTCACCTTTGCGACCCATTAAATTACCAAAAGGTAACTATACTTATCATTTACCAAGGCTATGACTCGTCTCATCCCTCCCAAAACTCCTTCAGCACCCCCCCGACTCCCTCTGTCTTTCCCACATAACGGGCATTTCCCCATTCGCGCGGGAAGATCTTCTTGTAATCATGGCGGCCAAAGCGTTCGTCGATCAGGAGCACCACCCCCTTATCCGTTTCCGTTCGAATCACCCGCCCGACGGCCTGCAGCACCTTATTAAAGCCCGGATACATATAAGCAAATTCAAAGCCCTGCCGGCAGCGTTCCTGGTAATACAAACGGATGAGTTCACGTTCCAGACCGATTTGGGGCAGACCCACTCCCACGATGACGGCCCCGGAAAGCCTGTCCCCGCTGAGATCGATGCCCTCGGCGAAGATGCCCCCCATCAAGGCAAATCCGACCAAGGTTTCCTCCCGCTCCGGCGTGAAGAGCGCTAAGAAGCCTTCCCGCTCGGCTTCCGCCATGCCCGGAACCTGGCAAACCACCCTCGGCCCTACGTTCAAACCTGTGAACTCACGGTAAACCGCCTCAAGGTACTCATAAGACGGAAAAAAGACGAGGTAATTTCCCTTCTTCCCGGCTACCGTCGAAGCGATGGCTTCCGCTACCATAGGATAGGTTGCCGAGCGCTGTCGGTACTTCGTGGAGATGCGATTTTCAATGAGTAAACTCAGGTTTTCCGCCGGAAACGGCGAGCCTAACCTCAGTTTATAGGAATCCGACTCCCCGCCCAAGATTTGCATGAAATATTCCAAGGGGCTCAAGGTTGCCGAAAATAGCAGCGCCGCCCTCGCCCGTCCCCAGGCCTCTTTTAATGGCAGGGACGGATCCAGGCAAAAGAGTTTCACTCTGAGATCCGGCGGCTCAGACTCCCAGTAAGTCACATAATGCTCATCATAGCCCTCAGAAGTCCGGAGAAAATTCAACGCCTGAAAGTACAACTCGAGAAATTCATCCTGCCACGGCACGGGTTCTGCGTTCTTCCTGAGAAAGATTTCCGCTTCCCGGACGAACTTCCGCAGGGCCTGAAGCAGCGCGTTGGGAAGGCTCTTCTCGGCATAATCCTCATGACCGGTACCCCGGGTTCGGCCCCTCGGGCTGCCTGTCAGGCTGCCCGAGAGGCTCCTTGACTCCTGTTGCTGTGCAATGTTTTCTTCCGGCAGAGCCTCGATCCGTTTTTTCTCCTTGACAAACGCGGTATTCACCCTGGTCATACTCTTCGAGAGCCCCGGGAAGTCTTGCACAACCCGCTTTAATGTCCGCCAAGGCTCATTTGTGAGATCTGCCGAAAACATTTCCCGCGCCCGGTCCGCCAGGTTATGCGCCTCATCAACCAAAAAGAGGTACTCCCCCCCTTCCAGGAAAAAACGCCGTAAGTAGACCCGCGGGTCAAAGGCATAATTATAATCACATATGACCACATCGGCCCAATTCGCTAACTCCAGCGAAAACTCAAAAGGGCAAAGCGCCTGCTTCCGGGCATACGCTTCAATAACCGGGCGGGTCCAGGCCCTTTCCGTAAACACGTCCTCCATCGCCGGACGCAGCCTATCATAGTACCCGCGTGCGAAGAGGCAGATGTTGGGATCGCAGACTCTTTCAGGCAGAAAACATATTTTATCCTTCGCAGTCAGCGTGAGCGCTTTCAGCGAAAGTCCCTCGTTTCGTAAGTCCCCCAAGGTTTTTTCGGCCACGGTCCGCGTGATGGTCTTGGCCGTTAAGTAAAAAATCGTTTGGCTCAACCCGTCCGCCAAACTCTTCAAGGCCGGAAAGAGGACTCCCATCGTCTTTCCGATACCGGTCGGGGCTTGGACAAACAGCTTTTTCCCTTCTTGAATCGTCTTGTAGGCCGCAACGACCAAATCCCTCTGGCCAGGACGGTAGGAGCCAAAAGGAAATTTGAGCCGGTGGATGCTCGCGTCCCGCTCTTTTTTCCAGTCCTGCAAACGAACGGCCCAGGCCAGATAGTCCCGGATCAGGGAAAAGAAAAAATCCGACAGTTCGTTGAAGCTGAAGTGTTTTCTCAGCCGTTTAGTCTGGGTGGTATCGAGTTGAAAATAGGTTAACTGCACCCCGATTTCCTCAAGGCCCTCCTGAACAGCGTACATAAAGCCATAACACTGAGCTTGACTCCAGTGCAAAGCGCTGTATTCCTCATCAATCAGGTCCAGTTCAAAAGTCGTGGACTTGATTTCTTCGATACAGACACCCGATGCATCCCGCATGACCCCGTCGGCCCGCCCCTTGATCTCCAGGCGCAGGTCGCCCTCTTCATAGAGATAAGTCAGCGTCACCTCCGGCAAATACTGAGGCACCGTACCTCCGTCCGCAGCGTTGGCCTCAAGATTTGTTCCCTCAGAAGCGGCCGCGTTTCGTCTCTCCGTTCTCTCCACACCCGCTTTTTGCAGATATTGATGGGCCTTTATCCCCTCCAGCGTGCGCGACGCCCCGGCCGACCCCATCTGCAGATCCCCCTGCTGCAGGACAAATTCGACCAGTCTGCGAACCGAAATCTTCATGGTTACCCCTTTCCTAAGAATTCCTTGGCGATTTTCCTAATGGGGTCTAACATTCCACAAATTCCCCCAAAGTCCTGCAAACGGCTGTTGTCTGAAAAATTGTTATGCCATTGTGATGAACGCAAACCTCTATGCTATGCGCACCTTGCAAAAGGAAATGAGCGGTGAATTTGAGAAGGCAGGGATTAATAGCGAAGAAGACATTATGGGCTTAGTACGCAAGATAAGGGCGGAGATTCAATATGATGTTGTCATTTCGCCAATCGTCGAAAATATGGCGGAATTCGATAAATATAAAGCGGCCAACGCCTTCTTCCGAAATGTGGACAAAGAAGGGGTACGGATCAGTGCCTAGTCAGGAGAGGGTAGACCTTGCAAAATACCGTCTAAAATCGGCTTTCGAGGACTATATTCGACATATCCATGTCCGAAATCATAAATGACGCAAGCGTTATCCGCAATGAAAGCGACTACAGCGATTTTTGCATTGCCACCAAAGATGAAGCCAATATTACTCACCTACAATTTGTGCAGAGGCCAGCGCCTTCAGATCATTTGTTGCTATGCCGGGTATGGATGATCTAGGGGCGTCCTTATTTAGTCACCTAACCATAACGAGTTCAAAACAGCATGAGAATGAGTCGCCAGGCTTTGTGGGTCACACCTCGAGAAAACTCGTGCCCGGCTTGCCCGGATCAAACGGCTTGTTGGCCCAGAGGACAATCACCAGCTCTGTATTGCCGAGATTTTGGATATGATGCGCGAAGCCCGAGGGAATGTCCACAACTTCCGGATTGTCCCCACTGACGAAGCAGGCCAGTACCTCATCACCGTGGACCTTGCGCAGACGCACGACTCCCCGGCCGCTCACGAGCAGGAGCTTCTCGCAGCGGCTCTGGTGCCAATGGTTGCCCGTGGTGGTGCCCGGTTTGAGAACGTGCACGGACACCTGCCCCCGCTCGGGCGTCTTGATAAACTCAGCGAAAAAGCCGCCCGCACCGGCCTTTACTTGCAAAGGGTAAGTGAACCTGTTTTCCGGCAGATGACTCAGATAAGTGCAGTAAAGCTTCCGGGTAAACTCATCCCCCACATTCGGGATAGCGAGAGTTTGGCGTCCCGCCTTGAAATAATAGAGGAGATCCGCGACTTGCCCCAGCTTCAGCGGGTAAACCGGGTAAACCGAATAGGGCGTCCAGCGTTTTTGCGATATCAACTCGGCCACCGGCAGCTCCGGCCCGAACCTTCCCTCCAGTTGCCCCATAAATTCGTCGACAACATCATCGACATGAACAAGGTTCAAAGTGGCCCCCGGGTCTCTGATCGTGATGGGGAGATCGTTAGCGATATTATGGCAGAAAGTGGCAACAGGACGCTTGTCGTTGGGCAGGCACCATTTGCCAAACACGCTGGGCAGCCGGTAGATAAAGACAGAAGCACCCGTATCTCCGCCATATCCGAGCACCGCCGCCTCCGCACCCCGCTTGCTTCGCCCGTAAGGATGGTCCAGTTCCGCCTCTGTGGAAGAGGAAAGAAGGAACGGAGTTTTCCGACCCGCCTCCCGAAGATAAGCCACAAGTTCTTCCGTCAGCCGCCGGTTCCCCGCGTCATACTCCTCGACATCCTGCGAACAGTCGACCCCGGCCAGATGAAAGATGAAATCAGCGGCCTTAGCCATCTCCTGCAGTTCTGCCCCCGTATTCTCCCCGTCGAACCTGAGAATCTCCACATCGTCCAGGGCAGCCAGAGCGCCTGCCAGGTTTCTGCCAATAAAACCGGCTGCGCCAGTCACCAGTACCCTCTTGATGGCAACCATCCCCTTTCTCCGCACAAGAACCTTTCTGCTCGGTCTAGACCGGCAATAGCTCCCACAACGCCGTGCCACTTCGGCCCGGGGAAACAAGCGGCTGACCGGTGAGCCAGGCAAAGGTCTGCCCCCGCCCCAGAGTGACGGCTACTGACCGCCACGGTAATCCCACTCGGCCAAGCTGAACATTTCCCATCTCTCGCTTTCGTCTACAACCTTAGGAATGTCGTTTAAAGCTTCACCGACCTTCGCTTTCGGCGGCGGAGGAAAGTGGGGATTATACTCCTTACCGCAGCGACATAGGTGTTTTCCCCCACCGCGACATACCCCGCGATCCACTCCAAAGGTTTCATCAGGCTCCCCCTGGGAAATATGGGGATCGCTTTGCCTGCACTTATCATAAGTACATCCTGACCGCCAAACACCTCCTTAAAGTTCCCGATTTCTCCGATAATGACAAAGTCTCCGCCGGGATACAGCTCCCTCATTTTATTAACGGTACAATAGGGGATTTTGCTTCGGCTGTTTTTCTCCCTGAACATCCGAGTCTGGTTTGTTTGCGGATAAAGCCGGTAAAGCATCCCGATCACCCTATTTCAGTATAACTTAGAAAATAGCCCGCGGCATGGACATGGCGAAATTGACCCCCTTTTTCGCCGAAATTGGTATAAAAATACCCTGCAAAGCATGTTGCAAGGTAAAGAATCGTAGAATTATGATGAGTGAATGGCTGCATCCGGCGGATTGCCGCCGTGGCTGTCCTCCGCAGCGCAGGGATTGGGAAAGGCGGCCATCAGGGTGAAAACTTTCCCGTTGTGTTGAGTTTTGACGAATCCCCCGCAGGCATCCACGACCTTTTTGATATTCTGCAGGCCTATTCCGTGAAATTCTCCGCTCTTGGTTGAGCGATAGTCCCCGTCTTGGAGGTTCAGGCGGCCGTTATAGGCATTCTCGATTTTTAAAAGCAACTGACCGTTGACGGTTCGCGCCTCCGCCGCTAGGAACCGCTCATCCGGATTGTCCAGATTCCCGCACGCCTCGATCGCGTTTTCCAAAGCATTACTCAAAACGACACAAAGATCGCTGTCGCTCATGGCTAGTCGGCTTGGGATGCTGCAGGCGCAACGAAACGGAAGGCCAACTTCCTTGGCCTTCAAGGAGTAGTACCCCAAAATGGAATTGGCCACGACATTTTCGCAAAAGAACGGCAGCGGATCGGTTTCGCTCTTTTCCGCGTATTCGCTCACAAACCGTTCCAGGTCGGCATAGCGTCCTTCCTCTGCCAACCCCCTGATCACGCCGACAAAATGGCGCAGGTCGTGCCGGATCGCGCGAATCTCGTTCATCTGCCCGCTTAAGGTGTCATAATATTCCTTCTGCATGTCAATTTGGCTCTTGGCCAGCGCCAGACGGGAAGAAGATAAGGCCAAATCGTTGTACACATCCGCAGTACGCAAGGCGTAAGCCAGGCTGAGGATCATCAGGTAGGCCGAAAGCAAAACGAACAGTGCCAGCGACATATTGGGGTAAATGTTGCCGTTGATATAATAGCTGTCCATGATCAGCCCGGAGATAGCCAGGACAACGCCCCAGTAAATCAGCAGGCCGTGCTTTTTCAGTTGCTGCCGGCCGAAGTAGATCTTAAAAAAGGAGTAGAACTCCAAAGCAAAGGTGGAAGCAGGCAGCGCTATCGTCAGATACCGGTTGTAGACCCCGTGCGGAATGAACAGATATAGGAGGTAGAGCGCGGTATAGTAAAGGAAAAAGAACCCTTTTTCCTTGCGGGAAAAAGCGACCCCGAATTGCTCCTGGAGCAGAAAAATCAGCAAGAATTTGAGCGCGAAGGTGGCAAAAAACATCAGAGCGTTGGTGGCTTCATAGGAGAGATTGAAAAATACGGTTTTCTGCCAGAAGCTGTAGAACTCGGTGGTCAGCATCAGACGCAAAAGCACGAAGAAGATCATCGCCGGCAGCCAGGCGGAGCGTATCCCTTTGCGGAAGGAAAGCTTGTAGATGATGCTTAGGACGAAAAAGGAAAACAGCACGGTTCCGAAGAGAATAAACCGGATATTATCCCGGGCGCTTTCTTCCTGGAGGGCACGGCCATAATCCTCTAGAACAGGGGCCATGTACAGTCCGGAAAACCGCGTGCTCGCCGCCTCGATGACCACCTCGTGCGTTTCTCCCGCAGACAGCGTCACAGGGTAGAGTTTCGCCTTGGGAACCGTAAATATCTTTTGGGTGTCCTTCGATAAGATGCCGCTTTCCGCGGCCGGCACGCCATCGATGAATACACGGTAGGCGCTGCCGAAATCCGGTAGGTAAACCGTGACGGGACGGGGATAGTCAAACCCTTGGAGCGTGAGGCGATAGCTTGCGAACCCGCTCGCGGGCAGCCACTTGCCATTGATTTTGTACTTCGACCAATAATCCGGCACCCTGATGAGAAAATCCGGCTTGTCCGCCTGCTCTGGTTCGCCGGCAATCAGGCGGTTCCAATAGAATTCCCACTTCCCGTCCAGAACGATTTTCCGGGCGGGAGAAAGCCCCGTTAGATTAATGCATCCGCCTGCCGCGGTCGGGGCGCCGGTCAGGTTATGATAAAACAGGGTGTACATGACCGGCAGGTGGCTCGCCAGGATCACGAAGATCAGCCCCGCAATCAGGTGCGCTTTCGTATGCTTTGCTTCAATCATCCCAATGATGCTCTGCCCATATGCGAAAATAAGTAGGCGTAATATTGATCTTTGGCGGGCTTCAAATACTTTTTGGAAATGCCGATCACAACCTGTCCGAGGCGGAAGTGATTTTCCGCCATTTCCGTAACGTAAGAAGTATTGACGATAAAGCTCTGGTGGCAGCGGATGAAGGAGTGCATCGGCAGCTCTTGGGCAATCTCGTCCAGTTTCCCGTAGCAGCGCGAAGTACTTCCGTCGGCCAAGTGGAACAGTAGGAGTTTGTCCCGGCTTTCTAGATACAGGATATCGCGGCAATCCACACTGTACAGGGCCGATTTGTAGCTGAAGCTGATTTTATGGCTGTGTTCTCTCTTGATCTCGTCGATGGCGCGCTCCAGCACGCTGTACAAGCGTTTTCTGTCGAATGGTTTCAGGAGATAATTAAAGGCGAATACCTCGTAGGCCTGTGGATAGTGCTCCTGGCTCGACGAAACGAAAATGATTTTGAGATCCTTTCTCTTGCCGCGTAAACTCTGCGCTGTCTTTATACCGTCGATTCCGGGCATATAGATGTCCAGAAAAAGGATATCGGCGGAGGAGCCGGAATCCAGAAATTCCTCGATCAGCGTCTCCCCGTTGGTATAGGTGACAATCTCAAAGGAAGGGTCGTATGTAGAGAGATCGCCTGACAACCGGACGATATCCTCCGCCGTGTCGTCGCAGATGGCAATTTTAATCGGCATAACACCGCCTCCCTGTAAGGTTAAACGAGCCTAACGAATATTCACCCTGTCACCCTCTGTTTCCGCCCAGCCCCGTTTAACGGCTGCCTCCAGGCCGGCTTTCATGGCAAGCTCGACATCTCTGCCCAAGCGGTGATAACCCAGAATCCTAGCGGTCTCCCGGATCAGTTCCTCCCGCGGAAGTCCGATTTCGGTCATGAGCACATATCTGACAGCGCAGGCAGTTTCCTCCGGGGCGAGGTCCTCCGCACTCCGCCGCGCGTTTTCGTTCTGCGCAACCCTGTAGAAATCCAGGCTTTGCGGGGCCTGTTCCTGCCGCCAGAAAAATGTGTTCTGTCCCTTTTTCGTTTTGCTCGGCTTAAGCTTGAGGAACAAATGACTGAACTGTCTTTCTAAGCGAGCCCCCGTCCGGGCAATACCAAATGACTGCAGAACCCTCTTACAAAGGAGGCTTTTGCTTATG
This sequence comes from Acididesulfobacillus acetoxydans, assembly GCF_902729405.1. Lineage (GTDB taxonomy): Bacteria > Bacillota > Desulfitobacteriia > Desulfitobacteriales > Desulfitobacteriaceae > Acididesulfobacillus > Acididesulfobacillus acetoxydans. The sequence goes on from NZ_LR746496.1 coordinate 4,111,598, forward strand.
GGAGCCTCAACCCGTATGACCTCCGCGATGGCTTGCATAATTTCCCTCGCGTTTTCCGGCAGACAGAATTCAGTCGCCGATAGCTCGTGCCGCGGCAACACGGCAATGACGTAATCCCTCTGGTACGGGTTGACTCGGGTCGCCATCTGCGCAGCCACTTTTGCTGTCGGAATTGTTGAGACCGAGCCGGCCGTCTTGTGCCCTGCCCCCTCCTCTTCCATCGCAACCCTTGCAGGCTGTTTCTCAAACCGACCGTCGCTTTCACCCCTATTCTGACCAGAAGAGAAAAACGGTTTCGTTTTGGCAGGCGAAAGTTCATCCCGGTGATCCGAGTCACCCGGATGTCCCTTCTCCAGGAGTCCCTCGATGACAGAAAGGATTTTCTTCATCTCTTTCTCCGGGCTTTCCCACCAGTCCACCGCCCATACCTTGTGAATGTTCCAGCCCAACCGCCTTAAGACATTTTCCTGCAGTAACTCGCGGTCGCGGGCGGTCCTGGCACTGCGGTAGGATCTTCCGTCTGTGACAATACCCAAAAGATACTCTGACGGCTTTTCCGGGTGAACGACCGCCAAATCAAGGCGATAAGCGGAACTTCCGATATCCAGCTTGGCGGTGTATCCGTGTTCCCTGAGCTCAGAGGCGATGAGATCGCTGATTCCCAGCGCAGCGGCCTTTGATCCGCTCGGACCGGCCTCTAACTCGTCAGCCGGCACGACTAAAGCCGCCTTTCCCTTCTGCGCAAACTCAAGAAACGCCTTTAAGTCGGCCACTCCTTGGGCGCCCGTCCGGCTGATATCTAACTGCTCCGGCCGGATGGTGGAGTAAACCACCATCTCAGAGCGCGCCCTCGACACGGCAACATTCAAACGGCGCCAGCCGCCATCCCGGTTTAAGGGACCGAAGTTCAGACTCAGTCTGCCCTTTTCGTCCGGCCCGTAGCCGACGGAAAAGAGGATCACATCCCGTTCATCGCCCTGCACATTCTCCAGGTTTTTGATGAAGATAGGTTCCTCAGCGAGGGCGTGCCCTTCCAGAGCCGGATCAGCGCTCAAGGCGTCCTGCAGCAGGTCCTCGATGAGATTCTGCTGGACCGAACTAAAGGTGACAACGCCGATACTCTGCCCACACACCCCGGGATCTGTAAGCCGACGCACAATCTCGTCCACGACAGCCTTTGCTTCCGCCTTATTGTGTTTCGTTTTACCTCGATCATAAAAGCCCTCGACCAAGCGCAGGCTGACCTTGGAAACAAGATCATGGGGCGACGGAAAGGTAAACAGCTTATTTTCGTAATAGCGCCGGTTGCTGAAAGCAATCAGGCTTTCGTGCTGACTGCGGTAGTGCCATGAGAGATGGGCTTCCGGTATGGCCAGCGCCAAACAATCGTCAAGAATACTCTCAAGGTCACCTGAAGCGAGAATGTCCTCATCTACCATCCGGTTGGAAGTAAAGAAACTGGTCGGCGGCAGTTGCTTAGGATCACCAACAATGACCGCGTTTTTCCCTCTCGCCAAAGCACCTACCGCCTCACAGGTCGGCATTTGGGAAGCCTCGTCAAACACCACCAAATCGAATGGCGTGTGTTTTGGGTCGAGATATTGGGCCACGGACATAGGACTCATGAGCAGACAGGGACATAAACGGGGCAAAAGGCCCGGGATCTGCTCAAACAGCATGCGCAAAGAAAGTCCCCTGCCGTTGCTCTTGATGGCCCTGCGCAGGATACCGAGTTCCGAATTTTTCGAGGCTTCGACAAGAAAATCAGGTATCCTGGCCGCCAGACGGGCATAGATCTCACGGCGGGTCAATTCTTCGAAAGCGGTGTCAGTCTCTCTGAAGCGACGGATTTTCTCTTCAAACAGTTGCCCGGAGAAAGAGTTAAGCGCCGGTTCGCGGGAAATGATAAATTCTGCGCAGGCTCTGTACAGTCCTTTTTCAAAAGCCGCAGCCACCTCGTCGTTTGCCAGCCGGCCGGACTCGTATTCCTCCACGAGTGAGGTCAGCCCGGGCCCTGCCTCGCAGGCCTTGCGCCGCACGTTGAGCCAGGTACACCAAGCTCGCAGTCCCTCAAGTCCACTCAGCCAGGAAGACGTCTTCTGTCCGAGAAGGCCGAGCCAATTCACGCCCTCGTGCCGAATTGCGTCCATTTCAATTCCCAGCAGGCGGCTCACCTCGCCTTGGAGCGAAAACAGACGACGGGAAGCAGCCTGAAACTGATCGAACATCTTTAAGTCGAGCCCCGCTTCAGAGATAACATCCGCAAACCGGCAGCGAATCTGCCCTGCCTCTGCCCTGTTTGTATAAATCGCTAAATTTCGCTCCAGTTCAGCCACCGCCAGAGCCTTCCGCTCGACCTGCTGCCAATCTGTTTGCAGATCTTGCCACAAGACGCCCAGACAAGGCAAAACCTCAGGCAGGCGGCTTTCCATTCCTTCCCTTTCCTTCTTAGCCTCTGAGATAAGCTCTAAATGAGCGGGGATTTCCTCTTTGGAAACTCCTTTTTTACTCAAGGCCAACTGACGCAGCGCCTTCTTAATGTGATTCCGCTCCCAAGCTTGCGGCAGAAACCAACGTAGGCCTGCCTTCTGCCACTCCGCCGACATGGCCTGGACGTCGATGTCCCAGACGCTTTCCCGATATATTCCCGATATTTGTTGGTGAAGGTTCCTATAGCGTTCGCCGTGTTGAAGGACGTCTTTAATTCGGGCAACCTTGCCATCCACCTCATCCATTTTCAGCATTGAGACCGGAACGCCGGCCAATTCGGGTACCAGCCCGCTCACCTCGGCCAGCGCTTTGACCTGCAGCGGCGAAGTAAGCAAGTCAGGGAAGTCTAACCTGCGGCTGATTTCGCCGGCGAGTGCGGCACACTCCCGGATCACGTCCGCATATTCCTCCAACAATTGCTGCGCGGATGCCTTCACACTCTGGGAATAAGCGGTCAAACAGATTTCACGCAAGGGGTGGTTATGCGGATGCCCGGTTTCCGCACCGGCCACGGCCAGTTCCTTGGCCAGGTCCATCCAGCCGTTCAACTCCCGGTGTGACAGGGTGGCAAAGACTCCCTGATCAAATTTCACTCCATCTTGCGCTCGTGATACATGACTGAATCGCGCGATGGCATCGTAGAGCGTAATATCGAAGGGGTACCTTGTATGAAGGGCTTGAACATAGCCGTTGAGTTCCGTTCTCAGTCTCGCCAGCCTCTCCCCCTCTTCCCGATACTCCTCCGGGGAACGTCTCTTCACGGTCTCTGCAGCCGCCCCAAGTTGGTCTAGCACATCCTTTTTTCTCGTCTTGTTGGAATGCACTTCCAAACAGAACGGGCCCAAGCCGATAGCTTCCAGCCGTTTTTGCACGACTGAGAGGGCTGCCATCTTTTCCGCCACAAACAAGACGGTCTTGCCTTGGGCCAAAGCATTAGCGATGATGTTCGTGATGGTCTGCGATTTGCCTGTACCCGGCGGTCCGTGCAGAACAAAACTCTTCCCCTCAGAGGCCGCCGTAATAGCGCAGAGCTGAGACGCATCGGCGCTGACCGGCAGGAAGACATGACCCGGCGGATAAGTTTCATCGAGGTCTGCTTCTGCAGCGGTGATGCCTTCAGGGAGCCATTCCAACTTGCCCGACATCAAGCTGGCCACAATTTTGTTCTTAGCCAAATCCTCACTCCGGTTCCGGATATCGTTCCACATGATGAATTGGCTAAAGGAAAAAATGCCTAAAAAGGCTTCCTCGCTCACATCCCACCTCGGCATATGCATAACGGCCTTACGAACAATGGTAAGAATGCGTCGTAAATCGACCCCGTGTTCATCCGTGGGCAGGGGATCAAGGCCTCCGATCACCAGTTCAAAGTCCTGTCTCAGCATTTCGAGTAGGGTTATGTTCATCTGAGTCTCTTCATCCCGGCTTCTGACAACATATCCGCGCTTGGCGGATTTTCGCGCTATCTCGACCGGCACAAGCACAAGCGGAGCGTATCGCACCTGTTGGCTGGCCGGCGCCTCATACCACTTCAGGAAACCCAAAGCAAGATAGAGCGTACTGACGCCGTTCTCCTCCAGAGCTGTCCTGGCGGAGCGATAAAGGTTGGTAACGCTTCTTGTCAACTCCACCTCGCTTAACGGTGTTCTCAGCCGCTTCTGCTGAAACTCGAATTCCAACAATTGTTGCATCGGGTCGAGTTGATTCCGAATCTCAAATACCCGTGCGTCTCTCGCGGTGTTGTCCCAATCAGTGGGTTTCTCAAGAATCTGAAACTCACTCCCCTGGGCTAAGGAGTCCTCCAGCCTTCCCAGGTTTAGCGCTAACAAACGGATTGTGCCGGCGGTGACCCGGAAATTGAGCAAGGTGTTTCTCAGACTCAAGTCGAGCAACTTACGTTCCCACTGCTGTTGGCGCGTCAGAGGAGTGGTCCCGGCCTGAACAATCTCATCCGGAACAAGGGCGGTATGGAGGCCGGTCGGAGCTTCGGTTAAAGCGCGCTGACCCCGCTCTCCCGCCTCGACCTCCCAGCCTTCCGCAGTTAAAACCCTCATGGGCAAAGGCCTGATACCGCCGGCCCTGGTGCGCTTAATGTCAATGAGACAAACAAATTCTTTATCCCCGGACAAGTGGGCTACTCCAAGCCTTTGGGCCTCCATATAGCCAATAGTCTTACCCTCCGTACAGGCTGTCGTCTCGACCACGCATATCTGGTTGATACCGTCGGCCAGTCTTTTCGTTAAAAGAGACGGATCATCTTGAACCGCTTCGGGAAAGCAGTCATCGACCAGCCAGGCAGCGACAAAGGCATGGCCCTCGAGAATAACAATTAACGGGTTCAGTCCAATCGCCTCTAGGCAGGAAGCGTAAAGCAAAGTCAAATCCAGACAGGTTCCCAGTTTTTGCGCCAAGACGGTATCGCAGAGCCGAATCCGCTGACCTTGTCTTTCAAAACTGGCCGGAGGCACGCAGTAGATAATGTTCTCAGCCTGCACGGCCGCATAGATAGCGGCGACCTGCAGCTTGACACGGCTGGGATCCTTACTTAGATAACCGTCTAAGGCAGAATTTCCGCTCCATCGTTTCAGTACTCGGGACGCTGCCGCAGTGAGCCTGGAAATCAGCGGGTGATTCGGTGTGACAAAGGCCGCCAGCATCTCCGGCATAAACGGATACCCGCCCCACTCGTCAAAGGCAAGCACGTCAATGCTCAACGTTTCGCTATGCAGCACCTCATCGCCGCAGAACGCGGATATGAGAAGCGTTCCTGACAATCGTTCCGTCAGGGCGGCCAAGTAGGCGGGGGAAAGCTGCAAATCGATTAACCCCACATTAACCGGTTGGTCAGGCGGCAAAACAGCTACCCTTTTTTCAAACGGAAAGGCAAACTCCGGCGCAGCAGAAAACCTAAAGGCAACGTTACTCAGATCATGAGCCATATTATTAGTGACAACAAGCTCGCGGATGATCGGCACATGGTTCTGCTGCATTGCGTAGTTAACAACGGAACTGTATGTGCAAGTGAGCATGAGTTTTGCTTCGGCAGGCATAACGCGTTCATCCCTTTCAAACGCCAGAATATTGATACCGACTGTCGGAGGAATTGTGGCCGAACCTCGCCAATAGGCTTACCGAGGCTCCACCCTTCCCTCCGGGTGAAACAGACGGTACGGACCCCCCGGGCGTTGCTCCCGGCACACCCAGGCGGCCGGGATAGTCAGTCGCCAAGCCGGTATCGGAGAACACGGACGGGCTTAAGGGCGAGAACTCCCGGACACCATGCATTTCTTACTCAATTCGTCCCCGGAAAGGAGCCTGTCAATTTTTCGCAGCAGCCCTGTTAAAAAGGTTCGCATATAGACTGGGCGCTGCGTTAAGAGTGCACGTACCCCCGCTTGGATACCATTCACATTTCCCCGTATATCATCGTCTTGCTCAATCGTTGCGCCCTTGCAACGGTCGCGAAGTACCTCCGTCATACGATCGATTGCAGGGTCATCTGGATAGACCAAACAATCCAAATTGTTCTTATAAAAGCGAAGCAAAAAGTCACATAAGGCAAAGAAACTCTTCCTCGGAGCGAGCGCGTGTGCCAACACAGTTGAATAATAGCTGTTATCACCGTTTGCTTCTTTAAAGAATGCACGGTTGTAGTGTTCACAAGCCTTCTTAACTGATTGGGTCAGTATTCCATAAAGCGGCTCCGAATACTTATAACCGATTTGCTCGGATATGTAGGCCCAGAACCCGCCACCTTCAGTACGCGTCCAATTTTTAGCATACTGAATGACAGTCAGGAATATCACGAGATGGGCAAAATTGGTTAATTCTCTAAAATCAAGGGCAAATTTAATTGCTTTAAGGGCTTTCTTTTCAAGAATTTCAAAGTTCTTATCGGAGATGGTCACTGTTCCTAAAAGTGGACACGTAACCGCGATCTCGTTCAAATAATCTGCTATAGTTTGTTTTTCCTTCGGCGATGAAACGTAAAATAGACTCATATCCTTTTCCACTTTAATGCTCATAAGTACCCTCTTTTCACACTGCCATGGGAGCTCCTTCCTCAAGACCCCCAGCCTTTCACCCTGCTCCCTGTACTCCTCGGGCGAACGCGCCTTCACTATCTCCGTTGCCGCAGCCGATCGAGGACATCTTTCTTCCTCGTTATCAATGAAGCAAACAAATTCTTTCTCCGAACCAAACTCTCCCCTACCGGACTCTTCAGCTTTTCGACATTCTCCTCAATATTCCTGCCAGTAACCCTGGAAAATTTGGGACCTTCGTGCCATTCGTGGTTACCACCAGTCCTGCGCCCCCCTGCTGCGTGCCTACCCTCGATCATGTGCGTCCGACAGGCTGCGCCTCCACCACAGCCCTTGTGTTTAATTGTAACACCCCTCCAAGACAAATAATTGATACCGGCTTCGTTACTCATACTCATGCGACATCCGCGGCCTTTCATTGACGCGATCCGCCGCGCCGAGCCATAAAGACGGCCTCGCGGTTTTTTCTCCGCGAGGCCGTCTTTAGTCCTGCAGCAAGCGCAAATATTGGGAAAGCCTTTCCTTTACATACTCTCCCGCCATGTTCACCATCGGGGACGCGTCGTTATCCCGGTAATAGCTGTCAAAACAGGCGTAGTATTGTCTCCTGTCCGCGAACTTCACGTCGATGGGCGGGTAGCCTGCCTGCATCAGCATCAGGTTCAGAATCAGCCGCCCGGTGCGGCCGTTGCCGTCGATGAACGGGTGGATTCCCTCAAAATTCAGGTGGAACATCGCCGCCGTTTCTATGGTGTGTCGGTTGTCGTGGGACAAATCCGAAACCAGCCGCTCCATCTGAACCGGGACAAGATAAGGCTGCGGCGGTTCGCGGTGTGCGCCCATAATTTTTACCGGGATTCTCCGGTACACGCCCTTATCCTCCGGTCTGTCCATCAAAACAAGGGAATGGATTTCGCGGATGACCCTCTCCGAGATCGGAACCTTATCCTTGACGAGAGAAACCACATAAAGGAAAGCGTCGCGGTGCCCCACCGCTTCCAGATGGTCTTTCAGCGGCTTTTTATCGATTGTCACGCCCTCCAGCGCCAGCGCGGTCTCCTGCAGCGTGAGCATGTTGCCCTCGATGGCGTTGGAGTTGTATGTGAATTCCACGAGGAATTCGTCCTGCAGGCGCTTCAGTTCTCCCGCAGTCAGCGGACGGCGGCGGTCAAGCTCCGCCTTTATTTCATCAATCGACACGAAAAGCCCGGCGTATTGTTCCGGAATATCTTTGCCGCGCAGGCTGCGCCCGTCAATCGGCTTTAACGCGTCCTCCGGAATGAGGTAGGAACGCCCCTTCTGAACGACGCCCTCTATCCGCCCCTCGGCGCAAAGTAGGCGAACCCTGCGGTCTGATATTCCCCACCGCTCCGACGCCTGTTTGACGGTCATGTACTGCATCGCTTCACCTCCCAATCTTTTTTATAGTATACCACATCATCGGAATAATACCGACTCTTATTCCAAAATATATTTGTAATTATTCCGATATGTTTCAGCGGCCACTACCCTATGCAAGCAGTACGGTTTAACGGAAAAGAACATCATCTGCCACAGCGAAGGGCACAAGCCGGGGATCGCCAGCAACCACGCCGACGTGATGCACTGGTTCCCGAAGCACGGGAAGTCGATGGATACCTTCCGCGCGGAGGTCAAGCGTTTGCTGAAAAGCGGTGGCTCGGGCATTTCCGCCGAATCTAAAACGGTGGACGAATTGGCGCGGGATGTCATCCGCGGCGACTGGGGCAACGGCGAAGAACGCAAATCCCGCCTGACCGCTGCCGGGTACGATCACGCCGCCGTGCAGGGTCAACGAGATTCTTTCCAGGGAGAAAACGGAAACCGCGCCGGCTACTTATGAGGTCCACACCGTGGCTAAGGGCGACACGCTCTGGGGCATCGCCGCCAAAAAACTCGGCAGCGGCCAGAGGTACAAGGAAATCAAGACGCTGAACGGCGTGTCCTCGGACACCATCTAATCTACGCCGGGCAGAAACTGAAAATCCCGAAAAAGTGAATACCGGCTGCCAAACGGCCCCTCGCTGTCCTGTGGACGGTAAGGGGCCGTTTTTGACATCGACGATATCACTGCGGGAAGTCACTAACAGAGGTCGTTACAAAATAGCAAAAACAAGTCAGAGGCCGAACAGGCGTGCCTCCACATCTGGAGCTCAGATGCTTGTTTACCCTCTTGAAAATGCGTTCCAGGAACCACCGAGGGATGTCTCGATCAGTGGCACCATAAAAAAGGGTATACTACTCCCCCGGGGAGCGTTTGACGTTGATACCCGGGAAACATTGTAAGGTACTCGGAGATCTAGTTCACTAAGCGGCGCGAAGCACTGTATTTTTTCGTTGGTAAATGGCTTGCTCTGCCAGACGCCGCAATTGTTGGTTTCGTCCCTTGGGAATGAGGTATTCCCGGGCATGGTGAATCATCCCGAGAATTAAACGACTTAAATCGGCCAGTCGAAGGTAGGTCTCCACCCATTTTTGCCCACGTATTGTCAATTTCCTAGCCCGGACAAGCCGGAACCAAACAGGATTTTCTAAGCCCATGTCGAACGAAGTAATTCATAAACACGGGGAATGACGGATGTTACTCACCGAACAATACGAGTACCTTAATATTGATCTTAGAACTTAGAGAACCTCCCATTTCGGGAAAATCAGTCAGCTTTTCTATAGTGGAATAAATTGCGTTTCCCATCTTCGTGGCTGCTCCAGGATTGTCCTCGGCGATATATGCTATAATTTCCTGTACATCAGAAATCGCCGCAGGGTTGATTCTGAAATGAATCCATTACGCTTCGCCTCTAATTCTTTGAATAGGAGTCGTTCGTCTGTGCCTCACCTCCCAGAGCCTTGCCTACCTCCCCCTCAACGCCCGGCCTAAAATCGCCGAGCGCCTGGCCGCTTTGGCACAATCCAAGCGGCACAACCTTTCAGGCGTTCCGCAAGGCTTCGCTGAGTCCGTGCATAAGCGCCAAGATCCCGAGGTATTCCTTAAGTGCGACTCCGGTATTGTTAAGCCCTCCTGCCGTCGGCACAAAACGGAACAAATACAAAGGCTGAGCCATACTCACCTTGTAATCACAAGGATACGGCAGCACTGCCACGCCCACCTTCGAAAAATCATCGACCGCTCTGGCCATGTGAAAGGCCGAGGTCACTAAGATCGGATGGGTAAAATGCTGTGCTTCCAGTATTTTTTTGCTGTTCACGGCGTTCTCCGTCGTAGTGCGGCTTGTATCATCCAGATAGATTTTGTCTTCTGGGACTCCCAACGAAACCATAACCCTCTTGGCAATCTGTCCTTCATTCCCGGTGTTGGCGAAAACCCGGCCTGACGACATGATGATGGGCAGTCCCGTTTTCTTATACAACCTGACGGCGGTCACGACACGATTCATGCTGGAGCCACTGAGGTTTCCCCTGCCGTCTACGTCCGGAGTGTCTAACGTGGCCCCGCCGCCAAGCACGATTAGAACGTCTCCGTTTAAAGCAGTCGGAGGATTGAATCGGCTTTCCAAACTGCGCATTAAGAGTGAACTGACAATATCCGTTGAGCAAGCATAAAGGATGAAGGTCGTTGCGAGCAAAATGATCGCTGCGGTTCGCTCACGCTTGCGCAGCCACCAGGCTAAGAGAAATAAGATGAGAATGAATAACCCTGGGGGCAACAGCATGTTATAACCTGATTTCAGGATATCCAGAAACAAAAACAACACTCCCATTATTTCATCAGTGGGCTGATAACCAACAGAAATTATGACATCCAAATTGTAGTAATCAACGTGATATGTTTTACCGTCAGCAGCAGTTGTTGCAAAATTTGCAACAACTGAATTTCTTATCAGTTCACCTTCGTTGAATATATTTTTAATGTGGCGAGAAATGGTAGATTTATCACGCTGAAATAACTTTTTGGACCCGTATGAGGACTACATATCGAAATATCAACAACCCTACAAAACACTGCTTTGATACGGGTTTGAACAAAAAACGCTATATGAACACATGGCCCATCTCGATGACTTAAAGCAGGAAGAGACAAACCCTGTGGCCGGTTAAGGGCCACTCTGGGGTAGACTTGACGTAGGACCCTACGTCGGATGCTTCGATGGTTCGAGGGCTGTGGCTCAAAGGATGTATTCCTTTGTAGTAAGCCCCATCCCTTCACCAAGGGTAGCATCCCCCATGTCAAATCTTGTTTTGGCCCCTTCTACAAATTCGAAGTTGCTCTAAAAATCTTGTCGTATGCATTGCAAACGGCAAAAATGACAGACTCCACTTCCTGCATGGTGTTGTATTTGCCATACGAAATGCGAATCGCCGATTTGGCTTGTTTCTCAGACAATCCCAACGCCATTAGCACATGAGAAGGTTCATCTTTACCCGATGTACACGCAGAACTCGTTGAAACGCAAATACCTTTTAAATCCAAAAGGTGCATAAGAGATTCACCTGAGCTGTTTTCAAACGCAATATTAACTATTCCAGGCAAGCGGTTTTCAGGATCACCATTGACACAGATATTCGGTACTTTAGCTCTAATACCATCTATTGTGGCTTGGACAAAGGTAACTAATCTATTAGCAGTTCCCCTCATATCCGAAATGTTTTCTTCCAGCGCATATCCAGCGGCTACTATCCCAGCAACGTTCTCGGTACCTGAACGCAGTCCATACTCCTGTTCTCCTCCAAAAACAATTTGCGGCACTGAGATGCCTGAGCGCTTGTATAGGATGCCTGTACCCTTAGCACCGTTGAACTTGTGAGCAGAGGCAGCAAGAAAATCCACATAAAGTTCATTAACATTTACAGGTATATGGCCCATTGCTTGAACGGCATCAGTATGAAATAGTATATTTTTGTCACGCAAGTAGCGGCCAATCTCAGCTATCGGTTGAATTGTGCCGATTTCGTTGTTAGCCAGCATTAAAGAAACAAATTTTGTATCAGGTCGTATAGCCGCTTTTAGATTATCTAGTGTTACACGACCAACCCTATCAACAGACAGGTAAGTAACATCAATGCCTTTTTGCTCAAGAGCGTGACAGGCACGCAGTACAGAATGATGTTCAATTCCGGAGGTGATAATGTGGGTACCCTTGTTACCGAACAGCACTGGTACGCTTGACAAGACCCAGCTATTACTTTCTGAGCCGCCAGAGGTGAAAATAATATTATTTCGTTCTGCACCAATTCCAACGGCAACTTGTTCTCTTGCTTGTTCGATGGCCCGTTTTGATTTCATTGCGAGCGAATACTGGCTCGAGGCATTACCATATTGTTCTTGTAAAAATGGAAGCATTTTTGCAAACGCCACATCTGACATTTTTGTTGTCGCAGCGTTGTCGGCATAAATTAGTTCTCTCGGCACATTACCACCTCAATACTTGTATCGAATGTTTGGTACATTCCTTTTTCCCGGTACGTCAAACTCTTTAGGGTCAACGATACAGAGCTGTTTTTTAATAGCGCCTCTCATTTCCATTGCCGGTTCGAGGCAATACTCAACGAATTCGTCAGGGTCTATATCCTGTTTCGACTTAGCCTGTGGGAAAAGGAGCTTGACAAATCCTGTGCAAAGCCGCTTAATGGCAGTCAAATCGCGCATATCAGGTCTTTCAGGTATATCGAGACATTCTTCAACGATTGCAGCGTAAAGCATTTCATCGCGCAAAGAATGAAGAACCTCCGCGAAATATTCCGTATTCAATGCCCAACCGTCAGCAACTAGGCCTCTATGCATACGAGGAATTTCCCATCCCGGAATAAATCCATGAAACCGATCCAGTGTGGCAGACTCACGAAAAATCGGATTGATTTCTTCAACCATATTAGCACTGGTGTCAAATCTTCCGGCATCAATATTGCCCAGAACTATAATTCCTGCATCAGCTTCGGTCTTTGAATCAAACCCTTTTACCTCGCCGAACTCCATGTAGTCTTTTAACGCAGTTTGAATCTGTCCGGGCTGATCGAACTTCATTGTTTGAATTTCATCAAAAGCAACGAAGTCAAAGCGTGTAATAAGACCGCCAGTCTTCTTTGCATTATCATAGATTAGAGAAGCGCGTGATACAGTCCCACCTGAAATTAACCAACCTCTCTTACTTATTTTATGATAGATATAGCTCTTTCCTGTGCCTTTGGGCGCAAGCTCTATAAGATTGATGCGTCGCTCGACAAATGGCAATAACCTACGCAAGACAAATAGTTTCTGGCGCTTGGTTTCATATCCGTTAGGATTATAGTCTGCAGAAGAAATAAGCACATCTATCCATTCTTCTGTAGAAAACTTCTCGCGACCTTCACGATAAACATTTATGTCAACTGTATAAGGACAAAAAGGACTGTAGTCTTCCATGGAAACGTAACCATTTGCCTTTTTTCTCGAATAATCTCTATTCCATATTAACTCAACAATACCCCAATTCTCGTTCTCTCTTAGCAGTGTATCCTGCCATTCGTCAACGACAGAGTATTTTACAATGCCCCCCGCACCTGATCGGTTCCCACCGAAGTCCGGAAGCTCAAATGTGGTTTTGCCCGTTCTTATATCTACCGCGACACGAATTCTCGCCAAAAACCGCACAGATTCGCCGTTTATAAGCCGAAACTTTAACTGTTCAAAGTCGTCACGATTAGGTATATATGTTTTGATGTACGAAGAGACACGCTCTATGTCAGTTTCCCCTGTTGAATCAGAAAACTTCATAACAAGCCAGTCACGCATATAAGACGGCAAGCTAAGATTAGAGAAGAACTCTGTTCGTTTGGGATTTTTTAGAACCACCATATCTGGAAAGACTTCTCTTATTCTTTGGCTATTCATAATCATGCTCCAATCTACAAGAATAAAGTACAACCTTGTTCCTTAAATTCCTGTATCTTTATTCTTAAGTCATCACAATTACATTCGAGGTATTCGGCTAAACAATTTATGCAGTATAATTCGCAATTTAAGTCGATTAGCTTTTTTGATAGAGCGACCTCATCTTTTTTAAGAGGCCTATTGCACTCAGAACATCTTTTCGACATTACGGCAAACCTCCCATACTTCCTTTACTAATACCTACAGTAATAACAGGGAGAACTGCCTCTTGGGGAAGCACCTTCCCGTTAGCGGTTATCGATAGTTCTATTGATGCACCTTCAAGTCCTGTAAAGTTAATACTCCATTGTTTTTCATCTATTCTAGAACAAATACAAACTCCGTTTGAGGAAGCAATGTCGAGAGTATCAACAGAGCGGTTAAAGCTGATTTCAATACTTGCCTTACCGCCCCTTTTTGCGAGCTTTTCGGCAGAAAAAACATAATTAAGGGGTTTGGGCACGTTCTTTCTTTTTAAAACTACAACAGGTACAATACATTCTTCTGGGGTCATACCACCATGTATTTCGCCAGCTACTGCATTTTCATCAGAATTTCCCCCAGCAGCATTACCAGATTGCTTGTAATGTTCGTAGTCTTTCATGACTAAATACTTCTTATCATTGAATCTACACAAAGCAACGTTAGGTAGAAGGTCTTCATCTCGTAGCTCTTTTGTCAATTCACAAAAGCGACCATGAGACATCGGTATTGCGCCTGGGGGCGCAAATGTAGCTAATTCATGGAATGCCAATGCAGCAAGGCGACTGCTCCCGTGGTCACCCGTAATTATTACAAGGTCGTTGCTTTCAAGAAGCTCGACAGCTTCATATAGCATCTCACAAACGGTCTGAATTTGGGCCACAATACACAAGAAATAATCCGAGTCATCCGGTACACCCTTGTGAGCAAGAGTATCTAACCGGTTGTGTTTTATATATTTAAAATCATTGTCTGCCCATTGCTCATTGAAGGCAGTTTCAGACGGAAGTCTTGATATAGCGATATTAGATGTGAAATCAAAAAGATCGTTCGTCTTTTTATCGAGAACTGCACATATCAATGACAGCCATTCAATACCCAAACCATCCACCCACAACGCCTTACAATCTGAACCGTTATACTTAGCGAGGATAGAATAGCGAGCATCAATACTCTCGACATCGAAGGTTGAAATCGGGGATTTTACCGGGCGGTTAATTAGCTTACTTTTCTTATACCAGCCAAAATAGTCTGTAAAAGATTTGTATTGATGACGCGGGGTCTCAAGATAGTATGCCAGCTCTGGGTATAACCCTTTTAAGGCAGTGATAAGTCTATCAACGGTATCTGCCGTTGAACTTAATCTCAACCATCGGCTTACAGTTTTGACAATAAAAGCACGTTCCTCTTGGGACTGCGCTGTAAGTAGGCCCAAAGCTGTTTCTGGCATACGTTTATCAAGGGCATCAAAAAACTTACTTGAAGGCACAGCATTTCTCATGCCTTGCATGATACCTCTGCGCTGAGTAATCCAGTCCTTATTATCTGCATAGAGAATAATGTCGTTGGCAATATGAGTAGCAGTATCCTGTAAATCATTAGGTGAGAGATTATGGATAATCGTACCGGCATAATCTTTCGGAGAATATAATTGGTGCCAAATCCAAGCGTACCACCGTTCTATGTCATCAAGATTCTCCCATTGAGAGACGACGCTAATGCTATCATAATACTTCAAATTCAGTGTCGCAAGAATTGCATCTGCGACAGATTCATTTCTTTGCGTATCACTGAGAAGCCTCGCCCAATAATCATCAGGTGCGCAACTTGATGGAATCATTGAAATCCCCGGCTCCATCCCACACAGGAATTCATAGGGACTTTCGATTATATTTACAGAGACTTGACCATATGTCTTCTCACAATCCTTGAATCGGGCAGTTACAAGAACCGGCTGCTGGGTTGACAATGCCTCCACCCAGTTCAAAAGCCAATTTTTAAAGCCTACGATTACGCCACGATCAGCAAGAGTATTTTTAAACCTATCTGAATATACTATCACGTTATAGTGATCACTGGAATCGTCATCTAGACTCCACAAAAAATCTCCTTGCCTCTCATCTACTTCTTTTACGACTCGTTCAAAAAGTTCTTTTGCGGCAAAGACGGGAATAAAAACCCGAATCTTGGAGTCCACAGAATATTGTTCACACCAGAAATCACGAAACTGCGCATATTGTGGATCTGTAGTTTCTCGAATTATTGCCAGTCGGAGATATTCTCCGATGGATAGAAGCAATATGTGCTTATCTGCCTCTCCCTTAATACGTTTCATCAATTTCGAGAATTTAGGATGTTTATCATCATCACCGCAGAATTCAGCTAAATTCAGCGTCAGCTCGCACGAAGTTCTCAGCCATAATACAAGAGCATTATACTGCGCAAGGCTATTGCAAAAAATTAAACGGATAGGATAACGGGAGGTGATATTATGTTCCTCCTCAACTTTTTTCTGTATCTCTTCTCTCTCAATCGACAAAGAATTTATACAGTTCAGGAAAACTATCAAATGCTGTGAGTATCCGAGTTCGCAATTCAGCTTCTTGCAAAGTGTTGACTTTATCTCTTGCAACTGCTTTTACTTTGTCGGCGAATTTTGCTTTTAGGAAGCCTTCTATCAGGCCCACTATTTTTGCTCCCTGATTTGCCCATGCATGGACGTCTGCTCCACATTCTAGCCTTATCCTTCCTAACAAATCATCACGATAGTTGGTAAACCCTTCGCAATTTTTTTCTCCTATTTGCTCAAAGAACTTATTTTGAATAAAATTGACATCCTGCAGATAAGCAAAGTTCTTACCATTTAGATAATGCACAGCATTATTGAGTTCCTTTTCACTTACCAATCTTCCCGCGTTGACATTTAGCACGCAGTCAAAATACTGCAAATCTTCGGGGGACGCGACCCATTGAATTGGTACATTGTATTTCCTGCACCAGTCTTTTATTGTCTTTGTCCCACCGATTTCAAGCCATCGCGTCAAAAGAAGCGTTTTACTATGTTCGTGCTTAATGTCTCCAATCAGTGGCTTAATCATTGATTCATAAACCGGCACAGAGGTGGCATATGGGCACTCATTGATACCACCAAACACCTTCACCAGATCATCTTCATTATAAATGACACCTTTTTTATCTAGGTATTTAGCAAGGAGATTTTTTGAGCTACTGAGGTTCTGCCATGCATCTCTGGCATACTCTTTGAAACAGTCAATAATAGCTTGCTTTTGATTTGCCGTTAGATTTTGCCAAGGGGTCAACGTAAGATTACGCATTTCAGCAAGGGCATGAAACCACGGCGCATCAAGCGTTTCAATAACCGTACCAGGAACCTTCATTAAATCAAAGCAGTTTTTTAGAGATTCTATATGCTTAGCCAAAGTCTTTTCGCTTACACCTAGTGCCTTATTCAATTCAGCTATGACGCCATATTCCAAAGTCAAAGTAGATAACTTTGCTTTAACTTGTTCTTCTTCCCAAGTTTCAATCGCTTTTTGCATAAGCCGCTTAATCGCATCAAATAAATCGTTATCGTTCAGCTTAAGAGTGGCAATAAGCAATCCTAAGTCACTATCTGCTGACATGATAATAAAAGACTTGAAAGCAGAATAACGGAGCGCATCATTTTTGAAATTGGCATTTAGTGCTTGCCTTATCTTACCTTTTCCGGTAAAAAGGCTCACAACTTTTGCCATAATATCTTCTTGGTTATCCTCGTTTCGATTTAAAACAAACAAACTGAAGTTGTCGATTATGCTATCGTAGACGGCTTTATTCTCTATACCGCCGGTTTCATTAGTGTCAACATATTTTAAAGCCCATAGAGGCGTACCACTGTAAGTAATTTTGCTAATTAGATAATGACGTGCCCTTTCCTCATTAGGGACTTCATTATCTTGAAGTTCAAATACACTTTTAAGATACGGCTTAAACTTTTGCCATATCTCCGAGCCGGAAGAAAGCGTATTGTTTGGAACTTTGTCTTGGCACATATTGTTTATCATTGTTGCCAAGTTGTTATCGTTCAAAGGAAAAGGGTTGGAATCACTATTCACCCAATTAAATTCGCTGTCTTTCCAAAAACGGAAAACAAAACCCAACAAATAAGCACAGGCTAAGTTGTTGTAATAGCCAAACGGCGGTTTTTGCAAATTCAACCAGAGCTGATCAAGACGGATTTTTGCACCTTGTGTCATTTTTCCATGAATGAACTTTGCTAGCTCTGCTATTGTCTTGGCACCAACTGAACCAGTCGCTGTTTCAAGTAATTCTATCGAAGTGCACCCCCAGACTTTTGCACCGATTACACCTGTCTCTATGCTCTTAATTTGTGCACTCTTCGACTCGCGAGTTATCCCAGCAAGTGCTGCACTTTCTTGCGCCCGTCTATATGCTGTATTAGTCAATACAACTTGTTCAGGCGCAGCTGGAAACATAGTAAATATTACGTCCTGCTTAATATGGCGCATTAGGTCTCCGCTACCGAAAATGGATCGATATGTTTTAGAACCATAAAAGGCTACTAACTGCTCATTAGTCGCATTGCTGCTCCACGATTCAAGGATCGTTCCCATTTCCTGTTCAAATTTACTCTTCGAGCCTTGTAAACCGTCTTCATTTGCCAGTTCAACATGCGTTTTTGCACGAAGCCAATCTTCCAAAGTCTGTGCAGCAAGCTCTTTTTTTAGGATGCAAAAAACTAATCTTCCAGTTTTATCATTTTTTATATACTCTTGCAACTTCGTTTGTGTAGGTACAAAGTGACTTGGTTCGGCAATAACTACAACTAAAAGACCGACCTTGTACTGGAGTCGGTTTAGTTCCGCTTGCAATTCGTTAAATCGCTGGTTCAGCGAATTGGTTTCTTCAGTACAAGCAGCGATGTACATTCTACCAAAAGTCGCGTCGGTTTTGCTCCAAATCTTGTCTTCGACAGTCCTTGCGAACTCACCATTCTTTTTAAACAGCTCATAACGAGTATATCGTTTTTGAATTTCTTCCAACCGAACATCGAACTTCTCAACATTTCTGCCATATGGTAACTCAACTCTGGCATCCCTGCTACCAGATATTTGAGCCAGCATAAGAATATTGCTGTCGTGGAAAGATTGAAGATAATCGTCTACACGGCTTTCTACAAGCTGCCCAACAAAGCACTTTCTGAGAGTGCTTCTCGTTGCATCAACTTTACTCGAACCGCCCTTTGTGTAGGTGACTTTGTCTGTAGCCATGATAGCTATCAGCAGAAGTGCAGCTTTGAATACACGCAGTGCATATTCATCGCTTTCCACGAGAGTTTTTTTCTGTCCGTAAAGTTGATAAGCGCGACGCGCATCCTGACTAAAACTACGAATATCAGAGTCGGCACCAAAAAAGTAATCCCACAGATAATCGATCGTCAGCCAACGCCAGTCTTCAGGGCCGTTTGTCTCAATATAATAGAGGAAGCCCACATTTTGTTCGGACTTTGCTTGGTCTTTCATAAAGCTGAAAAGAGTCCGGGAAGCTGCAGCAAAATTCCCAGAAACTTTTGTAAGCAGACTAAGCGTCATCGGATGAATAGGACACAGCTGAATCAGCTGATCTTTTTTAAGCCCATAAGAAACCTCGTCAAATTCTGAGATTATCTCCTTTACAAGACTGTTTCTAACTGCATTCCAGTTATCCTCCATACCTTTTTTACATTCGATGGATTCACCGATCATCTCATAAGCAGCACTTTCGCTAATATGAAATTCTAACTCGTGATACCGGTGCATAATACGGTTATATGTGTCTTCCCCAAGTGCACTTAACCAACTTGTGTCAACGTGAACGATAAGAAACATGAAAAACGGCTGTTTCTTGCAGTATTCGGACAATCTTTGAAGCACATTATCATCCCCGCTGCTACGAACAAAGTCTGTAAACTCGTCCCACAAGAAGACTATCCCTTTATCCTGCAGATGGTTCTCAACAATGGCATCGGTTATCCAGTGTTCGAAATTCTCAACAGAAGCAAACATCGCCCAGCCTTTGTCTCGGCAAATTTTCGCGACAGTATTACAGGCCTTAATATCACCACCCAGAACGTCGTCTTTAAAGCTATCAAAGTCTTCATAATCGTCTTCAAGCCGATATGAAGGCTCTCCAAAAATTGCATTCCAATTGTATGCTTTATCGGAAACAATACGTTTTGCTTCGTCCACTAAGGAATTACGGCCGTAACAGGCATTTTCTCCAAAACGTTCTTTGAGAGCCTTCCTGATGCTCATTTCCATTTCCATCATCAGCTGCGTACCCGTGGCAATACCCGTACAACCGCTCTTCCACACAACCAGAAATTCACCCTCACCCCTATTGCGAATGGACAAGAATTTATTCTTGTATGGAGTTAAAAGTCGTTTGCGGTCAAAGAAATTCTCTATGTTATTAATTGAGTCAGTGAACAGATGCTTTAGGACAATAGCGGCATAGCTTTTTCCCGTACCATAAGTGCCATGAATCCAGAAAGAACGCCTTTGGTTCGGATCTTCCATCTTCAAGCTGTCGCAGATTTTCTCTACGGAAATTTTCATATCATCATGTACGATATATTCCTGCCATAAATTCGGATTCCTTTCCTCACTGCCGATATCCACGACAGATTCATAACCAGGGCGCAATTCAATGTATCTGCTATACTTGGCCATTTATGATCCCTCCAATTACTGAGCAAGATTGAGGATGTCAATCAAATTAATATCTCTGCACAGTATGACGTTGTCAAGGTTTACTTGAAAAGAAACTCGGATAAATTCTTCAAATTGTAAAGCCAACGACTGTAATATTTCCTTTAAATTATCATCTGAAATTCCGAAAATAGCGCCGGGATCAACCCCGAGCCAGTTGGCGTTCCTGCGATTCTCTATCATCGTTTTGTGGAGTGAAAACGTATATTCTCCCGTAGCTTCCGCCCATTTATACAGAGAAAAGAGGATTGCCACGGCGTTCGGGCTTTCCCAGCCTGACTTGGAAAACTTGTATGATGCACCTGTGGAAATAGGAATACCTTGCTTCAATGTTGAACCTATTGGGCTATGGCGAAACGTCTCTAACAAAGCCGTAATCGCATTGTCACGGGTGGATTGCGAGTAATCATCGCCGAGCATAAACACAAGGTCGTTCTTCTCATATACCTCGCCAACAGGGGCATATAGCATATACCACTTACAAATGACGGAATTGTAAGCGAGGTTCGTCCAAATAATCGCCCAAACAACTGGGTTAAAAGGTCCCAGTGGCTCCAGCTTTTCAAACAATGCTGTCGGGGTCCCGGACTTATCACCTTTATTATTCGGATACAAAAGCTCAGCCTCCTTGAGCCAGACCTTTAACGCGTCGTATTGCCTGTTGCCTAGAACACCCATATTGAAGCATTCGCTCTTATAGTCGAAAAAGTGTTCAAGAAATTCGCGTCTCAATCCAAAATGTTGATACCTATTCATCCCTTTAAGCTCCATTCCGGAACCTCCTGTCGTACTTAATGATTTTGCGGCTAAACAACCTTTTCCGCCAGTAAATTCTATGCAGTTACTGCAATGAACACATTTGTCCTCCCGAATAAAAATATGATTACTATCATCTACCAAAAATGCGTTACAGGGACATTGTACCATACAAGCCTTGCAACCAAAGCAATAAGCCACTTTATTTGCTATTCCTCTTAAATGGCTTATTACAAATCTATCCATTAGTTTATATGGTGAATAGGACACGCTCTTTCTGTCATCTGAAATACAGAAAGCATACTCACGATTAGCTATTAATTGGATTCCTTTGTTACCGTCTCGCTCCACGATAGGTCCTAAAATCACAACGACAGATAACCAATCCTGCTTTCTCTCTGAAAAATGAAATGTAATAGCATCTCCATTTATTGTTTCTGAAACGCGGTTTCCTCCATTTGGTAATCCACGTCCACCCATTCGCGCTTTCCAGCCACCTTGCTCAATGAACCTCTTTTGTTCTTTCGGGGGCTTAGTTAGCTCGGCATATTTCTCGACCTTTTTTAATAAAGGTGCTAGTTCTTTTCCGTAATAATCATTTGTTATACCGTCCCACCAACTAGAAGACATAGGACACACCATACAGCCAACACGAAATAATCCTTGCCTGTACGCCTGATTAAAAAGGATATTTCGATGTATCAAATAGAGATAAAGTTCACCTGTACTCCATTTTAGAATAGGACTGCAATTGATTTGATTGATGTTTTTTGCGCCAACGCTTGTTTCGATATAGTTTGCCCGTTGGGCACTTTCTTCGCGACGAACGCCATCAAACACCACCGCCTTAACATCGTAATTGCCAGTAATCTCCCGCATAGTAAGTATAGTAGGCACAGACTTATGTACCGAACAACACCATCGCATCCTTCTTCCCGGCGGCCCAAATTCACCCCAGCTTTTCTCCGGGTTCAAATGGCTCTTTGCTTCAAGAAAACGAAGATCTGGCCAATGCCTTTTTGCTTTCTCGACAGCTTCAATTGTACAGCTTAATTCCATACCCGTATTGTTAAATATAACATAAAACTCACCCGGCGACAATGCGCGGCTTACAAGGTCCAAGAGAACGAGTGAGTCCTTCCCGCCACTGAAAGCGACAACAAAAGCATAACCTTGTTTTGCGTACTCGTTGTATGTTTTCCGAATAAACGACTTCGCGGTATTCTCCAAACCGAACATTATCTCCTCGTTCTGCTTCCACAACGCCTTAACATCAATAGGCTCAAGAGTCAAGTCCATTTCGTTCACCACAATTTGTGGCTTGGAATAGAACCCACCACCTTTCGCTTCTGCGACGCAACGACCGTCTATTACATAGCGACGTATTCCTTCCGCCCATAAAAGAGGAGCTTTGGTGTCCGGGTATGTCCAATAGTGGTTCATCCCGAAATAGTCTAACTCTTCTTTGAAAACAGGACGTATCTCCTTCTGAACTTTACCGTTTATGACAAGCGCGTATATTCCGTTTTGCCTAGTCCATTCGTATGCGTACATAACATCTTCCTCATGTGGCAAATTCTATTTTCCAAGGATTTTCACCGAATTATTATCGCTTGCCCAAGCGAAACGTCTATCTTTTAACGCTTTGTGCATGTTGGAAATCAATTCGTTCCCTTCAATCATACCAATTCGCTTCAGCAATTCCCGTAGCTCCTCTGCTGCAAGGGGCTTGGGAAAGGGCAGTAAGTTTTCCACAACCAAATAAGCGTAGACAAGATCAGCAAAGGCATTGATAACCGAATCTTGCGGGACAATACCGGCTTTGATTGTATCTAGACTCTGCCCATCTAACGCCTGGATTGTCCGATATTCAGGAATAAACTTTTGGATCACCTCTTGCAGAAGAAGGAGCTCCCAGTTCAAACCCAGGGGGAGAGTAGGTAATCTATTAAACCAATGTGTATTTAGCCCTCGCAGTATAATATAGGGACGGTCTTCTAAGACAAGGTTGAGACAGGCCTTGACTTGCCCAAGCCAGTGATCGTCAATGTCTAAAACTTCACATAACAGGTATTCACCCGGCCTATATTGTAAGACATCCCGGTTATTCTCAACCCGCAGTAAGCCATTGATATTTCCGCTGGCAATTTTGAGTTTATCCAGATAATTTGCACACTCGTCTCTCGTAGCTTTACCCCCACAACTCTGTATAAATGACATGAGAACACCGCGTATGTTTTTAGGCATTACGGATTCAGTCTCCCAAATATGTTTGTTACCATAAAACACGAGGTTATTTCCCGCATATTTTTCAACAGAGAAAATATGTCGTGCCAAGTAATAGACTTTTTGGGGTTCGGCTAAATTATTATCGTTAAGGAACATCGGTAATTCAATGGCTAGCGCATCGAAGAAGACAGTATCCGTTGTGTAACCATTAAACATCCAAAATTGCATTTTCAAAATCTTAAACATTTTTTCGGCCGCCTCGTCGAAATCTATAATGCAGTCACGATGAATGTAGAGGTGGTCGGGCATAGTAACCGCCCATTTTGCAGAATCTAAAAAGGCTTTTATCGGATTAACCCCGCGTCCGGTAGGCGATACATACGCAACAATATCGTCAAGCTTTGCGCCACATATATCAGCAGATTTAATGAAGCTCTCTATTTTTGTTAATTCGTTTTGAAAATCCTCTACCAATGGTTTTCCCGCATACACATCAGCTTTGTTATCGGGTTCCTGTACATTCCGGGCATCTAAAAGATAGTAAAACTTTTCACCCTTCGCGTCAACCGTACAACGGAAATAGTCTTTAGTCGCACGATATGTATAATTGGATCCCTTACATGCACTTTCAATTTGAATTCGTACTACATTAAGCGGATTTTTCGCGCCGAAAGAATAAAGTTCGTTCTCAATAATCTTATTATAAATCTCTCCAACAGTCATTCCTCTTTGCGATAACTGCAAAATTTTGATTACAGCTCCTCTTATTGTTAACCGTTCACTCACTTGGGAATTAATTCCTATGCTCTGATTCGAGGCTTTAAGAAGCGACGGTTTACTCTTCAAAAATCTTAAAAAAGCCTGTCCCACCTGAACAAACGTGGCATATGTCTTTTTATCAGTTGCTCTAAACTGCTTGTCATTCAGGGCTTTATCGTAGATGCTTTTGAATAGCTCAAAAGTCGTGAGCTCCCACAATCCTACCAAAGATAACTTTCTGCGGATAAGGTAGGCAGAAACTTTATCAATACAGGACAGGTAAATCGCGGGAGAATACTTTTTAGCGTGTCCGTCGAAAAGCCATTCAGAAAAAGACTCCTTAACCATAACCAGTGAAGAGGACGCACTTTCAACGGTGTCATTTGTATTAGATTGCTGTCCCACTCTTACCACTTCCCTCAGTTTTCTCTTTTTACTTTCCGTGTCCATAATCTACTCTGCATCTTCCGAATCGCCCTTAGCCGCTGCGCCGCCAGAGCGAATCCAATCATCAACCTCGGAAATCTTGAATTTCCAAAGCCGGCCGACTTTGTGAGCGGGCATATTACGGTTACTAATCCAGTGCAGAACAGTTTCCCGACTTACATCAATTTATCCGGGGCGGGTACAGTTATAACTTCGCATTTTTAGCCTAATTTGCATTTGGATAACGGGAGTTATTATTTGATGAAGGTACAGTTAAATATTAGACGAAGTAGATTCCTTTAAAACAAAGTCACAAATCGGTGTTTTAGGGTACTTCTAGTTCATCCAATCGATCGTATTCGTACAGTCTTAGGCGCTTATAGGCAGCCCACAAGTCTTCATAAGTGAACAACTTCCGGTATTTGGATTCCAGAATAATCTTCTCAACTGATAAGTCCATTCTTTTATTCTCGAAAAGAGTAGCGAACCCTGAAGTGCCACCTTCCTTATAAACCAATCTTCTTGTTACCTCGACAATGTCTTCATTGCTTACGACCATGTCCAAAAAGGCCCGAGGAGAGTACTTGAATCTTTTACATTCATTGTAAGTCGATATGTACCTTTCTCTGAGTTCTCGCTTCAGTTGTTCCATCAATTGCACCTACTTGTTATCGATTTAATTTTGACAAGCTATACTGTTGACTTTGAATCTCACCACGACGAAGGGCGAGGCCAACGACCTACCAAACACTTCACCCCTAGCATTCAACATTTCCCCAGGCTTTCCTTCTAGTTTCCGGCGCAAACTTTCCTTCTCCTCATAACAAAAAAAGCCAGACCGTTCAAACGATCTACCTCACTGTCCTCTATCGGCCAACAATACCTCGCGGAATAACTTACCATGCTTTCTTCCACCAATTACATAAATCGGCTTTTTACAGTCTCATGGGTCCCCTTACACTCTGAGTCACCTTTTCCCATATTTTAGTCCACTTTTCCCCTAAACATGTCTCCATGGACGCAGCTGGTCCTATTAAATTGTTACACAATTTCAAGGCGCATTCTGAGAGCCTTACTACAAGCGGCTTCCAGGGTGTGCATTTTCTTAATCTTACCACAGTCTCAATGTGACGTGTCCGCGGGAACATATCTGTTTCTCTCTCATGTCTCCCGCGACGCAGGCACCTCCAAAACCGCTAACCAGATCGTTGTCTCTATTTATCTTTCAAAGATCAAAGCGGAGCACAACCCTCCGCAATACACCCAACCCCGTCCGCCTCTTCAGCTTTTCGACACTCTCCCTCATATTCCTTCCAGTAACCCGGGGAAATTTCCACCTTCGTTAGGGCCTTCGCACCATTCCTTGTCAACACCACTCCTCCGCGTCCCCAGCTACTTGTCTGCCTCCGACATGCTGCGGCTCTAGCGCAACCCTTGTTTTAGATTGTAACACCCCTCACAGACAAATAATTGACATTGGCTTCGTTACTTGTGCGACGTCCGCGGCTTTTCATTGTTCCTTGCGCAAAAACTGGCTAAATGTTAATGCCCCTACTCACCGCGGGATTCCCGCAAGCCGACTCATTGCTGGTCGGTAGAGTCCTCTTCTCCGCCGCCACCAGTTACAATGCGCACTTGTTTCTCCGTTCTGCCCCCCATTTCTGTACAACTGCTCCTGCGGCTCGCCAAGTACCGTGGACAGCTTGGCAAAAAGCGCAACACTTCCCCGTATCCCGTGCTCCAAGCCGCCGATGTAGTTACCGGTTGCTCCCACCCGCTTTTTCGACTTGAGTAAGGCCTTTCTCCTTACGAGACGGACCAGCAATTGGCCGATGTTCTCCATATGCTCGCTCGCCCGCTCCACGGGCTTGGGGAACGATGGTCCCCACATACAGTGCGGTCTGCGGGGTACGACCTCAGCTCACGCACGGGGCGGAGGAATTGGGGGTAACCCAGAGTTTTTGTCTCAGTAGAGAACAACTTCTCGAATTCAATGGCAGGTTGGTATGCTGTCACATAAGCCCATCCAAAATGGTGGCCTTGACTGCCATCCTTGACATTTACTGGGATTGTCCGGACTTTGCTCTCCACCTCAGGCGTTTTCCAAAATGAATCCATTACGCTTCGCCTCTAATTCTTTGAATAGGAGTCGTTCGTCTGTGCCTCACCTCCCAGAGCCTTGCCTACCTCCCCCTTAACGCCTTGCCCAAAATCGCCGAGCGCCGGGCCGCTTTGGCCGCTTCATACTGGCTTTTAATCACCCCCACTTCATCCGTCGGCAAGCCGTCGGAGACCAGCTCGGAGTGCAGGGAGCCCATGATGCTGTAGAATCGATTATCCACATTGGCCTCTAGGAGATTTCCCGCCTGGATATATTTCTGGGCCAGGGCCGCACGGTTAAGGGTACCGGCCGCTTTGTCCTCCCGGTACTCCTGAACAGCCGCCGCGTACAGCGTATCCAGGCGGCTGAGGGCTACGCTTTGCAAAGAACGGATTTCCGGTAGATACTGCCCGACGACCCCGGCCTCTGTGAGCAACGGGGCTCCACTCCCGAGAGACGAATTGGGATTTCCCGGCGCACTCCCCCCGGACGTACCTCCCGGTACGCCGCCGCCGGGGTCATGGCTCCCCGTGCCGGTACTCGCTGACAAACCCCCCGCTGAACCCCGGGACGGGTCGAAAGGCGCAGTGGACCCAGGTGCTCCTGGATCCGCGCCGGCTCCGAAGTTTGCCGCACCGCCCGGCTTCACCCCTGCTCCCTGGCCGGTCACGCCCCCGGGAGCCGCGGAATTCTTCCCCCCTGCGCTATCCGGAAACGTGTTGAAGAAGTTCGCTCCGAACTGGTGATAGAGCTGCTGCTTCACTTTGGGGTTAACCCGGAAAAAGACACTGTACCCCCAAAGCCCCACAACGGCCAAGACCACAACGATAACACTTGTCAGTACCAGAAGTTTCTTTTTCATTGTCTTTTCCACCCATCCTCCGTGATCCTTAAGAGCGCAGCGCAAAGAAAATGATAGCCAAAGCGGCGGCCAGGGCGACGACCAGCAACAATCATAACTTCCTGACGACTGGGCTTTTCTAAAAGGGCTCCCTTCCAGGCTTTCCACGGCATAATCTTCACCTCCGTCAAAACCGATGCCGCTTCCTAATCCGCCTCAACACAAGAATCACAATCAACGCCGCAGCTGAATCCAGCATGACATCCTGCACCGCAGGAGTCCGACCCGGCACAAAGATTTGATGGAACTCGTCGGAAGCCGCATACAGAGTTGCCAGTCCATATGAAAGGACCGCACGGTGGCCCGTGGCGAAGAACAAGAGTAAGGCCAACACAGCATAAACGACTACGTGCGCCGTCTTGCGGACAAGAACATTCAGGGATTTTAGGTTCCTCAGCGGCACATGGGCAAATTGCTCCAGCACAATGCCTGTATTCTTGCCGGTGAAAATGGGAAGCGCTGTGAATCCGAAAATCACAACACACCAGAGCACAGCAACGAGCAGCCAATTCCTTTGTGTAAACATGTCTAAGCACCTCCCTTAGGCCCCGCAAGCGGTACCGCACAAACAATAGTCCCTGCTTAGGTGTCAGAAAAGACCCGCGGGAGCGGCGACCAAGGGGAACCTCTCTGTTACCAGTTGCTCCCACCCGCTTTCCCAGTTCTGCCTGGGAAAGGCCCTTCTCCCTACGGAAACGGACCAGCAATTGGCCGCTGTTGTCCATTTGCTCGCTCCCTGACGTCTCGTTATCGCCCGCGCAAGCTCGACGGGCTTGGGTGCTTGGGTAACGGTGGTCCCCGCATACTTCAAACTCATATTTCCTCTTCACGGATCCCTTTTATCGCTAAGTAGGCCTTGAGTCGTTCGACAGGCTTACAATTCGTTCCGTTCCACTTGCCCATTTCCTTATAGGCCTTGGCCAATTTTTTGGCGGCCTCCGGGGTCGCCGCCTCCGGGATACTCCGGTCACTTACCGTAACTCCCCTGTAACCCCCGGGAGACAGCAAATAGTTTAACGGCTTTGTCTATCCTAGCGGTATCGACCGTTCCGTCTGCGTTCCGATACGGCATTTTCCACGTTGACTTATTGTGGATATCCCCGATGTAGGCAAAAGCCGAACGGGGAAGACTGACCCCATGATGCGTTTTAAAATCACCTGAGGCATTTGCTTTGAAGTGTTCGAAACTGAATAGCTTTTCAGTGGGCAATTTCGAGAGCCCATATAAAGTTAAGTAAAAGAGGTCGTCCGCGGGATCTGGAGAATTGACCTTAAGATCGAGCAAAACACTGATTTCGCTCTCAGCACGAATTGCCAATACGACGCTTTCTCCGTCGAAGGCGATGAGATTTGCGACTCGGTGGCGGTCGGCATAATTTGCCGCTTGTCCAAGCGCTTTCAGTAAATTATCTTTCTTGCGGAAATACTCCCAGCCCTTAGCCTCTGCCACCGCAACCTTAAAATCCCTCGACATTAAAACGTAATCCGCGTAATCCGGCTGACGCGAGATCTGATCCGGTGTATACCCCAGAGGACCGGTCAACAATTTGTCAAATACCGCCTCAACGTCTTTCTCTGACAAACTTCTGCCGTTTATCAAATGGCGGTAGGTCGCTTGCCTATAAGCATAGAAATCTTGCCATCTCTCTTGGAGAGCTTGCCTAGCGCTCGTTTCTTTTTTAGTTGGCATTTCTTAAGACCTCCCGTGATTCGGATTCTGTAAAGACCTTGGCAAAAAGGGGGAATCGTCGTGCGCCGTCGTCTGCTCGTGTCGCTTCTCGTCCCTTTAAGAAGCTTCTTGATTCATGATCCCTCCCACCCCGCTTTAACGTGATCCTTACGAGCGCAGTACAAAGAAACCAATGACAACCGCCGCGACCAGCACGATGGTCAGGACCATCATAGCTTCCAGACGGCTGGGCTTTTGCAAAAAAGCACCTTCAAAAGCTTTCCACGGCATCCGATTCACCTCCACCCAAGACGACCCTATCCCATTTTCCCGGTTCTTAAGAAGGTTGAAAACCCACGCCGCTTGTAGAGTCTGACGGCAAAGTAGGTTGTGATCCCAAACCCGATGATTTCAGAGATGTAGATCTAGGGATCCGTCATCAGGCCTTGAAATTCCGAGTAAACCCAGGCCATCTTGGCCGCCGGAAGGGCTCCGTTCGTCTGTTGACTCAGCTGTGTGCTGATGAACGGCCAAAACCAGATACGCGGCAACATCCACATGCGGTCGAACACTTCGTGTAACATACTCGCTCCGGCCAACACCAGCCAGCCCAGCTTATCATACCGGTACAACCGATATAACCCTATCCCCGTGAGAAGTAGGACAAAAGCTAAGGTGTGGGCATAGACCCTCCCGCTCTCAAATGTACTCTGAAACAGGACTCTCCCGATGGGTTTATCGATAAGGTCCGGAAGGAGTGAACCGACCCCCACCAGCCGATAATCCAGCCTTTTTTCGCCGGTAACCTTTTCGACCCCCCGGCCGCCAAGGTCGTAAAACCCACATGACCAAAAATGAACATCTTTTATCCTTTCGTGCCTTGGGTGACTTCGGAACCTTGGCGTTGACTTATACTTCGACCGCATATTTCCCCTCGCCTCATACCCAGCCCCCATCCGCCGCCCCCCGCTCGGAGGCTCAAAACCTCGGCAGCATCCCTTCGGCCAAGTCCTTGAGCCTTCCGTACCTCTGGTCCTTCTCGGACAACACGGGCTCCCTGACCGGCCACTCAATGCTCACATCCGGGTCGTTCCAGATAATCCCGTGTTCCGCCTGGGGGTTGTATCCATCGGTGCATTTATAGGCAAATAGTGCGGTTTCACTCATGACGCAGAAGCCATGGGCAAACCCTGCGGGGATGTAAAACTGCCGTTTATTCTCACCGGAGAGCCTGACCCCCTCCCAGCGGCTGAAGCTAGGCGAACCGATGCGAATGTCCACGGCCACATCAAAGACCTCGCCCTGCAAGACATAGACCAGCTTGCCCTGCGAATTCGGGTTCTGAAAATGGAGCCCGCGCACCACCCCTTTCTGGGAAAAGGAGAGATTGTCCTGCACAAAGCGCTCCGGCAGCCCGGCCTCGGCATAACGATCCTCACGCCAAGTTTCCATAAAGAACCCCCGCGCATCGCCGAAGACATGCGGCTCAATGATGACGACACCGGGTAATTTTGTCTTCACGATATTCACAGAGACACATCCTCCCTCACTAAAGTACGCAGGTATTGACCATAGCTGTTTTTGGTCAGCGGGTCCGCTAAGCGGAGCACTTGCTCGGCGTGTATGTAGCCCATGCGGTAGGCAATCTCTTCCGGGCAGGCCACCATCAGCCCCTGCCGCTCTTCCACGGTCTGAATGAAATTCGAGGCCTGAAGGAGGGACTCATGGGTGCCGGTGTCAAGCCAGGCATACCCGCGGCCTAATTTCTCCACGCGCAGGGCCTGATGATCCAGATAGACCTGATTGACATCCGTGATCTCCAGTTCTCCCCGGGTGGAGGGCTTGAGGCTGGCCGCGATGTCCACCACCCGGTTATCATAAAAATAGAGTCCCGTCACGGCGTAGTTGGATTTTGGCTGGCGCGGTTTTTCCTCCAAACTCACTGCCCGCCCCTCCGCGGCAAATTCCACCACCCCATAACGCTCCGGGTCCTTCACCCAGTAAGCAAACACAGTCGCGCCACTTTCCTGCGCCACGGCCCGCGCTAAGCTCGTGGTGAGACTGTGGCCGTAGAAGATATTGTCTCCTAAGACCAGGGCGCACCCTTCCCGGCCGATGAAGTCCCGGCCAATGATGAAGGCCTGGGCCAGCCCGCCCGGACTCGGCTGGACGGCATACTCCAGACGGATTCCCCATTGACTCCCGTCTTGCAAAACCCCTTGAAAGAGTGCCCGGTCATCCGGTGTGGTGATGATGAGGATTTCCCGAATCCCGGCCAGCATCAGGGTGGTGAGTGGATAGTAAATCATGGGCTTATTATACACGGGCATGAGTTGCTTGCTCACGCTCAGCGTGAGCGGGTATAAGCGGGTGCCGGATCCCCCGGCCAGGATAATGCCTTTCTTGATCACGTCCCTATCCCTCCCTAACGCGCGAATTCCCGAAGTCCCAGCCGTTCCCGGCGGTAACTGCCATCGGTCACCCTTTGGCACCATTCCCGGTGGGCTAAATACCACTCCACAGTCTTTTTGAGTCCTGTGGCAAAAGTCTCCTCTGGCTTCCAACCCAGGGTCGTTTGCAGTTTGGCGGAGTCTATGGCGTAACGACGGTCATGACCCGGCCGGTCCTTAACAAAAAGGATCTGGCGCCTGTAGCTCTCACCGTCCGGCCGCGGAAGCAATGTATCCAGCACATCGCAGAGGAGATGGACCACTTCCAGGTTGCTTTTTTCACTGTGTCCTCCAATATTGTAGGTCTCGCCCACTCTCCCGCGCTCGATCACGGTCTGGAGGGCCCGGCAATGATCGAGGACAAAGAGCCAGTCCCGGACGTTCTGACCGTCGCCATAGACTGGCAAGGGCTTTCCGTCCAAGGCATTGAGGATCATGAGGGGAATGAGTTTTTCCGGAAACTGATAAGGCCCGTAATTGTTGGAACAGTTTGTGGTGAGGGTCGGGAGATCATAGGTGTGATAATAAGCACGAACCAAATGGTCGGAGGCCGCTTTGGAGGCCGAATAGGGTGAATTGGGGGCATAGGGGCTATCTTCCGTAAAATAGCTCGTCTCTCCCAAGGAACCGTAGACCTCGTCGGTTGAGACCTGGAGAAAGCGGAAATGGCCCTCCAGCTTTTCTTTGTTTTCCCGCCAATAGCCGCGCACCGCTTCTAAGAGCTCAAAGGTCCCGACGATGTTGGTCTGGATAAAGTCCCTTGGGCTGTCAATGGAACGGTCAACATGGGATTCGGCCGCAAAATGAACGACGGCTTCGGGCCGGTATTTCCTGAGCAGGCTCGCGACCAGAGCCCGATCGCCAATATCCCCATGACAGAAGGTATAGTGCGGATGAGCCGATACATCCGCGAGGGAATCGAGGTTTCCGGCATAAGTGAGCTTGTCTAAGTTCACCACGCTTACCTCCCCCTCGTAAAGCATACGCCGGATAAAATGACTGCCGATGAAACCCGCTCCCCCAGTGACCAGATACGTCTTCAATGCTTTTTCCCCCATCCCCGGCTTCAATGAACCGCGTTTTCCAGATAATCCTGTAAGGCCTCTTCCCAGGGCCGCATCACGTCAAGCCCTCTGAGTTTAAGGAGCTTGTTTTCCATGACCGAGCACCTCGGGCGCTCCGCCTTGGTCGGGTATTCGGCACTGCTTACGGGCTCAACCTTGACCGTCTTGCCCGTAAGTTCAAAAATCTTTCGGGCAAATTCGTACCAGCTGCAGCTCCCGTTGTTGGAAGCGTGATACACTCCATAGAAATCTGTCTGCATCAGCTTCTCGATCACCCAGACTAAATCTTTAGTATAGGTGGGGGTGCCGTACTGATCCGCAACCACGCTGAGCTTGTCCCGCTCGTCGGCGAGTTTCAACATCGTCTTCACAAAGTTGTGACCCTCGCCGTAGAGCCAGGAGGTCCGGAGGATAAAGGACTCCCCGCCCACGGCTTCGACGAGTTTTTCCCCCCAGAGTTTGCTTTTGCCGTAGACCGAGAGCGGGTGAGGGGAATCGAACTCTTCGTAAGGCGCGCTCTTCGTCCCATCGAAGATGTAATCTGTGCTGATATGCACGAATTTAGCCCCCACCCGTTTGCAGGCGATGGCCACGTTTTGAGCCCCTATGGCGTTAACCTGAAAAGCCGTAAGCTCCTCTTCCTCCGCTTTTTCCACGTTCGTGTAAGCGGCCGTATTGATGACCACTGACGGGTTAATCTCCGAGATACGGTCTTTGACGGACGGATAGTCGGTGATATCCAGGCCCGGCGCGTCTAGATCATAGCATCCCTGAAACTGCTGTCTGATTTCCCGGCCCAGCTGACCGCTCGCACCCATAACCATCACTTTCACGTTCACGCTCACCCCTTCTCTAAAACTCTCGCGCCGCATGTGAGACGCTAAGCGCCGAGTCCGTGCTTAGATCCCGAGGTATTCCTTTCATCGGTGGGCAGGAATTATCGTCAAGAAGACCAATGGGGCTTTCTAATCTGCCTTAAGACGATGATCATAACCAACGCCGCAGCTGAATCCAGCATGACATCCTGCACCGCAGGAGTCCGGCCCGGCACAAAGATTTGATGGAACTCGTCAGAAGCGGCATATAGGGTTGCCAGTCCATAAGAAAGGAGCGCACGCTTGCCCGTGGCGTAGAACAAGAGTAATGCCAACACCGCATAGACCGTGACGTGCGCTGCCTTACGGACAACGAAATCCAGAGAACCTAAGTCCCTCTTGGGCACATGGGTAGACTGTTCAATAACGGTTCCTGTGTTTTTGGCTGTAAAGACGGGGAATGCCGTGAAGCCAAAGATAACAACGCACCCTATGATGACAAGTATCCACCGGGTCTTTTGCGAAAATATGTCGAGCACCCCCCTGTAGTAATACAGGTTATCGTATACCTGCTGAGCCACGGACATTCATTCCTTCACTCTGACCCAATACTCCCACCGCATATTTCCCCATCGCCTCATACCCTTGAAGCGAAGGGTATTTGCCGTCGCTAGACATGCCCTTGAGATATTCTCCCTTGCTATTGAACAGGACTGTGGCGAAATCCAGGGTCTGGAGCTTCTCTTCTTTGGCGTAGTGGCTAATCCAGTCCCGCAGTGTCTTGATGCTCAGCTGGAACCCCGGATAAGGCAGAGGGAGTGCCAAGATGGGGATGATGTGATGAGCCCGCGCCCGCGCGACCATGGTCTTGATGGCATTCTGAGAATCTGTTTCACTGACTCGCTTGATTACATCTCCGTCTCCGACAAAGATGATGACCCGGCCTGGCTTGGCCGCTACGACATCCTGGCTAAAATGCGCGAGTACATCCTGAGAGGTCTGACCGACCTTGCCTTGGTTGGTGACTGGGACTCCGAGGTGATCCGCTATCCATTTTGGCCAGGAGTACCCTGGACCGACTGGGTTGCCATAGGTGAACGAGTCACCCACAGTCACAATCTTCGTGTTCGTGAGTTGAGGCGCGGTCGTTTGTCCTTGGGTTTCAGTCTGAGGTTCGGATTGGGTCTGTGTCCGATTAAGGGTCGGCTGAGCAGCCTGCGAGGATGTTTGCGTCGGTTGACTTGCCGCTGTTTGGCCGGACAGATCCTTCGCCGCCACGGGATTGCCACTGCGCTTGGCCCCCGAATTGGTTCGGAGATAGAGTGCAATTATAACCACAACCGCGATTACAAAGGTTACTCCGACAATACGTATCTCTACATGTTTCCTGCGCATTTCGTTCCTCCCACGACGCTGACGCGTTACATCCCTACAAGGGCAACGCTCAGATTATTTCAACGCCCACATTATGAGTGGGCAGGTATTATACTCAAGAAGACCGATGGGGCTTTCTAATCTGCCTTAAGACGATCTGTAATGCGCCCTATTTTAAGACGAAAAAACGCTAGAGCCTATTTATTTGAAGGCTTTGGCCAAGTTAATCAATCGCGCTGTGTTGCAATTTAATTGTCAGAATACTTTCCCGTTGTGTGGGGGACTGACCCCGGCACAATTCCGACGGGACGGAGGAATTGTGGTCGAGCAGGTGTTGGCGAAAACCTGGCCTGACGACATGATGATGGGCAATCCCGTTTTATTATACAACCTGACGGCGGTCACGACACGATCCATGCTGGAGCCACTGAGGTTTCCCCTGCCCTCTACGTCCGGAGTGTCTAACGTGGCCCCGCCGCCAAGCACGATTAGAACGTCTCCGTTTAAGGCAGTCGGAGGATTGAATCGGCTTTCCAAACTGCGCATTAAGAGTGAACTGACAATATCCGTTGAGCAAGCATAGAGGATGAAGGTCGTTGCGAGCAAAATGATCGCTACGGTTCGCTCACGCTTGCGCAGCCACCAGGCTAAGAGAAATTTATAGAGATTTATGATGTTCCTAGATACAGAAAAAGCCCGTGATTAAAAATCAGTGGCTTTAAAGAGGGCAATCACGCCGAGAAGTATACTGAACGTCATGAATCTGTTGTTGTACTAAACCGTCTGCCGGATGACAGTCTGTCTATATGGGGATTCAATCTTTTCCATGGGGGCCAAAATTGTCTTGGGGAGAGAAACCAATCCGGATAGCTTATCGAATTCGTTCAAATTAGCCGGTAAAATCCCCAAAATGGGTAAGCTCCCCCCTCCCCAGAAGGGGCAGTTTAAATTAATCTTCAGTTCCGGGAGATTCATGGACTGGCGGGAGCGTGTTTGGGAAAAACAAGCGCCACCACGTCAAGACTTCCACAGGCAGGGCAAGACTTCGCGTGTTTCTTAAGGTCCGGGATCGAGGGCCCGCTTCCAGTAAGACGTCTGCATTTTGAAAGCAAGGTATGGATATTCCGGCTGCAAAGGATGCCATAATGCCGGATCTTGATAAATCGATCTGGGAGGACATGCAGAAGAAACCTTCGGGTAAACTCGGCCGCATCCAGGGTCATCACTTTCGATTTACCGTTGTCTTTATAATCCTTCCAGGCAAAACGGACAGAATGGCCGTCAAAGGACAGAATTCTAGAATTGCTAATCGCGACCCTGTGGGTATAACGGCCAAGATAGCGAACGACGTGCCCTGGAGACTTGAAGGGCTTCTTAGAAAAGACAACCCAGGGGGTGCGATACAGTGGATCGATCAGGGAAAGGAAGTGACTTGGGAAGGCAAGTTGGGCAGTCTCATTAAAGAAGACCAATTCCCTCTTGTCGTAGGCCTGTTTGAGAAGGTAAAGAAACTTACCTCTGAACTTGTTAGAAATGACTTTTACAGGGATGAAGAATTTCTTGCGGGAATAGACAAAGCGAAGGCCGTCGTTAGCAAGGCCGCCGCCCGGAACAATACAGTGAACGTGAGGATGAAAGGATAGGTTCTGGCCCCAGGTATGAAGGACTGAAGTCACTCCGATCGTTGCGCCGAGGAATTTACGATCTTTAGCCAGTTCAGTGAGCGTCTGGCCGCTTGCATCAGGATAGAGTAGAGAAGCTTCTGATTCTGAAAAACGGGGGTATTCAGGGCCTGAGGGAGGGTAAACACGACGTGAAAATAGCCCACCGGCAAAAGTTTGGTCATCTGAGCTTCAACCCAGTCTTCTTGAACCGCGTGTTGGCATTTGGGACAATGCCGGTTACGACAGGAGTTGTAAGAAACATCCACGAAACCACACTCTGTGCAGACTTCGGCAGGGTAGCCGAGGAGTGAAGTTCGACAGTGACGAATCATGTTGAAAGCTTTGGCCTGAGCCGGAGACATGGCCTCAAGATGGACCTGATTAAAGATATCCTGCAGTTCAGGCATTGGGATCACGTCCGTCCAGAGGACTTCTTACGGAAGCCAGATGCTGAGTTGAGAGGTGAATGTCGTGAGCCGTCGTCGAGATATCGCTGTGCCCCAGAAGCATCTGAATCGTACGTAGATCCACACGTGATTCAAGAAGGTGGGTGGCAAAACTATGCCGCAGGGTATGGACCGTAGCGGGTTTGGCGATGCCGGCTTTCTTTTTGGCCCGTCGAAAACTTTGTTCGATACCACTGGCGGCCATGGGCTTCCCTAGAATCAGCCCAGGGAAAAGCAGGTCTGTGGGTCTATACAGTGGCCCGTAGCTTCTGAGCATTTTTAGATTTTCAAGGGACAGAACGGTTAATCGATCTTTGTTGCCCTTGCCACGATGGACCCGGATCATCATGTTCTTGGAATCAATGTCTGCAATACGGAGATTCAGGGTTTCAGAAATACGTAGGCCGGAAGAGTAGGTGGTCAAGAGAATAACCCGGTGCTTCGGATTAGCCACGCGATCAAGGATAGAGAGAATCTCGGTCTTAGACAAAACAGAGGGAAGCTTTTTAGGTCTTTTGGGCCGCACGATCACGTCGTCCGACCCGCCATAGTGGAGGACCTTGTTGAAAAAGAGTTTAAAATCGTTGCAGGAGATGTTAATATTACTGTAGCTAAGACCGGATTTGATGCGGACATGGAGATACGCTTTGAGTTCATCTGGTGAGACCTGGGGCGCCGACTTGTCAAAATGCTTTTCCAGCATCCTTAAATGACAGAGATAATGTTTGAGGGTGTTTGGGGAAAGGCCACGAAGCTCCATTTCGAACTTCATCTGTTGGAGATGGGAAGAAAGCGTTTGAGAGTTTTGGGGCATGATCATCATCCTTTCTAAGTCAAATTTGGGGACTAAGAAGGCATCGTGTCTCAAATTAAAATAGTGGGCTATTGGCTAATCCTTAGCCGCCGCGCAGCGGTTTAGTACAATAAGATGAGAATGAATAACTCGCTTTCGACAGTCCGTAGACACGGGAAGTGCCTCAAACCCTTATGGCATCTGGGCTTCAGGCACTTGTGGATAACGTACCGTGTACCTACACTTTTTGTCCCTTGGGAAGCGAAATATCCCATATTCTCGGGGGTTCCGGCAATTTGAGTGCTGAAAAAATACCCGTTTGCTCTTGGGTTAATTCTGTCCTTTGAAAGACTTTCCCGTCCGTCGATTCCCACTCGACGAGATAAATTTTCTCCAGTTCGAAACGAAGGTTGGCCCAGGTTTGTTGAGTCTCTACTTCTGCCAGGCGTACCAGGAGCAAAGCCAGCCAACACAGCAGGACATGGGCACAGATCCGATCGTCTTTTCGGTGGTAAACAGGCCGTAGCTCCAGAGTCGTTTTGAGCGTGCGAAAAGCCCGCTCCACTTCCCAAAGCTGTTTGAAGCCCAAGGTGATATCCTCTATGGAGAGGGTGTCATCCGAGGTGCGGATAAGGTATTTCCCGTCCAACCTTTCCGCGGCTTTGACCGCTTTCTGGTTAATCCTAAGGTTGCCTTTAGCATCGATTTGCAAATATCGCTTGTAGACGATATGGCTGTAGAGGGCACAGTGTGCTTTGGTGTGCGCTTCTCCGTCCAGCTCCTTCAGCTTCGCGAGCTTCTGCTTCAGCTTCTCCAGGTGCTTGGTGCGGGTATGGGCATCACGCTTGGCTTCCGCAGGGTTACGGACCAGAACGTAGCGGATGCGGGCCTCACCGTGGCCGACAACGACTTCTTTCGCCTCCAGATTCTCTTGAAGCGTGCGAAACCTTCCGGGATGGGAGAGGGCCTCCTCGACTTCGGGCTTACCGGCTCTAAGACGTTCTCCAGCGATGTAGTGGCCCCCGGTCCTTTGCAGAATCCGCAAGTTTTCCTCGGAGGAAAAACCCCTATCCATCACACTCACGACCCGCCCCAACTTCCAACCCGCCAGATCCCGCTTGACTTCCGGGATAACCGACATATCGGAGGTATTGCCGGGCCAGACCCAAGAGCGAATCGGGATCCCGTCCCGTGTGACCGCCAGGCCGATCACAATTTGGGGCAAATCGGGCCGGCTGTCCTTTGAGTGACCCAGCGCCTTTAAGTCCTGTTCCTCATCGTCCCACGCGTCCATTTCAAAGTAAGTCGAGATGGTATCGAAGAACAGGAGATCGACTTCAAGATGGAACAAGTCCGCTACGGCATAAAACACCTCTCGCTCAACGTCTTCCTGGGATTCCAAGAGGAAATCCATCGCGCGATAGCAGTGCTGAACCTCCACGTTCGCAAGGCCGGGAATGACTACCTTTTCGGGCACCCATTTCTCCAATTGCAGCTTGCTCAAAGGTGCCAAAGCCCGGTTAGCCACCATCGCGAACAGAGCGCGTTCCACCTCCGTGCGATACTCGCGCTCTTTCAAGCGGCGCTTCAAAATGCTATCGATTCCGAGTTTCCGCCAGAGCTGATCCAGAAACCAGGCACCGCCCAGCGGGCGACAGGAGAGGAGCTCCGGTTTCGGGGCCTCCACCGGATCGAGCGGTTCCCCGAGGAAACGCCGGATACTGCGTTCCAGCCGGCGAAGGGACTCCATATCCAACCGATCCAAACGTCCGAAATTAAAAAGGACATTCGCCTGCGGAGAGCCGGTTTCCGGATTACGAACGTTATGAGCTAACTGAACGTACTTAACCACACTATTATCTTTGTTCTTACGAGACGTCACACGTATATACATGCCTACATTTTACCACAAGTCAGACATACCTTCAAGTATTAATAAGGGCTATCCACAGCTTATCCACATAATCGTGTGCCTACACATTTTCACTGTTTTTGCCTGTGGATAAGCCCTGAAACCCGCATGAATAAAGGCATCCATTTTTTAACGGATGCCTAAATCCACGAAAAACTGTCGAAGCCGAGAATAACCCTGGGGGCAACAGCATGTTATAACCTGATTTCAGGATATCTAGAAACAAAAACAACACTCCCATTATTTCATCAGTGGGCTGAAATTATAGTCAAGAAGACCGACGGAGCTTCCTAATCTGCGTTAACACGATCTGTAATGTGCCCTATTTTACGGACGAAAAAACGCTGGAGCCTATTTATTTGAAGGCTTTGGCCAAGTTAATCAATCGCGCCGTGTTGCAATTTAATTGTCAGAGTACTTTCCCGTTGTGTGGGGGACTGACCCCGGCACAATTCCGACGGGGCGGAGGAATTGTGGTCGAGCACTTTTCGAAGATGTTTGGACTTAAGAGCTTAAACGGGTATATGGATAATGGGAAGTGGGTAAACTGACAATTACATATGGTGCGGTTCACCTTAATGTATTAGGTAAAGATTTAAACTTTCCGTTAACTGTATACTTAGACCTTCAACTCTTCTGTATGCTAAAAGCCCCATCTCAAGATTGTAATCCAGGTTCTTCCTTAACTCTGCTTCTATATGTACTGTATTTCTATATTCATATAATTTGATTAGGTCTTCTCTTAATTGTGAATCAATAAGTTTTAAATGATAACAAGAATTTACCTTTTGGTCATATCGTATTTTTGTTTTATCAATTGGCTTTTTTTCTTTATAATAAATTAATATCTCTTTCCCATCATGAACAAGTTCTTTTTGCAATTTTTCTTTTTGATATTTTGGTATCATAATTTGTGTAAGTCTTTCTTGATAAAGTAGTTCACGCACAGGGTCTTGATCTACTAATAGTTCAAACAAAATATAGTTAATAACTGCTTCTTGTATAGAAACATACATAATCACTTGAGTTTTTATTTGAGCTAATAATAATTCGCCTTCTGCTTGTAGTCCCTCAAAAATTTTATAGATAACTCGACTATTTTTATACTCTACAATTAATCTTTCTCGCAAATTCGCGTCTTTGATAAATGGATAAAAATTCTTATCATACCAATCTTTACTTGGCAAATGTCCATAGACATATTCCCGTATTTTATCGTGTATTTCATTTATAAATGGCATAAATTAGTCCCCCTCTTATAGTTTTTATACAAATATTTACTCCCTGCCATGACGGCTTAGATTAATGCGACCGATTATTACTTAACATTCTTCCGTAGCGTATAATATATTCATAATTGGCTAATTAGATTCCCCTGAAAAACTGCTAATTCGAAGAAATCTCTGCCAGAGATATCCAACCCAACTCGCATGAATAAAGGGTTTAGCAACGGAGGCATTGGCTGGATGTTATAAAATAGGGACTTTTTCAGGGGAATCTAATTACGGGAACACGTTGTTAAGTGAAGATGGTCGAACCCCATATTAAG
Source organism: Acididesulfobacillus acetoxydans (assembly GCF_902729405.1). GTDB lineage: Bacteria > Bacillota > Desulfitobacteriia > Desulfitobacteriales > Desulfitobacteriaceae > Acididesulfobacillus > Acididesulfobacillus acetoxydans. The sequence goes on from NZ_LR746496.1 coordinate 4,152,674, forward strand.
GATCCGCAGGACGGCGCTCCCTTGAAGAATACCATCCTTATAATGACTTCACCAATATATTTGATAAAAATAGTTAGGACAAATCATCTTATAACTTTTTGTCAAATTACACTCATCACATAGTAACTGAAAATTTGTTGAGTCGTTTGATCCACCTTTTTCGAGAGGCACTACGTGGTCAAAATGAGCACCTTTATCATCAACGATATTTAATAATCCGGTCAAATCCTTGCCACAATGTTGACATTTTCCTCTGTCCCGGAAATAAATTGCCTTTTTCAGCCAAACTGTACATCTTCTTATATGACCACTTTCATCAAAAACGTCCGATGTAATATTCTTTTGATTCATATATGCTGATAGAAAGAAGTTAAATTGAAATAGAACTAACAATAAATAAAATGTTGCAGTAACAACACTGCCTTCAATATTTTCGAATAGCCCAATTATTTCATCGCAAATCTCTCTAAATCCTTGAGTATATTTAGAGTCGTTTTTTAAATTTGAATCTTCAAATTCCTTATTAAGTTTTAATAAATTTTCGGGATAATCTTTTACACTTATATTATATTCATTTAATACTTTGACTTTAGCATCTAAAAATACCTTAATAAATTCAAGCTCTAAATCTTCAATAATTGAATCAACAAAATAATATCTCTCATTTTTTAAATAATTTATAAAATAGACTCTAATAAATTCATGTAACAAAGTATTCTTGTCTGGTTTTAGAAGTTTAGCTGAATTCTCCTCAATCATATATTTAATAAAATCATCTGCCTCAATCGCATCTATCCAAAGCATGGTGTTTAGATTACTTTCAACATCATCTGAATTAAACAGACTAATCATCTTATCAGCAATAGAGAACGCGAAGTGCATATCTATACGTTTTATTTTATTTTCTGGCATGCTTAAATCCTCTCTTGCGAAATTCCCGCGCATAAAGGCGCGGCCTTTCAGTGATTCGGCTAACGTCCCGCGTATTCCTGAAGTCTGCTTATTATTTTCATGTTCTCTCAGATTTTATGAAAACGCTGTTATCCGTTGCCACGATAAAGACTTTCTTAAAGCAAGTTTTTAAAAAATAAGTAGCAACTATGTGCTCCTTAGTTGATTAAGCTACTTGCATATTCGTTTAGCAACACGGCCCGTTTTTCAACAAAATCCTCGTATTGCCTACCTCCCCCTCAACGCCTGGCCCAAAATCGCCGAACGCCTGGCCGCTTTGGCCGCTTCATACTGGCTTTTAATCACTCCCACTTCATCCGTCGGCAGACCGTCGGAGACCAGTTCGGAGTGCAGGGAGCCCATGATGCTGTAGAAGCGATTATCCACATTAGCCTCTAAAAGATTTCCTGCCTGGATATATTTCTGGGCCAGGGCCGCACGGTTAAGGGTACCGGCCGCTTTGTCCTCCCGGTACTCCTGAACAGCCGCCGCGTACAACGTATCCAAGCGGCTGAGGGCTACGTTTTGCAAAGAACGGATTTCCGGCTGATACTGCCCGACGACCCCGGCCTCTGTGAGCGACGGGGCTCCACTCCCGAGAGACGAATTGGGATTTCCCCCGGACGTACCTCCCGGTACACCACCGCTGGGGTCATGGCTCCCCGAGCCGGTACTCGCTGACAAACCCCCCGATGAACCTCGGGACGAGTCGAAAGGCACAGTGGACCCAGGTGCTCCGGGATCCGCACCGCCCGGCTTCACCCCTGCTCCCTGCCCGGTCACTCCAGTCCCCTGCCCGGCCACGCCCCCGGAAGCAGCGGAATTCTTCCCCCCGGCGCTATCCGGAAACGTGTTGAAGAAGTTCGCTCCGAACTGGTGATAGAGCTGCTGCTTCACTTTGGGGTTAACCCGGAAAAAGGTATTGTATCCCCAAAGTCCCACAACGGCTAAGACCACAACGATCACACTTGTCAGTATCAGAAGTTTCTTTTTCATCGTCTTTTCCACCCATTCTCCTTGGTCCTTAGGAACGCAGCACAAAGAAACCAATGACAACCGCCGCAACCAGCACGATGGTCAGAGTAATTATAACCTCCTGACGACTGGGCTTTTGCAAAAAAGCACCTTTAAAAGCTTTCCACGGCATCCGTTTCACCTCCGCCCAAGACGACCCTATCCCATTTTCCCGGTCCTTAAGGGGGTTGAAAACCCACGCCGCTTGTAGAGTCTGACGGCAAAGTAGGTTGTGATCCCAAGCCCGATGATTTCAGAGATGTAGATGTAGGGATCCGTCATCAGGCCTTGAAATTCCGAGTAAACCCAAGCCATCTTGGCCGCCGGAACGGCTCCGTTCGTCTGTTGACTCAGCTGTGTGCTGATGAACGGCCAAAACCAGATACGCGGCAACATCCACATGCGGTCGAACACTTCGTGTAACATACTCGCTCCGGCCAACACCAGCCAGCCCAGCTTATCATACCGGTACAACCGATATAACCCTATCCCCGTGAGAAGTAGGACAAAAGCTAAGGTGTGGGCATAGACCCTCCCGCTCTCAAATGTACTCTGAAACAGGACTCTCCCGATGGGTTTATCGATAAGGTCCGGAAGGAGTGAACCGACCCCCACCAGCCGATAATCCAGCCTTTTTTCGCCGGTAACCTTTTCGACCCCCCGGCCGCCAAGGTCGTAAAACCCACATGACCAAAAATGAACATCTTTTATCCTTTCGTGCCTTGGGTGACTTCGGAACCTTGGCGTTGACTTATACTTCGACCGCATATTTCCCCTCGCCTCGTACCCAGCCCCCATCCGCCGCCCCCCGCTCGGACGCTCACGACCTCAGCAGCGTACCTTCGGCCAGGTCCGTCGTTTGTCCTTGGGTTTCAGTCTGAGGTTCGGATTGGGTCTGTGTCTGTGTCCGATTAAGGGTCGGCTGAGCAGCCTGCGAGGATATTTGCGTCGGTTGACTTGACACTGTTTGGCCGGACAGATTCTTCGCCGCCACGGGATTGCCACTGCGCTTGGACCCCCAATTGGTCCGAAGATAGAGTGCGATTATAGCCACAACCGCTATTACAAAGGTTACTCCGACAATACGTATCTCTACATGTTTCCTGCGCATTTCGTTCCTCCCACGACGCTGACGTGTTACATCCCTACAAGGGCAACGCTCAGATTATTTCAACGCCCACTTTATGAGTGGGCAGGACTTATCGTCAAGAAGACCGATGGGGCTTTCTAATCTGCCTTAAGACGATCAGTAATGCGCCCTATTTTACGGACGAAAAAACGCTGGAGCCTACTTATTTGAAGGCTTTGGCCAAGTTAATCAATCGCGCTGTGTTGCAATTTCATTGTCAGAATACTTTCCCGTTGTGTGGGGGACTGACCCCGGCACAATTCCGACGGGACGAAGGAATTGTGGTCGAGTATAAAGAAATCCAGCTGTTGCCCAGTCCCTTCCTAGAGGACTCCGGCGTATAATGGTAATTGACACCCAGTATAAACCGTGCTCCCGGTTTTGGCTTAAGGCAGCTATTAAAAGGCCATAATTCATAAACGGCGCCCAGCAATCTTTTTCCCGAGGCGGTAGTACCAAGTTACAATCCTGGACTTTCATATAAACTTCCATTCAGGAAGGTCACGGGCCATTTGAACCGCCCACACCGCACGTCCCCCGAAAACAAAGAATCATTTCTCGGCCGTATCCAGGATCTCGCCACGGAATTTATGGTCTAATCGAGGATGGGAAGTTAGCCTCATGCATCAATCAACACTCAAGTTAGGTCACGGATTTGCGGCTTCTAAATCAGATCCCCTCACTTCAAATACCTCAGCTTTGGGCTTTTTGTTGCAGGCAACGCACAGGGGAACGATGTACCAGCTCCTATCGGTTGAACTCACCTTTTGAACATGGGCCCCAACTTCCGCCCTCGAAGAGCAATCATCGCAGGAGCAGATCCCGAACCGCCTTCTTTTCTTGCTCTCCCACCACTCTTTCCATGAGGAGTACCCACCGGGAGGCGTGTTATCCCCAGTTCCATTTAGGTTCTTCACCTTCACCATTTATCCCTCTCCTCTCAAATTCACGATAATTGAATTGCATGAGGAACTTCCCATCATCTTCATCTATCCTAAAGGTATATCCCGCCAGCACCACGGTTCCAAATCATGCAGCGTTTACCCGGTCTTATCGCAGTCAGCACGGCTTATCTGCCTACGTATTGCCGCTCAAAACACCCGGCTAGCCTCCACCCAGAACCTCAACCGCACATTTTCCCATCGCCTCATACCCCTGAAGTGAGGGATACTTGCCGTCACCCGACTTACCCTTTAGATAGATTCCTTTGCTATCAAAGAGAACTTGGGCAAAATCCAGAGTCCGGATGTTCTCTTCTTTAGCGTAGGCGCTCACCCAAGCTTGAGACCCGTAACTCGCCCCCGGTGGCCGGTTACGTAGGGTCCGTAACCGGCCTTGGCTCCATTCGATCTGTCGGCTTTTTTCCAGCCTCGGTCTGCCCGAGTGCTCCGGTGCCCGGAAGCGACCGCTCCGAATTGAAGAGTTCATTGGTACGCAACGACGGTTTTAGTTAATTTGCCTTGAATAACTCGTCAAACCTATTGACCTTGACCTGCATCGCATGGTCCCTGCCACCACCAACGGATATTCTATAGGCGTGCTCACCCTTTTTCCGGCTGATAGTCATAGATTGCTTCCCAAGATCGATAATTTCTTTTATTTCGTCTCTCGTCAGAGCCGCAACTTCGCTTTCCGCCAGCCCCGCCACGGCGCACATAAGTGCCACAACAAGGTTCCTACCCTGGTCAATGTATCCGGTTATCTCGTCTATATCCTTCTCAGTCAGCCTAAAAACCCAACTGTTGTAGTCCTCCGCCTTTACGTCACTCTTGTCAGTCCGATACTTAATAAACAATCTAAATTCACCGTTGTCGGTCGTAAAATCATACACTTGCCGATCCTCATCGCCCTCCACCAGAGCAGGGTGAATGTGCCTGTTTAACAGTATTGAAAGTACCGCTCCATAATAAAAATCCGACACTTTTACCTTTGACATTGAATACAGCTCCTCCCTCTTATAAGAACCACGGTCCACCTCACATAGCCTCTCCCAGTTCGTGCCTTACTCACCGCTGCTCATCCTTCGTGTTAATCACCGCCCCAAACACACCGCTATCCTCCGCCCAAGAGTTCAACCGCGTATTTCCCCATGGCCTCATAGCCCTGCAGCGAAGGATATTTTCCATCATTCGACATGCCCTTGAGGTAAACCCCTTTACTGTCAAAGAGAACTTTAGCAAAATCCAGGGTCTGGATGTTCCCTTCCTTGGCATAACCTCTGAGCCAATCCTGCATGGCCTTAATCCGCTGCCCCAGCCCGGGATAAGGCAGAGGGAGCGCTAAGATCGGGATAATGTGATTAGCCCGCGCCCTCTCTACCATCGCTTCGACCGCGTTTTGATAGTCCGCCTCGCTCACCCGCTGAATGGCATCCCCATCTCCGACAAAAATGATGACTCGCCCGGGCTTTTGCGCCACCACATCCGGGTCAAAGTGCGCAAGCACGTCCTGAGAAGTCTGACCGACTCTGCCTTCGTTGATGACCGGGATTCCGAGATGACTGCCTACCCAATGGGGCCAGGAGTTCCCGGGTCCCACCGGGTTTCCGTACGTGAAGGAGTCTCCCACGGTTACGATCTTGGAGTTGAGGGGTTGAGGCGTGCCCTCGTTCCTGTGATCCTGTGCTGGTGTCAGGTCTTGGTTCGGCTGGGTATGCTGCGTCACAGCAGCCGCCGACTCGCTCGCTTTAAGTTGTCCCGTCGCGACAGGACTGCCGCTAGGCTGCTTGTGCCCCTCATTCGCCCGAAGATCCAACACGATGATAACCATAACCGCCATCATGAGGGCAAACACGACGATTCGGATGTCCGGGTGCTTTTTACGCATACTCTCCCCCCCACGTTTGCTGGCTGAGTCGGTTATGTACATAGGCACGGCGGAAATTTGGCGAGGCCCTAAGAGCCCGGCCGGCAGTGAATAGCCCGGCGTTATCTGCCGCCTCATCTACACTTGACTCGTAATATTTCAAAAAGCTTTTCCCTTTGAGAGAACAGCCCAGACCCTGTAAGCTTCCCCCATGGTGTTTGATGTCTTCTTGCCCCGTAGTGAACCAAGTCTGCGAGTCGGGCTGCAGGTGATACCATTACCTGCATGTTGTGTGAGGCCATGGCAAACGCCAATAAAACATTGACATAAGCATTGCCTAATACAACGTCCGCAAGCGCCAGGGCCAATAAAGAAAGAGTATTAATGTAATAGTATTTCAGATCGAACTTACAGAACAGGGGCCTCAGCCTTAGACTTCCATCGCCCTCTTATGCGTGTAGACCACGGAACCCCGCACCAACTTCCCTGGATGAAGGAACTCGGCGTGAGCTGCTTTCCCAACTATTGTCCTTCTTCCAATCGACTCGTAGACAACACCTTGCCCTTTCATCTGATTAAGGTCATAACAATTTCTGCCGTCCAGCACGATCGGATTTTTCATCAATTGCGCGAACTTTGACACGTCAAATTGCTTTATTACGCCCCATTCAGTAAAAATGAAGCAAATGTCGGCGTCCGTAATAGTCTCTTCAATGCTCTCGCAATACTCAACCTCCGTAGGAAATACCTTCCTGTAGTTAGGCTCGCCGATAGGGTCAAAAGCCTTAACATGCGCACCGTCATCCAACAGTATTGGTATGTTTTGCAATGAAGGAGCATCTCGCAAGTCGTCCGTGTTGGGCTTAAACGTCAGTCCAAGTACCGCAACATTTAGCCCGTAAAAACTGTCATAATACTTTTGTGATTTCTTAATCAGCTTAAGCTTTTGGTTTTCGTTGACTTCAATTGCCGCCTTAATCGTCTTTATCTCGTAATCGTGGAAATTTGCTAACCAGTGCAAAGCCTTGGTGTCCTTGGGAAAGCATGACCCTCCATAGCCGATCCCGGCCTGCAGAAAGCTACCTCCGATCCGCGGGTCTAATCCCATTCCATAGGCAACGTCATTGATGTTGGCATCAACCAGCTCACAAAGATTTGCGATCTCATTAATGTAGGATATCTTAAGAGCCAGAAAATCATTGGATGCGTATTTAATCATTTCTGCACTTTTTCTATCCGTAAGGATCATTTCCTGGTCAAAGCCCCGATAAACTTCCCTAAGTACCCGTTCGGCTTCCTCCGATTCCACCCCAACGACAATGCGTGATGCGTTCAGGGTGTTCTTGACCGCTGTGCCCTGAGACAGAAACTCAGGATTAGCAGTAACCTCAGCATTGACCCGGTGACACAGGTTGTCGTTAACAATCTTTGCAATCTTGTCACCCGTGCCGATTGGAACCGTTGATTTTATGACGATGACGGTGTCCCGCTCAATGCTTTTCGCTATCTGGATAGCCGCCTGGAACACGTAGGATAGGTTGGCTGACCCGTCCTTTTTTTCCGGCGTACCAACCGCAATTATCGTCACCTCGGAGTTTTTGTAGGCTGCCCTGTAATCGGTCGTGAAGGTTAGCCTGTCTCTATTTTTGGCAATTAGTTCCTCCACCCCCTCTTCAAAAACAGGTGACCGTCCTAGATTCAACCAGGCTATCTTGTTCTCATCAGTATCCACACATACTACGTTATGCCCTTTTTCCGCAAGACAAACTCCGGTTACCAAGCCAACATACCCTGTACCCGCGATAGCTATCCTCATTCCTATCACACCCCTAATAATCTTTTTGCATGCTTCTTTATTCGCATTACCGTGTGATCAAAGCCCGTTCCAAACTGATCTCGGAAAACTTGTCCGATTCTTTGATCTAAGTCTAAGCGTTCAAACGAACATTTGCTGGCATCCTTTCCAATAGTTGCATCGAATTCTGACGTCGTTCCGCTGTGGGTACCAGAGCCGTCTAAGCCAATGTTCTTTATCCTGGAAACGACTGGGTAAACGGTTAGCATGTCAAGCTTTGACTGCGCATAGCACCAGCGAATTGCCCAAGAGTCTATCCTACCCTGCATTTGTAAGTCTAGCATGTCGGCCATGTCGCGCCCGCCCCGGTTTAGCCTGCGGCGCAGGTCTCGACTCTTCCTGAATTGCGGATAGTCCGACACCTCCCAATCCACTCGATCCCATCTGTCCCTCCATGTCGCCCAGCCCCAGCTCGATCCTCTATATGATAGATACAGGTCACTTCTGTAGTCCTTGGGAAATATCATTTTGGATGAATTTGTGTATCCGCTAATGGACCATATTCTCCTGTCTGATTCATAGTAACCCAGCGCGCCGTTCATGTACTTGAGAAAATCCGGAGCAGACACCAAATCATCCTCGACGACAATTGCTCTACCGTAATTTCCGATTATCTCTGTTACGCCCGAAATGACCGAATTGGCAAGGCCCTTATTGAACTCAGCTTTAACGATCTTCACTGATTTGAAGAGCTTTCTCCTCGGCAGGGAATCAATGTACTCTCTCACGGCCGCCACACTTTCTACCGCTTTTTCATTTTTAGGTGCGTCTGAGTATATATGGACCTGTGTCTCATCTGCCAAGTCGTTTTTTGCTAGAGATTCGATAGTTCGTATAGTGTGTTCCGGCCTTGCGTAAACGAAAACGATCACCGGAGCATGTAACCAGTTTAAGTTAGACATATTGGTGACACCTCCTCTGTTAGTTAAAGATAGTCCCTGAGCCTGATTAGTCGCTTAATCGAAAGTGCCTTGATTATCATCAACAGTGAAAGTCTTGTGTCTTTGAATAGCCCCAGCACCGCCACGTTGATTATTTGTGCGGCCAATGTCGCAAAAGCTGCACCGTACCCTCCAAATCTCGGAATCAGGATGAGATTGAGAATTACATTGACTACTAATGCCGAAGATGTATATATCAGCGTGTATCTCTGCAAGCCTTCACGCAGAAGCCAGAGGGAGCGTGCGGAACCCAGCATGGCAAATGTTCCGGCCCATACGCTAATTGACAAGATACTGGCAGCCTTCATATACGCTGCCCCGTACAATATGCCTATAATCGCTCTTGAGAACAATAGTATTAGTACCCCAAAACCTATTCCCGACCACGCGACTATGGTATAGAGAGCTTGTACTGAAGAGTTATAACCTGCCTCATCTGTACTCTTTCTTCTCATGATCACTGGATTGAAGGATGTTATGATGGCCATCGGAACAAAATACCACATCTGCGCCACTCGAACGGCTGCCGAGTAAATACCTAGTTCAATTTTGCTCGGCAGCATTGCTCCCAGCATAACCTGGTCAATGCGCATGTATAAAGTCACCATGAGCCCAGACAAGATGAGATACCAGCTTTGGGACAATAGGCCTTTGGCGTAGCTAAGGCTTATTCGCCACGATGAATCCGTTTCTCTGATTTTTCTATAGACAATGAAAAGGGCAATTCCGATGATCAACGCATCCAGCATATAGACTAACGCATAAGTAACTAAGGTTCCCTTGAAAACAATCATGGCCATTTTTAACAACGCATCAACAACGTTCACACCCATCCTAATCAGGGCTGAGAACTTAGCTCTCTGATAAGCCTGAAGCCAATACTCGATGACCTCAGAAGCCTTAAAAATCATCGTTAAAGACATAATCAATACCAAGATGTGAAGGTGTTGGTCATTTGGCTCGGTGAGCTTGATAATGGACATAGCCAATCCTGTTAGCAAAACACCCCCACACAAGCGCAGCAAGAGGCTAGTGCCTAGAATTGTGCCGTCATCGAAGGTGTCATCCGCAATGGCTTTCACGGTCAGTATTTCCATGCCTAACGTCGAGACCGCAGTGAACAGTCCTACGAATGCGTTGGCGAAACTATACTGTCCATACTTTTCCGGACCGAAATAACGTGCCACGAAAGCAATTACGACTACACCAATAACCATGTTGAATACTTGCTGGCTTACCAACCAGTTGGCATTCTTGACTGTCCTGTTAACAACTCCATTCCCAGCTATAAATTCCCCCAGCTTCAAATATTGCCTCTTCATGTTTTCTATCGGGTTACTCAAAATTCTATCAGTCCTGTCCCATAAAATACTCTCGGAACGCCCGGTCTCCTCTCCGTCTCGGGCCCGCCTGGTTCGTCAACTATCCAAAGAAAGTATATCCCTGTAGATGGAAGTCAACCTTCGAGTATTTTCTGTTCGGTCATACGTTTTCCCGGCGCGCTGCTTCGCCTTACTCGACATTTCCAGCGCAAGTTGGTCATCCGCAAAAATCTCACACACATAATGCGCCAACATGTATGAAGCGTCCGCCTGATAGAGGAAACCCTCTTTCCGGTGTGTCAGCATATCCGGGACCCCGCCCACGTGAGAGACCACACAGGGCACACCAAGGGCCATGGCTTCACCAAGGGAGTTGGGCGAGTTCTCAATGCTTGACGGAGAAACAAACACGTGGGCCTGCAAATAACGGGTGCACATTTGTTGCTCATCGAGGAGTCCAGTAAATGACACTTTATGCTGAAGGTTATATCTCTTGGTGAGCTCCTTAATGTACTTCCCATAAGACGACGTTTTGAGCTTGTCTCTCAGTGTCTCTGCCCTGGTTACATCCTGCCCACCCACATAGAGCTTCGCATCGGGGAAACGCTCAAGTATTAATGGCATTGCTTCCAGCATAAAATGGAGGCCTTTAATAGGATAGGAGCCCTGGCTGACGAAAATTGCATACCTCTCGCAGCGGTTGATATCCCAGGTATGCTTATAAAATTCTTCTCTGAGAATTTCATTGCAGAAGTGGTACTGCGCGGCCGGGTTAATTTGAGAGACGCAGGCCTTATCCCATGTCGTACGACCTATGACGTGTCTGACCTTTCGCAATGCTTCTATTTCATGCTTCCCCCGCTTTGCGAACTTACTTTGCTGTTGCTTTAGATTATCCTGCTTCAAAAAGTCCCTGAAAGTAAAGCGATTTTGAACGAACGAGGGCAAGTTGGTCATATAGTGCTTAGCATACACAGACACGAGTCCTTGAATTGATATTACGACGTCTATGTCCTGGTCTATGCAGACGTTTACCATAGCCAGTGAATGCGCGTATTCGGTGCCGAAAATGTGGACAATGTCGGGCTTGACCCGGCCAATTATCTTCTCAAGTTGTCGCTCACCGCTTCGATCACTTAGCTGTGCGAGAGATACTGACGGAATGGCATAAAAGTCTATTGCTGCACCCCGCAGCGCTAAAGCGTCTTTCAATCCCGTTTTTGGGAAACCAATTGACAGTTCTATACCAGGCTGTCTGACCAGTAATGCTGATGCATTTACGAGCCATCCTCCGAAAGGTGTGGCTCCCTCGTTCAGCAGCAGACTTACTTCAGGCAGTGCTACATTCACGAGCCAAGATACCTTCATAGCGGATCCTCCTCAAGCGGGACTGCCAGTGGCTGCCTCGAGACGCACACGGGCGGATTGGCATCCCCCTTGCTAAGAGAACTTATAATACCCGAAATAAAGCAAAAGCCGCAAAAAAACAGAACGTTCGCCTCCATAACGGGCTCGACCATAAAAGTTAGAAAAAAGCCACAAAGTATAGCAGTTAGTAAGTATTTCAGGTAGGACGATAGGTCTTGGTTCCTAAGTATCTTGAAGTATCCCCTTATTGTCCGCAAAGAAAAGACCAGAAGCAAAAGAAACGGGAATACGCCTGTTGTCCATCCAACGTCCAGCCAGAGGTTGTGTGCATAGTCTAGGTTTAGCCGTGCTTGTTTTCCACCAAGCGGGTAGGAAAACATCCCTTTGAATGCCTCCCCCCATGCGGTAAATCTTGGATCATTGGTTAGGCTCATGCCAGTCAAACGCTGAAATGCGCTTGATTCCAGCCACATCGTCTTCAGGTTAAATAGATTAATATTGAATAGAAATATTAATGCAATGGCAATAAAGATATATAGCGACGCTGTTTTGACGTTTTTCCTCGCGGAATTCAGTCTCATCTGTATTACGTACACGGAGACCACGGATAATACTGCGACTATTAGCCCTGTCCTATCTGCAAATGCCAAGGACGCATATAAAGAAAGCAGAAAGATCAATGCGTTTAAGCCCTTCAAAAGAATGTTCGTCGTCTTTATAAATAAGACACCTGATAAGGCAATCCCTAGGCTAACATAAATGCCTACACCTGTTGCCGATATTTTGGTATCTCCAAACAATGGATTTAATCCAACGCGAGAATTGAAGCCGTCGAATGTGCTGCCGTAAAAATGTGTGGTGTAGAGAACGGTTGAAATCCCTACTATTGCAAAACCTATAATAACAACGTAGAAAAAATACATTATCCTTTTTTTCTCTTTAATCCTCCCAACAAATATTAAGCCAAAAATGTATAGTATTAAAGGATACGTTAGATAGTCCACAAACGTTTTATTATTAATAAATTGATAACTAAGTTGTAGAATTGAGGTCAATAAGTCAAATGAAAGCAGCACCCAAAACCCGATGTCGTTTAGAATGGCGTTGGTAATTCTTTTGTTAGGTATCATTGCAACGATATATACCGACAAAACCATTAAGCCGAGTATTCCCCTGTGAAACGGATTTAAGAAAATAAAGGCTGACACCAATAGAAAGAATGATGTGTACTTGGGAACGGCGTTTCCTTCTAACCGCATAATATCCCCTTTCTAACGCAATCTACCCATTAATTGTTTCAATTAGCTCTATAATCCTTTTTCCTTGCACAGCACAGTTTCTCTTCTCTATCACAAATTCCCGCGCCTTACGCCCAAACTCATCCAGCTCAGCCTTCGGTTTCTTACAGATCTCTACTATACTGTTTGCGACATCGCTTGGTTGATTCCCACCAATATAATACAAACAGGGATCGTACTCGTCAGGCATTCCTTCCAATTTATACATAAGTACGGGCCTTCCAGAAAGCATATACTCCATGGTCTTTGACGGAAAAGAGTATTTAGTATATTCCTCATCATTGGTTCTTGGATTTATTAGCACTGTAGCCCTTCGTTGCAATTTGCGAATCTCTTTTTGAGATACAAAACCAAAATACCTTATCCGACTATCGCGCTTGCTCGCATCAACAATAGTCTTCTCCGCTTCTCCGGATCCGCAAATCCACAGCTCATAGTTTTCTCCACGTATCAGGCTGAATCCGTTTATTAGGTTCATAATCCCATATACAAAATTTAGGGTCCCTGTATATAGGACTGTTTTCTTGTCACTGCTGCCAGCGCCGTAATCGGCACAACGCTCAACGTCTACAAGACCTTCCACAACGATGTATGGTTTCTTTCCGACATTCAAGGGCTTTCTCATCTGCTCGGTCAATATTACAAAGCTATCGATCCGTTTCAATAAGGCGTAGATCAGTTTATTATTAATTGTTCTCAAAAGCTTCTTTATCCGGCTATTCGAGGATGCTAGATCGTAAAATTCCGGGAGATCAGTTACAACCAAGGTGACATTCACCCCGTCTGGCACGTGTCTTACAGCGTATAGGAACGGCAGATAGGTCGAGTAGACTATGATGCTTTTTTTGTCACCGTTGACAGTGGAAAGCCATCTTCTAACAGCCCTTTCACTCGCTATGGCTCTCATGGCTTGTTTAAGGACAGGGAGATTAATGCAACCTATTTCCAAATCTTTTGCTCCCTCTGAGTGCGTCCATCGTTCCCCTGGTAGAAGAGCATCCTTAAAATATCTAGGATAGGTACCGACGGGAAGAACGTTGACAATGTCCACTGGTCTGGAAAGATTCCTTTCGAGACCCTTTATTAGGTTCCATTGGAAGATATTTACCGCTGCCGGCAGACCTATTCTGCTTTTCCGCATCAGGGCCTCTTCTTCCTTCTCATTGAACAAGCATCCCAGAAACAGCACTTCCATGACAGTTAATCTCCCTGCTTCTTCTCACGTTTAATCACGTATACAGTATTAAGTCCCGAGCCCCCTAACACGTTCTTTTTCGTCAAGGTTCCTGTATACCTCCACGTACGCATCAAAACGCTCACTCTTGCGGAAATTCACTTCCACCCGTTGGCGGCAGCTCTCCGAGTAATGACTCTTTCCCTTGGCCCTCACCTTCTCGATACATCCCACGAGACCCTGAATATTATCCGGCCTGACAACGTACCCACACCCTTCCATCACTATCTCCGTTCCCGGGGTTGAATCAAAGACTATCGCAGGTGTTCCACAAGCCAGCGCTTCTGCGGTGACTAACCCGAACGTTTCCTCGACCGAGGCATTCACAAACACGTCCGCTGCCGAATACACCTCGGCCAACTCATTGACATCCGACGTCCGTCTTATCCCGATGACGTTAGCCGGCAATTTCGCCATCTGCTTCTCACTCAGTCCCACCAGTACTATTTTGCACGTGTCGTCGATTCTCTTTGACAGCTCTATAAAACTGCTAAACCCCTTTCTCTCGCTCCAAGTGCTCGCGACCCCGAGAATGACGAAGCTTTTTCCCAGTCCGTACTTTCTGCGCGCCGGCTCCCCATCGACGGGTTTAAACACCTCTGTGTCAATCCCATTGTTGATAACCTTAATCGGATACTTGGCCAAGAAAGATTTCGCAACCAAGTCTGCCAGCCACTGCGAAGGGGTAACAATGACCGTATTCTCCAATCCGGTAAACAGTTCCTTCTTTTTCTCATAATTTCGCCGTGAATTGTCTAGCAGGTTACTCGCCGGATAAGTGCGCTTCTGCGGACAGGTATGGCAGCCTTCGCGCCAGCGTTCACACTGCGCATAGCTAAAATGGGCGCAGTGCCCGGTGAAGCTCCAGCAGTCGTGCAAAGTCCAGATCACGGGCTTACGGGCTTCGCGAAGATACTCAAATAGTACACGGACGTTCAGATAGTAGCCGTGGAGGTTGTGCAAGTGGATGACATCGGGATCGATCTCTCTAATCCGCCGGATGAGTTTCCTCGTCGCCCGTCCGGATCCCCAGAGACCATGCCGGTCAAAAAGCCGGGTCAAGCCGCCATGAACGATGTAGTCCAGTTTCCTGCCCACTCTCAAAGTGTGATCGTTTTCCGCCAACGCCTCCCTGCCATAGGCGATATAGCTCTCTATCCCCTTTGCCCGGAGCGTCGTGTCCAGGTCGGTCACGATGCGGCCGGTGCTGCCGAAGCCGGAGACAGAATTGATCTGAAGTACTTTCATAGAGTGCCTTTCTTAGCCTTTTTTTGCTTCCAAAGCTTTCGACAGCCGCCGCGAAGTCTGCCGTCTGAATGATTCCTCACCGAATGCTTCGCGCGGAAGCCCCCGGCTTCAGACGGCTTTAGGCATGGGGTGATTGACCATGTCACCTCTTGCCCCAGATGACCCTATCCACAATCTTCGCATAGCTCTGCACAATTTTAACCACCTTCACCGAGACATTCTCATCCACATAGTCCGGGGCCAAGACCGTGGGCTCCTGATTCTCCTGCATGGCCCTGGCCAGTTCCACGGCCTGCTCCACCTCCTCGGCACGGATGCCGCCGATCAGCACGGTCCCCTTGTCCAGGACCTCGGGCCGCTCGGTGGAAGTCCTGAGCAGGATCCCGGCGAAGCCCAAGACAGCGCTCTCCTCGGAGAGCGTGCCACTGTCGGAGAGCACGCAGAAAGCCTCCCGCTGCAGCTTGTTATAGTCGAGGAAACCAAAGGGCGGCAAGTTCCGGACCAGAGGATGAAACTTAAAACCTCGCTCGGCGATAAACTTCCTGCTCCGGGGATGAGTGGAGTAGATGATCGGCAGGCCGTAACGCTCCGCGATATTGTTTATTGCGCTCATGAGAGAGAGAAAGCTGCTTTCCCGGTCGATATTTTCCTCCCGGTGAGCCGAGAGCAAAATGTAGTGATCCGGCTCAAGACCCAATCTCTCCAGGACATCACTCCCTTCGATCCTTTCTTTCTGCTTCTGCAGCACTTCGGGCATGGGCGAACCGGTAACGAAAATGTGCTCTCTGCGAATGCCTTCAGCCAAAAGATAGCGCCGCGAATGCTCCGTATAGGCCAAGTTAATATCCGAGATATGGTCCACGATCTTGCGGTTAATTTCTTCCGGCACGTTCTGATCAAAGCAACGGTTGCCCGCTTCCATGTGAAAGATCGGCACTTTGAGGCGTTTGGCGGAAATGGCGGAGAGCGCCGAATTGGTATCTCCGAGAATGAGCAGGGCATCCGGTTTTTCCCTTTGCAGGACCTCATAAGACCTGGCAATAATGTTCCCCATCGTCTCCCCGAGATGGGATCCGACCGTTTCCAGATAATGATCCGGCGCTCTCAGGCCTAACTCCTCGAAGAAGACCTGGTTCAGGGTATAGTCCCAGTTCTGTCCGGTATGGACGAGCACATGCTCAAAGTAGCGGTCACAGGCCTTGAGCACTTCCGACAGCCGGATGATTTCCGGCCGCGTGCCCAGGATGGTCATTAACTTGAGTTTTTTCATGTCTGTGCTCAGACCCCCGCAAACATCGTATCCGGCTTGTCCGGATCAAAAGGTTCGTTGGCCCACATGATCGTTACCATATCCGTGTCACCAAGGTTTTCAATGTTGTGAGTATAGCCCGGGGGAATGTCCACAACTTCCAGTTTATTCCCGCTGACGAAGTACTCCAATACCTTTGGACTGTCTATCCGGCGGAAGCGGATCACTCCCTTGCCGCTGACGACCAAAAACTTTTCGCTTTTAGTGTGATGCCAGTGGTTGCCTTTGGTGATGCCCGCCTTGGCAATGTTGACAGACACCTGCCCCCTGTCCGGAGTTTTGATAAACTCGGTGAAGGATCCACGCGCATCCGTGTTCATTTTCAAAGGATAACTGAATCCGTCTTCCGGCAGGTAGCTCAAGTAAGTGCTGTACAGCTTCTTGGCAAACTCGTCCGCCAGGTCGGGAACACTGAGACTTTCGCGGCCCGCTTGGAAGGAATAGAGGAGAGAGGCAATAATTCCCAGCTTCACGGGGTAGCCGGGCCGGACAACCCAATGTTCCGGGACCGACGACCTTGGGCTGGGGAGCGCAGGCTCAAACCCTCCTCTCATTTGACGAACAAACTCGCTGACGACGTCATCGATGTAAACCAGATTTATGGTAGCGTCCGGATCGCTGATCGTGATAGGCAAACCGTTGGCAATGTTGTGGCAGAATGTCGCCACGACACTATTGTAGTTCGGCCGGCACCATTTGCCAAACACGTTCGTCAAGCGGTAGATGAAGACCTCTGCCCCGGTATCCTCATTGTATCTTAATACCGCCTCCTCCGCACTTCTTTTACTCCTCCCATAAGGATTGTCCAGATCCGCCTGTATAGAGGATGAAAGGAGCACTGGCGTCTTCCGGTCTGACGCGCGCAGGCAGTCCACGAGTTGTTCCGTCAATCCCCGGTTTCCCCGATCAAATTCATCAAGCTCTTGGGGACGGTTGACTCCCGCTAAATGAAAGACGAAATCGGCGGCGTTCACCATGGCCTGCAGTTCCTCGCTCGTATTCTGCGCCTCAAACCTGAGAATTTCCAGGTCGCCGAGGATCCGCAGAGAGGCTATCAGGTTACGGCCAATGAAACCATCAGCACCCGTTACAAGTACGTTTTTCACGTACGATTCACCAACCTCTCAGTTCTTCCTGAATATAATCAAGCGATAAAAGTAGCTCCTTAATGTCAGGGACGCCGAGACGCCAGGTGTTGTGAGAGTTGTATTCCTCACTGTGACTGACGTTTTCACTCCCGTCAAGAAAATATTTGTCATAGTTGAGATCCCTAGTATCCGCTGGAACACGGTAGTATTGACCCAAGTCTTCAGCATGGACCGCTTCCTCACGGGTCAGCAAGGTCTCATAGAGTTTTTCGCCATGGCGGGTGCCAATGATCTTTATCTCATTCTCCGCATGAAAGACTTGCTTCAATGCTTCGGCCAGGTCCCCAATCGTTGAAGCGGGTGCTTTCTGAACAAACAAGTCCCCTTGTCTGGCGTTTGTGAAGGCAAAGAGTACCAATTCCACAGCTTCATCCAAGGACATGAGATACCTCGTCATCCTAGGATCCGTCACGCCAAGAGGCTGTCCACTCTTGATCTGCTGGACAAAGAGCGGAATAACCGAGCCCCGAGAAGCCATGACGTTGCCATAGCGCGTCGCGCAAATCGTGGTCACGGCCGGGTCAATCGTGCGGGACTTGGCCACCGTGACCTTTTCCATCATGGCCTTCGAGATCCCCATGGCGTTGATGGGGTACACGGCCTTATCCGTAGAGAGACAGATCACTTTCTTGACCCGATTGTGGACAGCCGCACTCAGTACGTTCTCTGTCCCCAGGATGTTGGTCTTCACCGCTTCCAACGGAAAAAACTCACAAGAGGGAACCTGTTTCAGAGCCGCGGCATGGAATACGTAGTCCGCCCCAATCATGGCGGTCGACACACTTTGGTAATCGCGGACATCGCCGATATGCCAGCTGATCTTACCGCTTGCGAACTTCTTGCGCAGGTCATCCTGTTTCTTTTCGTCCCGGGAAAAAATCCGTATCTCGCGGATGTCAGTTTCCAGAAATCGACTCAGTACTGCACAGCCAAAGGATCCGGTGCCTCCTGTGATCAACAGCGTTTTATCCTTGAACATTTGTTTTGGCCACCTCCCCGATGTGGTTGACGATGATGTCGCAGCACTTTGAGACGTGATAGTTTTGCTCCAAGTACTCTCTCGCCTTCTTTCCCATGCACTCTCTCAGTTGACCATCGCTGGAAAATAGATCGAGATTTTTGTTGAACGCGATCAGATCACCGCTCTTGCTCCACAGGCCGAACTTTCCTTTCGCCATGACTTCTCCAAGATCTGAAGAGGTATCGGTCGCTGCGATGATAGGCAGGGAGAGCTCCATGTAGTTAAGCAGACGCGAAGGAAAATTCGGTACGGTAAATCTCCTGTCTAAGAAGATCATGCCTACATCACAAGCACTTAACAGCGCATTGTAATCATCCCTGGGCACAAAAGGCCGTAAAGACACATTCCGATAACCGGTCTTATCAATATGGTTCTTCAACGAGCCGTACTCCGTACCTGAACCAACTAATAAGAAGTATAGCCCCTCCCGGTCTTTATGGGACTCAAGCACCTGCATAAGAAAGTCGATCCCCTGCGGCTTGCCAAAGTTTCCACCATAGACAAAAACGACAGCGTCCTGAGGTATCCCGTAAAGTTCCCTGGTGAGTTTCTTTCCGGACCCTGATTTCTCCGCAGCCGCCGGTCTAATGCTATTCGGACAGAGTTCCACAACCTTGGGCTTCTCAAATCTATTATGGGTCACGACATACTTTACGTTGGCCCCGGACATACATCCTATGCGATCTGACACATGGTACAGCCTCTTTTCCTTGGCTCGAAAGTACCTATGGACCACTCCACCGTCTTTCATCAAACCAATATCCACAGCGTTCTGAGGAAAGATATCCTTGAGCATGAGATAGGAAAGGGCTTGATCGCGTTTCTTAACATAGCGTATGACCTCCTCAAAAGTCACAGGGGGAGTGGAGTAGAGTACCAGATCGAAACGAACGTTTCTAAAATACCCACGAATCGCCGCCATGAACTGACGCTCGATGAGAAGCGTAGCCATCCCCTTTTCAATCAGGTGGGTCTTTTGCAGATTCCACGTTCTGACCCTCAAGACATGAAGGCCACCCTCCATCCGTAGTTCCGTTCGTTTACCCTGCCTTCTTTCCCTCGCGGTAACCACATATACCTCATTGCCCCTGTCCTTTAATTCCTGGACCATGTCTGTGTATAGATTCCTATCTGCAATTGTTTCCGGGAACGCGATGGTCAGAAAGAGAATGTTCATTTAGCTCACCTGCAACTTTTTGTTCCGTACGACGCACTATGACGAGGTCTTTGAGCACGGAACTTAGTCTACCATTTCGAATTTAACAGAGGTCTTGATTACCTTGGCAGGAATCCCCACGGCAACGGTATTGGCTTCAACATCCCTATTTACCACCGCCCCAGCCCCAACGGTAGCTCCGCTGCCAATTCTTAGCCCTTGGATAACTGAGCTGTTGGTCCCAAGATCACATCCAGGTCCTACACGCACATTACCGCTGACATTTACCCCTGGGGCAATGGTCGAGTAATCCCCAATGACCACGTCGTGCCCGATTGTGCTGTTCAGATTGATGTGAACGTGATTTCCCACTTTAACTTGAGTGGTAAGGATGGACCCTGCGCATACTATTGACCCCTCACCGATCTCCACGTATTTGGACATTTTTACAGAAGGGTGTATTACAGTCGCGAATTTTACACCTATGCCCATTAACTCTCGCACTACGAAATACCTTGTTCTGGGATTTCCGATGGCACATACTGCATAAGCGTCTCTATTGGCTAGAAACCAATTATAAGAGCCAAGGATAGATTCACCACAGAGCCGACCATCCTTCTCTGCAGCCTCGTTTGTTACAAATCCAGCTATCGTATACAACGGTTGGCCAGTTTTCTCAGTAGCGTACTCATTGCATTCCCTAATTAGCCAAAGAACCTCTTTGCCAAAACCACCGGCCCCAACAATCGTTATTTTCCTTGTGTTCATCAAAGCCACCTCTAGCCGTTAAGCTAGCTCCTTACCACGGTTCTTTCACATCTTAAACCCTAAATGTCCTTTCCTCGGCTACTGTGAACTCTTCCATCGTCACACCCTCAGCCTGATTGACCCCCCGCCGCATAACCACAATCGCCAGAGTCCTCAAGAAAATCATTAAATCCACCCTAAGCGAAACATGCTCCACGTACCAAAGGTCATACTCGAATCGCGTCTCCCAATCCACCCCATTGCGCCCGTTCACCTGTGCCCATCCCGATATCCCCGGGGTCACCTCGTGCCGCCGCATCTGCTCCGGTGTGTAAAGCGGCAGGTACTGTACGAGCAGAGGGCGCGGCCCGATGAAGCTCATCTCCCCCTTGAGGATGTTGAAAAGCTGTGGCAGCTCATCCACGCTGAGCTTCCGTAAAATCTTGCCGATACGGGTCATCCGCTCCATGTCCGAAAGGGGCTCTCCGTCTTTCTCTGTCTCAACCCGCATCGTCCGAAACTTACAAATCGTGAAGATGACTCCCATTCGACCGGGCCGCTCCTGTTTAAAGAGCACGGGTCCTTTAGACTCTAGCTTGATGACGATGGCGGCACCCAGCATGATGAGAGATGTCACGATCAAGAGGACAAACGCGAAAATTACATCCAAAACCCGCTTAATCCAAAGATACGATACCATACTCTATTCCCACCCTTAAAACTTCTAAGGCTCCCCTGACCGGCTGGAAATTGTGAGCTTTCATCCTCTCCTCAACCCGTCAGCAGATTGACCACCTCTGCCTGCCGCTCTGACATTGACGGTATGACCGTCCCTAAGAGGGTTGTCACCTCACTGCGCTTCAGATAACTTCCTCTGGCCTCGATCGTCGTCAGCAGTTTCTTAAGCTGCCGGCTGTCAATGGCGACAGGCTTTGCCACAAATATGCGCTCGTGCGCAGTGGATCGCGTGCCTTCCGCTTGTGTCAGAAGCTCCTCCACCAGTTTCTCTCCCGGTCGGACTCCCGTAACGACAATTGGAATGTCCACTTCAGGCTCAAACCCCGACAAGCGAATCAGTTCCTTCGCCAAGTCCAGGATTTTCACAGGGCTCCCCATATCCAGGATGAAAATCTCCCCGCCCTCGGCCATGGCACCGGCTTGAAGAACGAGCTGCGATGCCTCCGGTATCGTCATAAAATACCGGGTCATGTCCGGATGAGTAATGGTCACAGGCCCCCCCTTCTCAATCTGTCTCTTGAAGGTGGGAATGACACTCCCACGGCTGCCGAGAACATTCCCGAAACGAACGGCCACAAACCGGGTTGAGGAGATCTTGTCCATGTCCTGGATGATCATCTCGGCCACCCGTTTGGAGGCCCCCATGATACTCGTGGGGTTCACAGCCTTGTCCGTCGAAATGAGAACGAACGTCTTAACCCCTACCACATCAGCGGCTTCGGCCAAAATGCTGGTGCCCAGGACATTGTTCTTCAGCGCTTCTTCCGGATTGTGCTCCATCAGAGGCACATGCTTGTGGGCTGCCGCGTGGAATACCACCCCTGGCTTATAACGTTGAAAAACCAGCCTCACTTTGTCGGCATCTTTGATGTCCAAGATTTCAGTGAAAACATGGAGCCCGGGAAAATCCCCCTTGAGCTGCTGTTCTATCTCGAACACACTGTTTTCACCGCGTCCCACGATGATCAAGCTTTCAGGGTTCAGCCCGGCTACCTGGCGGCAGATCTCAGAACCGATTGAACCCCCGCCACCGGTAACCATTACGCATTCTCCGGCCAAATAATCGGCCAACTTCTCAATATCGAGCTTGACCGGTGCCCTGCCGAGCAAATCCTCCACCTGAACCGGCCTTATCGCTCGGATGTCGGCAGGACCGTTCAAAATATCATACACTCCGGGAAGAATCTTAACTTCCGCCGAGACATCTCTGCAGTGCTCGATGACTCCGCGGATGACACCGCTCGAAGCCGAAGGCATGGCGATGATGATCTCATCAACGCTGTGATGTTTGACCAACCGGGGAATGTCGCTGAGAGTCCCCAGCACCTTCACCCCAATAATGTGCATCCGCTGTTTCTGCGGAGCGTCATCCACGAAGCCCACGGGGCGGCCTTCTCTGTAATTTCTGTTCTTGAGCTCCCGTATGATCGTCACCCCCGCGTCCCCCGCACCGACTATCAGTATTCTTTTTTGACTTTCCGGTGTCTCCGCCAGCAGACCCGCCTCCCGTACGACCCGTCCCAGCATGCGGGAACCGCCGACTAAGAACAAGACCGTAAACCAGAGCAGGGCGGCAACTGTGTTGGCAAAGCGCATGGGTGCCGTAAAGTAAATAACCGCTACGGTACCGGCTGTGCCGACCGTAACCGCAAAAACCACGGATAGAAGTTCTCCGGTACTGGCATATTTCCAAAGCCTATTATAAAGACCAAAAACCGCAAAGGAGATGAGATAAATGAGGGTACTGACGAAGGTCGTAATGAGATAGGTGGTTCTGTACTCGGGCGGAATTGCTCCCTCAAAGCGCAGGAAATAACTGGCGAAATGCGCGAGGTTAATGAGCAAAGCATCCACGAGGAGCATCATAACCGTTCTACCCGTAATTCTCATGTGGCAAGGCTCCCTTATTAAGTGTTTGCGACGCGACTAACCCACATCTTCCCACAACTTCTTAAAACGGGCCTCGGGATCGGCAATTGCGGCATATCGGGCAGCCCGTTTAATCTCGGTCACCACCGTATCGATCTGCTCCTCGGTGATCTTATTGAAGAAAGGGATCGCCAAGGTGCCGCCGGCGACGCGTTCGGTCACCGGAAAATCTCCTTCCTTGTAACCGAACATGTCCGTATATAAGGGTTGCAAATGAATGGCTGTGAAATAGGGCCGGCAGGCAACGCCTCTATCCAAAAGCATTTCGAGAACAAGACCTCTGTCAACCCAAGACTCAAAACGAATCACGAATACGAACCAGCTCATTCTCACGTTTTCGTCGAGGGTAGGAAGAACAATTCCTTCCACATCCTTCAGCTTGTCGATATACAGATCCGCAACTTGCTGCCGTCGGGCAATGATCTCTTCAATACGCTCCAGCTGAGCTATTCCCAAGGCAGCACTGATGTCACTCATTCGGTAGTTGTAACCTAAGCGAATATGATGAAGCCACTGGGTATCTATTCCGCGTCCTTGATTGCGAAGGCTGTAACACAGTTTGGCAATGTCTTCGCTGTTCGTAACGACGACTCCACCCTCACCGGTCGTTATTTGTTTGTTGGGATAAAAAGCTAGAACCCCCGCGTCCGACATGGAACCAGCCTTTCTGCCCTTCCACTCTGAGCCGATGGCTTCACAAGAGTCTTCAATGACGGCCAAGCCGTGCTTAAGAGCGATTCGTCTCACTTCGTCCATGTTCACCGGTTGGCCGAAGACATGAACGGGGAGGATGGCTTTCGTCCGGTCTGTGATTTTCGCTTCAATCTGCGAGATATCCATGTTATAAGTCTTCTCATCAATATCGACAAAGACAGGCTTGGCACCTTCATAGAGCATGCAGTTGCTCGATGCCACAAAACTAAAAGGCGTGGTAATGACTTCATCGCCGTCCTTAATGTCCAAGGCCCGGATCAGCATGTGCAATGCGCTGGTTCCGCTGTTGCAGGCTACGGCATACTTCGTTCCCACATAAGTCGCGATGTTCTGTTCGAACGCTTTCAGTTTCGGTCCCAGCGCCAGGAGACCGGAATCCAAGACCTCCGAAACAGCTCGTTTTTCCCTGTCCGTTATATCAGGCCTTGCTAACGGAATCATACCAAAACCCCTTTCCCCGAATCGTTGCTATTTTCCAAGGATTAACGCTAGCCACCACTCTGTCATTTGGAATAACTCCGATAGAGCCCTGATGGAATGGCCTATCATTTGCGCTCTCCGCCACCCGCTTGTCGTCCACAAACCGGGTGTCCGAACTCTGCAGCAAAACTGCCAACACGTCCGGGACAATCAACATCTCTTTGTGTTCCCGGATACGGTAGTCTACCAGCCTGCCCTGCGCCGCCACACTTAAGCTGACAGCCACGATGTCTACCTTCCCGCCCAGTTGTTCAATCTCGGTTTCGATTTCCCCGATCTCCTTTTCCCCCAAACCGTGAACCAGGCCAACCAGGGAAAAACGACCGTTTGCATAGCTCAAAAACCTTTTTGCAACTTCCTTGGACTCCTCCGCGTCTTCGCCCACGACCAAGACGCTCCGGGTAAACTCATGTTTTCGGTACAGAGGCCAAATGCCCGACCCGGTAAGAATGAGGGCTGTCATCTCCACAAGCGGTGTCAGCAGCGACACCGACAGGGAAACGGCAAAGCTCTGCGTAAGATAAATAAGACCCATAGCCAAGAGATTTAAAAAAACAACGGAGAACAAGATTGAGTAAACGATTTGAAAAAAGGCCCTTGCCCCCAAAACGCCTTTTTGCTTTCTGCTCAAAACACCTCTGACTCAGCCCCCTCCATTTCTTTCTCCATGCACATCCTCATATAATACTTTAGGGTCAACTCCAAGCCCTGATAGAGACTGAACTTAGGCTGCCATCCCAGCTCGAGGCGGGCTTTTTGATTGCTCAGGTAGCTGTCCCTGATGTCCCCCGGCCGCGCCGGCCCGTACAACGGCCTGGCATACGATCCGCCGACTTCATTGATGGCCTCCAGTAAGCCCTTGACCGAGGTTGGCACAGACGTGCTGATATTAAAAATACCGTAGTCCCCTGCCCCCAGGGCCGCCAGATTGGCCTCGGCCAAGTCTTCCGCGTAGACGAAGTCCCGGGTCTGTTCTCCGTCACCGTAGATGACGATGGGGTCATCCCGAAGCAGGTGGTCGATAAAGACAGAGACTACCCCGCCTTCCCCCTGCGCGTCCTGGCGGGGACCGTAAGCGTTGGCGTACCTCAAGACCGTGTAGTTAAGCCCGTAGGAGTCGGCATACATCTTGATGTAGTGCTCAGGGGTGTGCTTGGAGATACCATAGGGGGAGAGCGGGTTCAGGCTGTGGTTCTCGTCGACAGGTAAATATTCGGGATTGCCGTAGACCGCGGCTGAGGACGCGTAGATCATTTTCTTGACGCCAAAGTCCCGACAGCAGTTTAAGAGGTTCAAAGTGCCCATGATATTGACCCGCGCGTCTTTCAAGGGGTCACTCAACGAATTTTGGACGCTGATTTGAGCCGCGTGATGAATGAGGTAGTCTGGCCGCTCGGAAGCGAAGATTCTCTCCAGACGCTCGCCGTCGCCGATGTCACAGCGGTAAAAAACCGCTTTGCCATTGACATGTTCCATCAGCCCGGTCGAAAGATTGTCAACAATCGCCACGTGGCAGTCTTCAGCCACCAGCCTGTCCACAACATGGGAGCCGATAAACCCCGCTCCTCCGGTTACCAGGACTTTCACTCTTTGCCCCACCCCCAACGCTTTGGCATTACCCCTGGTCGCGTCCCTCGTTCTTTCTTTATCTTAACAGGGAGTTAAGACATAAAACTGGATCTCCGACCTCTAGGGCAGAACAAACGACGCGTCGAAAATTACCATCTCCATGTGTCTCTGAATACAATACTCGGTGAGCTTACCCAGAGCGGCAACCCGCGCACTGACAACGATGATATCCACCGTCACGCCCAGTTGCTCGATCTCGGCGTCGATCTCCTCGATCCCTTTGAGCTTGATGCCGTAAACCAATCCCACCAGGGAAACGCGGTCGCCGGCGCGGCTCAGCAACCTTTTCGCCACGGTTATGGACTCCTCCGGGTCCTGACCGACGACAAGCGCTTTCCGTTTGAAATGATCCCTCTTGCGGGAAGACCAAATATTCGCCAATTTTTATCCCCCCGTTTTCTGCCATTATTCCGTTCCGGCCCCTATTTCCTGGTGGATCCCTGCGTAAGTATGTAGTAGTGGTATAAGTTTGTTATGGAGCGATGATCCATCGGGATACTCGCCTCCGGGCAGGAAAAAAGCAGCCTCCTTGGCCGCAGACACCGCTTTCTCTGAGTTACGCCCCTTCTCGGACCGCTGCCAGGCAACGCCCTTTCGAAACTTATCCACTACTGTCCTGCTTTATCTACATCTACTTCAATTTCGGCATCTTTCGATATTTGCCCCACCGTTCTGCCGAGAATTTTGCACCGCGCCAGTCCCTGGGACTTTATAGAGCTCTCATTGGGACTTTGTTCCTACTGATAAGACTATTCGCCACCTCAAGGGAAAATCCTTCCTCCGAATCATAAAATTTACCTATTTTTTTGGAAGATTTTACTTTTCGCTTGGCTTCGCGTTTGATCCTCATTTGCAGCCAAAAACTGCAGCTAAAAACCCTCCCCCGGGTACCCACCCGGGGGAGTTCACAGAGTGGCTTGCCCTTACGTTTCTCAATCCTCTGCCAGCCTCTCCCGCAGTCCCTCTAAGAGCAGATCGGCGGGAAAATAGCGTCCCGGACATTCTGTAACTGCGCCCGGTACCTCCCTGTGCAGTTCCACGGCCTCGAGCGTCAAATGGTAGGCCCGCAGCAGGGCTTCGACTTTCTCCAGGAGGCCCCGCAACTGGGCATCCGGCACTTCCTCCTTGCTGAAATCCCCCACCAGGCAGATCCCTAGGCCGAGCAGATTGCGCTGAGAGGCACGGCAGTGGGCGCCGGGCCGGTTAAGGGGCCTCCCTTTCTCACAGGTTCCGTCAGGCAGGATGACAAAGTGGTAACCGATATCACTCCAGCCTTTCGTCAGATGCCACTCGCGGATGACGGCGGCGTTGACAGGAACGGCGCGGCCGCTGCGCCGCAGTACGGTCGGGCTGGCGGAATGATGAATGACGATTTTTTGCCAATCCATGTGCTTCTCCCCCTTATCTCATAGTTTATCGGGATAACAGAGGAGACCGAACGATGTTCTCACGTTCGGCCCAGAGTGGGTTTACCGGGGTTGGGCTCAGACCTTCTCCCTGCCCCTCACTTCCAGGACGGCAATCGCTTTGGCCAGTTCGGTGATACTTGTGGAAAGCTCGGTCAGCCTGCGTTCGATACGCACCAGAAGGTAGGCGCTGAGCGCAATGGGAAAACCGAAATTGCCGACTAGGTTCAGCAGATCCACCATGGCTTTTTCCTCCCGTCTTGCGCCTGAAGGTTGGTAAGCATTGGGGGCAAGCCCCTCCCGGATATTCTATGCTCGTTGTCCCAGAATTGGCAGTAGGCCGGAACAGCGAGGCGGCGGCCCTGAGCTTTCCGCTCCCGGCCGCCGCCCGGATCTTATACCCTTATCCCCCGTCCGGCCGGCGCTTGACCGCCGGCTGCGTCCTTTGGCCGGCCCCGACTAGGCCGCCGGAGGATCAAAAAGGTCGTTGGTCGAAGTGTCGACGATTTTTATATCCTGCTTAGAGAGATAGTCCCCTCCCTGGCCGGTAAACAGGTTCTTCGCGATGATCTGGTCCATGACCGTCTCGATCTGAGCGGCGGTCAGGTCCGCTTTCGGATCGGGGAGGGTCAAGGTCACGGTCTTTCCCGTCGCGGTGTTAAAGGTCATGCGCAGAACTTTGCGTGTGGTGACAGGCATCACTCATTCCTCCTCATTCGCCGCTGAGCCGGCCGGGCTTTCCCGGCCCCGCTTAGGCTTGGGACAATTCAACCCGGTTGTCGCGCCGGACACTGATGACAGTGTGCTGCTGCAGACCGTAGAGGGCCTGGATCACGTCGTAGACATCTTGATCCGTGGCCGCGGTTTTGACATTGGGAATGCTCCGCTGGCGCAGGATCGGGCCGCCGCTGCTGTTGACCCCGATCTGATAGGTGACCACCACAACCGATCCCTGGGCATTGGCTGTCACTGGCATGCTGGGAACCTCCTTTCCATCCTCCCCGAGTCGTTAAACAGGAATTCGCGGCCGGCCTCTGGGCTTGTTCGTCGGGAACTCCCGTTCTGATCATAGTATACTCATTCGTCCAAGTTGTGTTCCTAGACCATGGCCTTAACGGGCGTTTTTGCCAAACCACCGGAACCAAGATTTTCTCCGGTTCTCGGAGGAGTCGCCCCTGAGGATGTCCTCCGTCAGGGAAGGCAGGTCCTGCCCCAGCAGGATTCGGCGGGGATAATCTTTCGTGACCGCCTGGAAACGCGCTTCCCCCACCAGGCTTTGCAGCTTGTCCAATTCATCCCGGTACGGATGCTGCCGCTGTGAGGGACTGTGGGCATCGCTGCCGAGGAGATGCACCAACCCGCTGCCCGCGAGTTCCTTCGCCCAGTCTTTGGCCTGGCGCCCGTAGTGGCCGCTGAGGCTGCGCAGATCGATTTGCAGAAGGACGCCAAGCTTTAACCATTGCCGTAGCCGCCCCGGGGCCTCCCCCAGTGCGGGATAGCGTTCCGGGTGGGCCAGGACCGGGGTGACTCCTGCCACTTTCAATTCGAAGAACACTTGCTCCGTATAGGGCGGTATCTCCCAGGCCGGGAGTTCCAGAAGGAGGTGCTTGCCTTTCCCGCCGACGCTGAGGAGCGAGCCCTCTTGCAGGTAGCCGGCCATAGCGGGAAAGATGTGGTTTTCCGCTCCCGGGAGGACATTGAGATCGATCCCTTCATGGCGCAAGGCTTGGTTCAAGTCTCCCACTCTCTCTTCGATCTCCCCCGGAGTCAGCATGACCCGTCCCTCCATGACGTGCGGGGTGGCCACCACCGTCGTGAAACCCGCCTCCCGGAGCTGCCGCGCGATGCCCAAACCTTCTTCCAGGCTCTCCGCCCCGTCGTCGAGACCGGGCAGGAGATGACAATGAAAATCAATCATGAGAATGCTCCCCTTAACCTTCAGCTTCACCGTTCTGCTTGGAGTTTCCGCACCGTTTCCCGAGACAGGCCTGTAATCTCAGCAATGTCTTCTAATGAAAATCCCCTCTTCAGGGCATTTCTGGCCGTTTCCAGCTTTCCTTTTAGTTCACCTTCTTCTCTTCCTTCTTCTCTTGCAGTATCTAGGATTCCTAATTCCTGCCCTAGGTAGGCCAGATAATCGTCATATCCCCGCCGTTCTTCCTCGCTCATCATGAGATAATCCAGCTTCTTGGCCGCCAGGAGGATGCCCGGCGACTTAAAGTCCTCACGGATGGCGCCATGCTTAAAGAAATACACCCATTCGTCAAGATCCTCCCGGACCATGTCTTCAAACTTTTCCACATAGATCATGTAGTATTCGGGAAAGACATTTTTGCTGGTAACCACCGTGGATCTCTCGCGTTTGGCTGTGGATTCGTGAAGAATAAGCGGTTTCTTGGTGTGCAGTCCAATCAGCTCTGTTGTGCCATAATAGATGAAGTCTGTATTTTCTTTTTCATCCACTCGCAGCGTATGATACAGGATACTGATGGAGATCACCTTCACAACTTCGCTGTAGCTCTTCCCTAGCTCCAGACCTTCCACAACGGCTCTCGACGTACCCCAAAGCAGACGTTGCAGGTAATCCGCCTCCCGTTGATTCTGTATTTCGATGATGATTTGTCTTCCTTGGGAGTCTCGGCACTTCAAGTCAACCCGGTTAAATTTGCGATTTTCAGCTTCCCTGTTGCTTTCGCTTTCTAAAATACTATCGATAACGATCGTTTCCTTTAGCAAGTTGGAAATAAAGGCTTCCAGTACGTCAAAATTGGCCTTATTCCGCAGTATATATTTCATAGCCCAGTCGAAGCGCACCAGCTTTTTTACAGCCATCCTTTTTTACTCCTTTCAAATACTAGGAAGCTGCGAAATTACAACATCGGACCCGCGGACAGTTTTGCTTCTCCACCTGTCTTTGCTATCCTTTTTTCTATCCTTATTGTACCATTTCGCGGGAACCGCGTCACCTTCTTCCGCTGCTCTCGCCGATCTCAAAAAACTCTCTCGCCGCAAAACACGGCGAGAGAGTCAGTTCTGGTTTGGAACAAATCGCAAATTGAGTGTTGCCGCCGGGCGGGCGTCCGGGCATACACCGAGCCGGGATCCCCCGTCGATCGGCCCGGCGATCTTACTCGTAGGTGCTGAGGAATGTCACCGTATAGGTTGGTGACGTGCCGAAGCTAATGGATTTTCCCATCAGTTTGGACAGTGGGATCTGGTCGAAGACATAGCCCGCTTCTCCGCTCGCAATGGCAGCCTGGAGTTGCTCTGCCGTTAAGCCGGTTGAAGTATAGTTTACGCTCCCGAGGAGCATGGCGGAAACGACGTTGACAAAGTTGAAGGAACTGCCGCTGGTCAGATCGCCCAAGGTCTGACTCCCTTGGCCCGATTTTATGGCTACCTGGACCGTGTATGGCGCGGTCTTGGTGATGGTCATCCATTGATTGGAAAGCGTCGTCAGCGGGGTTGTTGTTGGCGTACCCAAGTTGATGGTCACCGTTTCCACTGAACTGTTATTATAGCCGCTCTCTGTCAGATAGCCCGTCAAGGTCACGGGTCCGCTGCCGAACACCATTCTCAGACCGCCAAGCGAGACTCCATTGTGATTCGTATCCAGGGCCCCCAGAAGAGTGGATGTGGATAGGGAGCCGCTGCTCAGTGCCGCAACGACCGGATTGGCCAGCCAGGACACACCCCGGGACTTCAGCGATGTCACGGTCAGGGATGGATTCGTACCGTTGCTCGCAATTTGCAGCCCGGTCAAGCGCACGCTGTCTGGAACCTTACTCAGATCCAAGCTGACGGACGAAGTTCCGGAAGACGTTACATTGTCCGAGGGGGTACTCATCTGTGCCGTAACGGAGCTTACACCCAGAGTCGGAGTTACAGGGACTCCCCCTCCGCCGCCTCCGCTGAATCCTCCGCCACCGCCTGCCGGAGGTACGACAGGTGGAGTGGTTCCACCCGCGGGCGGAGCGCTCGGGGTCGTCGAGGTAGCCTGTCCGTTGACGGTCCCGCCGCCGCTGACCAGAGTGCCGGTGCTGCCCTGATCAACCAGGCTGGCGATGCCGGCTGTGGGCGGAATCACGATATTGGCCTGGGCTGTGGTGGTCATGGTGCTCACGACTGAGCCGGCCCCCAAGTTCACGTTGGCCTGGGCTGTCACATTGACTGCCGTAAAGTTTCCGGACAAGCCTACCTGAGTTCCGGGCGTGAGCGGCGCGATATTGAGCTGGGCAATGCTCGCACCCGGCGCCGCCACGATGTTGGCCGCTCCTTCCACGATCACCGGTTGAGTAAAGGTACCGTGAAATACCACCGTGCCGCCGGGCGTCAGGGGCCGAATCACAATCACGGAACCGAAACTGCCGGCGGAAGAGGCATCCAGGATACCGGGGGCGGACACATAAGTGGTGGTTAGGGACGTGTTGCCCGAGGTCAGGATGTGCACGTCGCTCGAACTGTCCAGCGTCAAGCTGTCAGCCGTGACGCCGTTCAGGTGGATGCTGTTCGAGCCCCCGGAGAGGACCACGATTCCGGCAGCCTTGACGTTATTGAGTGTGGCGGCACCGTCGGCCCCGGGATCAAGGAAGACCGTGCCTGTGACCTGAACATTGGTCAGGGTGGAGTTATTGCCGGACACATAAATAGCGTAAGGCGCGACGACGTTCTGCAGAGTGACACTGTCGGCAGTGATGAGCACGCGATCGGTCAGGGTACTTTTGTTGGCCGGGTCGCTCGAACCCTCCGTGGCTCCCGCGGTCGTGTACGCTGTGGCCGAGGTCAGGGCGCTGAGCGCGGAGTCCGCAATGACGCTGTCCCCGCCCAGGGCGATTACGCTGCGGGGGAGAAGCGAGGCTTTGGCAAAAGCGAGACTTTCGGCCGGGAGTTGGGTATCGCTCAGGATGACGGGCGATCCCGTCAGGGCCGCCATGGGCGCGGCCGTAAGCGCGTCGACCAAGTGAGCGTCTTCCCCGTTGGCCACATAAACTGTGCCGTAATTGAGTTCCGGAGCGAAAGCTTTGATGACCAGGCGGTTAGTGTCAAAGCGATCCACCCCTCCTAGCCGCGCGGCACCGGGCAGCAAGGCTTTGACCGCGGAACTTACAACCCCGGTTCCGCCGATGACATAAGTGCTTTTCAGGCTGGGCTTCAGACTATCGAGATAAGAAGCCGTGGCAGCCGGCAGGCTGTTGACGTCCGTGAGCAGGATCGGCATCCCCTGCGCCGCCGCGATCGGGGCGACCGAGAGGGCGTCGGCGTTGCTGTAGGCCGTGGCGATCACCGCCCGGCTGACCTTCTCCAAGGATCCGAGCGTTTGGGCAATGTTGACGGCTGTGGCGAAGCGGTCGCTTCCGCCCAACGATTTTACCGCGATGCCCAGCGCGGCAATCTCATCCGTCACCGCCTTTTCGATGACCCCGGAGCCGCTGGTGACATAGACTGTCTTCACTTGCAGGCGTTTGAGCTCAGCCTGGGTGTAAGGATTGAGGCTGTCCCCCTGCGTGAGCAGGATCGGGGCGTTGAGAGCTTTGGCCAAGGGGGCCGCCGTAAGCGCGTCGACCAGGTTTTGATCCATCCCCGCCGCCACAATGGCATATTGTGACGTCGTTTTCCACCCGGCTTCGGCGATCTTGGCCGCAGTTTCATAGCGGTCCTGACCGGCCAAACGCAAGGTCGTGGCAGGAGAAGTCACCGCTGCCACCGGAGTAGTCGGCGCCGAGACGCTCGCCGTATCCGCCAGGGCGGTCAAAGGCTGCAGGACTGTCAACGAACACGCCAGCGTGAACGTTAAGAGCCGGGTTAAGGATTTTCCCTTTTTCATAAAACAGATCCTCCTACTTTGCTTATTCTCGCTTTCATCCTCCTCAAGAGCTACCCTTGATGAATCCAATCCCGTTCTTTGTTTCTCCTCCCTCCCTTTCTCCCTTCTTTTTTTACAGACCCGCCTCAAAATCCGAGGCCGGATTTGTCAACTGTGCCCGGCAGGCGGCCCTCTGCGTGATCTCTCCGCTTTTTGTGCTCATGCCCGTAGTAATAGTAGTAATAATGTTCGCGCGTCTTCATCTCGACTTTATTCAAAACCGCGCCCAGCAGTTTGGCCCCCACCTTTTCCAGCTGTTCTTTGGCTCTCAGGGCATACTCGCGGTTCACCTCCCCGGAGGCCAGGACGAGGATGACCCCGTCGACACTTTGGGCCAGGATCGAAGCGTCCGCCACGGCAATGACAGGCGGCGTATCAATGAGAATCGTATCGAATTCCTCAGCCGCCTCTTCCAGGAACCGCTTCATGCGCTTCGAGTTCAGCAGTTCCGCCGGATTGGGCGGGATCGGGCCCGAAGAGAGCACAGTCAAGCCGGTAAACTTCGTTTCGCGGATCAGTTCTCGGATTGCCTTCTCCTGAACTAGGGCCGTGGACAGCCCTTCCAGGTTGCTCAGACCAAACAGCTTGTGCTGCGTCGGATTGCGCAGGTCTCCGTCAATAATGAGCACGCGTTGTCCGGCTTCGGCCATGCTGACCGCCAAATTGGCTGCCGTGGCGGATTTCCCTTCCCCCGGCCCGGCGCTGGTCACCAGAATCTTCTTAACTTCGCCGTCCACGGCCGTAAACTGCACGTTCGTTCTCAAGGTGCGGTAGGCCTCTGAGATCGGCGATTTCGGCTTTCTTGCGGTAATTAAACTGGACAATCCCATCTCCCTTTCCCGTCAGGCGGTTTTTTCCCACCCTCTCTGTCCCCTGCTCTCCTCCGATGCCCTGAGCACTTGCACCTACGGGCCGGCGGCTCTGCGTTTCCGGCGCCTCCCGCCTATTCCCGTTCTTCCAGCTTAAAGTCCGGAATCACGCCCAGAACAGGCAAGCCCAGAATTTTGCCGACATCGTCGGAAGTCTTAATCGTATTGTCGAGATATTCAATCAGAAAGGCGATACCGACTGCCACCATCAGCCCGACCACGAAGGCGATCATGACGTTGAGACTCTTTTTAGGCTTGATGGGGTGATGCGGAGCCACCGCTTTGTCCACCACACTGACGCTGTCCACTTTCTTAATCTTAATCACCGCGCCGGAAAATTCCTTCGCTGTGGCATTGGCGATCTGTGCAGCCAGAGCAGGGCTCGTGTTATCCACTTTAATCTCCAGGACTTCGGTATTGGGCACGGAGTCTACGGTAATGCTCTTGTTTAAGGTGTCGAACGTCTGGGACAGGCCGAGCGTCTTAATCACGTTCTCTTCCACCGTACGACTCTTGGCGATGGTCGCATAGGTTTTGGCCAATTGCTGATCGGCGAGCAGAGCATTGTAGTCCAGAAGTTTGCCGGCCTGATCCACTGAATCCGCCGCCGTAGCTTTCTGACCCACGATGAGCGTGGTGACCGATTCATAGACCGGCTTGAGGACAAAAAAACTAACGATCCCGCTCGTCAAAGCTGCGATGAGGGGTATCGCGACGACAATCAGCCAGTGTTTGCGCAGTACCTCCCAGTACTGGCGCAGGTCGAGTTCCTCTTCTTGCATGGATCCTCCTTTACGGCGCTTTACAGCGTATTTTTAAGCAGGGTATCTACCCTGTTTTAATCGGGTTATCTTCCTTAATCCAAAGCATAACGTATCGCCTATCACGCATTGTGTACAATGCAGCTAAACCGTAATTAAATTCAGTGCGATTATCCCCACGCAGGGCGGGCGAAATGTCCCGGTCCCATGAATATTTTCACAGCTATCGTCCTAGGACCTCGTTCCCATAAAAGTACTATTCTACGCCTTCGCCCGAAACCCTTCTACACGGATCGAGAATTTACCTTATTCTTGGCAAAGTTTCTGGGGAAATCTTCCGCGCCAGACAGCACTCGGCCATTTGCCAATCCCAGGGGCTGTCCAGGTCGAGAGAACTCATCCGGTCCATGGCAAAGCCCTCGACCCTTGCCGGCATAAACGTGCGCTCGCGCAGCAGGACTTCGGTCCGGACCAGGTAAAGGGCGCCGTTCAGAACCCAAGTCGCCGGCAGCTCCTGGCGCCGGGCCGCCCCCTCCGCCGGCAGAAGCGGGCGCAGGAAACCGTCCTCACCGGGCCGGAACATCCACTCCGGCGGCTGGTCGGGCTCCGTGACACTGACCAAAGCGTCGCAAGGCGGGACCGGGGGCCGGGGCGGAATCAAAGGCCCGGACTTCGCGGATACGGTGTCCGCGGATACGGACTTCACGGCTGCGAGCTCCGCGGATACGGACTTCGCGGTTACCGACTCGGAAAATCCGGGCTCCGAAGACCCGAACTGCTTGGCCAGCATCCTGGCCGCACACTCCCGGATCTGCTCCGCCCTGCGCAAAGGTGAAGTGGGCTGCAGCAAGAGGACATAATCCGGGCGGTAACCCTCGCGCTCCGCCAGCCACCGGAGGGCATGCAGCACCGGCTCGATCCCGGGTGTGCTGTCCTGGGCCAGTTCCGCCGGCCGCAAAAAAGGTACCTCGCAGCCGTATTTTCGCCCGACGGCGGCTATCTCTTCGTCCTCGGTCGTGAGGATGAGCCTGTCGAGACATCCCGCTTCCAGAGCCGCCTCGATGGTCCAGGCTAGGAGCGGCTTCCCGCCGAGAAGCCGGATGTTTTTGCGCGGAATACCCTTGGAGCCGCCGCGGGCAGGGATGATGCCCAAGATGCGCGTTTGAGCCATGAACTTCCCTCCGTTCACTGAGAATAACCGCGACTGCCGCTGCACAACATGGCAGCGACCCCATCCGCGCACGCCGTTCTCTGAGTGCCATCTGCTCAAGGGGCAACCGCCACAAATTCTGCGTCTTCAGCCGGTTCGGCCGAGTACGGCCCGTAAGTCTATATGGTATGCCCGCAACAACAAGGTACATGCCAAACCGCCTTTTGTAAGGCTTCTTGCCAAATTGGGGAGAGCCTCTTAGTTCCTGACTCTCGCGGGATTGCCCGCGACCGTCACCCTGGGGGGGACATCCCTGACGACCACGGCTCCGGCCCCGATGGTGGCTCCGTCTCCGATCATTATCCCTTGAATGATGACGGCTCCCGTTCCCACGTGCACTCCCTCGCCCAGGGTGACCCCGCCGGAGAGTGTAGCTCCCGGCGCCAGGTGGGCGTGGGCGCCGATCCTGCAGTCGTGATCCACGCAAGCCCGGGTGTTGACGAGGACGTTGTCCCCCAGGACCGCGCCTGCTTGAACCACCGCTCCGGCCATCAGCTGGACCCCCTCGCCCAGCTCAGTCAACCGGGAGATGACAGCCGCGGGATGGAATACAGAGGCAAACGAATAGCCCAAAGCTCGGAAGTGTCGGAAGATCTCACGCCGTTTGCCGGTGCGGCGGACGGATCCGAGAGCATTGACCAGTCGAATATCCTCGGGGGAATGCTCCAGAACCCGACTGTCCCCTCCCAGCACCGGCACGCCTAAAACGTGCCTGCCGACACCCGGGGATGCGGTGTCCGCGTCCGTCAAGCCGAGGATGGCGGCATTCTGCGCCAGAAGAATATCCAGGAGGACCTTGGCCTGTCCTCCCGCCCCGATGATGATCAGCGGTTTCTTATCCATTCTGACTCCTTTGTACGCCCCTTCTTCTGAATCTCCCCATGGCTTAAGCCGGCGTTTTTGCTGTTCGATGTACTGCTTGATTTGCGCAAGTGGCGCACCTCCTACCGTAGATACAAACCAGGAATTCGTCCTGGCTAAAGCCGGCGGTATGCGGCTAATCCTCTCGCGCACAGAATGCTTCGCGCGGAAGCTCCCAGCTTCAGACGGCCTCAGACACGGGGGGCTGACAGGGTGACCAGCTCGTTTTCCTCAAAGCTCCGCGGCGCGGTCTTCCCCAGCAGCGCCCAGTACTCCATGGGGGACATCCCCCCTCCCGGACGCTTGCTGCCGAGGTTTTCCGGGGTAAAGACTTCTCCCGCCTCGATCCGGCACAGGGCCACCAGGGATTTGCGTGCCGCCGGACGGTTTTTCCGTTCCGAGGGAGCGGGGGTTTTCCGGGGTGAACCGAGCGCCTCCTCCAGGGCCCGGATGCCCTCCGCCAGGGTCTGAAGCTCCCGCGGCTCTAAAGAGGCTTTGTGATCCGGACCCGGCAGGGTGCGGTCTAAGGTAAAATGTTTCTCGATGACGACCGCCCCCAGGGCGACCGCTCCCAGCGCGACCGCGGTTCCCGCCGTGTGATCGGAAAGCCCGACAGGCAGGCCGAAAGCGTCTTTCAGTGTCAGCATAGCCTTAAGGTTCACATCACCGTAGGGAGCCGGATATTCCGTGGTGCAGTGGAGAAGCGTTACCCGCTCCCGCAGGACCCCCTGCCCCGCCGCCGAGGAGAAGGCCTCCTGAAAAGCCCCGCGGGCAGACTCCCCGGGATGTCCGGCCGGCTCCCCCCGCCCCAGATAGCCGTAAGCCAGGACCCCCAAAGCCTCCTCGACCTCCCCCAGCGTGCCCATTCCGGTCGAGAGGATGACGGGCCTGCCGGTCCGGGCCGCCGCGAGCAGCAACGGGCCGTTGGTCAGGTCGCCGGAGGAAATCTTGATCTGCCGGACACCCAGGTCTTGGACCAAGTAGCGGAGGCTCTCTTCTTCAAAAGGGGTGGAGAGGAATTCGATCCCCATCTTGCGGCAGTGCTCGAAGATGCTTAAGTGCTGTTCCGGGGTGAGCTCCAGCCGTTTGAGCATAGCCAGCTGGCTCTCACCGTCACGGATACTCGGCCGAGATCCGGAGGTTTGCCCCTCCGCGGGCAGCCGGACCGCCTCTCTGCCGGCAGATGCATTCTCAGCCGCCAAGGGGTTCAACCCTGCGGCGGCGTCATTGAAGGATTCGGACCTATTCCCCTCCGCGGCGGGATTAAATGATTCGGACGGAAGCCGTGCCCTTACCTGATAAGCGGCCTTCGGCGCCGTCGGGGCGGCCAAACTCCCGGCCTTAAAGCTCTGAAACTTCACTATGTCGGCGCCCGCCCGGGCCGCCGCTTCTACCAGCCGCAGGGCCAGGTCCGTGCTCCCGTTGTGGTTAACTCCGGCCTCCGCAATCATCATAACATGCCGCTCAGACATTTTTTTGTCCTTCTTTCCCCTCGTGCACCGGAAGGTCATAAAAACTTTTCCTGCACAGGCCCTCAAGGTCCGCCTCTTTCAGGATCTCCTTGATCCGGTGCGCGACCGGGTTCGGCCTTGCCGGCCGCGCCTCCGCAGCGGGCGGGCCCTGCCTCCTCTCCTGCGCCAGCTGCCTTACTCCCTGTGTCACCCCGTGCGCTGTCCCCTGTGTAATCTCATGCCTCAGGCCCGGTGTCGTCTTGGGCACGCTCTCCCGCCTTGCCTCTTCCGCCGCCTCCTGCGCTGTCCCCTGCGCCGGGTCCCGGGCCGTCTGCCGTGCGCTCTCCCGCACCCGCGCCTGAAAGTCCGCGGACAAAGCCTTCCTAATGGCTTGGACGATATCCTCTTCCCGCTCGGCGCAATCGATCACGGATGCGGGCCGGAGCCGCCCTTTCTGCCGGTCCCCCAGGTTGACGGCGGGTTTGCCCAAAGCGGGGACTTCGGTCAGCCCGCTGGAGGAATTCCCGATGACGACCTGACACCGGCTGACCGCGCTGAGATAGCGCGTCTGTCCCAGAGAGACGAAAGCCTTGGCCCGCTCGGGCTGCCGGGCCGCGTAACCGTCCATCATCTGCCCGATAACGCGCCCGTCCGTGTCCGAGTTCGGCTTCGTGAAGATGATCTT
The DNA here is from genome assembly GCF_902729405.1 of Acididesulfobacillus acetoxydans. Classification (GTDB taxonomy): domain Bacteria; phylum Bacillota; class Desulfitobacteriia; order Desulfitobacteriales; family Desulfitobacteriaceae; genus Acididesulfobacillus; species Acididesulfobacillus acetoxydans. The sequence continues at coordinate 4,191,816 of NZ_LR746496.1, forward strand.
GGCTTCGGGAAAATGGTCAAGAGCGGCCAGAAGCTCCTCCATCGCCTGAGCCGAGCCGGTCCGTCCCAGAGTCGCCGGATGGTAGGTGACGAGGAAATTGACCTTGCCCAGCGGGAAATCGAGTTCCCGCTCCAGGCTCTCCCGGCTCAGAAGCTCCTGCGGCCGGATGTTGTCCGAGCCCACAGCCCCGACATTAAAGACCCGGGCCGGGTTCTCCCCCAACTGGATCACCCGCCGGCGGTAGGGCTCCGCCGCCACAAAGTGCAGGTGGGCCATTTTGGTAATCGCGTGGCGAATCGCTTCATCTGTCGCTCCCTCCGTCCTTTCGCCCCCGTGCAGGTGAGCCAGGGGAATGCGGGCGAAGAGAGCCGCCTGAGCCGCGGCCAATATCTCATAGCGATCTCCCAGGAGGACGACAATATCCGGTTGGAGGCGGGCGTAGCTCTCGGCCAGTCCCATCGTCCCGAGCCCCACTGACTTGGCGATGGCGGTGGGTGTATCGGCAGAGAGAAGCATCTCCACTTTGTCCGCAATCGCAAAGCCGTCCCGCTCAATCTCCCGGTAGGTGAGGCCGAATTCCGGTGAGAGATGCATTCCGGTCACCAAGAGCAGAAGCTCTAAATCCGGATCCGCCTGGATCTCCCGCAGGAGCGGGTACAACAAGCCGTATTCGGCCCGGGAGCCTGTCACCGCGCAAATCTTCCGCACCGGTTTATTCACCCTTCCTTTCTCTTCCCAATGAACCTGACGACCCCGGCAGACAGACTTTTGGGTCCGGTCCTGTCTGCCGCTCAGCCTTAATAGTACCTTGCCCGCCCGCCGGAAGCAACATGCGCCGGCCTTGCGGGATGCACCCTAGGGGGCGCCGCTCTCCCTCGGAGCCAACCGGGGCCACTCTTCCCTTTGAAGAACAGACAAACGAGCCGCCCCGCTCTCCGGCCGGCTCGTTTTCTCGTCTCCTCCCTTGCCGTCAACTTCACCCCGGGCAAACGCGCCCTGCCTGTCTGTCATAACCCTGACCTTCCCGGATGCCGGACTTGAACCGGGACGGGAGCGGCCGCACCGAAGCGGGGCGGAATCAGACGCGGCAAAACCCGGGCGCAATCTGCCGCACCCCGACCCGGGAGAAATCAGCCCCACCCGGATCCGCGCCTGACTGGGTATGCCGGGACCCGCTAGGCCCAGGCGTCAAACAGGATACCCACAGCATCTTTGACGTTGCCCAATAACTCCTGAAGGTTTTTGGGCGGGATGATCGCCAGCACTTTGCCCGTCTTTTGATCGATGACTTTGACCTGGATCTCGTCCAAGGCGCTGTCTTTCTCTTCGCTCACTTTGAACAGGAGGCGCTTCTCGATCAGACCCATGATCTGGTTCAGCTTTTGGGCCAGCTTTTCCGCTTCCCGGCGGGAGAGTTGCGTTTTGGCCCGCTCCTGCTCCGCCTTGGCCCCCTTGCCCTTACGGCCTGTCACCGGCAGGCGTTTCTCCGGTGAGAGGACCTTGGCCTCCTCACTGGCGGGATTGGCCAAGGGAAAGACCTGCCCCTGCTCCTGCTGCTGCAGGAGCTGCTGCTGGGGGGATTGAACCGGCGGCAAGCCGTCAATCGGCATCCTCATCCACTCCTTTTCATCCACTCGTGAGACTCCCACTTGTACAAGTGGGGGTGGTTCCCCGCACTCCGGGTTTGGGGCTGAACCAAGCGGAGACCCGCCTTCCTCCTATTGCATGTAGTCGGCCAGGGAAGGCTGAATGTAGCGGGCGCCGACGGAGAGGGCCGCCTGGTAGACGTTCTGGGCGTTGGTCAGCTGGGTGATCACGGTGGCCACATCCGCATCCTGCACGGTGGAGAGGTTCTGGCTCAGATTAGTGGAGCTTTGCTGCAAGTTTTTCTGAACCGTTTGCACCCTGTCGGTTAAGGCCCCGAGTTCCGCTTCTTTGGCCGTAAAACTCTGCACTTGGTTGTCGATATTCTGCAGATCGTTCTGCAGGCCGCTCAGGTTGTTGCTCTTCAAGTCGCCGACGAAACCGGACAGGACATTGAAGATGCTGCCCGTTCCTTGAAACAAGCCGGTAAAATCCGCATTGATCGGAATCTGTTCGCCCTTGCCCACCTCAATATTGACCAGGCCCGCGTTCCCGGTCCAGTTTGCCCCACCCTGCCAAGGCTGGGAACTGGAGGTTCCGGAAAAGATGTACATATCTCCGACCTGGGTATTGGCCAGGGAGCCCACTTCCTGCTGGATCTGCTGCACTTCGTCGGCCGTCGTCGCCCTGTCCGCCGCCGTAAAGGTGCCGTTGTTCACTTCTACGGCCAAAGTTCTGGCCCGTTGCAGCATCTGCATCATATTTTGCAAGGTGTCGTTGGTGGTCTGCAGAACGGAAAGCCCCTGCGAGGCGTTCGCCTGCCATTGTGAGTTGTCACTCAGAGCCCCTTTGAGTCCGAGGGTGAGCTGAGTGCCCACGGGATCGTCGGCAGGCTGATTGATCTTTTTGCCTGAAGCCAGCTGGTTCTGATACTTCTGGACGGTGGTCTGTACGGCTTCCAGGTTGCTCAGAAGGTTTTGGCTCATCATGATGTTGGTTATGCGCATGAAAACCCTCCTCTCTTAGCGGGTGATACCCATACCGGTGACAAGGGTGTTGAGCATGTCATCCATCATGGTCACGACCCTGGCCGCGGCGGTGTAACTTTTCTGGTAAGTGATCATGTTCGTCATTTCCTGATCGAGGGACACCCCGGAGACGGACTGCCGCTGGTTGGAAAGGCTGTTCACCAAGGTCTGCTGGTTGGTCTCCATGTTGTTGGCTTGCTGCCCGTCCACGCCAATCCCCGAAACCAGGGCTCCGTAATAGTCGGATACGGAAACCGCCGCAAACACGGGATTGCCGGAGTTCGCGGCGGCCCCTCCGGGGAGCACCGGCGTATTACCGGCAAACTGAAGCGGCGACCAGCTGTTTTGCAGATCCGCGATGCTTTGGGCGTTGGCGCCGTTGGACTGGATGTCGGACGGGGCTACCGTGATCGTGCCGGCCGCGGAATGCCCCGGGGCGACGGAAGAAGCGGGAGGAGCGGGGGGAACGGTCTGCAGGCCGGCGATCTGCCAGAGATTGCTGGTGTCGCCCGTGCCGAAGGAGATACTTTGAGGCGAAGGAGGGGTGGTTGTGTCGGTCGTATTATTGATCGTAACCTGATTGCCTGAAATCGTGTACGTAAAGGCCCCGGGAACCTGTTTTTGCAGCGCGTTGAGGACCGACGCCAAAGTCTCCCCGGCCGTGACATTGACGGAATAGGCGGTCGTGCCCACTTGCAGGGAGGCCGTTCCGGCGGTGATCTCCCCGCCCGAGGGGTCCGCGGCCGCGATCTTGTTCGGATCATGGAGAATGCTGCCGTTGACCTGCAGGCTGGCCGCCGCCCCCTGGGAGGAGTATTGGGAAGAGGCGGCTGTATTGTAAGTAAAGAACGATTGCCCGCTGCCGCCTGCCTGGCCATACATGTCGATCCCCTGATTTTGCAGTTGGTTGACCGCGTCCGCAATTCCCTGGGCCATGTCGTCGTATTTCTTCTGCAGTCCCGCCAGTTTGGTCAGATTATCCAGATTTCCCTTGATACTGCCGGTATCGCCGCCGGATCCGTCTCCCGAGCCGACAGCCGCATTCACGGCCGGCTGGGCAGGACCGCCGGGGGTCGTAACCGAGGCCCAGCTCACATCCTGGGCAAGCACCGGCTTTCCGCCCGTCCAGTTGACGTCGGCGTTAGCCGCGGGATTGAAAGCCAACGTGTTATAGTTGGCCCCGTTGACCAGGTCCTTACCCCCGATCTGCACTTCATAATGGGTCACCGCGCCCTGCTGAGTCTGAACCACGCTCACTTGGTAATACTGTGAGAGTTGGTCGACCAAGGCGTCCCGCCGGTCCAAGAGGTCATTGGGATTGCTGCCTCCGGCCTCGGCTTTGTTGATTTGGACATTCAGCTGGCTAACCTGCTCGGCGATGGAATTGACCTGGGCCACTCCCGTGCTCACCGCGGACTCATAGCTCGTCTGCAGAGCCGAGATCTGGGAACTCATCTGGTTGAACATTTCCGCCAAGGTGACGGATTGCTGCTGGACAGTCGTCCTGGCCGCGCTGTTTTGGGCATTGTTCGCCAGGGTAGACCAGTCGGACCAGAAAGTATTGAGGGTACTGGCAAGGCTGCTGTCGGAAGGCTCGTTCATGATGCCCTGGATCTTGTTCAGTCCATCCTGTTGCTGGGTCCAATAGGAAAGCAAAGAATTCTGATTGCGGTATTGGGCATCGACAAAAGCGTCTCTGGCCCGGGTCACTGAGCCGATGTTGACCCCCTCGCCCAGGGTGAGGTAGTGACCCGCGGAGGGAAAGGTATAGGGAGTGGCCGCCACGAAATTCGGCAGCTCCCGGGTATAGGCGGCATTTGAGGCATTCGCAATATTGTGTCCGGTGACATCCACTGCGGCCTGTTGCGCCGCCAGAGCATTGGCGGCAATTTGCAAACCGAAAAACGTTGAAGGCATAGGCCATCCTCCTCAAACAGGGTTCAAGTCCGCGTCCTTTGGCCATTTACGGCTTGCGGCAGTTTCGGCCTCCCGGCCCTCGCGGCGTCTCCCCGTATTTCCATCTATATATGTCCGGCGTCAGGCGCGGTCGTTTCCTTCTTAACCCGCCTTGGCCGCGATTTTTTTCTTCGACGGTCATTGCCAATTGAACGATATTTGGTCGTGGTATCTTTTTGCACAGGGTATTGACTCCGCGGGCGGCGCCTCCCCGGGCGAGCCGGGTTTTCCCTAGCGTACGGCGTCAACGTGGTGGGGATGACTGCCAAAAATGCGGCGGACTAAGTCGTTGGCCTTTTGCGTTTCCCGATAACTCTGCAGCGTCTTTTTCACTCTGATCTTCTCGAGCAGCTTGACCGCCACTCTCTCTTGCCCGCAGGCCAAGGCCTCGATGACATAATGCCCGCTCTGGATCACTCTCCTGAGCTCTTCTTCGATCTTTTCTCTTCCTTGCTGAATTTCCGCCCTCCCGTTTAGTTCGGGCGAGGTCCTGAGCATCTGCCGGAGCATCCCTTCTTTGTGCCGCAGGCGGCTGAGAAGCTCCTCCCGCTCGGCCACGAGGGCGGCAAAATCCCCGGGTTTGGCGCCCGGCGCGCCCTCCGGACCGCGAGCCCGGGACCCGTCCGTCAAAAGTCTTTGCTGGGCTGCCGAGATTTCTCGCAAGTTCTTAAGCACGGCGAGAATCTCTTCTGTTAGTCTCACCGCGGCGGACACCGTTTCGCTCTCTTCTTTCATCCCGTCATTCCCTCTCTCTGCCGCAATTTTCGCCTGAAGATCCCACTTTGGCAAGACGGTTCAGAACTGCTCCCGAGACCTCTCCGCTCGGTCGGGGAGACGCTCCGATTCACTGAGGACTTCTCCGCTGCACGAAGGACCCCTCCGATCCACCGGGGCTGCTCTCCGTTGCGCGGGGATCTCTCAGATTCACCGGGGACCTCTCCGATCCGCGGGACGCCTCCGAGCGGCCCGAGGACTCTCCCCTAGTTCAGAGTGCTCTTAACCTGCTCCAGCCTCATCTGCCGCCGGAAGAGAACGACAAAGGCAAACCAGCGTTCCAGCCAAGGCATGGCTTCATATTCCAGGATGTCCGCTAATTGTACGAAATCTTCGTTTTCCCAGGCGGCCAGAAGAGGCCTGACAACCCCCTGCCCCACCGTGTTTATGTCGGCCACGTCGGAATCCGCTGGGCCCAGGGCACTGAGGTTAGCCAAGACTGAGAGATTCCATTGCAGGCCCCGGACGGTTTCGGCAAATCTCTTGGCACCCGCTTCCCGTTCACCCGTCCTCCACCAATCCACGGTCTGCTTCCAGGCGGAATAGAGACGCGGCAGGTATTCATGGACCGAGTCCATCGTGTTTTCCAGCAGTTGGTCCAGGCTGCAGGTGACGATCTCGACCGGCGTACCCGGAGAGGGTCTGAGTTCACCTGTCAGGAGGTCGCTCAAGTTGACTTCCAGGCCTTCGCAGGAGACGCTTTGCACGTAACGCTCATCTGTCCGCAACAAGGCCAATTCCTGGCGCAGCTCCTCGCTTTCCGCCTGAGCGTAATGCACTTGTCCGTCGATGATCAAACGCATTCCCGCCCCTCCTTCGCCGCCAGCACTTTCTGCTCCGCTTGCTGAAATGAATTGCGCAGCTCGGTAACCATGCCGGTAATCTCCGCGAGGGGTTGAAGGGTCTTGGTCCGGTTGGCCTCAATCAGTTTTTCATAGAAAAACGTATAAAGACTGTGCAGGGAGTCCGCCAGTTCGGGCGCGATTTCCCGTTTCAGAGTGGAGCGCAGCTCCAAGACGATCTCTTGGGCCCGGATCAGTGCTCTGTGGGCTTGTTCGTATTGCCGGTCTTTGAGGGCCAGGCCGGCTTCGCTCATGAAGCGGAGCAACCCGTCATAAAGCATGACCAAGAGGCGTTCGGGGGTCGCCGTATTCACGCTGGCTTGTTTGTAAGGATTTGGGGTACTCACCGTCGGTCATCTCCTTCAAAACGCTCTCCATACTCGCTAAGGCGTCCCGGTGCATCGGCAGCGAATCGCGCGCCAGATCCCGCAAGCTTAGGATTAAATTGTAAGTCTGCCTGGCTGAGAGCTTCAGTTTTTCCCCGTCGCTGTGCTCTTCTCTCTGCCGCCGGATGGAGTCCGCCATTTTTATATCCGTATAAACCGCTTTGTAAGAATGCGCATCCAAGAAGCTCAGGGCTAAGCTGAGCTCATTCAATTTCAATTGTGCCCGGCTGAGATAGGTCAGGAAAGCGTCGGTTTGGGAATAATCCCCGTCTTCCAGTTGTTGCAGATATTTCTTGCCGGCCGCGGCCAAAGCGTTCCACAAACGCCAGGCCGTTTTCATCTCCCGGTAGGACCGGCGCAGGTTCCGCTCGACCTTGGCCATTTGCCGGGGTTCGACCCGCCTGGGCTTGAGCCTGTTTTTCCAAGCCGTCACAGGCTGCCATACTCGGCAGTCTTCATCCAAAACGGCACGCAAGGTCTTGATTTCGAATCCTTCGCGGACCGCGCCCCCTTCCGTGGCATTGATGTAGCGGCGCTCTTGCGGGGCCGCGTTGTCGTGCAGCCAGCGCAGGTAGTAGCGGTAATCCGCGGTCGTCATTACCGTGTTGCCCTCAATATCCCGGACGGGATAAAGCGGCCGTTCGCTTTGGACCTCCGCCAGGGTTCGCTCCGCGTGCAAGGCCCCCCGGGCGTAACAGGCCCCGTTCGGATAGGATAAATCCACCCCCGCGAGAATCACAGGATCCGCGCCGATATGCCTGGCAAAGCTGAAGGCCGCCGTCGCCACCGATCCTCCGGTGGGCAGGGAGGTATAACCGTCTTCTCCGCCCAGGATCCTCCGCCACCAAGCGAGATGATAGCCGGAAGCGGATAAGACGACTTTCGGACTGCGGTGACCGTGCCGGCTCAGGATCTCCCAGTGGCTCGATACGTCCAGCAGAAGAGGAACCTCTTTATAATCCGTTTCCCGCATGTGTTCCGCATTCATCGGACTCCCATCCAGAGTGACCAGAAGATCGGGCACGATGCCCCTTTGGGCCAGGGAACGGTAAGCTGTGTCCACACAGAGGATAAGCGCCCGGCCCTTGGCTTCCGCCAAAAGTTCAATATTCTTGTTCAGAGACGGGCCCGCCCCGACGATGATCGCCGGCCGCCCCCGCCAGGTTTCCGCCAGAGAATCGAGCGAAACCGCCTGCATGAGATAAGGAATGTTGCAGACAAAATTGTGCATCCACCACTGTTCGAACGCCCCCGTGGTATGGTGGTCCAACAGGGCGGTCGTGTAGGCCAGGCGCAGGAAACTTCGGAAATCTTGGCAGAACTCCCCCTGCAGCTCTTCCTCTACCGGGTGCACGAACCAGGTGAAGGTGGGTATCTCGTAGATGTCCGCCTGGATCACCCGCTGAAGCGCGCTTCTCAAGGTGTCCCGGGCGAAGTCCAAGAAGAGGTAAAAGCGTTCATCCGCCAGGAGAGCCCGCACATCCCTCGTGGACAAAACCAGGCGCAGATATTCCGGGTGCTGAGAAAACAGCAGCAGCCTCCGCTCCCGGTTGTCGTCCGAGGGCAGGGCCTCCAGAATACTCTCGAGATGGTACAGCCCCGCTTCACCGACGACGAAGACCAGCTTCGCCTCCGCCAAGGACAGCCCCTCCCTTTGCCGGTCGGCTTCCGCCCGGGGGTTATAGCCGCTCGTTATATTCACCCAGCGCCCGTTCCGGAGGGCTTGGTAAACAGTCGCCCCCTGACGGCTGACTTGGGCCCGGCGCTCTTCCGGCTCCCCGGCTTCCCGAATAAGCCCGGCGGCCTTGGGAAAGCGTCGCTCTAAAGCTTCAAGATTGACTGCCAGAAAATCCAACTTTCATCTACCCCTTTTGAGTGCGGCGTACCCTGCCAATGAAATATTCGAAGGCGTCGGGGGTGAGGCCTGCCCTGGGATCCGGCTCGAGGCTAGTACCCTTTCAGGGAACCGAGCATGGCCGCCAGAGCGTTCTGCTGGGCCGCCATCTGCTGCTGGAACTGCTGCAGCTGATTGAACTGGGTCTGCATCTGCTGGGCCTCAGCCGCGGCCTGATCATAGATCTGCTGCTGTTGCTGCTCCGTGTTCTTGATGTTATCGGCGTACATATTTTCCATGTTCTGTGCTATCCCCGAAATGTTCTGACTGTAGAGGCTGTTGGGCGTCAAGGTGTTGAACTGCCCCGTCAGGTTGGTCAGATCCGTGTTCAAGCGGGTAGCCATCCCGGTGAGGAGAGACTGAACTTCTGAGGGATCATTGGCAAAGGCCGCCGTCAAAGCGCCGCTGTCGACCTGAAGAGAGTTCGTGGTTCCGGGAGCGGAGCCGATGGCTCCGTTGTTGATACCGATGCCCCATACTGACTGCTGGGCAAACTGAGTCATGTCAGGCACCGTATTGAGCACGTCATTCATGTATTGAAAACCCAGTTGGGCGATGGCCACATCCCCCTGGAGATCCCCGCCTTTACCCGTGTAAGTGTTCAGTTGGCCGTACAGGGTGTTAAAATCTCCCACAAAAGTATTGACGGCCTTGGTCAGCGCGCTTGTGTCCTGAGCCACCGTCAAGGTGGCCGAACCGGTCTGATTCATGGTAAAACTCACTCCCGGTATGGCGTTGCTCACCGTGGCGGAGGCGCTGGTCTGCGCGGGTCCGTTATTGATTTGATATATCCAGGGCTGCCCGGCCCCCGCCACCCCTGAGGTGAGGCCGAGCACTTGGCCCAGGTTGCCGCTGACATCGCTGACCGAAACCGGCTGGGAGGTGTTGGAGGTCAGGATCATCTTGTCCTGAAGCGGATCATAACCGGCCGTCACTCCGGCGGTTGAAGCATTAATTTGATTGATCACAGACTGCAAGGTATCCGTGCCGGTGTCGTAAGTGATGTCCACTCCGTTAATCCGCAGGTCTCCGGAGGTCGTGGAGGTCAAGCTCGAGCTGAAATTTGCGGAAGTCAAATATGAGTTAAGTTGGGCGTGCCCCACGAGCGAGCTTTTTGCCGATGTGCCCGTCCCCGCCAGTACCTGACCGGTGAGACCCAGAACCTGAAAGAGGTTGCTTGAGTCCCCGGCGGTGCCGAACGTGATATTCTGCGCTGTGTTGCTGCTGATGCTGAGTTGGTTATTATTCATGCTCCAGCTGACCTGAGAACCGTTGGCGCCGAACAGGGCCGTCAGGATGGAATCAATCGAGTCGCTGCCGGTTACGGTGTGCGAGACGGTCGTGCCGCCGATGGTCGCCGAAATCGTTCCCAAAGAAATCGGCTGAGCGAACTCGTTGGCGTTCATTGGATCCGTGAGGGCGGCCGCCTTCCCGATCTCTGCCCCGCTGGTGAGGGTGGCCTTGCTTCCTTGTTGAGTTACATTGATCGCGTAAGTGCCGGCCGTTGCCCCGCCGGCAGCGGCAGCCGAGATGGCCGAAGTATCCGTGCCGCCAATCGTCGTGGTAAAGGAATTAAAAGTATTGGCCGAAGCCAGAGTGACCAAATCATTCTGCACGGCCGTCGCCAATTTCGCCACGTTGCTCCAGTCATTTTGCTTCAGCTGCTCGTTCTGAATCGTGGCGTTCAGGGCATCGCCCGGAGCCCGGTTGGCCTGGGTCAGTTGTTCGATGATTTGAGAGTAATCAATCGTCCCGGTCATCGTGGAGACGGATTGCATTCCCCCCAGATTCAGTACCGTTGAAGACATCCTATCGCCCCCTTCTTCCGGCGCCGCACTCGACGTTCAACACGCCGACGTCGATTCTTCCCGCGCCTGTACGGGCCGTGCGCTGAATCTCCACAGGGTTGAAGCCAAGAGTATACGGCTGTGTCCTTTGGTCTGTGTCGCAGCGCGGGGTCATAATGTCCGGCCCGGGCCTTGAGTCACCCGCCTCCTGACCGGAATTCCCCGTCAGGCTGGAATTCACCGGGTGTCCCTTGCGCAAAGGCTTGAATCCTGCGTGTTATCGTAGTGGTATCCTAAAAGAGGTTGCCGGAGCAGCCTCTTTTAGTCCCACTCAGTACCGGGCGAATCTGATCCGCGCCGGCCGTTTGCTATGTGCTTAGCCGAGAAGCTTCAAGACCATGCCGGGCATCTGGTTGGCCTGGGCCAGCATGGAAATTCCGGCGTTCACGAGGATCTGCGATTTGGTGAAGTTGGTCATGGCTGAGGCCATGTTGGTATCCATGATGCGGGATTGAGCCGTAGAGAGGTTGTTGCTCTCTGTGCCCAGGTTAGTCACCGCAAAATTCAGGCGGTCTTCCACGGCGCCGACGTTGGCGCGGAACTGTGACACATTGGAGAGGGCTTTGTCTAAAACCCCTATTAATGCGGAGGCCTGAGCGATGCCCGAAAGTCCGGACGCACCTAGGGCGGTCACGCCAGACCCCGTTATCCCAAGGGCGGTAGCCCGAAGGTTGGCATTAGCTGCAGCCAAAGTAATGCGTTGGCCTTTGTTGGCGCCGACCTGGAACTGTATCTTTCCCGATGCGCCCGCCAAACCGGTCAAGAGGGTCTGAGTATTGAACTGGGTGGTGGTTGCGGTGCGGCTGATCTCCGAGCGCAGCTGCTGAAGCTCTGTCACGATTTGGGTGCGATCCGAGCCCGTCTCCGTACCGTTTGAGGATTCGATGGCCAGCTGGCGCATGCGGCCCAACATGCTCTGAATGCTGCTGATGCCACCCTCCATGGTCTGCAGCATGGACAGTCCGTCCTGCGCGTTCTGACCGGCTTGATTCAAGCCTGTCACCTGGTTGTTCATTTTGTTGGCGATAGCCAAACCGGCTGCATCGTCCGCGGCGCTGTTAATTTTGTAGCCTGAGGACAATTGATTGGAGACGTTCGACATCTTGGTCTGGTTGTTCTGCAAGTTGAAAAGAACATTCAGAGCCGTGACGTTGGTGTTGATCGAAAAACTCATTGATTTTTTTCCTCCTTCTCTTTTGCTACTTTCTGAACAAGAGATGATTAACAATTACCCGGGCGAAATTGTCAACATCTTTGATTCTATTATTCTTATCGACGAGTTTCAGCCCAAACTTAAGCGAAATCTCCAAGGTAAATTTGTTCCGGTGGGTATCTCACACACGACTTTTGAATCAAGCCTATTGCCAAACGCCAGACCCATGTGTCAATATGAATAGGGCCCCAACTCAATCTCTTCACGGATAAACTGCCGCCCAGAATATTAGCCGGTGGCTGACACTTTCGTTATGTATCTCGGGAAAGGAATTTTAAAGATGACCAGGCTTACGCTTCCTCAACTGAATATTGGCGTTCTCAAATCTCGCGGTGTCATTGCCCCACATATAATGGACCGCTTCATCCACGCCCTGCGCGAAGCAAACCAAAGGATATTTGTGGTAGACAGCCCGAAGGACCTTGCGGATCTCGTGAACTTTTATCCCGATTTCGCTCTCGCCTACGGCAGCTCCGGTTTCGTTCCCCTCGCGGAAAGCTTCCTTTTCCGCTCGGCTAAGATACCCCTGGTGTCCCTATACTTTGACAACCCGTTCTTTCTCATGTCAGAGAGTATCATACGGGAGATCCGCAATTTTCCGGAATACTATTACACCCTCATTTGGGACAGCCGTCTCCTGGGTATCGCTCACGACCTGAAAATCCCCCACGTGTTTCCCATCGCGCTGGCAGCCGACCCGAACCTTTTTTACCCCTCGGCCGGGTCAACTCTCGTGAGTTCCCTGGCTTTCGTCGGAGGGATAACGGGCACCGCTCCGAACCTCGGAAATTCTACGTCAAGCCAATTTCTGCGAGAAGTCCTGCGAATGAAGCTTAAGCAACTGGCTCTTCCCACCTTGTCGATCTGTGAAGAGCTGTTTGACAGGCCCGAATATCGGGGGATTCAGGAGCTTTACCGCAATGAACCGATGAGATTCTGGCATGAGGTCTATTTGCCGCTCCACACTGCCGGCAGCTCTCTGACGCGCCGTTTTGTTCTCGATAGCCTTCGGAGATTCCCGCTTGACCTTTATGGTCCAGGAAAATGGAGCTCCGATAACCTGACCTTTCACCCTCCCGTACCTTATGGCTTTGAGCTTGCCGAGGTGTACCAAAAACATGCCATCAACCTCAATATATCCTCCCTCCAATTGGAGACCTCTGTGAACAACAGAATCTTCGATATCCCCGCAGCCGGGGGTTTTCTCCTGACAGATTATAAAGACGATTTGACAGAGATCTTCCCGGATCACTGGAGAGAAATAACCTACAAAAATCCCGCCGAGTTGGAAAAGCGAAGTGAGTACTATCTAAGCCGGGAAAAGGAACGCCGGGAAATTTCCGCCGATTTACGCGACATAATCCTGACGCAACACACTTATTTACACCGGGCCAAACAAATTCTTGAGACCGTGTTTTCCCGGATTGAGGCCAACTTACCGGTGAACAGGCAGATACGGGAAATGCTTAGGGCAGAAGCATCCGCACCTGAAAGTAAACCGGAAAAAGCAAAGTATGAGGGGGCCTTCAACCTCTGCTTGGCAGAAATCGTCCCCCCCGGTTGCCATGTGGTCCTGGAAACGGGCTGTGCCGATGGTCTATTGGGACAGTATCTGCTGCAAGAGGGGCTTGTCGGGCAGGTGTTTGCCATCGAACTCAGCGAAAAGTTAGCCGCCCAGGCTTCCCAACGCCTGAGTAAGGTTTTTCAAGGTGACGCCGAGAATCTCACCCTCCCATTGGAGCCGAATTCTATAGATTGTTTGATCTATGGTGATTCGCTGGAACACATGAAAGATCCTTACAAATTGCTGAGTTATCACTTAACACTTTTGAAACCCGGCGGCTTTATCGTAGGGAGTATCCCCAATATCCAAAACCTCTTTGTGATCGAAAACTTGTTACATGGAAACTGGACTTATACGGAGTGGGGGTTGCTGGACAATACCCACTTGCGTTTTTTTACGCGAAAAGAGTTGCTTAAATGGCTTGAAAAAGCTGGGCTCGTGCTTGAACACCTTGAACGCTCACCGCGGGACACCCAATGGTTTAAGAAAATGCATCAAGAAGCTGATCTAGACCAAGAAGTACTTAAGCGTTACGAATTTTTATACGATAAAGCGGTTAAGGGGTTGGACATAACCCGAGACCTGCGGGATTGGTATAAGCTCCACGACCTGTCTTCCGAAGAGGCACTGGATTTTGTTACCGCGCAATTTTATTTTCGTGCCAAGAAACCTTAGCATTTCAGTCTTAAAGCCCCTCTCCGCCTCGCTCGTCGAGCAGGCAGGGATTTGCCGCCTTTTGTGGAAAAGATGCATTTGCAAGGTACCCGGGGCAGCCGCGGGCGGAGACGACTGCTTCTTCCGCATGGCCGTCCGAGCCCCGCGCGGAAACTAGCGGGATTAATATACGAGAAAGGGAAGATTTCCTTGGGTCATTTCAGAAGCCGGCGCCTCTTGGTCACGGGCGCCGAGGGTTTCATCGGTTCGCACCTGACCGAGGAGCTGGTGCGCCGAGGCTACAACGTCAGAGCCTTCATCCTCTACAATTCTTTTAACTCCTGGGGCTGGCTTGATCACGCTCCTCCGGATATCCGGGCCCATCTGGAGGTGTTCGCGGGGGACATCCGCGATCCCCACGGAGTCAAACAGGCTCTCAAGGGATGCGATGCGGTCCTGCACCTGGCGGCGCTCATCGCGATTCCCTATTCCTACCATTCGCCTGATACGTATGTGGAGACGAATATTAAGGGGACCCTCAATGTTCTGCAGGCAGCGCGCGACCTGGGTGTGGCCCGGATCGTGCACACTTCGACGAGCGAGGTCTACGGCACGGCCCGTTTTGTTCCGATCACGGAGGAACATCCCCTTCAGGCCCAATCTCCTTATTCCGCGACGAAAATAGCGGCGGATCAGCTGGCTCTTTCCTTTTTCCGCTCTTTCGGCTCACCCGTGACGGTCATCCGGCCCTTTAATACCTACGGCCCCAGACAGTCCAACCGGGCCGTGATCCCCACCATCATTACTCAGATCGCGTCCGGAGCGGAGAGACTGCAGCTGGGCGCCCTTCAGCCCACCCGGGACTTCAATTTTGTCACAGATACCGTCCGGGGCTTTATCGCCGCTTTGGAACACGGAGAAACAGCGGGCGAGGTGATCAACCTCGGCAGTAATTTCGAGATCAGCATCGGCGAGACTGCCGCGCTCATCGCTCTAATCATGAAGCGGGAGATCGAAATCACCACCGACGCCCAAAGACTGCGCCCCAGCCTCAGCGAAGTGAACCGTCTCCGGGCCGACAACAGCAAGGCCAAACGGCTGCTGGGCTGGGAACCCCAGTATGCCGGCAAGGACGGCCTGAAAAAGGGGTTAGAAGAAACGGCGGCCTGGTTCACGGATCCGGCCAATCTTAAACTGTACAAGCCGGCTTCCTACAATCTCTGAACACCGCAGGCCGAAAATAACGGGAACCCCGATCTTAAGCCGCGATTTCTCCCCCGGATCGCCTGCTTCTCGGATAGAATACTTTCCGGGTATGCGTCAACACCCCCAAATTTCCGGATATGCTCAAAACACCCAAAGAGCAAGAATATGAACGACCGAGACGTCGTCGTGGTGTGAGTCACTACAATGGAGTTGAAAATTAAGAATATGAACGATAAGAATATCGGGCTCGATTTGAGAGGCGTAGTCGCCGCTCTCAAACAGATCTTGCCTGCGGACAAAGAATCGGTTCCCCTGCACGAACCCCTCTTCGGCGGCCGGGAATGGGACTATGTCAAGGAGTGCCTGGACACGGGCTGGGTCTCTTCAGCCGGACCGTTTGTCTCCCGTTTCGAAGAGGATCTGGCCCGCTTTACCGGTATGAAGCGAGCCGTAGCGGTCGTCAACGGAACAGCGGCTTTACACACAGCCCTTCTTTTGGCGGGCGTGAAGGCAGAAGACGAGGTTTTAGTTCCGACTTTGACCTTTGTCGCCACCGTCAACGCCGTGCGCTATTGTCAGGCCGTGCCCCGCTTTGTCGATGCGGAAGAGCGAACTTTGGGCGTCGATCCGGTCAAACTTCGGAGGGAGCTGGCGCAAATCGCCCGCCTCAGCCCGGAAGGCACCATAAACCGCCGGACCGGGCGCCGGATAAAAGCGCTCATCGTGATGCACACGTTCGGCCATCCGGTGGACCTCGATCCTTTGCGGGATCTTTGCGCCGAGTTCGGCCTGGACCTGATCGAAGATGCAGCCGAGTCCTTGGGTTCGTATTACAAAGGGGTACATACCGGCCACTGGGGCAAGCTCGCCGTCTTGAGCTTTAACGGAAACAAGACCGTCACCACCGGGGGAGGCGGAGCTATCCTGACCGACGATGAAAACCTGGCCGACCGCGCCCAACACCTGACCACAACAGCCAAACAGCCCCATCCCTGGGCTTACCGCCATGATGAGGTGGGGTATAACTACCGTTTGCCCAACCTGAACGCGGCCCTGGGCTGCGCCCAGCTGGAACGCCTGCCGGAACTTCTGGCCGGGAAGCGCGCTCTGGCCGCGCGTTACGCCGGGGTTTTTTCCGGCTGGCCGGGGCTCACCTTTTTCTCCGAACCGGAGTTCGCCCGCAGCAATTATTGGCTGAACGCCCTCCTGCTGGAAGAAGACAGCGGGCGGCAGAGAGACCGGCTGCTGGAATTGACCCATCAAGCGGGCATTCTGACCCGTCCGGCCTGGGACCTGATGCATACCCTGCCCATGTTCGAGCACTTTCCCCACGGCGATCTGAGCAAGGCTGAGAACCTGGCCCGACGCCTGGTCAATATTCCCAGCAGCCCCGCTCTGGGCGGGGCCGTCTCCGACCCCGGTTAAACGCGGCACCTGACTAAAAAGCCCGGCCGCATGTCCCTGGCTTAGCCGGCTTTAGCCCTAGGGAGGTTCAGAGCACGGGATGCCAAATTTACCCGGCTCAGGGCGGGAGACAACGGAATCCGGGGACAGCGGGCAAAGAAACAGAGGAGACTATACGAACCCGCTCGGCAAAAGAGCGCCAAGGTGCAAAGGGATATCCGGACATAAAAGAAGCGCGGGAGAAACGCCAAGGTGCGCACGCAAAGAATACCGACACACACACGGCAGAACTACGAGGAATATACGGGCACACGGCAGAGACGCGCCCGCGGCAGGCGCGGCGGCCGGGTTTTAAGGATACTGTTCGAGGAGGCTTAACAAGTGATGCAAAACTGGCGCGAGGTTCTCATCGCTCCTGACACCCCGATCTTAAAAGCGATCGAGATCATCGATAAAGGCGCGGCAAAAATCGCTTTGGTCGCCGATAAGGAGAAGTCCCTGCTGGGGACAGTGACGGACGGAGACATCCGCAGGGGCATTCTCAATGGCATCGCCATGGACGATGCTGTCAGCCGGGTGATGAACCCTCATCCGTTCACCGCCCGCAGTGAGGAGCGGCAGGAGACCATCCTCGCCATCATGAAACTCAAGCGGCTGCAGCAGATCCCCATCCTCGATCAGAGCGGGCATATCACGGGAATCGAACTTTTGGAAAATCTGGTTCAGGGGGA
Source organism: Acididesulfobacillus acetoxydans (assembly GCF_902729405.1). GTDB lineage: Bacteria > Bacillota > Desulfitobacteriia > Desulfitobacteriales > Desulfitobacteriaceae > Acididesulfobacillus > Acididesulfobacillus acetoxydans. The sequence goes on from NZ_LR746496.1 coordinate 4,208,899, forward strand.
TATCCGGGACAACTGGGTCGTGGTCATGGTCGGCGGTTTGGGCACCCGTCTGCACCCCCTGACTCAAAATTATCCGAAACCCCTGCTCAAAGTGGGGAGCAAGCCTCTCTTGGAGACAATCCTGGAAAACTTCATGGAGTACGGCTTCCGGCGCTTCTATTTTTCTGTCAATTATAAGTCGGAGCTCATCGAAGAATATTTCGGCGATGGCTCCCGTTGGGGAGTCGATATCCGCTATGTCTCGGAAAGCCGGCGTCTGGGCACCGCGGGGGCACTCAGCCTCTTGCCCGAAAAGCCCCGGCTGCCGCTGGTCGTCATGAACGGCGACCTTTTGACGAAAGTAAATTTTGCCCAGCTTGTCGGCTTTCACCGCTCCCATAATGCTCAGGCTACGATGTGTGTGCGTGAATACGACTTTCAGGTTCCCTACGGGGTCGTGGTCGTCGACGGCCACAAACTAACCGGTATCAAAGAAAAACCGGTTCAGCACTTCTTCGTCAACGCGGGCATTTACGTGCTGGAACCGGAGGTCCTGGAACTAATCCCCCCAAATGAATTCTTTGATATGCCGACACTTTTTAATAAACTGATTGAACTGCAATGCGAGACGACCGTCTTCCCCCTGCGCGAGTACTGGATCGACATCGGGCGCATGGACGATTACGAACGTGCAAACCTGGAGTACGACGAAATCTTCTCCCCTGCGGGACTTGCGGACGTTTAGCTGTGGCCGGGGCTCATTTTCACGCTGCCCGGGTTAACCATGGCTATACCCGTTGAGGCCGGTTGAAGCCGGGGGTTGCGGCTAAGCCTCTTAGTCAAGGTTCATCCGACGGTGAGACTTCCACTTCTGCAAGTGGGAGTGAGAGTGGTTCCCTGTTCGGCTTCCGCTGAACGGGTTCACTTCCGCTTGCCCGGGGTTTGCCGGGAGTTCATCTCCGATTGCGCGCTCAGCCGGCGGTTACCTCAAGTTAAGCGCGGACAGCCAAAAAGCCGGCCCTGTTCGGGTCGGCTTTTTGGCTGTCGTAAACTTTTCTCCGGTCCGCTCTGCCACGGCGCCGGTTTACCAATCTACACCGATTTGTCGATAATATGCAGCCGACTTGACCCGCGGAAACCCGGTCCCGGGCTCTCCGCCCTTTGCAGCAGCCTGGTATAGGTTGTTTCATCGCACTGAGTCATGAGGCTGAGGGAAAAGTCTATGACTTTCATTGCCTGCTCGATCAACTTCTGATTCGAACCCTGCTTTTCCCGGATAGCCGCGATGACCGTCTCGAGTTCCTCCTGAATGGAATTGAACTGAGCATAGTTTTCCCCCAATTTGCCCAACGTCAGCTCTCCAACCGGAAGTCGCATCGCTTGCGCCGCTTCTCCCGCAAGCTCGAGCCGCTCCTGCTCCAGTTGGGCCGCTTGAAGGATCAATTGTTCCTCACCGGCAACGATCCTCTCCAGATTCTTCAGATCATTGGCCGTCAACGCCTCTTGCTTCTCACCCGCCATTGCCAGCAACTCATGGTAGACCCCCAATTGGCGGCGCAAATTCACCTCAAGCCGTTCAACTTTCTCATGCATATCTGAGCTTCGCCTCCCTCCGCACCATTCCCCCGAGTACCCTGCCAATAGCGTTCGCACGGATGTCCTTTCCGAAAAGGTCATAAACGTACGTTCTACGCAAAACACTGAAATCCTGCAAAGGGTCGAAACACATGAACACACGTGAACACTTCACTCGGTTTCACCGGCAAAGGTGGGAGTATGGCTTCACAGCCCTAACAGCCTGCGCGCGATGTCATGGCTATGCACTTGATACGTTCCCTCGGCCACTGCCTTGGCCAAGCCCCGCAGATGCTCCTGATCCGCGGCTTCAGGCGCTTCCTTGGCTTTGGCCAGCAAGCTCCGGTAGGTCTGGGCCTTCGCCGAGACGGCCGCCTGGTCTGAAACAGCGGGAGCCTGTTTGAATTTCGCCCCGGGACCTTTTGCGCCCTTAAGCCTGTCCAGATATGGTGTCGGTATCCCTTCGATTCTCATAGTTCTCTCCCCTAATTCAAGATATACCGGCTTATTTAACTTATTCAAGATATACCGGCTTTAAAAGCCGCGGCACCGTAAAGCCACTTAGCTGTTGAGTCAATGAGTCCCAACCTGCACAACAGTGAAAGGCTGCCTCCTTTCCCGGCTCCCCCCAAACCTTCTCCCCTGACAACATCTCCCCAGGACGTTTCCCTAAAACCAAATCCCTTCAAATACTATATCGAGCCAAGCCGGCCGCAACTTTAGATGTTTTCCGGACTTCTCACCCCGCTTTTACAAACCTTTTTGATTTTTTGTTCCCACAAGCCTCTAAGTATTGTATAATGTGACCAAATAAGCTAGAAAATCTTTCCGGTCTTTAGCTTAGCCCCTCTTTTTCGATCCCCTTCCGAATTTTAATACATGATCTCTTCTCCTGACAACCTTCAACCCAGGGCCCCTAAACCATGGCATTTCTCGATGTGCGATCTTTGTCTTGAAAATCGCCGGACTTCTGTGCTCTATGACAAGAGCCGAAAGGAGAATAACTATGGATTTATCGACCACTTTGGGTATCGTCTTTGGGATCGGTTCCCTGCTCGCCGGATTTATGATCGAAAAGGGGAGTGTCGCGGCGCTGGGCCAGCTTTCCGCATTTCTTATCGTCTTCGGCGGAACGTTCGGCGCCGTTATCGCCAGCTTTCCCTTGAATCATCTGAAGAAAGTGCCCCGCTTGTTTAAAATTGCCTTCACCGGCCAATCTTACGGCGCCGCTGAGGCTTATGACACTTTAGTGCGTTTTGCCGAAAGGGCTCGCCGCGAAGGGCTCCTCAGTTTGGAGCAAGAGTTGGAAACCGTGAGCGACAAATTCACCCGGCAGGGGATGCAGCTCATTATCGACGGGACCGACCCCGAAGTGACGCAAAGCATCCTGGAATCCGACATTGCGGTCCTGGAGAAGCGCCATAAGGTCGGCATCGGCATCTTTGAAGCGGCGGGGGGATATGCCCCCACCATGGGTATCATCGGGACTGTCATGGGACTGGTCCATGTCCTCAGCAATCTCTCGAATTCCGGCGCTTTGTCGGGCGCGATCGCTTCCGCCTTCATCGCCACCCTCTATGGGGTTTCCTCCGCTAACCTGCTCTGGATACCCATCGCCACTAAACTGAAACAAAAAGACAAGGCGGAGGTTGCCGCGATGGAAATGATCCTGGACGGCATCCTGTCGATTCAAGCCGGTGAGAACCCCTCGATCTTGAAAGAGAAGTTAAAAACCCACATGGGCGCCGTTCCTGCCCAAAAATCAAACCCCGGTCCCGCCGAACTGGGCGGAGTATCCCCTCTCGGTGAGGCGCGATGAGAAAGGGTCGGGGTGAAAGAGAATGAGAAAGCATCTGACCGAACCGGAAAAAGACAATTCGGATCGTTGGCTTCTTACTTATGCGGACCTGATCACGCTTCTCCTGATTTTTTTTGTCGTCCTCTACTCCATCAGTAAGGTTGACGCCAATAAGTTTCAGGCCATTGCCGAGTCCCTGAGCCTGGCTTTGGGCGGAGGCACTCCGGCCCGAATCGAAATTTCCCGTTCCGTTTCCGGACCCAAACTGCTCACTTCGGGAAATCCTCCCGCCCAGACAAATTCGTCCGGGCCGGAAAACCAGGACAAAACCCCGTCCGCCGCGAACCCATCCCTGGCCCAGGGCACGGCCCAAGGCCTGGGCAATGTCAGCCAAGAAAATATGACCATCCAAGAAATCAAGGCTAAGCTGGACAAATTCGCCGCCGCCAACCATATTCAGACCACTTTGGTCTCTTCCATCGAAGAAAGGGGTCTGGTCATCAGCATCCAGGATACTCTGCTGTTTGACAGCGGCTCGGCGGATATCACGCCTGGGGCCCGCGCTATCCTGGAAAAAGTCAGCGCGGTCCTGGCCCCCGTCCCCAACTATATTCGGGTCGAGGGCAACACTGATAACCTGCCGATTCGGACGGCTCAATTTCCGAGTAACTGGGAACTCTCCGTCTTGCGTGCCACGAATGTCGTCCGGATCCTGGCCGCGGACGGAAACATCTCCCCCGACCGTCTCTCCGCCATCGGCTACAGCAAATACCGCCCCATCGCCTCGAATGACACGGTTGCGGGGCGGGCTAAAAACCGGCGGGTCGACTTAGTCGTCTTGCGCACAAAATATGACCTGACTGAGCCGGCGGCCGCGTCAGGGGCCACAACCTCAGGCACCGCCGCCGGGACTGCCGGCACCTCCGCCTCCGGATCGGGAACCTCCGGCTCGGCTTCACCGGGAACGGGACCCGCCGCTTCGGTAACGCCTTAGCGTCTTAGCACCCACAGCGACCCAGCACCCGTGGCACCCCAGCACCCACGGCGACCCAGCACCCGTGGCACCCCGGCACCCATAGCGACCCAGCACCCGTGGCACCCCGGCACCCATAGCGACCCAGCACCCGTGGCACCCCGGCACCCATAGCGACCCAGCACCCGTGGCACCCCAGCACCCACGGCGACCCAGCACCCGTGGCACCCGTGGCGACCCGGCACCCGTGGCACCCCAGCACCCACGGCGACCCGGCACCCGTGGCACCCCAGCACCCACGGCGACCCGGCATCCGTCGCACCCCGGTGCCCGGCGCCTGCGGCGCCGTACCTTCCGCCGGCCGAATCCCGGCTCGGAGGGCCTGACATTCTCGGTACCAGACATTCTCGGCCGCTCGGCTCTCGGGAGGCGTCTTCCCGCCGGCGCCTGAGGGCTTGCGGCCGCTTTCCGGGGGGAATTGCATGCCTTTTCGCATTGGTCCGATGCACAACACCGGCCGGCAGGCCGTGGATAATTCTTCCGCAACCGAAAAAACCGCGCCCGCGTTCGGCAGCACGTTGGATCGGGTTTTGACGCTGCAGCAACAGGAGTTTGATTCCTTCCTCTTACGTTTAGATAGCTTGGGACAAAAGCTGGCCGATTCTCTCTCCTTAACCGACCTCGCCGATTTCAAGCGGATGGTCCGTGATTTCTTGCGTTCGACTTTGGGACAAAGCCGGAAGATGCAGGAGGAGTCCTTCTGGGACCAGCGCGGTCAACATAAGGTCCTGGCGCGCGTTGCCCGGATCGACAAGACTTTGGACGAACTGGGGGAAAAAGTACTCTCCGAACACGCCAAATCCCTCGACATTCTGGCCAAAATCGGCGAAATCCGCGGGCTTCTCATCGACCTGCTGGCGTGAGCCGCCCGCGCATCGCCCTCCTTATGAACAGTCCCCGTGACCCCTCAGGCCGCGCTTTGGTCGCTTAAGGCGCAAGGTGCTGCCTTTTTCCGCATATCTGTGGACGACGCGTAACTCTTCACCTTTTCCTTGGCCGAATTTGATGTGTAATTTTTTTTCGCACATCTGCGCACACGCAGCCGGGGATGCACAAGTGCAACTTCGGCTTGCGTCGCCGCCTGCGCTGACGCTTGGCGCCGGCCGAGTTTTCTGAACCCTGCTTAAACGCGGTTACTCTTCCGCAGGATTAAGAAACTGTTTTCTTAATCTTTTTTTCGTATGGGAATCACGTCCGGGTTAGCAGGATTTTTCCCGGGTAAAGCGAATATCTTTGTAAAGTGGATATGAAGATGGTTAATGTGAGGTGCCCGTTGTTGCCGTATTCCTCTGTTCCCGATACCTACGAAGGTTTCGTCAAGGCTTTTCGCCCGCGCAGTGGTCTCGACTTGAACTTTTATAAGCCCAATCAGATGCAGCGGCGGATCTTGAGTTTCATGAATTCCCGCGGTTTTCGCTCCTACCCGGAATTCCTCCGGGCCCTGGATCGGGACAGAGGACTGTACGACGCTTTCTTCAAGCATCTGACCATTAACGTGACCCAGTTTTTTCGTGACGCCAAACAGTGGCAAACCCTGCAGGATGATATTCTGCCGTCTCTGGTCCGGGTAAAGTTCTCCCTGAGGCTTTGGAGCGCAGGGTGCTCCGGAGGACAGGAACCTTATTCACTGGCTATCCTTTTGGCCGAGCATTTTCCGGCTGTGCGACCGGCCATTCTGGCCACCGACATTGACGACAACGTTCTGCGCCAAGCCAAGGAAGGGCTTTATTCGGCCAATGATTTTGCCAGCACTCCGCCGGAGATTTTGAGTAAATATTTTTCTCCCGCCGACCATGGGTATCGGGTCAGGGACTCCCTCAAACGATTGGTTTCTTTTCAGCACCAAGATCTCCTGACGGCGCGTTTCGAAACCGGATTTGACTTTATCGCCTGCCGAAATGTGGTCATTTATTTCACCGAGGAAGCCAAGCAGCTATTGTATGCAAAATTCGCCGAATCTTTGAACTTAGGCGGAATCCTATTTACGGGCAGCACTGAGCATCTTTTCGGGATGAGTCACCTTGGACTCAAACCCGTGTCTCCGTTCTTCTATCAGAAGAACGGTTAACCACCCGGGCTTTGCCGGGTAAGGCGAAAGGGGGCGCGATTGGGCCGTATCCGTTTGGCGCTGTTTCTGAAAAAACCAGCACAAAAAATTTCGAGGAAGGTGGCGTTGCTCTTGTTTTACCAAGATCGCCTGATTGTCGGCTACATTCTGGAACCTGACCAGGATCGCTACATGTTCCAACTTGCTGGGGGAGAGGAAAAAGCTGTTCCCAGGGAGGAGTTCACCCGCCACTGGGAAATTTATCAGGGCTATGAGCTTGAACGTATGGCTGCACACTTGGAAAACTACCACCCGCTGCCGGTCACTTTGGAAGTCCGGCGTTCCCTGCGCATCACCCCGGTCAGTTCAGCTTTGCGGCGAAAGCGCCGTTCCGCCTAGAGAGCCGGCCGTCCGGCAAGGCGCGGTTCGCTGACTGATGTTAGAAGTGCCCGGTCCCCGATGATGATGAATTACAGCTCTTCGGAGAGACTATACAAACCCGATAATCCCCACTATAAAGGGCCCTCACTTCTGTGAGGGCCCGCTGCATTTCCTGTGTCTGCCCGGATTCTTCCGCCGTTTACTCAGACCCTTTGTATGTCTGCCCGGACTCTTCCGCTATTTGCTCAGACGCTTCCTGTGTCTGCCCGGACTCTTCCGCTGTTTACTCAGACGCTTCCTGTGTCTGCCCGGACTCTTCCGCTGTTTGCTCAGACGCTTCCTGTGTCTGCCCGGACTCTTCCGCTGTTTGCTCAGACGCTTCCTGTGTCTGCCCGGACTCTTCCGCTGTTTGCTCAGACGCTTCCTGTGTCTGCCCGGATTCTTCCGCCGTTTACTCAGACCCTTTGTATGTCTGCCCGGACTCTTCCGCTGTTTACTCAGACGCTGGGCTGTGAGCTATGATAATGGGCCACAAATTCTTCCACCGGATACGTAATTCCTTTGCCGCGGTATTCCACCGATACCCGCTGCTCCTTCGGGTTATGGCCGATAAATTTCATTCCCAGCTGCCTGGCCATCTTGGCCAATTCGATCCTTGCCCCTCGACCTAAGTCCTTAAACATCATCCTTACGCACGCCCCTTTTGAATTTATTGACCGGAGTGTGGTTCAACGCCTGTTTAGCTTATCATAGCGGAAGGACGGCGAAGTCGCAACTTTCTTTTTTCGCCGGAGTCGGGGGAAATTTCCTACTGGGCTTTGCCGAACCAACCAAGAATCGCAATCCCGCCCAAAATCAAAATGATGCCCAGAATCTTGGGCAAGGTTAGGCTTTCATGCAGAAAGAGCCAGCCGAAAAAGACAGCCAGCACGTAACCCAAAGCGACCATCGGGTAGGCATAACTGAGCTCCCAGCGTGAAATGACCGTCAGCCAAAGAACGGAGCTGACGCCGAAGCAGACGAACCCGGCAAAAATAGCCGGAGTAAAGATTACCCGGAGCAGCTGTCCCCAGATCCCTCCGGCCGAAACTTTACCGTAGCGGAGCATGCCGACCCTAAACAGAAATTGACCGACGGCTCCCAGCAAAATGGAAAAAAGGGCCACGCCAAAAGCCTTCGTCTCCGCCAAGTTCATGAAACATCCACTCCCTCGAACGCTCGCGTTCGAACACACGCGTTCAAAGAAATAGTGTTCCGCCAACCGGCCGAAATCATACGCTGAAGACGCCAAAATCCTCTCCCAAACTCGAAGACGCCGTCTGCCCGGCCCGACGCCGGCGCCGCCATAAGCTGCTCTTGGATGGCCTTTGCGGCCCACCCATGGGTAAGCGACATGAGCGGGAGCATTGGACAACGGCGGCTACGATTTCTGATGATTCCTTGGGCTGAAGGCAAAGTAACCGAAGATCATGGCGGCGACAATGATGATCGCGGGGTGAACGTGAAGATAGAGCAGAATGGCGGCCGCGGCGGCTATTCCCCAAGTGGCTTTGCGCGGAAAAGACTTCTTTCCCATACTGACGGCTGTCTGAGCAATGAGGATGACCACCACCGGGCGGACGGCTTTGAGCATCGCCCTTAGGACCGTCGAATGAGCGTAGAGCATGATAAAATGACTGAGGACCACGACCACGATGAGGGTTGGGGCCACTGTACCCAAAAGCCCCATCAGGGCGCCCGGCAACCCGGCCACTCTGTACCCGATCATGGCCGCCATCTTGGTGGCGATCGGCGCAGGCAAGGCATTGCCAACTGCCAAGGCATCCGCAAACTCCTCATCCGTCAGCCAGTGATAGCGCTTGACCACCTCATTCTGCATGAGGGGAATCGTGGCCGGCCCCCCGCCGAAACCGAGGTTGGACGACCTGGTAAAGGCAATAAAGACATTCCAAATATCCCGGAGCATCGTCTTCAACTCCTCAACGTCCATTCTGTCGCCGGAGCGGATTCGCTCTTGCGGCCGCGGGCACCCATTTTATTGATGTTCAGCTTAAGCTAAACGACTTCACTTGTTCCGTCCCAAGCCCCCATTACTGCCGGTGGGAGCGGGAAGATTCTTTGGAATTCACCGGAAGACAAGCAAACCCAGAACCAGAGATGAAACGATCAGCACTGCCGGGTGCACCTTGGTATAGTACAGAATAATAACTGCCGCCAGAGCAATCGCCCAGGTGACCCAACCCGAAAATGAGGTCATGGCCATTTGCAGTGAGGTCTTGGCAATCAACACCACAACCACGGGACGTACCCCTTGGAGCATGGCGCGAAGTTTCGGAGAATTGGCGTACTTCATAAGAACACCGCCCAGGAGAATGACGATGAGCGCCGTGGGGCCGATGGAAGCGAGGACCCCCACCAAAGCCCCGGGCCAACCGGCGATCTGGTAACCGACGTAGCCGGGAATCTTGGTCCCCACGGGCCCCGGCAGGGCGTTGGCGGCCGCCACCGCGTCCGCAAACTGGGCATTGGTCAGCCAGTGAAAGCGATTTACGACCTCGACCTGCATGAGCGGAATAAAGACAGCTCCGCCGCCGAAACCAAAGTTACTGGCCCGGAAAAAACCTACAAATAGGTTCCAAAGGTTATGCAGCATCTTGCCCCTCCGACTCGGTTTTTGAACCTTAACGGTATGTCCGGCTGCGGTTCCCCGGTGTGGGAGGCGCAGCGGTTCGTTTTTCTGTCCCTGGCCCGATTATACCACAGGAGCAGACGCTTGGGCATATTGCAAATAAATACGGGGGCCGAAGCCCCCGCATGTTCGCTGTTCTGAAATCCTGTCGGTTATGTTCGTCCTCCGAATCAGATCCGCTGCCCGGAGCTGAGATTCTGCTCCGCATACTGGATCATGCGTTTGGTCATTTCGCCGCCCACACGCCCATTTTCACGCGACGTACGGTCTCCGCCGAGCTGGACACCCATGCCGTTGGCGATTTCCCATTTGAATTGATCCAAAGCTTGGCCCGCACCCTGAACAGCCGGTGTGTTTGTGTTACGTTCTCCTGCCATGTTGATTCCTCCTTACTGTTTTTCGGAAGCCATTCTTATCTTGCACCGTTTTCAGGAATTTACTCAGGGATCGCCGACCGCTTACAACTTTTTTCAGTGAACAACTCATGACCCCATGGCAGCCATAGGACCAAAAAGCTGAGCCGCGTGCCCCTGGCTTTAGCCATAGGAAAATTCAGATACGAGGATTTCTTGAAGAAAGCAGGCGTCAGACAGGTACAGAAATCTCTGGTTGCCGCGGCTGCTCCAAGCATAAGTGGTGACCTTGATCACACTTGGCTTAGTCGTTCTTGTGCTAGTATTAACTTGAACACAAGATTAGTTAACGAGAAGACACACGATAGGAAAGGTGGAGAACCGTGTGGGTTACTTAATGGAGACTGCGGCTCTCGATGAGCTGCTGCATTTGCTAAAGCCACAGTACCGGATTTACGGTCCGGTAAAACTTCCCGGAAAAGGGCGTTTTTCCGATACCGATCTCGTCAGCTACGCCGAAATCCAGCGCAGCCGAGACATTGTCTTCGATGAGAGATCCTTTTTTTCTCCCAAGGAAATCCTCTTTCCCGTGAACCAAACTTTGTTCTATTTCACGGAAAGTCAATGCCGGGAACCGGAAACCGATGAACGCGGACTCCTGGTGTTCTTGCGTGCCTGCGATCTGGAAGCGGTGAAGCGTCTGGATCAGGCGCTCTTGCAGACTGGGCCCTATCCTGACTCCTACTATCAGGAAATGAGGGCCAAAACCAAATTTGCCCTCCTGGAATGCCGGGAAGAATTCGAGGGTTGTTTTTGCGCTTCCATGGGCACCAACGAAAGCCGCGATTACGCTTTCTCCATCCGGCCCGAGCACGGTGCTTATCTGTGCGACGTCCGGGAAGATTTGGCAGGACTGTTTAGCCGCCTGGGGAAACCCCGGGACCATGAGCCGGCTTTCGTTTGGGAACACAAAAACCCGGTCAGGCTGCCCGTACACCCGGAAGCTTTCTCGGATCACCCGCTTTGGCAGGAGTACTCTGAACGCTGCATCGCCTGCGGACGCTGCAACGTCGTCTGTCCGACCTGCAGCTGTTTTAGCCTGCAGGACATCTTCTACGACGATAACCCGAAAGTCGGCGAGAGAAGGCGGGTCTGGGCAAGCTGTCAGATTGACGGCTTCGCCGATCTGGCGGGAGGGCACTCTTACCGCCGGGATAAAGGAGAACGCATGCGCTACAAAGTGCTGCACAAGATCCATCATTTTAAAGAGCATTTTGGCGTCAATTTGTGTGTCGGCTGCGGGCGCTGCGACTACGCCTGTCCGGAGTATATTTCGTTTTCCCGTTGCGTGAACAAACTCGCTGAGCTGGAAGACGCGACCGAGGCGGAGGCGGATGCAAACCGCCTATCCGAACCGGCTCAGGAAGTCTTCGCTTCGAACACCCCCGCTCAGCGTATCCCCGCCCCGCATAGCGTCACTCCGAGTGACCCCGCTCCCAGTATGCTCCTTCCGAATATCCCCGCTCCGAGTGAACTCGCCATCGACAACTTTGCTGCCGATAACTTGGCTCCCGATAACTTCGCTGTCGATAACTTCGCTCCCGATGACCCTGTCCGCGTTCCTCCGGAAGGCAGCGGTCTCCGCGCCTCCCGGGGGATTCCCCGCAAATCAGACCTTATCCTGACCCCAGCGGAGGTGGAAAGAGATGGCAAATAATCCTTACCTGCCCTTCCGGGCTCCGATCTTAAGCAAGACCAGGCAAACCGCTGCGGATTGGACTTACCGTTTAGGCTGCTCCCTCCACCCGGCCCCGGGACAATTCGTGGAAGTCTCCCTTCCGGGTGTGGGAGAATGCCCCATTTCCATCAGCGATTTTACGTCAGACTCCGTAGAGCTCACTATCCGTCGGGTGGGAAAGGTAACGGACAGCCTGAGCCGTCAGGAAGAGACCGATTATCTTTACCTGCGCGGGCCGTATGGTCACGGCTTTCCCTTGGAACAATTTGCAGGCCGGCATCTCATCATTGCGGCCGGCGGCACCGGTTTGGCGCCGGTGAAGAGTGTGATTCGCCATTTCGCCGAGAAGCCGGGAGCCCTGGCGGAACTGACCGTCTTGGCTGGTTTCAAGAGTCCCGAGGACATTTTATTCCGCCCGGAACTGGAGAACTGGGGCCGGAGTTTCAACGTCCAAGTCACGGTCGATCAGGTTCCCTGCGCCTCTGACCCAAACCCTGCCGGCACCGAAGAGTACCCCCAGGGGAACGGGGAGTACCCCGGCGGCCAAGCGCACCTCACCGGACTGAATCCGGCGGGCCGACCTTGGCCGGGACACGTCGGCCTTATCACCGCCCTCATCCCCGACCTGACTATCCCTTCCCCGGCGAATGCCGTGGCCATCGTCGTCGGCCCGCCGGCCATGATGAAGTTCACCTGTGCGGAACTCCTGCGACGCGGACTTAAAGAAGAGCAAGTCTGGGTCTCCCTCGAGCGCAGAATGTCCTGCGGCCTGGGCAAATGCGGCCACTGCCGCGTCGGCAGCACCCATGTCTGTCTGGACGGGCCGGTCTTCAATTACGCCAAGGCGAGAAAATTAGTCGACTGAACTATTCTAACACCTGAGGAGGCTTGTAGAATGTCATTGAATACTAAAAAGCTGGCTAAGAACGCCTGGCGTGTTACCAAGGACCGCCATCTGACGTGCTTAAGAATCCGGGTGCCCGGAGGGCATTTTCCGGCTAAATTCTTCCCCATCCTTCAGGAGATCGCCGACCGTTTCGGGAACGGGAGCGTTCACCTGACCACCCGCCAAGGATTTGAAATCCCGGGGATAGCGCTCGAAGCGACGGCCGAGGTCAACTCCCTCATCGCCCCCTTGATCCGGGAACTCGAAGTCGATCAGGGAGTGGAAGTCCCCGCACCCGAAGAAGGGTATCCGGCCGCCGGCACTCGCAATGTCGTCGCCTGCATCGGAAACCGGGTCTGCCCCCAGGCCGTCTTCGACACCACCCGTTTGGCTTACGATATCGAAAAGACGATTTATCCCAATAACCCCCACGTCAAGATCGCCGTGACCGGCTGTGCCAACGACTGCGTCAAGGTACACCTGCATGATATCGGGATCATCGGCCAGGTCGAGCCCATCTATGATCCCTCGCGCTGCATCGGCTGCCGGGCCTGTGTCAAAAACTGCCGGCAAGTTTCCACCGGAGCCCTTCGCTTCCACAATTTCAAAGTGCAACGCGACTCCGATCGTTGTCTGGGCTGCGGAGAGTGTGTCCTCAAATGTCCGACGGGGGCTTGGGGCCGCGGAGATCAATACTTCCGCGTCGTGATCATGGGCCGAACCGGCAAGAAAAACCCCCGCCTGGCCGCACCTTTTCTGGAGTGGGCTGACCGGGAAACCGTGCTTAAAATCTGCCGGAATCTCTATGACTATATCGATCGTCATATCGACCGTACCCTGGCCAAAGAACATGTGGGTTATATCGTCGATCGCACCGGCTACCCGGTTTTTCGCGATGAGGTTCTCAAGGACGTGGTGCTGTCCCCCCGGGCCAAAGTGGCAAAGTTCCTTAATCCCAGCGGCTATCTCTACGACCACGGCGTCCTCTGCTCACAACCCTATCCTTCCGACGGCTGAGTTTGTCGATTTATCCAATCGGGTAGGAGGCTGATCATTAAAAAGCTTGCGGTTCGGTGATAGTGTCCACAGGATACTATCGTGGCGTTCGGCTTAAGCTGAACGAGTTCACTCATGAACGGCTCGGGTTGTACGAATTCACTTGAGCAGCGCCCTGGCGATGATCGTTCTCTGAGATTACCCGATTCTCCCAAAGTAAATTCTCCAAGTTTTGCTTTCTTCCTTCTCCGAGTCCGGCTCCGGCCAAAGAATTTTCGTACTCTTGTCCAATAGCCAAATCCCTTGCTTTCTGCTACTCTCTTCTGTAAACGGGATTTAATCCCCACCTCAAGAGAATCAAGGCCGAACTGGGTCGCAGCCGGGCAGAATAAGTGCGAGGAGGATTTTTCATGGCAGGATTAGTATTCAAAGGGGTCACAAAAAAGTATGACCAAAATGAGGTCGTGCACGATTTTAACTTGGAAATCAAGGACAAAGAATTTATGGTCTTTGTCGGTCCGTCCGGATGCGGCAAAACCACTACTTTGCGTATGATTGCCGGCCTGGAGGAAATAACTAGCGGAGAGCTCTTTATCGGCGAGCGTCTGGTCAATGATGTTCCGCCCAAGAACCGCGATATCGCCATGGTCTTTCAGAGTTACGCTCTCTACCCTCACATGACGGTTTACGGCAATATGGCCTTTGGGCTTAAACTGCGCAAGACGCCCAAAGCCGAAATTGACCGTCGCGTACGGGAAGCCGCCCGCATCCTCGATATCGAACATCTCTTGGACCGCAAGCCTAAAGCCCTGTCCGGCGGGCAACGGCAAAGGGTGGCCCTGGGACGGGCCATAGTGCGGGAGCCTCAGGTCTTTCTGATGGACGAACCTTTGTCTAATCTGGACGCTAAACTTAGGGTGCAGATGCGGGCCGAAATTTCCAAACTGCGCCACCGCCTTCAAACCACCGTGGTCTACGTCACTCACGACCAGACCGAAGCCATGACCATGGGGGACCGGATTGTCGTCATGAAAGACGGTTTCATCCAACAGGTTGACTCTCCCATGAACCTGTACAATCACCCTAAGAACATTTTCGTGGCAGGTTTTATTGGCTCGCCTTCTATGAATTTCCTCAAGGTCAACGTCACCCTGGAGGACGGAATTCCCTATTTAAATCACGCCGAATTTCATCTGCCGGTCGGAGAGGCGCACCGTCAGACGCTTGCCCCGTTGAGCGGGAAAGAAGTTATGCTGGGCATCCGGCCGGAATTTATTAACGATGACGCCGCTTTCATGGCCGCCCATCCGGATTGGACTCTCGAGGCTAAGGTAGAAGTGGTCGAACCTATGGGGGCCGAGAATTACGTCTACTTATCTGTGGCCGACGAAAACGTGGTCGCCCGCTTTGAGGCTGCAAGCCAAGCTAAGTCCCTGCAGAACCACCGCCTAGCCTTTGACATGAATGCCATTCACTATTTTGACATCGAGACTCAGGCAGCCCTACTTTGAACAACCTTTCATGACTTAAGCAGCGAAAGGAGGAGGACGATACCCTTTCCCGAAGAGGCGTATCGCCTGACGCTTCATGGCAAAACCAGAATTCGCCACATCCGGAAATTTTCTAGCTGAGCGGCAGGCCGACTTGTCCGGGCCGGAAGCTCACCTCTCGAACCCCGGAACCGGCCCCTCCGGACATCTTGCCGGAAGCTCTTCCACCTGGGAGTCCGTTTTGCAGCGCGCTTTTCTGGAACATTGGGATGAGACGGCTTTCACTGCGCACACGCGGGCTCTCGACCTTCCCAACCTCTCCCCGGGTGCTCGGGTTCTGGTTCGTTGTCAGACTTGGCAGCCCGACATTTCTCTGATTCTCCGGAACTTCCTGCCCCAGACGCAAGTATTTTGGGTTAATGGCCAAGAGATATTCCTTCACGCGACCCCGGAAGACGGCGTGGGTGCGACCCGAAAAAACCTCTTGCCTTGGGCCGAATCCCTCATCAGCCAGATTCATTCCATGTTGGCCGACGAACTGGGCGTTTTGTCCTATGTATATGTAGACACGCCCCGGACCCAGGGACTCTGGAGCGGTTATTTATCTTTAGGACGGCTCGCCGCCCTGCACAGACGGTTCTTTCCCGGTGAAGCCGGACTGGCCCTGTGGCAAGCGGGGTTTGCTCAATTGTTTGACAGCCTGGCACCCGAACGCATGGAACACTACCCCCAAAATGTTTTAGGCGATAAACTCTCGCCCGAATTACGAGAGACTCTGCAAACATACTTCCGCACAGGGCTGAGTTTGACGGAAAGCGCGCGCCTTCTCTATATCCACCGCAACACACTTATCTACAGACTGGACCGCATCACCGAGCTGACGGGCTACAACCCCAGGGAGTTCAAGCAAGCGATCACGCTTTTCCTGGCACTTTGGCTGCAAGGCACGTAATCTCACATAATCAGAAAAGCTTGCTTTTTTGAATGATTTTAAGTACAATCCCATCAAGGGGAATTGGCTTTGGCCAAATGTACTTCTTCCTCAGTGTTTTGGTTTTGCGAAGATGAGTGGGAAAGGAGCCTCGTTCATGCAAACAGATGAGAACGTGACCTGCGGCAGGTGTATCTATTGCGGCGCGACCGAAAATGTTCATGCTTTCTGTAAGACCCAACACAGTGACGGCGAGGATAAGAAAGTCTGCTATTGTGTCTGCCCAGATTGTGTCGGGCATATTGAAAAGAATCTGGAACCGGACGTTCCTTGTGAGACCTGTGAAATCTGCGGGAAAGAAACCGAAGTGTTCGCTTTCTGTTCCTACGCTCCGACGGAAGAGGGGGCCCCCGAGAAAGTCTGCTACTGTGTCTGTCCGGACTGTGTGGAAAAGCTCCAGGACAAAGTCTTTGATTATTATGAGGAAGCCCTGAATCAAGGGTACAACCCTGTTAAACCGGAAAAGAAATAAGGACGGAACCGAGGATTTGCGCAAAGGCCCACGGTGTTGTCACCATGGGCCTTTAGCGACGCGTTTGATCTGCCGTTCAATTCGCGAACTTCATCGGGCTCGTTCCCGGCGCTGCCTTGAGCACATCCATATAATTGAACGAGTTATTATTGTCCACGGCCGGCATCTGAATATCAGGTTGACTGTTAATGCCGGCTGGAACATGACCGCTGCGAAGGCTCAGTAAGAGGAAGACAAGGAGGGAAAATGATCATGACTGCCGCTGAGTTTCAGGAACTGATACTGCAGAAGTTTTCTACTCTCGAACAAAACATGGCCACCAAACAAGATCTATCGACTCTTGAACAAAACATGGCCACTAAACAAGATCTATCGACTCTCGAACAAAAGCTGACTCAAGTTCATGAATCACAAGTGCGTATGGAACATGAACTGACCGAAAAGATTACTGCCCTTTTTGACGCCCGGGAAGTCCAGAAAGGCATCAACGACCGCTTATTCTCCACTTTGGAGCGTATGGAGGCCAAGATTGACGCATTGCCGCCGAAGGCGCAGAGCCAGGGAGCATTGTCTTCGCGCCGAAGGCGTCGTTGTCCGATGGCAATGATAATGACGGCCAAAGGGTGAGTCTACCCGGCCCCTAACTAAACCGCCTCGTCCTCCCCCGGATTACCCTCCCCTATTACCTTAGCGGCTTCCGCCGGCGGCAGCTGTTCTACACCTCTGAGTTTGCGCTCAATCGTGCGGGACTTGCGGGCCGCCGTTTCAATGCTATTGCTGGCTTCCTGCAGCTTCTTGTGGGTCTTGTCCAACAGATCGCCAAATTTGCCGAACTCCGTTTTTACCGCCCCCAATAAGACCCAGACTTCGGAAGAGCGTTTCTCGATCGCCAAGGTACGGAAACCCATCTGCAGACTGTTGAGAAGGGCCAGGAGGGTCGTCGGGCCGGTGATGACCACCCGAAAATCTTTCTGCAAAGCGTCGCAGAGCCCCGGTCTGCGCAGGACTTCCGCGTACAGCCCCTCTGTCGGCAGAAACATAATCCCGAAATCCGTGGTGTTGGGCGGGTCTAAGTACTTGTCGCGGATGTCTTTCGCTTCCGCTTTGATACGGTTCTCCAGGGCCTTGCCGGACATTTCCGCTTTCATGGGGTCACCCTCGTCGAGGGCGTCCAGCAGCCTCTGATAGTCTTCTACCGGAAACTTGGCGTCGATGGGCAGCCAAATGCCCGCGGCCTCCGCCGCGTCGTGCCCGGGAAGTTTTATGGCAAATTCGACCCGCTCGCTGCTTCCCTTTTTCGTGGAAACGTTCGTCTCATACTGCTCTCGGGCCAAGACCTGTTCTAAGAGACTCGCCAACTGGATCTCGCCGAAATTACCTCTGGCTTTGACGTTAGTCAATACCCTCTTCAGGTCCCCGACGCCGTTGGCCAGGGTCTGCATTTCGCCGAGACCTTTGTGCACCTGCTCCAGCCTTTCGCTGACCAGCTTAAAGGATTCACCCAAGCGCTGCTCCAGAGTGGCGTGGAGTTTTTCATCCACCGTGGTCCTCATTTCCTCCAGCTTCTTCGCATTATCATCCCTCAGGAGCCCGAGCTGCTGTTCCACGGTCTCCCGCATCTTGTCCAGCCTTTGCTCATTCGACTGAGTCAATTGGTTCAATTGACGCGCAAAGATCTCCTGTTGCGTCTGCTGCAGATTCATGACTTCCGTCATGCGGGTCAAGAGGGAATCGTTAAACCCTTTGAGGTTGTTCCCTAATTCCATCCGGTTTTGAGACATTTCCTCCCTAACCGCCTGTTCGTTGCGAATCACACTGTTTTCGAGATTTGTCAGTTTCATCCCGAGCTGCTGGCCCGCGTCTTTGCCCCGGCGGGTCAGAATAATCCACTGGGATATCAGAACTGCTGCCACAAGCAGCAATATGGCAACTTGCATGGTTCGATCTCCTTCCCGGTTATTATTTGGGGTGCAGGACAATCTAAACAGAAGGACTTCCGGCCGTGCTGAAGAAAGCAAAAAGTCGCAGCTTCATGATAAGCCTGCAGCGGTTCCGTAACGTTAGACAATACCCTCAACAACCTCGATTCCGTTCAAAGCCATGAAATAGAGGGCCATGGTGTGAGTGAGATCACCGTGATGCAGATCACTGTCAAATGTGTCCACGGCCTTGAGGGGAACCACGATCCGGCTCGTAATGTCCGGCCTGTTGAAATAGGCCTTTAAGGTCAGGCAGAATTGCATAAGGCAGATATCCGTGCAATCCCTTTTAATCTTTAATTATTTTCTTGTTTTCATTGCGGGTTATAACGAAAAAGCGATGATTTCATAAACCTGTTGAAGTTCTGTCAAGGTGAAGCGTTCGGGCAGTTCGGGCATGAGGCTGAAGGGGATATCCGTGTATTCGATTTCATCCAAATCGTAAGACTCCCACTTCTACAAGTGGGAGTGGGTCCCACGCACCCTGCTTCGGTGGGGGTAGACTCCATCCTTCGGCACAAAAGCATAATTTCACGCTCTGTGCCTACGGCGATAGTCTCCACCGGAGACTATCGCCACCGAAGACTCGATGTTCAGCTTTAGCTGAACGAGTTCACTCCTCAGTCTTTCCAAGCCGGCATAGATGACACTAAACTAGTAAATGCCTGCAATGTCGTCGATGGGAATAATTAGGCTTCCTTCAGCACTTTGGACACAAATACTCTGAAATCGTCCTGAATTTTTCGGCGCCAAATGCAGTGTACCTTTCACTGTTTTCTCTTCTTCATTCAGAAAGTACTTCACCAAACAGACCCTTTGTGATTTTATATACTGGCTGAATGGTCTGTCATAACTGCCGACCATTTGCAGAGAACTGAGGAATTTTCTTTCCTCTCCTTTGAATTCGATTTCCTTTGCTTCCGGTTGGCTGTCTATAAGTTCTCGTGCAAAATCGGATAACTGCAGGTAAATAAGGTCTGACACCCGTCCCAAAGTCTGCTGAAATATGGTATTTTCGGTGAGCAATTTCAACCCAAGGGTCAGCGCATAGATTTCGGCTGAATTTAGAGCCAGGAACACAGGGTGAATCGGTGATTCATAGGTGTTGACTTTCCTCTTCAACTCACCGCTTATCTGAATCTTTGTCCCCATGAATTCAAAACCTTTCCGAAGAGTTTTTAAGTCTTCGCTCAGCAAACGTTCGCTAATATCGAACTTTGCCGCAATTTCCTCCCGGGTTTTGCTCCCTGAATGAAGGTATTTCAGGATTTCCAAAAGCCTGATGCTTCTGTCCTCCTGTTTGAATTTGTCGACGAAAGAAACATCGCATTCCAGATCATATTTCCGGTTGAGATGGTCGATTAAGAAGCCCAGTTTAGCCGCTTGTTTTACCTTCGCTCCCGGGTGAGAACGTATGCCGTTTTCAATCTCCGCGGTAAACTCACCCTGATTTGCCCTAATCTCCCGGAGACTGGTATCTAATATGTTCAGCCGCTTCTCTTCGCTTCCGTCTTCCGTCCCCCCGTAGTAGTTTTGAAACCAAGCGGCCATATTGTTGGCTTCACTCTCAAGCTCCCTGCGGTTCCTGCCAAACCTGTCTCTCCCGGCACCTTTCAAAAAAGCGTCACTTATGAGCTCTTTCAGCGTTATTTCTGCACCATTAACCGGCAAAACACGTCGTCCTCCTAACAAATCCGCTCCGATCCGGGCGGTTCAAACATGAAGCTCAGCTTCATTCTACTTCATCCCCAAAGACTTTACCATAAGAATATACAAAGCAGCTTTCAATAAAGGAAATGGAGTTGGATGAAATGAAGACTTTCGTTATCGGAGACACACATGGATGCTTTGGCGAATTCGAAGACTTGATGACCAAACTCGGACCCAACCTCAAGAGCGACAAGCTGATCATGCTGGGCGACTATATCGACAGAGGTCCGCAGAGTTGGGAAATGCTGCAGGAAATAATCCACTTGCATGAGACGTACGGAGAATCCCACGTCATTCTGCTGCGCGGTAACCATGAGCAAATGGCCATCGACTTTCTTCTCAGTCAAGAAAACAGTTTCCTTTTCAACGGAGGCAACGAGACCCTCACGAGCCTTAAACGCCACAACGGCAGTTTGGAACATTACCTGGATTTCTTCACAAATATGGCTTTGTACCATGAGGATGAGGATTTTATCTATGTTCACGGGGGGATTGAGCCCGGTGTCAGCATGCCGAACCAGAAACAGGAGGTGATGCTGTGGATTCGGGATGAATTTTACGGCTATCCAAACACCACAGGGAAAACGGTCATCTTCGGCCATACCCCTACCCTTTTTATCAATAATGGGCATACGCCCATCAGAATGCACAACAATTATGCCCTTGACACTGGGTGCGTCTACGGCGGCTGCCTCAGTGCGCTCGAAATTGACCAAGGCCAAATTTCACACGTCTATCAGATTGAGAGTAAAAGGGCCAGCTTAAGGATAGCTTGAAAGGAGAGAACGCTTATGTGCAACGAATTAGCGTTAAAAGACAATTACCCAACGCAATATAATCTTTTCGGAATTTATGTGGATTGGCAGATTGATAACAATTTAATCCAAGGGCTTGGTGTAGACCCGCATGGAATTACGAGTTTCAGCGACTTTATGGAAAAGAGTCGCTGGCAGATTGTAACCGTTGCCTTTGCCGGGCGGGAAATGCTCTCCCTTAACCTAACCCTTCCGAAGTTTAGACTCTTGGAAATGCTAAAAATCAAGATACAAAAAGTGAACAAAAATAACTTGACCGTTCGGGATGCTACGAGACTCATGGACAAGTATAAGCAGAAGTTGAGTTTACCGATATTTGATATCGTCGAGTACTATATGTCGAATATTCCTTGGAATCTTACCGATCGTTCTGTGATAAATCATCACCCCAACGTCCTCATGATCGATGAGAGCTTTTTCAATAAGCGGATTATTGTCAAGGTCATGACCAAAGACGGATATGAAAGAATCACCAGCGCTAACGACATTTTAGACGGCAAGACCGATGAAAATGAGTGCCTTATCGATCCTACACACTATAGTGATGAAACCTCCTACGAAATGGAAAGATACTGGTCTGATAAACTCGGAATTCCTGTGTTAGGAGAGGATGAGGAAATTGACTTCACCTATAAATATTCAAATTCCTGAACTTTCTTTTTCCACCTTACGTGTAATCGTGTCGTGATTAAAAACACTGATAATTGTCGGCAAAAATTACCTCCCACTGCGGGAGGCAAAAAAGACACATAATCCTATTCATCTTTAGTTAAACGAGTTCACTTCCGCCAATTCTAATAGCGATCTTCGGAAGGGGCACAGTGCATAAATATACAGGGCGCTTTTCCGATAACCCAGAGAATATGTAGCGAAGCCAACCTATAAGCCGAGTTCTGTTCCCCCTTGCGGAGGTGATGATCATCTATCTGGGACCCTTGTTACCAACGGCCTCAAGCGACCTTACCCGGGAACGAAGCGGGCCGCTTCAGTGTTCCCCTATTCGGTCTTGCTCTGGGTGGGGTTTACAGGGCCAGCCGGTCACCCGGCTGCCGGTGAGCTCTTACCTCGCCTTTCCATCCTTACCTGACACGCAGATTCCTGTGTGCCGGGCGGTATATCTCTGTTGCACTTTCCTCGGGGTCACCCCCACTGGGCGTTACCCAGCACCCTGCCCTATAGAGCTCGGACTTTCCTCAGAGACGGCCTTTCGGCCCCTGTCTCCGCGACCATCCGGTTGACTTCGCTCCACTATCTTACTCGATAAACCTCGGTTGGTCAAATGTAATCTTTAGAAAAATTTCAAGCCAACCATTCCCGTTTAATCCGCCTTCTGGACGGCATCGGCGGGAGCTGTACCTGTGAAGTGCGCTGCCCCATCTCCTCCATTTCATCGTCAATATCCATGAGGGCGACCAACAGTTTTGTCCGCTCACCATCTTCAGCATTCAGGCGGCTTATGATCTCCTCGCGTTGGCGGCGCAAGATTTCCGTACGTTCCATGCTCAAATTCCTCCTTTTCTCACTTCTATCAATTATTCTGACACATAAGTCCCTCTTTATCTGTGACAGAAGTCACAGACAGAGTGTGCCTTTTATTCTTTAATATCTCTGACCTCTTAGGAGTCATTCTTAGCTTACCTTATCCGACTATTTTTGTCAAGTATGATTCGCAACTATTTTACTCAAGTTGTACCCAATCTTAATTATCAGGCGTGAACTACCCATACCGCTGGGCATGGTCACCCATGACAAGCACTATTCGTTCCAGGGGCAGCCGTTGGCCGCGCTGATCATGATTTCGACGTCCCCAAAAGCGCGATCCTTTTTCAGATAATCAGCCAGGCTTTTGAGCATGGGCGCTTCGCTTAAAAAATGCCCGATGTCCCCTATGGCCAGACCGCCTTGCAAAGCGTCCAAAACCCGGTGGTGGTCAATATCTCCGGCTATGAACAGGTCGGCCCCTTTGGCCAGGGCTTTAGGTACAAACCCGCCTCCGCTGCCGTTGACGATAGCTACCTTCCTCACCTTTTGCGCGGGGCTCCCGGCCCAGCGCAGCCCATACGGAGAATAAGGTCTGGCCGTCAAGCCGGAATCCGCCGCGCTGAGCACTGCCCGCAAACGCTGCCAAACCTGTTCCAGGGTCTTTGCTTGCGGCAAATACCCCACCACTCCGTAGCCATGGACCGAGCCGCGATTGCGCAAAGGAATAAGGTCGTAAGCGGGCTCCTCATAAGGGTGAGCCTTTTTCAAAGCCTTTACCGCCCGAGCCAGCAAACGTTCTGGCAGAATGCTTTCGAGCTTGACTTCGGCTGCCCGCGTGAGTTCCCCTATTTTGCCGACGGCGGGATTCGAACCGGGCAAAGGTCTGAACATACCTTCTCCCGAGCTGCGGAAAAAGCTCTCGGAGTAAAGAACACTGTGCTCCCCCCCTGTGATCCCTTGCCCAATCCCCGCGCTCACCAAAGCCGAGCGCACTTTTTCCTCAGCCTCCTCGGGTACGAAGACCGCCAGTTTAACCAGCGCCTCCTCTCCCGTCGGAGACAGAATTTCTGTTTCTTGGAGACTCAAACTCCGGGCCAGAGCCCAAGCGGACGAAAGGTCCGATTGGTCTAGGTTTGTGTGAGCCGCAAAGTAAGCAATCCCGTTTTGAATTAGTTTGAGGGGTATTTCCGCTGCGGAGTTATCGGCACGTAGGTTTTTGAGCGGCCGGAACATGATCGGGTGATGGGCCAAGATCATTTGCGCTCCGTAGTTAACCGCTTCCTCCACAACCTCCACCGTAGGGTCTAGTGTCAGCAGGAGACGTTCAATCTGCCGCGCACCATCCCCCACCAGAAGTCCGACATTGTCCCACTCTTCCGCCCAACTTTTCGGAGCCACTCTTTCCACTGTTTCCGCAATGTAGTTAATACTGACCGCCACTAATTCTCCTTCCTTTCTTCAGAAACACCCCTGAACTTTCTGAACCCCTTGGTTAAAGCCTGGTTAAAGCCGGCTTAAGCCGGGGGTAATGCGCCCGGCGTTTGATCAATATTCAGCGGGCCAACCATACGTCATGAGTCCCAGGCATGACCAGTCATCCCACTCAAAGCAACCGACATACCCTCGCAGGCTAACTTCTGCACAAGAGTGACCGTAACCCGCTCGGAAGCGCCTGGCGATTTGGCTTTTTTCATCTGTTGCAGACGCCGGTCTAACTCCCGGATTCTCTCTGCCAGCAGACGCCTGAGAAGAGAATTGGGCTGGGCCACAATGACTGGGCCCAGCTGCCAGACCAGCGTGCGGACCGAGCTTGCGAAAATCTCGCCGACTTCGCCCGCAGGCTCCGCCGCATTCAGGCCCCTCAGTGCCTCCGCGCCGATCTCCTTCAAACGCCCGACCCATCCCTCGGCTATTTCGTCCACGTCCCGAAAAGAGAGAAAGCCCGGACGCTGTCCCGCAGCCATTTGCCACATCCGGTCCCTGCGCCTTCCTTCCGTCTCCGGCTCCGGCGGCTGCCGGCTCGGTTCCCTGGTCATGGCCATAACGACATAGATTTTACCCTCTTCTTCTACCAGCACTTCGTCCTGTAACAGCCACCCTGCGGTCAGCAGGCTCCTGCGCACCTGGCTTTCCGCGCCCTGCGGCTGCAGAATCAATGCGGATATCCCAGCCAAAATCTCCGGCCGGCGGCTGAGAATGCTCGTCATCGTACTCCCTCCCATGCCGGCCAAAACCAAAGTGTCGACTTCTCCGGGGACCAGCGGGCTTAGCCCATCCCCGAAGCGAACGGAGATCTTTTCAATCAAACCGCGGCCCCGTACGGTGGCCAAGGCTGATTCATACGGTCCGCGATGAACATCGACGGCTACTGCCGACTGGATTCGACCTTCTTCGCATAGGGTCACCGGCAAGTAGGCATGATCTGTCCCAATATCCCCCAGTTTTGCTCCCCGGGGGACACGAGCCGCGACTGCGGCCAAACGTGGTCCCAAAAGTGCCACCGTCACATCCCTCACTCCGATATTTTGCCAACCGCTTGCCGGCTCAGCCCGAGTCTAGGCAAATTTTGAAGATACGGAAACCCCAAGCTTGAGACTTTTTTCGGGCACGGAGTCGGTGTCTCAAACGTCTCCCTAAAAATGTCTTCTTAAAAGGTCTATCCTACGTATTATATATACATCCTTCCATTTTGTCCATCTTAAACCAGAGACCTTTCCATGTGCATCTCGATGACCCGCATTGGGTTCAGTCATCATCCCCTCATTTCGTACGAACTAATTTTGCCGGCAACTGTATTCTATATCCTGACGTGGCGTTAGGATCAAGTGCATTTTCCCGAAAGCAAAAATTTTTTCGGGCTGACCTAGATCCGCCTCGGTTCCATCTCTTGACGTTTTTAGGCTTTGGAGCTATGCTAGAATGTTCAATGTGTGTGTAACTTTGTGATTGAGCCGGGCTCGACAGAACGCGGCAAAGTTGCACCGGTGCCAGGGGGTTTTACCTCCAGTTTACATTCTTTTTACTTGTATTTGAGATGGACGTGCTATTATTGTAACCGGTCGAAAAGCTATCATAAACCGGAAGAATGTCACAAATAATAAGAATGTCGAATTTAGGGAGTGAGTGTATGACACATAGGCGCACCCAGACCGAGGCACTCCACGCGTATTTGTATCTGTCACCATCCGCGTTGATCTTCTTGGCCTTTACTTTGCTGCCAGCCTTCTACGTTCTCTACATTGGTCTATTCAACTGGAACTTTCTCAATACCTCCATGTCCAAATTCATAGGCTTCAGCAATTATGCCGCCTTGCTGAAATCTCACGATTTCTGGCACAGCCTGATCGCTACCTTTTACTTTGTCCTCGGTTCCGTACCCACAGGGATTTTCGCGGCTTTGTTCATTGCCCTCCTGCTCATGCGTCCCTTCCGCGGACTCGGGCTGGTTCGGCTCATGTTTTTCGCTCCCTATGTAACTCCGGTCGTCTCCACCTCCATCGTTTGGCTTTGGCTTTTTAACCCTCAGTTTGGGCTCTTCAACGAAATCCTGCATTTTCTGCAGCTGCCGCAAATCGGCTGGGTGCAATCCGCGAGATGGGCCATGCCCTCTGTGATCCTCTATACCTTGTGGCACACTATGGGTTTCAATATTATCATTTTTATGGCCGGGCTCACAACCATACCCTCCGAGCTGGGAGAAGCTGCCCGGATTGACGGGGCCTCCGCCTGGCAGGAGTTCTGGCACGTGACCTGGCCTTTACTGGCCCCGACCACTCTCTTTGTGACTGTCATCAATACCATCGGCGCCCTCCAGGCCTTTACCCAGTTTTTTACTTTAACCAACGGCGGCCCGGCAGGCTCCACCACGACCGCCAGCTTTCTGCTTTTTCAGCAGGCTTTTGTGTTTTATCATACCGGCTACGCGGCTGCCCTGGCCGTGTTCATCTTTATCATCATTGCCGCTCTCACCCTGGTTCAGATGCGTGTTTCCCGCTCGGAAGCATACTAGTCTCATACGTATACGTATCCTAATCCCAGGCACATTCTAGCCTCAAAAGCATTTTGACTCAGAAGTGTTCTCTGGGACTTGCCTCGACCGTTGCGCAAAGGATCACTTTTTTGCAAGAACACAGTGGGCTGCGAAAACGCACTGCTGCCGGAAGTGTAGCGATTTCTGAAACGTGCCGATACGGCGGTTGGCCCGGCTGGAAGGAAGTGATGCCCAAGTAAAGAAGGTGATGTTTCCCGGCAAAATACTTCTTAGGCCAGAAAGATTTCTTCTCAATTTAAAAACAACGAAAGTTAAAAACAACGAAAGCAGGAGGTCCTTTAAGTGAAAGTCAATCGGAAAGTCAAAACCCTCAGTGCCTTCGCCGCCGCTGCCTTGGCGCTGTCCCTGGCGGGTTGCGGTACCGCACAAAACCCCAACACGGCTTCAAATACCGGGGGACCGGTCACCATCTCGTTTGCGGAAACGATGGTATCCGGCACCCAAAAAGGTGCGCTCGATCACTTAATCAGCGAATTCGAAAGTCAACATTCCAATATTAAAATTACTCTCATGCCCGAGCCCAATTACGGAGTCCTGCAACAAAAAGAGGTCGCGGCTGTGGCCGCCAAAAATCCGCCCACCATCGGTCAGGTTTATGAAGATTGGGCGGCGGATTTTGCTAAATCGGGAGCAATTATTCCACTTGATTCCTATATCCAGGGCAAAGACGGCTTCAGCCAACAAGAGATTGCGGACTTCGTTCCGACCATCTGGAAGGATCAACAACTGCCGGACGGCAAGACCTGGATGCTGCCTTTTAACAAGAGCGATTTTGTCATGTACTATAACGCCGACAAGATAAAGCAGCTCAATAAAACCGCGCCCCAAACTTGGCAGGATTTCGCGAGCGTGGCCAAAGCGGCAGCCTCAAGCGCTAACAACACTTGGGGGCTGACCATCGATCCCGGAACCCCCACCGCACCGGCCAACGGGACGTACCTTTGGATTTCTATGCTGCGTTCCAATGGCGGCCACCTTTATGCCAACGGCAAAATCGCCTTCAATTCAGCCCAAGGCGTACAAACCATGAGGTTCTTCAAGGATCTCTACTCGGCGGGCGCACTCAAATTGGGAAGCAATTACCCCGGCGAAACCGCTTTGGGAGCGCAGCGTTCCGTTTTTGACATGAGTACCGTGGCTTCCTATCCCTACGTAGTTCATGCCGTCAATAAAAAGTTTGACTTAAAAGTCGCCGCCATGCCCTCCGGCTCCGCCGGCCAAGGCAACATCATGCAGGGAACGAATATCGCCATCTTTTCCCAGACCAGCACGGCCCAGAAACAAGCCGCCTGGCAGTTTATCAAATTCTTGACAGAACCGCAGCAAACAGCTTATTGGGCCCAACAGACCGGCTACCTGCCGATCCGTACCTCCGCACTTCCCCTGATGAAGGCTTACCTGGACAGCCATCCCTACCAGAAAATCGCCGCCGATTCCTTGCAATACGCCAAGGCCCAACCCCCGGTTCCGGGTATGCAGCAGGCGGTCGGGTATATCGGCGATGCCATCACCCGGGTGCTGACGCAAAATGTTTCAGCTCAGCAGGCCTTGGATCAGGCGGCAAGCAAAGCCCAACAGGCCTTGGCAAGTGCCCAATAGCCTTCATAAGGTTAGCCTTCATACGCTTGGATGCTCCATGGAACTTAATGGACTTGGGCTCACTCCCGGCACAATTCTGAGAATCCCAACGAACTTTCGGCAGATAAGCAAGATTTAAGTGCGGAGGACAGGAATTACACCCGTCGGAGAACGGACTGAACCTGCCGGAAAACGGACTGCACCTGCCGGAAAACGGACTGCACCTGCCGGAAAACGGACTGCACCTGCCGGAAAACGGACTGCACCTGCCGGAAAACGGACTGCACCTGCCGGAAAACGGACTGCACCTGCCGGAAAACTGAAGTATTCCGTTCCGCCAAAAAGGGGATAGGCACCGTCAAGATGGAGATGCCTGTCCCCACCCTGAGGAGGTTTACGATGAGGCGCCACCCCTGGCTTAATATCATGCGCATCTTTTTGGTAGTGGTCTTAGCGCTGCTTTTCGTATTTCCGTTTTACTGGGTCATTGTCACTTCTTTAAACACCTCTGGCCAGGCTTTACAGTACCCCCCAGTCTTGCTTCCCCACGGGCAATTCGGCAACTATGTCCGGGCCTGGAGCGGTGCCCCTTGGTTGCGATATTTCAGCAATACCGTATTTATCGCCACGGTCACCACTTTATTGGTCCTCGTGACTTCTCTCCTGGCGGGCTTTGCCTTCGGCACGATGCGCTTTCCGGGCAAATCTCTCCTCTTTATGGCTTTTCTGGCCCTCATGATGATTCCTCAAACGGTGCTCTTGATTCCCGACTACATCCTCTTACAGGATATCCATTGGCTTAACACCTATTGGGCCCAGATCGTTCCCTGGGGCGCCTCCGTCTTCGGGATTTTCATGTTGCGACAGTTTTTTCTCACCCTGCCGTCTGACTACTGGGAAGCGGCCCAGTTGGACGGAGCCGGCCGCCTCTATTTTCTCTGGAAGATCGCCGTCCCTGCCGCCCGGCCGTCTTTGATTACGATCGGGCTCTACACTTTTCTCGGTTCCTGGAACAGTTTCCTCTGGCCTTTCATCATGACCAACTCAGCCTCCGTCCAGCCGGTTGAAGTGGGACTCTCTAACTTTTTGGGCACCAACGGAACCGACTGGACAGGGTTGTCGGCGGCGGTAGTCTACACCACTCTGCCGGTGCTCGTGCTCTTTCTCATTGCCCAGAAACAATTCATGAAAGGCATGTATTCGGGAGCGGGCGGAATCAAAGGCTAGGTTATAAGGGGGTTAAACACTTACTCGATGACAAATGGGCGGTAAACTTAACTTTCACTTAGCGAAAGGATTGGGGCTATGACCGACAAGACTTCTTTCAGTCTGCACGGTGGCGTTAATGTCATCGGCGGAACCAAGTTGCACCTGACCTCGGGCGACGATGAACTCATCTTCGACTTCGGCGCCACCTATGAACCGGGCAAGGGGAGATTCGACCCAGTCCTAACGGTCCGTCCGGGACTTGAAGCGGAAGATTACCGCGCCGCCGGCGTAATTCCGGATTTGCCCTATCTTTACAGCGCCTCGCTCGCTCAACACATCGCGGTTTTCATCAGCCATTTTCACCTGGATCATGTCGGGATGCTCTCTTGTCTGGACCCCGCCGTACCACTCTATATCAGTCAACCCAGCTTTGATCTTCTGCGGCAGTTGGAAGTCGTCGGTGAAGGGATCGGAGGGCATCGGAATCTCAGGGTCTTTCCCTACGGCGAATGGATAGATTTCGGGCGGCTGAAAATCCTGCCCTTGCCGGTCGAGCATGACATCCCCGGTGCCAGCGGGTTTTACGTAAAGACGCCGGACGGAACTCTCGCTTACACCGGAGACTTCCGCGGACACGGCCTGCACCCGGACGTCACCACGGCTTTTTTTACCAGATTGGGTAAGATGGGCACTAACATTTTGGTAAGCGAGGGAACACGGGCCGGTGAGGCCCCCCGTCCAGATGCTTACAGCGAAAACGAGCTCAGCGGAGCAATTGAAGCGGCGGTCCGCCCCGGCAAGGCCGCATTTTTTACGCTTTATAACCGCAACATTGAGCGCATCGCCACTTTTGCTCGCGCTGCCCGGTCTTTGGGCCGGCGGTTAGTCTTAACCCCCGCCACTCACCACTTGTTCCGAACCCTCTCCCCCGGGGAATACAACCTATCGCAGCCGGCGGTCTTCGTGACCCAGGAATTTCGCGTCCGGGGACTCCCTCCCTGGATCGCCGGGCTGGATGCGCCCCGGCTGACCGTATCGGACATCGCCTCGGAGCCGGCGCATTTTCTGACCGAATTGCCGTATGCCAATCTCAATGAACTAGTCGATTTGCGACCGGAACGCGGCTCTTCTTTCATCCACTCGGATGGCACTCCCCTGGGGGAATTCGACCCAGCCTTTCGTAACCTGAAGCAATGGCTCCGGGACTTCAACCTGGATTTGTTTTTTGCCCGCAGCAGCGGCCACGCTTCTCCCGAGTATTTGAAGAAATGCGTTGACCTGGCCGATCCGGATATTTTGTATCCCGTCCATACGACGAACATAACAGCCATGCCCGCTCCCCCGCACGGAATCCTGGCCGTCCCCCAGCTCTACCACACGTATTACATCCCGGCGCCGTAGCTAGCAGTACGGATAGAGTTCTGCCGACACATCCTTAACGGGTCCCCTCGCCTCGGACTGCACTCCGTTGAACGGACCGGCATGCTCACCCGCTGACATTGGTCCGTGTTCTTCAGAACCGCTCGTCGGCCCAAGAGCGCAGGAAAGTACAGAGATAGCCGCGGGACTTTAACGTTTCCCTGCTCGGTAAACGATAAAGTTGGACAGGGATGCGTTGGATCTGTTATCATTGCTGGGAGGGGTGAAGTGACGGCA
This sequence comes from Acididesulfobacillus acetoxydans, assembly GCF_902729405.1. Classification (GTDB taxonomy): domain Bacteria; phylum Bacillota; class Desulfitobacteriia; order Desulfitobacteriales; family Desulfitobacteriaceae; genus Acididesulfobacillus; species Acididesulfobacillus acetoxydans. The sequence continues at coordinate 4,239,807 of NZ_LR746496.1, forward strand.
ACGCAGACTTCAGCTTCAGGCAGCCGCGAGGATGCGAGGTACCTTCGCGGAATGACCTGGGGGACGGGGACATCCTTCTGCCCCCGAAGGCGTTGGATTCCTCAACAGCCAAACTTCTCCATGGTCACTGTCAGGAGCAAGCGGCTAAGCTTTTTAGCCAAATTTCTTGAGGGAGTTGGGATATGAACCAAGAAGCACTGAGTAAAACCTTGTCCAGGTTGGATCAATTGGAAAACCAATTGTCGGTACCCCTTTTGGCCATCGGGATATTGCTCATCGCCGCCTTTCTCTATCTTGACAGATGTCAAGCCGTCTCGGATATCATCCGTTCTACGGGTTGGCTGGGGGTGGTGACGGCGGTTACCCTCATAACCGTGCTGAGTATGACGCCGATTCCTACGGAAAGCTTAACGATCATGTGCTTTAAATCCTATGGCATCGGCTGGGGTATTTTTTATTCCTGGCTGGGTTCTACTCTAAGTGCCCTCTTAATCTTTGCCTTAATCCGCGGTATAGGGGAGCCCCTGTTCTTGAAAGCCAACTCTCATCAAAAGTTCCGACAGGTGGATGCGTGGGTCAGCCGCAAGGGAACCGCGGGCTTGCTGATCGCTCGCTTGCTGCCTCTTCCGGCTTTTCTGGTAAACTATATTACGGCGCTTCTGCCCGCCGTTCGTTTTTGGGACTACCTTTGGACGGCTGCCGTAACGATTATTCCTTCATATTTGATGACGGCTATGGTTTTCGCGGGAGTGGCTACAAAGTTCAGGATTTGGCTCTGGGCGGGTATTCTGGGGATGATTCTTATATGGCTTTCCAGCTACTTGTTACACCGTTTACAAGCGGTGTGACCAAAAAGCTTAGCCGCCTGCTTCTTTAAAGAGAGCGTTCAATGCCGTCTCCCGTAAGCCTATGGCAAATAGCTTCCACTCCCCTGTTCGGCAGAAAGACAGATAATTCAGAGCTTGACAGAACCGTTCGGTACATTTATGATTAGAGAACAGAGCACCCGGAAATTGAATAAATCTCTTATCAAGAGTGGCGGAGGGACTGGCCCAATGAAGCCCGGCAACCAGCTTTGAGCATGGTGCCAAATCCTGTAGGATCTATTCCTAACAGATGAGAGCAGTAAAACATCTCTTCCGTTGGGAGAGATGTTTATTATTGCCTCGAAAAAAGCCAAGATCAATATTTTTGGTACTTTGCTTGAGAGAGGTGTTTCCATGGACGACATCATCTGGTTTCCCGTAACCGACCAGGGAAAAAAACGTTTTGAACACATCTGTGCCATAACCGGACAAAGCAGGGAAGAGTGGTTTAAGTGGGCTTTAAGAGAATCGGAACGCAAAGCCACATCGGAACGCAAAACCACAACGGCTGTCCAAAAGATCTTCCCCGCAGACGGACTGCCCGACATGATGCTAAATAAGGCCACCGCTCCCCGGCCGGTTCGCAAACTCTAATTCACGGCTGACCGGTAACGATTGAAATTATACCCGGTGTCCGGCGAGGAATCCAGACAAGGATCAGGGTTGGCTTCCTCTAAATGCAGGCAACCGTCTCTACTCAGCTTTTTTACAGTAGTGGACTCCAAGCACTAAGACAAGGCCAAAATACAGAACTAAAATCAGCGGGTGCATGGTCCTATTCCATATGTTTTCACCCCTGCTGCGCAAACCCAGGCTCGTCTGGGTCAGTGGCAGAAGCCAAATGAGATTCTTTAAAAGAAAGGGCATTTTGGCCAAAGGGAAAAATGTCCCACACAAGAAAGCCATGGGGGTAATGATAAAATTGGAGAATTTAGCCATATCGGCGTGAGACTTGATTAATATACCTACGGTAAAGCCTATGGCTGAAAACGTTAGGCAGTTCAAAACCATCATTAAAACGAAATAGGGATGAATATCGATTTTCGTCCTGAAAACCAATGCTAAAAGAATGATAAGCCAACCTGAATAGAGCCCCCTGAACGCCCCGGCGACAACTTTTCCGATCGCGTAGACCCACATATTGAGAGGCGCGACCATAAATTCTTCAAACGTCTTTTCATATAGTCGCGATATGTTAATAGAATTGCCTATAGCGCTGAAACTTGCCGTCATCGTCGTTAAACCCACGATTCCTGGAATGATAAAGTTAATATAATCCCCGCCCCCTCCGTGCATGCCCCCGCCCAGACCCCAGCCGAAAGCAATCAGATAGAGAACCGGAGAGATCATGGAACCCAGGGTAATGCTCCAAAACTTCCGTTTAAAGTAGACATACTCCTGCCACATAATCGCGGCCAATCCCATCTCATTCCCCAACCCTTCTGTTCGTCAGCTGCAAAAAAACATCTTCCAGATTGGAAGAACGAATCTTAACACTCCCCGCCAGTTTGGCTGCCAAGGCCAGGGCCTCTTCTCTTGTTTCAAAAAGAACGCCCTTGGTTTCCCCTCTCTCAAAATATTCGACCACGACTTTCCCCACCTTTTTGATTAACCTGGCCGGAGTGTCCAATTCGACCAATCTTCCTCCGTTCATCAGCCCCACCCTCTGACATAAGATTTCCGCTTCTTCGATGTAGTGAGTGGTTAGCAGTACGGTCAGCCCACCCTGGCTCAAATTCCTCAATAAGTCCCACATCTTTCTCCTCACTGCGGGGTCAAGACCTACCGTCGGTTCGTCCAGCAGTAGCAGTTCGGGCTGATGCATAAGGGCCCTGGCGATCATCAGTTTCCGTTTCATACCTCCGGAAAAAGTCCTGGCCAGGTCGTGGGCCCGCTCCACAAGCCCCGTAAATTCCAGAAGTTCGTCGATTCTCTCTCTTCTCGACTTTTTCGGCATATGGTAAAGACGCCCATGAAGCTCTAGATTTTCCCAGGCCGTCATTTCACTTTCTAAATTGTTGTGCTGGGGAACGACCCCTATTTTACGCTTGACCTCGGTGAGGTTTCTGTTCACTGTCTGGCCGGCGACCGCGATTTGCCCTGAAGTTAAAGGAGTCAGGGTGCTGATCATTCTTATGGTAGTCGTCTTCCCTGCCCCATTGGGACCCAACAGGCCAAAGAACTCTCCCTTATTTACGACGAGATCCAGATGGTCCACGGCTGTAATTTGTCCGTATTGTTTCGTCAGATCTTGGATAACTAACAATTCTTCTCTCCTCCCGGCTCCGGCTTCAGTTTCAGTTTCATGATCGGTAGGGTGTCTCGTTATTCACTGATATGGCATATTCTTCACAATCCGCACAATCTTTTCATCCGATATTTCTTGCAGACTGTAGTAAGCAGAGCCCATGGTATGCGCCACGGCCTGCGCGATCCCTAACTTGACAAAATTACTTTCTGTATCAATGACCACACTGTAAAATCCTTCCGTTCTGATCTTTCCGGCAATCTTAAGCGCATCCGCCACCGCGTCCCCGTTGCCTGTTCTTGTGCTGTTTGCCCTGCCATCTGTCACCAAAAACAAGACCGGTTCCAATTCCTTTTCCTTTTTCCCCATCAATTTCAGCAGGGAAAACGCCTTCGAAAGTCCTTCTGCCAGTGGTGTCTTTCCCCCCGTCGGCAACTGCCGCAGACATTTTTGGGCTAGGTCCACACTGCGAGTAACCGGCAGGAGCACCTCCGCCCTTTGCCGCCGAAAAGCGATCAAACCCACTTGATCCCGTTTTTGATAGGCGTCCCGCAACACAGCAAAAATAGCCCCTTTGACGGCCCGCATGCGGTCGTAGGACCCCATGGACCCGCTGGCATCCACCACAAACAAAAATGTATTGCCACTCCGTTGTTCGCGGACCTTTTGCCGCAGATCTTCCTGCTGAATCGTCAGGCGGCATTTTCCCTTTTTCCGTAGTTTCTGATAAGGGGCCGCCGCCCGCAAGGTGGCATCAAGGGCTAAATCGGTCACCGGTCCGCAGGGGAAGGCAGCGCGAACATACCTTCCCCGTCTCTGCGTGCTGCGCGTCCGGTTGCGCTTACCGCTGCCCCGCCTGACTTGCCGATTCGGCGCCAACGTTAGGCTCAGGTTCAAGAACGGAAACGTTATGTCAATATCCGCCGTCTTATCCTTGACGTCGCCGTTATACCCGGATTCTTGGCACTGTGGTCCAACCGGCTCCTTTTGCCGCCGGTTAGCCTCTCCCTCCCGGTCTTCTTTCGGCTCCACTGCACCCGCAGGTTCCACTCTGTCCGCTTCTGGTTCCGCTGTGTTCGAAAACTTCCCTCTAGCCTGCCTTTCTTCTTCCCGCTCTTTCTCCCCGCTTTCCTTCCTATTCTCCTCTTGTTCTTGCTGCTGTTCACTGAAGCGTCCAGGCCGTTCGAACGGTCCTTGTTCTTCCCGGCCCATCCGGTGAGGTAAGACAAACAGAGCTGCCTCTTCCAGATCCGTGGGCAGTAGGAACTCTCGTCCCGCCAAAGCCGCCAGGGCTTTCCCCGCCTCCAGCAGAAACAGCTCGGCCCGGTGCCCGGCACAATGCGCCTGGAGGGACAATTGGGCCGCCAGAGACATCATGCCTTGCGTTATTTCGATATTGTCAATGATCTTTCCGGCTCGGCTGACCTGCTGCCGGATATTTTCGTTCATTTCCCGGTACTGCTGCCGGAAAAGCTCCGGTTCCCGCTCGAACGCCAGGACTCGCCGCACTATCTCAACCCTGGCCGCCACCGTTGTTTCCCCGCCGGCAGCCGCATACAAACCAAACCGATCCAGAACCGCCGGCGGCAGCGTTCCTTCCTCCGGATTCATCGTTCCAATTGTGATGTACCTGGCCACCCGGCGCTCGGAAATTCCCTCCCTCTCCACGATACTAACTCCCTGCGCTGCCGTGGCTAAAATGGCATTCAAGAACTCGCGGCGCAACAAATTAATATCATCGACATAAAGGATGTTCCCATGGGCTTTGGCCAGTATCCCCGGGGAAAATCGCTTTGTTCCCTGCGCGAGCGCATAGGTCAGATCCAAACTGCCGAACAACATGTCTTCCGTCACACTCAGGGGCAGCTCCGCCATTTTGCCCGTGGCAACGACCTCCGCCAGGCCGCGAACCATGGTCGATTTTCCCGTCCCTTTGGCACCGGAAACCAAAACACCGGCAACCTTCGGATTAACCGACGCGATCAACAAGGCCCTTTTGACCTGCTCTTGCCCGACCATGGCCGCAAACGGAAAGAGATTCCGCTTTGACATTTCTCTCCCTCCCGCCGATTCCTGTTAGCCTTTGGCAAACAACGCCTCAATCTTTTCCCAATCGAGCACCCCTTCTTCGAAGGGTCGACGCCGCATCCGGTGCGGCAGGGCCAGCCTAAGCGCCTTTTTTAGATCCTCGGGCTCTGCCTTGTCCCGGCCGGCCAGAGCAGCCAGTGTCAAAGCTGTTTTGATCACTGTAATGTCTGCCCGGTGGCCATCCACTTCCAGCTCAAGCGCGATGGTCGCTACCCGGATCAGCAGTTCGTCGTCAATTTCAACCTGCGGCAGCAAACGCCGGGCCTGAACGATCCTTTGCCCCAACGCTTCTTGTTCCGCTTGGTAGATCTCCAAAAAGCTTACGGGATCCTGCTCATAGGCGAGCCGCCGCTTGATCACTTCCACCCGCAGTTCCGGCAGGTGCTCACCGGCCACGGTCACCGATAAACCAAAGCGGTCCAGCAACTGGGGCCGGATGTCCCCTTCTTCAGGATTCATGGTGCCCACCAGGACAAAACGGGCCGGATGGGAATACGATATCCCTTCCCGCTCCACGGTATTGACTCCCATGGCCGCCGCGTCCAGCAAAACATCCACAACATGGTCGTCCAACAAATTGACTTCATCGACATAGAGGATGTTGCGATTGGCCTGGGCCAAGATACCCGGCTCGAATTGCTTTTTCCCGTCTTGAATAGCCTGCTCCAGGTCCAGCGTCCCGACGACCCGGTCTTCCGTAGCATTGACGGGCAATTCAACCACCCGCATTTTCATCGAACGGGAAGCCAACATTTGTTCACCCTCGGCTCTGGCCTGACAGTTTGCGCACATTCCCCGCGGTTCCCGCGGGTCGCAGTGGAACGGGCAGTCCTCGACCACCTCCAGGGCCGGCAGCAAGTCGGCCAGAGCCCGCACGGCCGTTGATTTGGCCGTGCCTTTTTCCCCTTTGATCAGGACGCCCCCCAGAGCCGGGTTGATGGCGTTTAATATCAGCGCCAGCTTCATATCATCTTGACCGACGATCGCTGTGAAGGGGTAGACAGACGGGTCTTTCAAACGGTTACACCTCCCCGGTTTACTGACAAATAGTCCACAATCCGAACAAACAATTTTGTCCATGCCTGAATGAAGTCTGTAAGATTCACCGGACATTCGGGAGGATTAGGTTCACCAATCTGCGGCGCTGGGACACCAAACCTGCCGGCAGCCAGTGCCAATAAGTCATTGCCAGCCTGCGTAACTTCTGCGTCCGACAGGAGTTCCCAGAGAAATTGGTCCAGTAAATGAACATATAACGAAGTATAAGTCACCCAACAATCATCTCTGTCGCTCTCAGACAAATACTCTAAAAACTGCGCTTTGATTAGCTTGGACCCTTGTTCACTCTTCTCCGCCCTAAGTTCTTTTTCCGCCCTATATTCCTGCCATAGGGTTTCTTCCCGGACGCCAAAGCGTTTAAGACGTCGTAAGGCGCTGTGCTGTTGCCTTGGCGACAGACCGGTCTGTCGCCTGAGTGCCTCCTGGACCGCTTGCTTGACCGCACGTCCAATCAATTCTCCTAGCTTGGAGTGTTTGCCTGCACTCTCTAAATACAAAGGTGAAGCCGGATTGGCAATCAGAATGGCCTGATCAGTCCCTGATCCGGTTGCAAGTCCGTTTGAATAATTGCTGCCTGCCATCAGTTCCTGCAAGGCCGCCGTTTTGGCTTCCGTACAAGTCACCAGGGCTCTGGCCAAGGTTCCGGGCGGCATATCGGCATCCATGACCAGAATGATATTAATCGTCCCCGGTTTAAGGAGTGTCCTTTTCTCTATGGGTTGAAAATAGCTCGCAGGATCACCCACCCGTCCCCCATTGACCTCTACACCCCCGGTCACCAACGCGGTCACCGTCAAGTTTTCATAGGTTTCCTCTCGGATCGCCACATTTTCCATCGCCGCGGCCGTCCCCATCCCGGTGCTCAGGTCGGGATTGAGTCCCGCCTCTTGCGCAACTGAGCGCAGATGCTGCTCGTAAGTGGAAGCACGCGGGGTAACGGCCAGGCCGGCCTCTGTGGCCTCTGTGCTGATATTATGATTAAAGACCGCACTCAGATCTTCACGGTAACCGCCGTTTAGCACGGACGTACTGAGGACTTTACGCGCTTGTTCGAAGACCACAACAATACTTTTGTCATACCGGTACACGACGTCCCCGGTTGATAACGTACAAATTCGCACTTTCTCTCTCCTCTCCAGGCTGGCTTATCCCAGATTGAACACTCCCCACCCTAAGTTCACTCCGTACTCCACACGACCGATTGCGCTCCCGAACCCAACCTTCATGTGATTGCACTCGCCTCGGTCCGTTGCTCCAGATACCACTTGATAAACACTCGTTTCAGCGTACATTCGCCGGCATAAGCCTCCCCGCTTCGAGCGGCACCGTACCAGCGGGCAAAACAGCCCCCGCCGCACAAGGAAAAACTAGAACATTCCAGGCAAAACCCCATACTCTTTTGCATCAACGTAACAACAGCCTCTTGTCTGCTTTCCTCAATCCCCGCCGCCACATCGCCCAACCGAAATTTCTCCTCACCGATCAGAGAAGAACAAGCATAGATATTGCCTTGAGCATCTACGAAGGCTGCTTCGCCTTTCAAGGCCGGGCAGTGGGCAAAACCCCGCTCCGTTCTGCGGGCCAGAGTTTTCACCCGTTCCAGTTGCGCAATCGACAGGGTTGTACCGCTACGCCGGCCCAGTCTCTCGGCAGTCCGCAGGGCTTGCTCTAAGCCTCTTTCGATGGACTCCGGTGCCGGCGGCTGCAACAGACTTCCCCTCCCTTGACCACGCACTAAATCAAACCCGAGACGCCTTACATTTCCCAGGTAATACGCCATTTCTACAATACCCGCCAATTGGCTGACATTTGCCTCGGATATCACACAGGTTAGGCCGATTTTCACTCCTTGCCGAGCCAGTTGTTCGATACCGCCCAGGATCAGTCGGCTGGTCCCCTCGCCGCTGGACAGGCGGCGCGTCCGGTCATTAATCCCCGGCCTGCCATCCAAGCTGACACCGATGCCGACCTGGGCTGCGCGCAAAAAAGCAATCTTTTGTGAGCTTAGCAAGGAGGCATTGGTCTGTACCTGGATGAGAGCGGGAATTCTCTTTCGCCGCACATATTGAATCGTATCCCTCATAACCGCAAAGGACAGGAGCGGCTCGCCGCCACTAAACTGCAAGACGAAGGGCTCCCCGCTGTCTGCCGCCCGATTGACGGCTGCGATGGCGGTCGCGAGACTCATGCTTTCTTGCGCATGGGCCTGAGCATAACAATAACTGCAGGCAAAATTGCACTGTCCCGTCAGGCTCAGCACCAGCATTTTCAACGGCTTAGGACGGCGCATCACTCTCTTCTTCCAACTCCCCTTCAATCCCAAGATAAAGTTCTCTCAGTTCCTCTCTGGTTTGTTCATCCGTTTGCCATAAACCGCGCTGGGCGGCTTCCAGCAGAGTCTCCGCAATCCTTTGCAAGGCCCAGGGGTTTACTTCCTTCATCCATTCCTGCATCTTTTCATCCAGGGCATACTTTTCCGCATACTTTTGGTACATCCAATCTTCCATAACCGAACTGGTTGCATCCCATTGATAACTGTGTGCCACATAATTAGCTAAATCAGCCGCTCCTTTATACCCATGTTCTTTCATTCCCTCAATAAATTTAGGATTGATGGCTTCGCCCCGGAATAGACGCTTCATTTCCTCCTGCAGGCTGCGCAGCACGACTTTGTTCCGGTCTGAGCTGTCACCGCAGTACGAACGAGGCACCTCTCCTTTAAGGCTGCGAACAGCGGCAATCATCCCACCGTGATAGGCATTGTAATCATCCGAACTCAGCATGTGGACTTCACGGTTATCCTCATTTTTGATGGTCACATCCAAGCCGGCCAGGCGGCGGCTGAACAGTTCCGGCACGAAGACCCCTTTAGCTTGGGCACCATAGGCATATCCGCCCCAGCGCACATAAACTTTGCCCAGATCCGCGATCGTCTCCCAGTTCTTTGCTTCCAACACAGCCCCGATACCCGCGCCATACGTCCCGGGCGGATCGCTGAAGATACGGTAGGAAGCCTGCTCCCAAGCCGCCAGGTTATCCATTCCCTGCTTTTCTAGCTCTTCTGCCTCTTGCCTGATATGCTTTCTGACATAATTAATTTCCGGGCCTTCGTCCAAATGGGCTACCTGCTTCACGGCCTTATCCATCCAGGTAAAGACCATCGGCAGACTGTCCCGGAAAAATCCGCTAATACGGGCGGTCACATCAAGGCGCGGGCGCTTCAGCTCTTCTATGGGGATTGCCTCCAAATCAACCACCCTTTGGCTTCCCCTCTGCCAGACCGGACGCACTCCCAACAGGCAGAGAAACTCGGCCAGGCACTGACCATGGCTGCGCAGGTTATCCGTAGCAAAGAGCACGATGCCGATGTTTTCCGGATAACGTCCTTCTTCGGCAATATAACGGGCAATCAATTCGTCAGACAGGGTTTTGCCCATTTCCCAGGCGGCAGGCGTGGGCAAAGTACGGGGATCCACGCCATAGAAATTCCGTCCTGTCGGCAGAATATCCGCCATCCCACTGGTGACAGCCCCGGCCGGACCGGGTTCAACATATGACCCTTCCAACGCTGCCAAGAGATTCGTGATTTCTTGTCTGGTTTTTTGCAAGCTGGGTACGATCGTGTGACAAATATAGCGAGCTATACTCAACAGCTGTTCGCGTAAAGTTGACGACATATGGGCGGTCCAGGGCAATTCAAAGACAGCTTCCGCTTGGTCCAGCGCGAAATCACGCTCAGACAGCAGAAGAATAACCTCACGGCTGCGCTCGCGAATTTCATCAATCAGCGCACCATAAGTTCTGCTGCCGTCAGACAGCATCTGGCCGCTTCCCTCCAGCAATTCGTAATAGTCAAAGCCGTACATCGTCGTCAACGTCTGGGTCAACGAGGGGATGTCCCCATTATCCGGGCGGGTCAGGGCCAATAAGTATTCGATCAGGCTCTCGTCTTGTGGCGGACATCCGAGTACATGCAGCCCCACCCGGATCTGCATGTTTTTAATGTCCGTAAGATAGACATGCAGGCGTTGTACATATTCTGAAAACGGTTGTTCCGGGTCTGCGGGCACCTCGTCCTCTAAATTGGCCGCTGCCGCCTTCTCCCGGATTAGCGTCATGATAGTCTCCAGGCTGCCGGGCTGGTTCTGTTGAAAATAACTGTATTCGTCTAAAAGATTTTCCAGTTCAGCCAGTTCATCATACGTTCCCGCTTGGCTCATCGGCGGCGACAGGTAGCTGATCAAACAGGCGGCAGCACGCCGTTTGGCCTGAATCCCTTCGCCTACAACAGTAAGCCAATAAGGATAGATATTGGGCAAATCGCCAAGAGCCAAATCTGGATAGCATTGGCGCGAGAGCGCCGCTCCTTTGCCGGGCAGCCATTCCAGAGAACCATGAGTGCCGACGTGAATGACCGCGTCCGCTTGCCAGATATCCCTCAGCCAGTGATAATAAGCCAAATAATGATGGGTCGGCACAGAATCCGGCGAATGATAGATTTTGGCCGGATCTTCACCAAAACCGCGTGGCGGTTGGACAGTCATAAAGACATTCCCGTTAAGCATCCCCGGAACCAGAAGGTTCCCGTCGTAATGGAACACCTCTCCCGGAGGTGTGCCCCAGTCACGCCTTAATTGCTCCTGGGTTTCCTCCGCCAAAGCCGCAAAAAATTTCCGGTATTGCTCTGCACTCAGTTTTCCGTCGGCCTCTTTGATCTGCTTGTCTGTAATATAGCGACGATCATTGGTCGCGTGCGCCACCAGTTCATTCATAAAGGACCGACTGTCGGCCGGAATATGGTCCACCCGGTAGCCCCGCTCCAGCATCTCCGCCAGCAAGAGACGGATACTCTCGGGTGAATCGAGCCCCAAGGCACTGCCGATATTCGAATTGGTCGGCGGGTAATTGTGAAAGATGATGCCGATCTTTTTTTCCCCATTGGCCTTGTACCGTAGTCTCGCCCACTTCTCGGCTTTGCGCACCAGCCGCTGAATGCGCTCCGGAATAGGTAAATACTCCGCGCTGCCGTCTGGCAGGTGTTCCCGCCCCGCGACCGGCAGGGCATGGATGATGCCGTCAAATTCCGGCATCGTCACGCTGACAGCAATCTCCGTGGCGCTCAGGCCTTCCCGGCTCTTCTGCCATTCTCCCCGTGAACCGAACAGGGTATAGGCCTGCAAGACCGGCACATTTAAGCGCTCCAAGGCTTTTAGTTCAAGGGCCCTGGTTGTCGTCAGAGAAAATTTCAAGGTGTTGATTAGTACGTCAATGGCCGGTACCCCCTCTGCGTAAAAATAGGCAGAGAGGGCCTCGCTCAAGCCGGGGATCCGCAATTCCGGGTTGGGGACTCCCGGGCTGAACACCGCCACCGCATTCATCCCTTGCCGTTCGATTTCCTCCACCAGTGCGCTTTGGTAAGCCAAATCCCCCCAGACCCATTCGTCACGGTAGAAGAGAATTCCCACCGTCGGCCGGTCCGTACGGCAAAACAGGCGGCGGTATTGCGCGCCGTCAGCAAAGGATTTGTCTGCGTGAGGGTGGAAAATGCCGTTCCACAGCAGGGGTTGGGGCGGACGATAATCGTCTCCCTCCCGGCCATAAGTCCTATTCAACCACAGCCAAAGGTTACGGTAATTGTCCCTTCCACCGTAGGCCAAATATTCCTGTAGGGTTTTGCGTTCCCGCGCTGAAATTCCGCGTTCCCGAACCTCAGCATCCGGTTCGGTGATGAGCATGGTATACCGCATTTTGCCGGTCCGCATAAACTCGGCGGCTCTTTTGAGAAAAGGCGTATCCAAACCGCTCCCCATCCAGTTGAAGATGACGAACGCGCTGGTCAAAAAAGCCGCTTCCCATTCTCCGCCCCAGGTAAGAGAGTCGCTCAGAAACACCACTCGTCCCGGGGGCACTCTGCCCTCTCGTTCCAGACTTCGGCGCACGCGTTCCAGCATAGCATACTGCCGTTCCATATTGGTGAGAAAAATGATCCCTCCCATTGTCATCCTCTCCTACCCGTTCGATCTTAACCCATAGCGGCGGCAGCGGAAGTTGCAGCCTTTTTGCTCTGGCGCCGTCCCTCTTCTCTTTTCAGGTTCGACAGCAGCACACCCGTTGTCGGACAGAAAACCCACTGGTCTTGATCTTCGCCAAATAAGAAGCGGGCTTCCCTGGGATGGCGCAGGCTGTAGATCGTCCGACCTTGGGCTAAGATTTGCTTGACAAGATCCAGGTTGCGCCGGTTCTGTGTGCCCAACGGAAAGCCGGCATCCAGGATATACGCCGCTTGGGCGCCGGCAAAAACGGCTCTGTTGAGCGCGGATTTGCTGATCTCCTCAAAAGGCTTCTCACTGATGACGGTTGCGCCCAGCGCCCGGCCCACATGGTAATCGATATCGTTCTCGGAAATAACTCCGGTACTGAGGCTGAAACCCTGTTTGTTGAGCAGCCGGTAAACCAAGGCGCCGCTGCCGCCCCCGGCCAAGACAAAAACTCCGGCTCCCCCACCGTTTCTCAGTTCAATACCACCGAGACAATTGCTGAAATTAGCACAATCAATATCGTAGAGTTCGGCAACCCTTTCATCGCTTAAAATTTCTTCCGGCGCTCCGGAAGCCAGTATTTTCCCATCTTTGACCAGAATGACGAGTTCGCAGCTTTTAAGCGCCATATCCACTTCATGCAAAGAAAGGATGACGGTGATCCCTTTTTCCTGTGTGAGCCGGCGCAAAATAGCCATCACCTCCAGGCGATGTTTCAGGTCAAGATGGGAAGTCGGTTCATCCAAGATCAGCACTTCCGGCTCCTGCACCAAGGCCCGGGCCATGAGCACTTTTTGCTTCTCGCCGTCACTCAGTTCATTGAAGTATCTGTCGGCCAGCCTGCCCGCATCGACCAGGCCCAAAGCTTCCCGGGTCTTCTCCCTGTCTTTCCCGGTCAGGCGGCCGAAAAAATCCGTATAGGGATACCGACCCATCGCGACCAGATCGAAGACCTTAATCAAACCGGGAGAGAGGCGCTCGGTCAGAACCACAGCCATCGTCTTGGCTAACTCTCGCGGCTCAATCGCGTTAAGATGCTCGCCTTTCAGATAGACGCAGCCTCCCAGCGGCCTCAGCAGCCCGGACAGAGTGCGAATGATCGTGGATTTGCCGGAGCCGTTGGGTCCGAGGAGACAGATAAACTGGCCCTTTAAAGCTTCCAAATTGATGTCGCCGACGACCGTTCGGCCGCCATAGCCCACAGCTAATTCCTGGGTTTGAATAACACTCATAGGCTCGTCCTCCTTTTCATGAGCAGACTGATGACGATAGGTGCCCCCAGCAAAGAGGTGATGGCACTGATAGGCAGTTCTATCGGAGAAAAGCTGATCCGGGCCAACAGATCACATAAGGCAGTGACCGTCGCCCCCAGGAGAATTGAGGCCGGAATAAGGATCTTATTGTCCGAAGTACCTAAGATCAACCGCGCCAGATGCGGGCTGGCCAGACCGATGAAAGCCACGGGCCCGGCAAAAGCCGTCACCAAAGCGGTCAGGGCGCTGGAAATCAGGACCGTGCTAATCCGTAATTTCTTGATATTGACCCCCATACTTTGAGCATAATCCTCTCCCAACAACAGGGCATTGAGCGGTTTGCTGAGAAGGTAGGCCGCAGCCAGCAAAACCCCGCCCGCCGGCGCCAAGATTTCCACTTCACCCCAGTCGAAACCGGAAAAGCTGCCCAAAGTCCAGAGGATAAAATTATGCAGATTTTCCTTTTCGGCAAAAGTCATGAGGATGTTGACGACGGCACTGCAGAGGTAACCGATCATTAAACCGATCACCAGCAAAGTCACCGCACTTTTGACCCGCTGGGCAATCGCCATGACCAGGGCTACGACTGCTAAGGCACCGATCAGGGCGGCCAGTGTGACCAAGAAGGGTGAGACAGACCCCATCCCCAGGCTGAATCCTGTCAGCATCAGAAGGGCGACGACCAGGGTGGCGCCGGAAGAAACTCCCAACACATAAGGGTCCACAATAGGATTGCGAAAGAAGATCTGCAAGAGCAGTCCGCTGACCGCCAGGGCCGCTCCCCCGAAAACAGCCGCCAAAGCCCGCGGCAAACGGATGTCCAAGATCACCGTTTTGTCCACAGCATGATTTCCCTGGCCGAATAAGACCTGACACAGGTCCTTTAAAGGGATTGAAACCGAGCCGAGCGTGATGCTCAAAACCAGAGAGATAACCAGCAAAAGTCCAAACAGACTGAGCAAATAGGAAGGGTTACGCCTCATCTTACGTGAAAAACCGGACAAACCCCTTTGAACCACTTTTGCCACCGTTCTTATACGTTCACTTGCATCAGTGGACGATTCACCTTTCTGTTGCGGTTAGAGTAGACTCCGCTTTGAGCGCAATTGTTCGCGGTAGTCCGTGTTCGGGAATGAGTCAGTCTCTGGGATTGTAGCAGCCTCTAGGATTGTGGCAGCTTCATAAACTCTTTCAACTGCCTGCCAGGAAAGAGATGGGGATGAAAGATCTCCGCCAAATCCCCAATCACCTCGGCCGTCTTATCCAGTGACTGGAAATACCAGGGTTGATAACACCACACTTTTCCCTGTCTGAGTGTGGGAAAACCCGCCAGAACCGGGGACTGCTTGCTGATGTCAGCGATGGATGTCACTCCATAATCCGGCATTGTGTCGGAAATGTAGACATTGGCTTCTTTACCCTTGGCGTAATACTCTTCCAGCGTGATGGGCACACTGCCTGTCCCTTTGAGGTTTTTAAAGAGATAATCACCCCCGGCCAGCGCGATCATTTTGGCGGCATAAGAATCTCCCCCCGGCACATAGGCCTTGCCTTGATAGATCATCCCCCATAAGACTTTGGGTTTGTCTTTGTCCCCGGCCACTTTCTCCTTAATCGCGGAGACTTTTTGCACCGCCTGAGCAAAAAACTGATCCGCTTGTTGTCCCTTCCCGTAAAAAGCAGCGATAAACTTGATCCACTCCAATCTGCCCAAGGGATCGCTTTCCAGCCAACTGTTGTCAACGGCCACCGGGATCTTAAGTTCCTCCAATTTCTTTAAGGTCTGGACATCTCCCGATGTCCCGGTGCTCATAAAGACCAGGTCCGGTTTCAAAGCGACGATTTTGCCGTAAGCCAACGGTCCCATCCCGGCACCGCCACCCACCATTTGAATTTTGCCGCTCGCCATTCCCTCTTTAACCGGATTGATATACCAGTGCTTTTTGTCCACCGTGACTCCGATAATGCTGCCCAATTCGCCCAAAGGCCTCAGGAAAGCGGCCTCCGTCGTGGAAACTGCCACGACGCGTTTGACCGGGGTGTAAATTGTGGGCAGATTTTTGTAGGCACTGGGTGCTTGTTGGCCCCGCGGCACCAAAAGCAAGGTCCGTCCCTCACCGTCCGTTACCTCTTGGCAGCCGCCGGCGACATTCTCGATCTTAAACCCTTTGGCATATTCGAGCCTAACGGCGCCTGTTTCCGCCACCTTTTGTGCTGTAGCACAGCCTGCGAGCAAAAGCAGAGACAGTAATATGGTCATGACGGAAAAGAGTTTCCTCTGAGATTTGGACATAAACGTTAAAACTCCTCTCAAAAATTGATACTTTAAGAAAGATATTCCATCCATTGCACTTCAGCGCGATAGCATTCGTTAAAGGCTAAGTGCTTTCGACGAAAGTGTCCACTGGACACTTTTGCCGAAGTCTCAATGTTCAGCTTAAGCTGAACGAGTTCACTTGGCCATTTCACTTTGCAATTTTAAAAAGGCCGCATCTAATTGGACTGAGCCCTTCTGCGTCTGGAATTCCCCGCAGAAGTCAATTTTCCCGCTATAGTACATTGGCTTTGCCTACAGGCCAATTCTTCAAGCTCGTCTTCGACATCCATCAACCGCACCAGCCAATGAATTCGCTGCTCCTTGTCCACTTTGTATTTACCCAGGATTTCTCCCCGCACCTCAAGCAACGCTTGTCTGCGCTCTGCCATCTCTCGTTTCTTGTCTAAGGATTTCACCCGTTATGCCTCCTCCTTTACGAAAGAACCCCAAAAAACCCTTTACAGAATACCTGTAAAGGGTTTTGCCTTGCCCGCCTAGCCGGATCGTTGGTCACCCGGCGAAAGCAACACCTCCCCTATCTTCCGTAGGTATCTGTGCTGTTCCGGAGCGAGCAGGTCTCCTGGCTTAAGTTCATCGCTGCCTTACGTCTTCCCGGTTTTACCCAGTGACACTATGTAAGGCCGCTCACTATCACAGTGGCGGGACCGCGTCAGA
Source organism: Acididesulfobacillus acetoxydans (assembly GCF_902729405.1). Classification (GTDB taxonomy): domain Bacteria; phylum Bacillota; class Desulfitobacteriia; order Desulfitobacteriales; family Desulfitobacteriaceae; genus Acididesulfobacillus; species Acididesulfobacillus acetoxydans. The sequence continues at coordinate 4,256,351 of NZ_LR746496.1, forward strand.
TTTTAACTGACTTCCCTTTTTCAATACTTTCCCCTTGAGAAAGTATACTCGCGCCGCATCTATTGAGTTTTCGTACTTTTAGGTTAACACAGTGGCACAGGGCTTGTCAATCCTCACCTTGTGTTCCTGTGTTCCCGAAGTGTTTGTCACATGATCGAAACATTGTCAGAGCTTCAAGAAGGGCCGCCCGAGAACCAACATTGTGAGCATCGTCTCTCATGCGATCATGCGGTCCTAACAGGCGGCAATACATAATGAAGAGAAGGTATATTATTAGATTCTGCCAAGTGAATCTAATAACCAAAGTAAGAAAGTATTGAGCACTGAGAATCGCCACTGTAAACCCTCGGTATGTCCCGTTGGGGTCTAAACAGAAAAACAAAAGCCCATGAAAATTCATTCCGCATCCTGACGCCGTAAGACCTCCATGGCCTCTTCCTTCTGCTTGATTCTATTCGCTTTTTTGCCGGATATCCGGCTCATCTGTTTGCACTTACTTCTCCGTGCCCGGATTTACGGACAAAATGTTGAACAATAAAAGCAATCAGCCCGATTAAAAGTAAACCCACAAAGGCGGACAAAAGATAACCCAAGGCTTGCTGCCAGAACGTATGGTCATATCCGGCAATACCATAGCCTTTGAGCAAAGCGTGTTTCCAGAAATCACCGAATTTTTGCATCCCGGCGGGCACAAATCCTAATTTTTCCTTTAAATCTTTTCCACCCCATTCGCCCCAGGCAGTTCCCGAAGCCAAAAGCCCCAAGGGAGTGAACACGGCAATAACCAATAAGCCAATAACATACTTCCTCAGCCGCAACGCCGGGCTTGTGCTTTCGCGGTTATTTCTCAATTCCAACATAGCCGGGTTAGAACGTTGCAGATAGGCAAGAACCATGGTGGTAACCACAGCCTCCACCGGCCCGGCTATCGTCGTATGCGCAAAAAGCATGGCCGGTACAGCCACATTCAAGCCATAAGGGCTGTAGAGCGGAGTCCCGTTGGCGGTATGGAAAAGAAGCGGCTGCAAGCCAAATTCTGTTCCGGCACAAACAGCCGCGACACACAAGCCGATGTAGCCGCCGATGGCAGCACCCACTAAACGGCGTTTTGACGAAATCACGCTCTTACCGGCAATTAAACGGTAAATGGCGTAACTCAGGAACGGCAGCACAATGGCCATGTTGAAGATGTTTGCCCCTAAGGCCAAAATACCCCCATCCCCGAAAAAGATCGCCTGTATCACTAAGGCAATAGATACACCAATAGCCGCTGTCCATGGACCAAACAAAATAGCCAGCAACGAGCCGCCCACCGCATGTGCTGTCGTCCCATCGGGAATAGGAACATTGAACATCATCAGCGTAAAACAAAAGGCCGCACCCACAGACAGTAGAGGAATGTTCTTAACACTCAGTGTTTTAGAAGTCTTCTTAGCCGCAATGCCCAAGACAGAGGCGCTCACAATCCCCATCAGCGCATCGGTTTGCGGACTTAAGTATCCGTCCGGAATATGCATGGACTGGTCCCTCCCTCATTAATTAGCCAATTTTGTTAATACCGATTTGTTCATGCCGATTTATGTCTTTACTGGAAATTACACATGCCTTACCCTCCTCTCCTAAAAAAGAAAAGACCATAGAGAGACCCGTAATTAAGTCGGACCTCCATGGCCTTTTTTAAATCTTTAATTTTGGAAACAAACTGACTTTGAGGCTGGCACAACCGCTGTGCTAATCGAGAATGCCGATCGCGTTTTCTTCAGGTGCCTCACCCGTTAATTAGGTATTCGACACAGTCACCAGAATACCTTCTTGATCCTGAACATATTTTTATTTTATTTTTAGGCAATGAGTCTGAAGAATCCGTTACACCTTACTTGGCACTTATTTTTACGGTTTTCCGTGAATTAGTTTAATACCGTAAAAATTGTCAAAGACTGTTATGCTATGGGGGTAAAGGCCTCATCCATCCCCCATTCCAATAAAGGAGTATTCGTCCATGCCTAATCTAGACATTCCGGAAAATATCATTTCCGCCCTAGCCTCCAGCCGACAAGCTTACGAGGAGGGGATAGTCCATTATCGCGCGCAAACGGTCCAAAGACGGCTCAATAATGTCCTGTGACTGTCATTGCCTTTCTTATGGCGATCACACAGGAGCCTGCAGACACATTGTGGCCGTTTTTAAAAACCGCCCAGAATCAGCTCGCTTCTCAAGCCTCCGCCCCGGCCCTGCAGAACCGGATGGTTACCGAACTCCTCGCCTCCTTGTCCGATCCGCGCGCGGACATCCCCCGGGAGACGCTGGAAGTGGAAGTGGATCTGCACATTCTTCCCAGATCCACAGGAACCGCGCACTTACAGTTGGGGCTGGGCTTGCAGCGCTATACCTCGTTAAAGATTTTAGATTCCTCACCTGTGTTCATAAAGGGAAGACCCTCGAACTCGGCAGGAGCTTTACTTCGACCCTGTCCGGCACACCTTGGCGCCTGAGAATCAGAAGATTAACGGAGGCCTAAACCCACGAAAAACTGTCAAGCGGAGTTCCTCTAAATGAGTTTTGCTTCGCAGATATGCCGAATGCGATGAAGCCTTAAATCCTTTGCTTTATTCTGAATTCTGAATTCATAAGAAGCTCCCGCAGCCGGCGGGCGGCCGCGTAGCAGTCTTCCGCCCCAAGGATAGCAGACACTACTGCAACCCCGTCAATCCCGGCGGACATGACCTGACTCACGTTCATTTCCTTGATCCCTCCGATCCCAACGACCGGTATGGTGACCGATTTCTTGATCCGCTCTAACGCGACTTTATTTGGATCGTTGATATAGGCCACAAATTCACTGTCTGCCAGTCCATTCTCAACCCATTTTTGTGCGATGGTCTCTACGGAATCATGGAGTTTTTCACCGTTATGGGAACAGTTGTCCATACTAACAAAAGCTAGAGGAAATGCACCGTTCAGGTATCTGGCATAGGCCAGAGAGGCAATCTTAGCCATGATGTGCCGGGGCTGCTCAGGCCCGGTCAGCATATCCTGCCGTATATCTTCGAGATATGCCCCGGACATTTTCTTAAGACTGTAACCTTTTTCCGTGATAGTAAAACTGGCCGTTTGCAGGGACGGCTTAGTAAAAATCTCCCTCAGCCTTTTCCAATCACCCGGACGCGACATATCCCCTTCAAGCGCTTCACCTACACTGCCAATTACCTTTTTTACCAGCGTCCCGTCAGGGTTCATGACGACCAACAGGCTAAGGTTGTCATAAGGGACATAGATTCGATCAATTATCTCCAGATCATATGCTTCCACAGCTATAATGCCTGTATCAGCTTTGCCCTTATTTAGGAGTGTTTGTTGCAAAGCGGCAACGAACCCGCGAAAGATATTCCCGGCCCCAAAATGTACCCAAGTAGGATTTTCTCCGGTTCTAGCAATCATGTCGTTATAAGAAAATCCCGGCAGGTCAATTCCTGCTTCTACCCATGGTTCGACGTTCTTTAAGCTTTCTTGGCTCAAATTCAGCATCTCTCTATTAATCCTCCGTGAAATGTGGGTTCCTGGCAATTATGATCCAAGGAGCCTATCTTTGCACCCTGGCACTGCCACCCTTCATCAGACTCTCCACTTCCTTGAGGCTGGCCATCGAGGTATCCCCGGGTGTGGTCATGGCTAGGGCGCCGTGCGCGGCCCCATAATTGACCGCTTTATCCGGATCCCCGGTCGTTATGAGACCATAAATAAGACCGGAGGCAAAACTGTCACCGCCGCCCACGCGGTCGAAGATTTCCAGACCACCATAAGCATTGGCTTTGTAGATCTTGCCGCCTGCCCAGCACATCGCGCTCCAGTCATTGACCGTTGCCGTTTTAACGGTCCGCAGAGTGGTGGCAACAACCTTGAAGTTCGGATAAGCTCTCACTACCTGGTCGATCATCTTCTTGTAACCGTCGAGATTCAGTTCTTTCAGGTTGGCGTCATTTCCTTCGACTTCAAAGCCCAGGGAAGCGGTAAAGTCTTCCTCATTGCCGACCATTACATCGACATACTTGGCCAATTCCTTGTTGACCTCTTGGGCTCTTGGCTGGCCGCCGATGCTCTTCCAGAGAGACGGGCGGTAGTTGAGGTCATAGGAGACAATCGTACCGTACTTCTTGGCCGTTTGCACAGCTTCCAGAACAACATCCGGCGTGGTATCCGACAAAGCAGCGAAGATGCCGCCGGTGTGAAACCACCTTGAGCCGAGTTTGCCAAAAATATAGTCCCAATCGATATCTCCCTTTTTGAGTTGGGAGGCCGCGGTATTCCCCCGGTCGGAAACGCCCAGGGCGCCGCGGACGCCGAACCCTCTTTCCGTAAAGTTCATCCCGTTGCGAACCACACGCCCGATTCCATCGTAAGGAATCCACTGGATCAGAGACGAATCAACGCCTCCCTGCAAAATGAAATCCTCCACCAGCCGGCCAATTTCATTATCGGCCAAGGCGGTGACCACACCGACGTTCATGCCAAAACATTTTCTTAAGCCCCGGGATACGTTATACTCTCCGCCACCTTCCCAGACCTTGAACTCCCGGGCATTTTTGATCCGACCGTTTCCGGGATCGAAGCGCAGCATGACTTCTCCGAGAGAGATGCAATCGTAGCGGCAGCTCTCTTTGGGCTTGACATCGATTATGGACATTGCAATCACTTTCCTTTCACTTTCGTTATCTCAAGTCCTCATTACCCCCGGGATACAGCGGCCAATCACCAAGGCGCCGGCACTACTCCGTCAGCTCCGCGGCTAAAGCACCAAACCTCAGGGTCTTTCTGCAAGTGAACCGTAACGCTTCCTCCACTTAACGCGCCTATGCCTAATGGTTCGCTTACCGCTGTATCCCTTGGGCTATCTTGACTACAGCTTTTCTCATGCAAATACGAGAATAAGAGTATAGAAGCAGTCCCACCTATCAGATGTATCGAGTGCAGCAAAGTCTTCTATTTCGCTCTGGCGGCCTTGATCTTCTCGATGAATTGTTTGGCGATGGTGGTGATGGATTCGTAGTCGCCTTTCTTGGCGCCCGCGGTCAGGCTGCCGCCGACGCCTACGGCGACGGCACCGGCCTTGATCCATTCTTCGACGTTATCGAGGCTGACCCCGCCGGTCGGCATCATGGCCGCTTGCGGGATAGGTCCTTTGATCGCTTTGATGATCTTCGGTCCGAACACTTCCCCCGGGAAGATCTTGACGATGTCCGCACCGGCTTCCATGCACTCTACAGCTTCTTTCACTGTCATCGCACCCGGCATGCAAGGCACTTGGTAACGGTTGCAGAGCTTGACGGTTTCCACGCTGAGGCTCGGGCTGACGATGTATTCCGCACCGGCGAGAATGGCCGTTCTGGCGGTTTCCGGATCGAGCACGGTCCCGGCGCCGATGATGATTGGACCGTTTTTGTATTTTGCCGCCAATTCTTTAATGAGATCGGCGGCTCCGGGTACGGTGAAGGTGATTTCAATCGCCACGACTCCGCCGGCGATACAGGCTTCCGTGATTTTGAACGCCTGCTCCGTGCTTTCCGCCCGGACAACGGCCACCAGCCCGCCTTCTTTAATTCTGGAAACGATTTCTTCCTTGGTTGCCATGAGAATCATCCTTTCTTATCCACTATCTTGATTCCAAGGTATCCCAAACACCCCATAAGTACATGATACCAAGCGCCCTGTCGTAGAGGCCGTAGCCAGGCCGGCACTTTTTATTCCAGATGTGCCGTCCGTGGTCAGGACGGACATAGCCCGTGAACCCGCCTTCATAATAGGCTTTGACGATCGCGACGATGTCCAGGGAACCGTCCCCGGTCCGGTGGGAGGTCTCGACAAAATCGCCGTTGTCAAACCTTCGAACGTTTCGAATGTGAGCAAAAGCGATCCGGTCGACGAATTCCCTGACCATGGCGGGCACGTCATTCTCCGCATTCGCCCCAAGAGAACCGCTGCAGAGTGTCAGTGCGTTATAAGGACTGTCGACCAGCTTCAAGAACCGTCTCAGATTGGCTTGACCCGTAAGAATCCGGGGCAGACCGAAGACCGGCCAGGGCGGATCGTCAGGGTGAATGGCCATCTTTATGTCATTCGCCTCCGCCACAGGAATGATCTGTTCCAGAAAATACTTGAGGTTCTGCCACAAGTCTTCTTCCGTCACATTCCTATAGGCTTCGAAAAGCTCGTTCAAGCGGCTAAGGCGCTCCGGCTCCCAGCCGGGCATGGTCAGGTCGGGATTGGAGGCGATCTCGCTCACCAATTCCATCGGATCCATGTCCTTGATTTTAGCATTTTCATAGAAGAGAGCCGTTGATCCGTCATCCAGCCTCCTGGCCATGTCCGTCCTCGTCCAATCGAAAATCGGCATGAAATTGTAACAGATCACTTTGACTCCGACTTGGGCCAGCTTGGCAATCGTCTTTTTATAGTTTTCGATGTAACGATCCCGCGTCTTAAGCCCCAGTTTAATGTCCTCGTGCACGTTGACGCTTTCGACGACGTCCAGGCTGAATCCGTACTGATCCGCCCGCTTCTTGACCGCCAGGATTTTTTCCATAGGCCAGTCTTCTCCGGCCGGCACATCGTGCAGCGCCCAGACGATGCCTGAAACACCCGGGATCTGCCGGATCTGCTCCAGTGTCACCGTATCATTCCCTTCGCCATACCAGCGAAAAACCATTTTCATAGCCTGATTCCCCCAGATTCTCTTCCCGCCAAACCCGTGTCTAAAGGGTCACGCCATTTTTGAAGATGGCAATATCCCGGAAACCCAGGTTCTCGGCTTTCGTCGCTTCTCCGGAAGCGACGCGCAGGACATACTTCCAGAAATCATCCGCCAGGTCTTCCATGCTTGTTCCGTTCAAAAGGACCCCGGCGTCAAAATCGATCCAATGGCTCTTCCTCTGGTAGAGGCCGCTATTCGTCGAAACTTTCACGGTAGGGACGCAGGTCCCCAGCGGGGTGCCCCGACCGGTCGTGAAGAGGACCATCTGGCAACCGGCTGCCGCCAGAGCCGTCGCCGCCACCATGTCGTTCCCGGGAGCGGCCAGCAGATTGAGTCCCCGGCACATGACCCGTCCGGCGTAATCCAGCACATCGACAACTTCCGACGTTCCGCCTTTCTGCGTGCAACCAAGGGACTTGTCCTCCAGCGTCGTAATGCCGCCCTTCTTGTTCCCGGGAGAAGGATTCTCATAGATGGGCTGTTTGTAGGAAGCATAATAATCTTTAAAGTCGTTAACCAGGCGAACCGTTTTGGCAAAGACTTCTTCATTCACGGCCCGGTTCATCAAGAGCGTTTCCGCTCCAAACATCTCCGGAACCTCGGTCAGGACAGTCGCCCCTCCCGCCGCAGTCAGGCGGTCGGAAAACGCCCCGACAAGCGGATTGGCGGTGATTCCGGAAAAGCCGTCCGACCCTCCGCACTTGAGGCCGATCGTCAACTCGGAAACCGGGCACTTCTCCCGTTGGAAGCGCTCGGCGTAGTCCGCGAGTTTCCGGACGATTTCAACACCGGCCGCAAGCTCATCCTCTACTTCCTGCGCGACGAGAAACTTGACCCGCTCTTCGTTATAGTCCCCGAGAACTTTCTTGATCTCGCCGACATTGCTGTTCTCACAGCCCAAACCGAGGACGAGGACTCCCGCGGCATTCGGGTGCTGAATGAGGTCAGCCAGGATCTGCTGCGTTCGCAGTTGATCCTCTCCCATCTGGGAACAACCGTAAGGATGCTTAAATTCAAAGACTCCGTCCAGTCCGAGACGGTCTTTCAGCGCTTCTCTTGCTTCCCGGGCGATCAATTCAGCCACCCGGTTGACGCAGCTGACGGTCGGCACAATCCAGATCTCGTTCCGAATCCCCACTCTGCCGTCCTCTCTGCGGTAGCCCCAGAACGTGTCCTTCGAGCGTTCAGAAGGCGTTTGCGCATTGCGTTCCTGGTAACCAGGCGCATATTGGTAACTCAGAGTCCCGGCAAGATTTGTGTGCGTGTTGTGGGTGTGCACCCATTCTCCGCCTCTGATGGCCTTTGTCGCCTGGCCGATGGGGAAACCGTATTTTACGACGTTTGCCCTCTCAGCGATATCAGAGACTGCAACTTTGTGTCCCCCCGGCACATCCTCCAGCAGAGTAATCTCCATGCTGCCTAGACGAACTGTTTCTCCTTTTTTCAGGTCCCTGAGCGCCACTGCAACATTATCCGCGTCATTCAGTCTGAGCAGTTCCATGGTTTCACTCCCACCCAATTCGTATTATTTGAGCATCGTGCGTTGAATAGCCTTCTCCACACCCTGGTTGACAATGGCGTGCAGGTCAGCCGCCACCGCTTCGGCAAATCCGCTCACTTCCGTTAAGTCCTGACCCCAGAACTCGACTTTGGCCAAAACGGTGCGCACCAGCTTGAGCACGGATTCCTGGCTCAGATCGCATTCCGACCAGACGGATTCGAGAAATTTGAGAACTTCCGGGTCATCCCGCATCTCAAACTGGCTCTCACCCCGCACGCACTTCATGCTCGTTCCCTCGACCTTACCGCGGTAGAGCGCGAGGAGAGAAGCCAGGGAAAAGCTGATCTTCAAGGGAATCCGCCCGGTCTTCTCCTTGTAGCCGAGAAGGGATGGAAGAACGCGGGTCTTGAATTTGGAAATGGAGTTGAGAAGAATGCTCAGGAGGTAGTGCTTAATGTAAGGATTGCGGAACCTTTCCAAAACAGAGGCGGCATATTCCTTCTGCGTTTTCTGTTCAATCCCGGTAGATGGCATGATTTCTTCCGCAATGATTTGTTCGAGATACGGTCCCAACACCGGATGTTCCACTATTTCTTTGACCGTGTCCAGACCGTAGAGGAAAGCGACAGGAACACAAGAGGTATGGCTTCCGTTCAGGAAGCGCACTTTCAGGGTCCGGTACGGCGTCATATCGTCTGTCCATACGACATTGAGACCCGCCTGCGCAAATGGCAGTCTCTTTCGCAGTTCCTGCGGACCTTCAACGACCCAGAGATGGAACAGCTCACCGGTGTCGAGCATCTGATCCTCATAACCCAAACGCTCTGTCAGTGCCGCCACTTCGTCTCTGGGGTAACCCGGAACGACCCGATCCACCAGCGTGTTGACAAACGTATTGTGCTCTTTGAGCCAGGTCGAGAACTCCGCCGGCAGCTTCCACTCTTCGGCCAGGCGCAGGACGATCTTCTTCAGGTTATCCCCGTTCCGGTCGATCAGCTCGCAGGGAATGATCACCATGCCCTTGGCCGAGTCTCCTTGGAAATGCTGAAAACGGTGATAGAGGTAAACCGCGAGCTTGCCCGGGAACGAAGCCGGCGGACAATCTGTCGGGCGGTCCGCTGGGTTATAGGCGATGCCGGCCTCAGTGGTATTGGAGACGACATATTCAATATCCGGGTTTTCCGCACATTTTAGGTATTCCTGCCAATCGGCGAAAATGTCGATCCCGCGGCTAATCGAACCGATGACCGTCTCGTCGCTCACGGGCTGCCCGTCACGGATTCCGCGCAACAGCAAGGTATACAGGCCGTCCTGTTGGTTCAGCCTCTCCACCATGCCCTCGTTTAAAGGCTGGACAACAACCACTTTGCCGTTAAAGAGACCCTTGCGGTCCATGGCATCGAACATCCAATCGACAAAGGCACGCAGAAAGTTGCCTTCACCGAACTGGATCACTCTCTCCGGTAAGTTCGCCGGGTATTCCGGAACTTTGAGACCCTCAGGAAAGGGGAAACCTCCCTCTAATAAAGCTCTTGTTAATCTCTGAGTCATTTTCTCTACCTCCGTCATCCCTATCCCAGGGAGTTTTCCGCTTGCCCTGTCAACGGGCGTCCTATTTTACTAAGGCGTGCAGTCCTTTGTATTGGGGATCGTCATGAGGCTGCATCTTCCGCCCTTTGCTGCCGGCTAAGAACCACAGATAGTAGACCTGTACCGACGGGGGCGCTACGACCGGGTGATACCCTTTGGGAATGAGCACGCTGTCCTGATCCCGAATCACAAAGGCTTCATCAAGTTCCCGGTCTTCGGTATAGAGGATCTGCACGCCGAATCCATTTTCCGGCTTGACCCGGAAATAGTAGATCTCCGTAAGTTCGGTTTCTACACCTGGGATGGACTGATCATGCTTATGGGACGGAAAACTGGACCAGTTGCCGGGATCGCCATAGGTCTCGCCGAGGACGATCTTATCCACTTTCCCTTCCCCGTTGTCAACGATGATGTCGTGCACATCGCGCTTCCAGGATTGTCCGCCCCGGTGGTTAATGACAACTTCTTCCGGTTTCACGACGAACGGAGCAAGCTTTTTGTCCGCCTTGACCAGGCACAGAGCCGCTTCGAAATCAGCGCTCTTTCCTTCGACCCGGTAGGAACTGTCCCGCGGGATATATACCGTGGCGGCCGGCCCGGCAAACACATTCGCGCGTTTTCCCAGTGCGGCAAAGGCTTGACCGTCCACAGCGACATCCGCGCTGCCGCTTAAAATAACAAGGCCGATCTCATACTCTCCGGATTGGCTTTCATAAACCTCTCCGCTGCCCAACCTGAGGGTGGAGAGCCCCATCAACCCCTGTTCAGCCGGGTCAATGACGTCACGTCTTCCTGTGTAGACTTGTCCTTTGTAAAATAACTGCATGATTCAAACCTCCAATTCCTTGTTCATCTTGTCTGTTTTTATGTTCTCCCCTGCCTAGAGAGAAAATGCGACTGCCTTCTTTTCCCGGGCGCTCTGTTTTGCCACTTCGATCATGCGAATGGTATTGCGGGCCTCTTCAGGCTTCACAATCAGCGCCTCCCGACCGGTAATCGCGCCGTAGATGTTGCGGTAATAGGCGCAGTAATCTCCCGGGATCGTCTCCACCTGGCCGGTGAAGTGCAATCCGCCCACTTGCGTGTTGAGCTTGCCCCAGAGGTCTTTCCCTTCACAGCCCCAATCGGCGACTCCCAATGGGGAAATGCCGCCTTTGAGGGCCGCCTCTTGAGGATCGAGCCCATATTTGACGAAAGAGCCGTCCGTTCCATGGACGATGAAACGCGGTCCGATTTCCCGCACGAGCATGCTGGCCTTGAGCGTCACGGTCAGGTTCTCATATTCCATAAACATTTGGAGGCTGTCGTCGATGCGACTCCCTTCTCTCACCTTTCGAACATCCGCACTAATGCGCCGGGGAACACCAAAAAGAACCTGGGCCTGGTCGATAAGATGGGAACCTAAGTCATAGGCAATTCCTGACCCTTCAGCATCCTCTTCTTTCCAGGTGGACGGGCGCAGGTAGTTGATATACCGGTCATAGTGGGACTCAAACTCGACGATTTGTCCTAACAGCCCTTCCCGGACGATCTGGCGAACCGTTTGGAAATCTCCGTCCCACCGCCGGTTCTGATAGACGCTGAGAAGCCTTTTTTCCTGGTAGGCGATATCGATCAGACTCTGGGCTTCCGTACTCGTCACGGTAAAGGGCTTCTCGACGACAACATGCTTGCCCGCCTTAAGCGCTTTTTCGGCGAGCTCAAAGTGGGACGCATTCGGCGTCGTAATAACGACCAGATCAATCGTATTGTCTTCAAACAGCTTTTCCGGACTGTCGACAACCTCGACTTGAGGGTAGCGTTCTTTTGACTTCTGGCCATGCCGTTCCACGACTTTAGCCAGGGTCAGTCCCGGAACGCAGGATATGATCGGCGCGTGAAAAACCTGACCGGACATTCCGTAACCCACGACGCCAACCCGCACCTCTTCATTCTTTGAAACCATCTTCGTTCCTCCTTAAATCAGCGTTCCAGTATGACCGGACGGTGAAAACTCCGTCCGTCTATCTCGACCTTTTCCGTCGGGAAAAGACCGGTTGCGGTCAAGATTTCCGGACCCTTCTCACCCACAAGCACAGTGTCCTCGGCTTTCGTCCCCTGCAAGGTGGGATTCCAATCCAAGGCCTGAGCGACGGCCAAAATTCGCCCCGTTTGCGCAGTTGCTTTGATTTCGCGGGATTGATATCCTGCCAGTCCGCCTTGATGATGATATTGCCATTCACCCTTATAACCGAGACGGGCATAGGCTTCCTGCCCCGCTCTGAAGACCTCGCCAAGACTGACCCCAGGACGAGAAACCATCTTGCCTGTTTGTTGATGCGCCAACAAGTGAACAACCGCCCCCACGCCAAAGAAGGTACCCAACATCTGGTCAAATGCCGACGACCCCCCGCCCCTTTGTAAATGACCTAATAAAATTATTCTACTATTTAAACCGGTTTCTTTTTTAGTCATCTTGCCAACTTCATTTCCCGAACAGACTCCTCGGCCACAACAATAATGCTAAAATTTTTCCCAAGCCGAAAACCTGCTTTTAGGCGGGCGGCAATCTTAGACATATCGAATTCCGCTTCCAGTATCAGGATTGTGATTGTTGCGGCCCATCCAGCAAATCCGGCCCATAAGGCTATATCGTTGTCACTTGTCGCCGGAACCCCTATTACAGGAAAACCCCATTCTCCTAGTTTTTATGCCCCCTTAAAGGATCCGTCTCCCCCAATGACAACTAACCCCTCAATCCCAGTTTCCCGCAGATACTCAAAACCTTTAGACTGCCCTGCATCTGTCTTAAACTCTTCACTACAACTAGAGCAGAGCGCTTCGGTGAATATGTTGGCAACAGTGTAGGGACCCAACAATTGAATTTGTCCATCAATCAATGAGTCCCTGAAATCCGTCATAAACGCCATACACTTCTAACCCTTGTGCTAATCCCTGGCATACCACTACTAGAATCGCTGCATTCATTCCGGGGGCATCCCCCCGCTCGTTAACACAGCAATATTCCTCATAGTTGTGCATTCCTGTCCGTTCGTTTTTCTAATGTCCACAGATGGAGTCTCATCAAGCCATAGGAGAAAAAGCTGGCCGACCTTTCATGTCAAATCCAGCTTTTCCATGGCAACATTGGTCGTACCCCAGATATACACCACCTCACTTGGCTCTTAGAGGCTTTTGAAATTTATTCCATACTCTCGGAGAATTAATTCGACAATCTTTGTTTGAAATTCGTCAAGACCGTTCGCTGCCGAAAAATCGGAGAGTTTTACCCTGTCGAGAAGCAACGCTGCCTGGTTTGCCTCCTCGCTTCTCAGTTTGCTGGCAAATTCGCCAATTTTTTTCATGTGGGCAAAATCTGCGACGTCTCTCATCCCCAAATGCCCTTCTACCCCGGCAAGAGCCCAGCCGTAGATACAATCACTGACCGGTGACGCCACAACCGGGTGACAAACTCCAGGAATTGCAAATGCAGTTTTGTCCTGGCACAGATATGCTTTGTTAATCTCTTTGCCGTCAAACAGCATCTGAACTGTGAAATTCGGCATCTCCCGCCCTTTCATGCGGGAAACGTGATAATAGACTTCTTCATGTTCGGATTCTCCAGCCGCCACATCGCCAACATCGTGTACATGCAAAGGAGTGCCGCTCCAAAGCCCTGGCGGGGAATAGGTCTCTCCCACAATTAGGTTAGTCGATATGCCAGGTTCAATCATGGTAATAACATCCCTGCGCCACAGTAAGTCTCCACGACTCAAATTCGGAACCTGTCCCTGCGAAATAAAAACCGTCTTCATTTTTTGGGATGAAGGTGCTGTATAGTAGATAATCTCTCCATGCCCTGTGATCGTATAGCTACTTTCTTTAGGTACATAAAGAGCTGAGGCGTTACTCGCTCCAGGCGCCACGTTGAACGGACCGCCCTCACGTTCCAGGTGGAACTCTCCCTCCTCGGTCTTGACTACAAATGTACCTTCCATGGGAACAAACGCATATTCTTTTGCCCCTGTATTGTTCTGATAGATTTCGCCATTGAGTTTGTAGATACCAAGTCCTATTACTTGCAAAGGGGTCTGTTCATCAGCGGGATCGAAAATCACACCACTGCCTAACGGATTAACATCGACGGCTGGGTTGATCTTGTCATTTTGAATCAGGGCTCCATACTTATCGACAGTTGATTTCACGACGCACAAATCCCTCCTATTGCTTTATCTGTTATTGCTGCATGAATTTTCTTAATGAGTTCAGAACTTAAACCGAGGATTTCACTATTCTCTTCCGCAGTGTTTCTGTTTTCGACCAGTATTAATTTGCATTGCTCGTTTAAAATTGTAGTGTGCCAGACGCCTTTCGTAACGCAATACACTTTGTCTCTTTCCATCTTTGTCGCTTGTACTGTTAAATTCTCTGTTGCATCGGCAACCACCAAGACACATTCTCCTTCCAACAGGATAAAGACTTCATCGCTGAGCAAGTGTCTTTCCAGGGTTTCCAGTGTGCGTAAATCATTAGCCAGTTTATAGTTTTTTATCCCCACGAACCAGTCTCCACTCTCCACCACGCGCCGTACACCGGTTCCTTGATATTCAAAAATGTGTAAACCCTTCTGTTCCATAAATCCCTTTCTCCTCGTGCCACATCTTTTGCAACAGTGTTTATCTACTTTTAAGTCAGCATGGCTTTTGCGGTTGCGACAATGTTAGCGGATGTCAGTCCATAAGCTTCCAGCAATTGATCAGGTGTCCCGGACTGACCAAATTTATCTTCAACCCCAATCCTCTTTACTGTGGCCAAACGACACTCACTTAAGACCTCGGCAACCGCCGAGCCCAAACCACCGATAACTGAGTGTTCCTCCACGGTGATCATCTTGTCTATCTTCTGAGCCAATTCAAGGAGCAGCTGTTTGTCAATCGGCTTAATGGTATGAAAGTTGACCACCGTAGCTTCAATTCCCGAGGCCTGTAGCACCTCTGCAGCCTCCATAGCCTTAAACACCATCAAACCCGCTGCACACAAACATATGTCCTTTCCCTCTCTCAAGACATTTGCCTTGCCTATAACGAACTCGCTGTCTTCCCCGATAAAGACCGGTGCCGGTGGACGAGCTATCCTCAAATACACGGGGCCGTCGTAAGCTGCAGCTGCCCGTACGGCTTTAGCTGTTTCCACAGCATCTGCAGGCACTACCACTGTCATGTTGGGAATGCTCCGCATTAGGGAGATGTCTTCGATGGCTTGGTGACTTCCACCATCTTCGCCAACAGTAACCCCAGCGTGCGTCACGCCAATTTTGACGTTGAGCTTCGGATAACAAATTGTATTTCGCACCTGCTCAAAGGCTCGCCCGGAACCAAAAATGGCAAACGTGCTGGCAAAAGGCACGAAGCCAGCGAGGGACAGACCACTGGCTACACCCATTAGATTTTGTTCGGCAATCCCCATATTAAAAAACCGCTCGGGAAATTTTTCTCCAAACAAATTTGTTGTCGTGGCATGCGCCAAGTCAGCATCAAGCACAACAATACTGTGAGTCTCTTCACCAAGTGCCACCAGTGTTTCCCCGTAAGCAACGCGTGGAGCTTTTATTTCTTTAACATTCATGTTAAAACCCCTCCAGTTCGGATAGTGCCCTGGCAACTTCTTCGTCATTAGGTGCCTTGCCATGCCAGCCAACTTGATCTTTCATAAAGGAAACGCCCTGGCCCTTGTGAGTGTGAGCAATAATGCATTTAGGCCTGTCCTTTACAGTCGACTTAAAAGCTGCTTCTAATTGCTCGAGCGAGTGGCCATCCACTTCGAATACTTCAAAACCAAATGATTCTAACTTGTTCCTTATATTGCCAAAGGACATTACTTCCTCATTTTTTCCGTCAATTTGCAACCCATTGTAATCCAACACCAGCGTCAGCTTGCTGAGTTTGTAATGAGCCGCAGCCATCGATGCCTCCCAAAACTGGCCTTCTTGAATCTCACCGTCCCCAACCAAGGTATACACTTGATAGCCCTTGCCACTAAGCCTGCTGCCAAGAGCCAGCCCTACAGAAATGGATAACCCCTGCCCCAAAGAACCTGTCGATGCATCAATACCCGGAGTCTTTTTCATGTCCGGGTGTCCCTGTAAACGGGAGCCGAACTTGCGCAAAGTTAATAGTTCCTCCATCGGGAAAAAGCCCCTGTGGGCTAAGACAGAATAGAGCGCTGGCGCTGCGTGTCCTTTACTCAGTATGAAGCGGTCCCGCGCTTCCCCCTTTGGATTTTTTGGGTCTATATTCATAATCCTGAAATACAAAACGGACAGTATTTCCACACAGGATAAAGACCCTCCCGGATGACCTGATTTAGCGATGCCGATCATTTGGACAATGTCCCTCCTGATCGCTTGATTTAGTTTGACCAGATCTTCTTGTTCAATTGGTTCCATAATTACAGCTCCTTTTTGTTACAACACAATAATTTATTAAGGGGCTAAAAGAGGTGGCTTACCCTGTCCGACTGTCAACTTTTTACAGCGCCCGCTGTCAAACCGCTTATCAGTCTCTTTTGAATTAACATAAAGAAGATCACAATCGGGATGGCGGAAACCACACCTCCTGCGGTTAGCAGGTCCCAGCGTGTGATATAGTCACCGATAAATGTGTTTAAACCAACCGGCAGTGTACTGGCTCCGGTATTAGAGGCAAAAGTTAAGGCAAATAAAAACTCATTCCAGGAGAAAATGACGATGTAGGCTCCGGCTGCTACCAACCCGGGGACCAGTACCGGTAATAAAACGTACCAAATCACCTCAAATTCGCTACACCCGTCCACCTTGGCAGCTTCATCAACATCTTTGGGTATACCGTCAAAAAAGCCTTTCATCAACCAAGTAGTAAACGGGGTTACGAACGCCGTGTAAACAACAATCAAGCCGGACATCGTGTGGATCAGGCCTGTGCTTCGCATGATCGGGTACAGCGCCAGCACAAGCAAAATGGACGGAAAAAACTGTGAAGATATGAGCAGAGAAAGCACAACCTTTTTCCCTTTAAAAGTGTGTCTGGATAGACTAAATCCCGCCGGAGTGGCTAATAACAAGGTAAACATGGCAGTAAATGCGGCCACCAATAAGCTGTGCTCCATAAATTCCAGGAAAGGCGTCGTGCTGATTAGTTCACGATAGGCCGCAAGCGTCCCGTGTTGGGGTAAATAGTGCATAGGACGGGCAAACAACTCGGATGTCGGTTTGATCGAGGTCAAAAACATCCAAATATACGGACCTAAAGCAAATAGCAACCAACCAATTAATACTATCCACATTAACGGGCGTCCTATCCTACTCTTTTTTTTGATCATTTCTCCAATATCCCCTGCTTTGTCAGTATTTTAAGGTAAACCAAGACTACCCCTAAGAGTGCCAGTCCCTGCAAGACGGCCGTTGCCGTCGCCCCACCAAAATTTAGATCTGAGTAGGCCATATAGTAAGCATACGCCGGCACCGTAAGGGTTGCGTAACCGGGTCCGCCTTGCGTAATGACCAAGATTAGATCCATGTAACTTGCAGTCCACACGATCCTTAAGAGAGTGGTAATGAGGACGGTAGGCAAGATAATAGGAAACTTAACCTGCCAGAAGGTGTTCCAGGCTGTTGCCCCATCTAAAAACGAGGCCTCAACCAAATCCTCGGGAATGGTTTGGAGAGCGGCCAAAATCATCACGGCAAAAAACGGTACGCCCTGCCAAATGTCAATCAGCATTAAAGCGGGCAAAGCCGTATGCGGCTGTGAAAACCAAGGCTGTGATAAGAAGGACAGTCCCATCCTAGTTAGTAAGTCGTTGACAACACCATGGTTAGCGTCGAGGATCCAGATCCACATCATAGCCGCCAGGACACTGGGAGTAGCCCAGGGAATCAATACCAATCCACGTACTACACCGCGTCCCCGAAACTTCTCATTTAATAACAAGGCACCAATCATACCGAGACCAAACTGAAAAAGGACGATGCCGAAAATCCAGATGAGTGAATTGAGAACGGCAACATGGAAAACATGGTCTTCCAGTACGCTAACATAGTTGCTGAAGCCAACAAAGGTCATCTTAGGATTAAGAGGATTATCGTGAAAAAGGCTTGTGACCACAGCTCTCACTACCGGATACCCGATAATCGTGATGACAACCACGGCAGCGGGCAACAAATAGAAATACGGGTACCAGTATTTGTACAGTTTTCCTTTGCCGGATCTTCCCTTCGGGATAATTGGATTTGCAGTGTTCAAGGAATTAACCCCCAAATTGAACTTTGACGACGGGGGCGGCTGCGCGCCGTCCCCGCACATCTTAAACGTTATTTTTCCTTAAGAGTAGTGGCAATTTGATCGAGCATTTGTTTGCTGGACATCTGACCCAAGAGAGCTCGGTCAAAGGTTTGCTGCCAAACATGCCCTGCGACGTCACCCACTCCCTTGAGCGGCGGCCATACCTTAGCATAGCTCTCTTCTTGAATTGCCACTTTCCAACCCGGGTTATCTTGGAAATATGGCTCTTCTGCCACCGAGTTTAAAACAGGAAGTTGCGCATTGGTTGAGCGATCAAGAATATTCAAAGCTTCTGGGCTAGCTAACCATGATTCGAAAGTCCAGGCTGCTTGCTTAACTTTACTGGAACTAAAGATAACATTACCGGACATCGTGCCCATGGTCGCCGGATGACTCGGATCGGCCTGTGGAATCGGAATGACGCCCAACTTGTCCCCTAATTGTTTGGACAGAATTGCGTAACTTCCAATATGATGAGCCATCATCGCATACGTACCATTCTCAAAACCTGCGAGCAACTGCGCGTAAGAATCTGTTACCGCGCTCGGAGGAGCAACATGATCGTTCTTAAACAGATCAATGTACCACTGATTGACTTGCACGGCCTTATCGCTGTTAATGACTACATTGCCATTAGCATCGACCATCTGTGCTCCCCCGGCCAGCATAAACGCGTACCATTGATCCTGACCGCCTGAGCCACCACGCATAGCAAACCCATACTGTTTATTCTGAGCATTGGTAAGTACTTGAGCATCTTTTTCGAATTCAGCGAAAGTTGTCGGAGGTTGCAGATTAGCCTTCGCAAATAAATCTTTGCGGTAATATAGATAAAAATCGATATAGGCTTGTGGCATCATATAAACTGCTGAATTCTCGTTAATTTTCCCGGTGTCCCACATAGCCGGAATCATGTCCGGTTGATATTTCCAATGTCTAATATAGGAATCAAGAGGTTCGAGAAGATTATTTGCTTCGAACTGACCTACCCACCAGTCCTTAAAGCGTGCGGCATCAGGAGCGTCACCCGAAGAAACTGCGTTAATTAGAGTTTGTTGATAATTATTAAAGGGGATCATCTTGCCGACTACATGAATATTCGGATGTTCGCTGTTAAATTTATCGATTAACTCCTGAGTTGTGTTATGAGAAGGATCATCCAGCCAATACCAATAGGTAATAGTTTGCACACTGCCGCCACTACTTTTTTGACTACTATTGGCTGCCTGTTGCGCAGTTTGGCCACATCCTACAACGCTGCCAAGAAGGACTGCCGTCACCGCGAGCATCACCATGATTCTTGTTACTCTTGACTTACGCCGAAAGCTATTAACTAGTCGCTGAATCATGCTCTTACCTCCTAAGTCTAGTCATCATTAACCATGTGTTACAGCAATCTAAACGTTCCTGGTTTAGTGATTCTAGTTTTTACCCCCAATTCCAAATATTCTGAGCACCTGGTACAAAATCTTTTGAATACGTCCCCCCTCTCAGACTTTTCACGCAAAATAGTATCCGACCGATACCCTCTTAGCCAGGATTACAAGGATACAGGTTTGGATAACCCCCAAGCCTCTGGATTCTCTAACGCACCCATCTTCTATTTTTTCTTCTTAGATTTTATATCTTCCAAAGCTTCGTGAAGGTGTGTTAACATCTCCGTTTTAGCCTGATCGGGATCTCGGGATTCTATGGCCTGATAAATATGTTGATGAGCTACGATCGCTTTGCAGGAACTTTCAGGAATATTGACAGTTTCCTCGTAGCCATGAGCAATTGATTCGTTGATTATTGGGACAATGCGCTGAATAATCGGATTCCTCGAAGCTAAGGCAATTGAAACGTGAAAAAGTAAGTCCTCGTTGCTGTAGGCTTTCTTTTTCTTAAGATCATCACTCATTCGCTCAATAGACTCTTTGATTTTGATCAAGTCTTGCTTGGTAGCCCTTTCTGCCGCTAAAGCAACCACTCCAGGTTCGATAAGCATTCTCGTTTCAAACAGAAATTCAAGAAGATTATCATGATCCATGAAATTCACCCCGAGCGGATCTTTTACTAGCCCTGGTTGATTGGTCACAAAAGTTCCTTTTCCTCTTGATACTTCAACAATATTGTTGGAAACGAGTATTTTAATTGCCTCCCGGATAGTTGTTCTACTCACTCCCATCTGAGCCGACAATTCCATCTCGTTTGGTAACTTTTCGTTTGGCTTCAGCTCGCGTTTAATAATAAGTTCCCTGATATTACCTGCCACTTCATTTGAGAGAAGATTTCGATCAGTCTTCGATTGCAAAACCCTATACCCCCTACGCCCCAAGCATACATCTTACATCGGACGTCCGACGTCTTATCTTATTTGACATGATAATACAATACTTAGCCAATTGCAATAGTTAATTTTATTTCAAGAACAGTAACTATTCAGAGGTAGGCTGATGAAGTCAACTACAAACAGTGAGCAGGACGAGGACACGTCAAAGTCTCGCGTCTATTCTAGCACTTTCCGGCGCTCTTGGGCCGGCGGACGGCTCTGCAGTGCACGCTCACCTTGCACCAGGCCGGAGCTGCGTACTCGAAGGCTCCGCCAACGCGCCTAACCTCAGGGTATTAAGCAGTGGAATCCAAATTGCTGTTGCCCTGTCGGGCGCATTTGGCGTCAGTCTGCACCGCCTTCGGCGTTAGTCCGCATGTGGACTAACGGGACTGACGTCTGAGGGACGTTTTAACGCTGCACCTTCTGCGTGCGCGGACGGGTCCTTTGCCTGAAAGGTTCGCTAAGCACTTGCAGCGCTCGCCCGTTTGCATCTTCTGCGGTTTCACGCTTAACGTGCATTCAGGAGTCAGGAAGTTCTAATTGGGTTCTATTACGCGCTCGTTGAGCAGAAATCTATGACAACCTACTACGCCTGAAGGCGTGGTTCCGCAAGCCTATAGTGCTGGCAACCCCTAAAGGGGTTTTTACGGTTGCTATTTTACGTTGTCTTCGATTCGATCCGCTTCAACCTGATTCTTGATGTACTTCTTGATCTCTTCCTCGTTCTTGCCCACTGTATTCACATAGTACCCTTTCGCCTAAAAATGTCGATTGCCTTTTTGCTTACACTCCGGGTGCCGATCAAATATCATCAGTGCGCTTTTTTCCTTTAAGTACCCCAAAAACTCTGAGACACTGAGCTTAGGCGGGATTTTTACACACAGATGCACATGATCAACACTTACACTTCCTTCTACAATCGCCACATCTTTGTACTCGCATAGTTTTTTGATGATCTCTCGGACATCGGTCCTCAGTTCCCCGTACATCGTTTTTCGTCGGTATTTTGGAATGAATACTATGTGGTACGTGCAATCCCACTGGAGTGGTATCATTTTAGTTGAGTCAGGAAACTCGTAAAACTGGAAAGAATATAAAAAGGAAAGAAGGAATTCTAGATGCGAGTGTATAACAAAGAATTTAAAGAAGAGGCTGTCAAATTGGCCCATGAAGTAGGCCCCAAGGCCGCCTCAGAGAGTTAGGGATACCCCAGACCACACTGTACACTTGGAGAAGTAAAATCAATCAGCATGGAACTATCGCTTTTGTGGGAAGCGGACACAAGCGGCTAGACCCTAAAACCGCTGAAATACGGGCGATGGAGAAGAAGATCAAAGATCTTGAGGTCGCCAATGACATTTTCAAAAGGGCCTTAGGTTTTTTCGCCGAGAGCCAAAAGAAGTAGCTGCGCGAAACCTGTTTCAATTTATCGGGAGACTGAAAACCAAAGACAACCTAGGTTATAGTATAAAAAACCTGTGTAAGGCTTTACAGGTGAGTGCAGCTGGGTATTACAAATGGTTGAACAGAGCATCCCGACCCTACAAATATGATGAGCTTTTGGCTAAAATCCGTCAGATTCGTGCAGACAACCCGGACTATGGCGCCTATCGAATCTACTTGCATTTGCAGATCTTTCAGGGCTACACCGGAAGCTATTACCTTATTCCAAGCTTTGCAAAGTGCATCATCGTAAGGGACTAAGGGGCCCCCCTTGGGGTACGCCTTCCGGACTTTCTTCAAATAGTCCGTCCACCATAATCCCTGCTCTGAGGAATTTATGGATTAGGGATATGACTCGTCCATCTTTGATGGTGTCTGAGAGGATTTGGATGAGTTTGCTTTGGTTGACCGTGTCAAAGTATTTCTCCAAGTCCATGTCCACGACGTAGACAAAGCCTTCTGTGATATGCCTTTGACCTGCTCTTAGCGCGTCGTGAGCGCTTCGTTGAGGTCGGAACCCATAGCTGTTGTCTGAGAATTGCCTTTCGAAGATTGGCGAAAGGACCTGGGTTATGGCCTGTTGGATCAGTCTGTCCACGACGGTAGGGATTCCCAGCTTTCTCATTTTCCCGTTCTCTTTGGGTATTTCTACCCTCCGTACGGGTTTCGGACGGTATTTCCCGTCCCAGAGGGCTTGCAAAAGTTCATCCTTGTGTCCTTTCAGGTAGGGTAGAAGTTCGTCCACCTGCATACCGTCGATTCCACCCGCGCCTTTGTTCCCCTTCACTCTGTAGTAGGCTCGATTAAGGTTCTCGGCGCTGAGAATTTCCTCTAGCAGTTTCTCTGTCTGCTCGTCTGTGTTGGTGTTGTCGGTTTTGGTCATCCTGGGTGGCACGCACACTTCTGCATACTCTCTCTGTTCCGCAGATGACCTTTGCAGATAGTCTTTAAAGCAAAGTTGTCTGTGTTTTAAATTACCACCTTCGGTAACTTTCATTGACCCACACCTCCTTTGGTTCCGCCCTTCCGTCGGTGTCCGGGACACCTCTGTACTATGGCTTCTGCTGACTCCTCACGACAAATCTTGTTTCAACCGGGCTTCTTACTCCGTTTCCACCCGTCCGTGAGGCCTCCCACGGTAAGACGATTCACTTTCATTCCATGTCCCCGCAACATTTACGCTGACGTGTCCGTGTAGCTTTTGGGCTTCAACTTGTATGGCAGTCTTACCCCACATTTCGCGCCTAATATTGTTCGTGTTCCTCGGGCGGAACTTTGCCGCCGGCTTCCTTCAGATTCCATCTCGCAATGGACACCCTTGCCTTGAGCTAATGGTTGGTCGCTACATACCCCCATAACGGACTTTCACCGTCAAGTTAATCGTCATGCGTGGCGCACCATGAATTTGGCAGTTACGCCGAAGCGTATGAGGTTATCGTTAACTATCTTGACTTCTATAACAAACGCCGTTATCACGATAGCCTTTACGACCTGTCGCCTGAAGAATTCCAAGAGAAGCTCAGCAAAGGAGAAATCAAACGCTTTGTGGTGAAAGTTTAAGGGTGCCAATGTTGCAGCAGAGGGCAGCTTCCATCTGCGGATAAACCCTTGACAGCCGCTTGATTGCCCACAACGGCTGGAGGCCTTCAATGTCAAGGGCGGGCGTAAGCCCGGCAAAGCGGACCCTTTACATTGAGAGGCCGGAAGTTGTAAACTCGGCCAAGCGGTGTCAAGTGAGCTTATGCTAAGCTTTCTTGGACAAAATCATAAAACTATGAAATCACGAGAATAAGGGAGTAGGGCTCTAAAACTAGGGTGTTGCCCCGATGACAAGTGATACAAAAAAGTACCCTGCACAAATCCACAGGCGTTTCTCGCTTCTATTCTAGCGTGATCCTGGTAATAAGTTTTCCCCATCTCCAAGGACTGTTTGATTTTCTAAGCCTGAACGGAAAGTATAAGTGAGATAAGGCAACTTAGGCTTCTGCCCCCACGGGATAAGGGCGACTTGCCCTTTCGGAGCAAGGCAGTCTTCTTTAGCACCAAGCCAAGTACCTCTAAACAAGATTGTGCTCTTTCAGTTTCCGGTACATGGTTGCCCGGCTGACACCGAGTACTTTAGCTACCTTTTCTTTGTCCTGCGACGATGTCCCGAAATATTCCAGGGCTTCCGCCAATACTTGATGCTCTACTTCCTTCATTTTCTGACGCAAACGCACTCCCACAGAAATACTGTTGTCAGTCTGATATTGGGACTGCCTGATTCTGGGTGGCAGACTGGCCGTTGAGACAATCTCTTCTGTTTCCATGTTACATGCGTATTCGACTGAGTTCTGCAATTCCCTGATGTTGCCCGGCCAAGGATAACCGTTCAACAGCTCCAAAGCTTCAGGGGAGAAGCCCCTAAACCGCTTGCCCAACAAGCGGTTGAATCGGACCAAGAAATGCTCCAGCAGAACCGGGATATCCTCTTTACGTTCGCGCAAAGACGGCAACCGGAGCGGAATAACTTGTAATCGGTAGTATAAATCCTCCCGAAATTCGCCATCTGCCACAACCTTACTAAGATCTTTGTTAGTTGCTGCAATAATTCGTACATCCAAGTCAATACTGCGCACTCCTCCGACTCTCTCCAGACGTCTTTCCTGAAGGACTTTTCGTTCCTGACTCGAATTACCCGATCAATCCAGCACTGTTTTGGCGCTCGCCTCGCTTTCTTAATGAGAACTATATGATCATACATTATTGCAAGAGTTGTTCCAAGTCAAATCGGAACGTTTCGGGAACATTGTAATATCCCATGGTTCCCAATTTTCCGACATCCCGACTAGAGGAAGTTCTTTTTGCCAGAGTTTTATTACAAACTGTTTTTCTCACTATTGAGACGGACAAGGATGACATCCCCAGTCTAATTACCCGTATTCATCACACTTGGTTTCAATCAATACCTAATCTCAATCAATACCTAATCTCATTGATGCGATGTTTTCTCATTTTTGATATAGCCCAGGACGCTCAGCAGAGTGGCAACATCTTTTGCCTTTTCCAGGCCCAACACGCCTGCTACAATAGCTTCTACACTTTCCCTGTCCAAGACATAACCTGCCAGCCAACGGAATTTATTTTCCAGACCCGCATTTCCCAAAGGATGGTCCGGATCGCCCAATGCCGCCACTGGCCCAGAATTATACACTTGGCCATTGGAGAGCTTGATTTCCAGCTCACACATGCACTGGGCCGGAAATTCTTTTTCAAAGCGCTCATCAAAAGCTACCTCAACCAAGCTGACAATCCGATTGATTTCCGGATTGGCCAGGTTTTCTTCCAATACTTGACCAGGACCTACCTCTCCGGCCACCAAAGCTGCGGACACAGGATAGGTGATACTATATTGAGCCTCTTCGGTAGTCTCCGGCAAGTTGCGAGCTAAACGGGTTGCGGACTTAAAGGTGGATATCTTAACGCACCTAACTTCTTGAGCCACAAAACCATACTGACTGCGCAACTGCAAAGCCGCCCACACAGCTGGTTGTGCCCATCGGCAACAAGAATAGGGTTTAAAGTAGAGACCCATTATCTTGAATTCGTTGCCTAAACTGCCAACCAACTCGCGAAACGGCTCCATGCCAAAGATACTGCCAATACCCGTAAATCCTTGTTCTGCCAAGAGAGCCGAAACGACCCCGACCATGCTCCCCCACCCGATTCCATCCTTGGTCATGGCGGGAACATCTATGCAACGCATCATCTCCGAAATGGGGGCATGATATTCGGCTGTTCCCAAGGCTTGAATTGTTTGCTCCGCCGTCAATCCCATAGCCCGGGCAGCCCCAGCAGCCGCGCCCAGTGAGCCCCATGATCCTGATCCGTGGTATTCCGCATGATAAGCATGCCACGCTATTCCCCCGCGAATCGCCATCTCATACCCAATCAACAAAGCCGTGAGAAACTCCTTGCCGCTAATATGACGTTGCTCCGCAGTTGCTAAAATCGCCGGCAAAACCGTTGCACCGGGGTGTCCTTTAATTAAACGATAGCCGTCGTCGATATCGAGAGCATTGGCCATAAACGAATTAGCCAGGGTCGCTCCGGGAACACTTGCCTTTTTACCCCGTAAAATAATACTTGCTCCGTCACCCGGCCAAAATGATTCAACATGGTCCGCAATGATTTGGCCGACCTTAGTACTGCTCCCGGCGATGATCGCACCCAGAACATCCAAAGCACAATGTTTCACCTGTTCCTGCACCGTTGGCGGCACATCTTCCCACTGGAGTTTGCGAATAAAGCGTATGACTTGTTCTTCGCCTGTTGCCATAGAGATTTCCCCCTCATAATAATCGATTCCTTTACTTTTGAACATTTGCTTTGGTTCATTAGGGCCAAATCATCCGGGCAAAAGCAAAGGATAATATGTTTGATCCGCACGCCGACAGGCCATAAAATTGTCTTGGTTGTACCAATGTTCGGGGCGTGTCTGTACTTTCGTCACCAAGACACCTTCCTCGCCAGAGGTCAACAACATATGCTGATCTAGACCATAAATAGGGTCAATACCGTAGATGCCGCTCAGCCCCTGGTAACCTGGTGATCCTCCGACATAGTTGGCCACTGCCAGATAGAAGCAATTGTCCCGTGCGCGGCTATCCCAGTAAATCATGCCTCTCCCGGAATAAGGATGAACTTCCGGACTAACCCCTATCAGGCTAGGTTGCTCGCCTGCCCAAGCCGATGGCATCACCACCAAATCAGCCCGTTTGACGGCCAAAATAGTGGCAACCTCCGGAAACTCAGAATCGCAACCAATGGCCAATCCCACCTTGCCCAAACCGTCCACTTCCACCACCTGGAAGTCTTGACCCGCTGTGGCCCAGGCAGAATCCGCCAGGCTCAGATGTGTTTTCCGGTATTTCGCCAGCACCTTTCCATCCCGGCCCAAAAATACCGCTGTATTATAAAAGCGGTCGTCTTGCACCTCAACCAAGCCAAACACAACGTTAGCCTGATAAGACTCAGCCAACTCTGAGGCAAAAACCATATTTTTTCCCCACGACGCTTCATCCTCAACCGGTTCAGCCAAATGGTCGGCCAGTTCCCTATCTACAAGCGCCGGCGGCCCACAGAAACTCAATTCGGGCAAGACAATCAGGTCAAGCTTTCGCTTGACGCTTTGGACCTGTTGCTCAGCCTGTGCCATGAGTCTGGTCACGGTCTCCATGCTGACCTGGGGACTGTCTAAAACCGGCTCATACTGGCAAACCGCCGCGACCAGGTCGTGAGAAATGTCATTTTTCCGCTGGTTCCACGGTGCAATGTGCAGAGCCAAGTCACGGTACAATTCCGGGCGGCGCCTATCCAACAATTGCCGGCGCCGGTGGCGAAACGCTCCCGGATCAATCAGTGCCCGAACAATTTCCTCTCCTTTGGTGCTCCCCTCGGTCAGCAACCGCCCGCTGGGATCCCATATAGCACTGGCACCTTTCATGGCGTGCTCAAACTCCTGATCGGAGCGGTTAGCACTTACTACATACAAGCCGTTTTCCGCGGCACGGGTTTGCAAATTGGCCAACGCCCCGCCCGAAGAATTCGTTAAGAAGGCCACGATGTCCGCATCTTGGAGGGCTGCCAGGCGAAAAGTTTCAAAGAAATAAGCATCCATACAAATTATCATTGCCAAGCGACCAATCTTGGTAGCAAACATCGGGATACCCAAGTTCCCCCAAACCGCCCAATGCATTTCATTTTCCCACAGGTGGGTTTTACGGTACTTTCCGATGTAGCCTTGAGGTCCCACCAAGACGGCCGAGTTGTAATAGAGGCCGGTGTTCCGGTCCACTTCAGGTAACCCAAGCACCAGATAACAACCATACTGCCGGGCTAACCGTCCAAATAGGTCTGTCAGTGCTCCCGGCACAACAACGGTATATTGGCTAACTTCTGCCCGATCCTGAAAGTGATACCCCGTCAAGGCCATCTCCGGCGTTACGATCAGCTTGGCCCCAGCCTGAGCAGCCTGTTCGGCCATAGCGTAGAGTCGCTCTACATTTTTATCAAATTCATGCCAGATTGGATTAAACTGCAAAGCTGCTGCCAAAAATGCTTGGTTCATGATCTACACCTCCGCAAACAATTCAGTCGCTCATTTTCTTTGCAATTCTTGTACCACTTCCTACAGTCCTGTCCAAAT
The DNA here is from genome assembly GCF_902729405.1 of Acididesulfobacillus acetoxydans. GTDB lineage: Bacteria > Bacillota > Desulfitobacteriia > Desulfitobacteriales > Desulfitobacteriaceae > Acididesulfobacillus > Acididesulfobacillus acetoxydans. Next base: position 4,284,429 of record NZ_LR746496.1, read on the forward strand.
TCTAGCGAAGCTTCGCCTCAAACCGACGAGACCAGTAGATAGGTTGTGGACAGTACCAGCCTAGGGAAAAGCCCTATGGGGTTGTCTAAAAAAGAACTATTTGTCCCAAAGGCAATATGAACCGTCCCATACATCTTGTGTGCTTTCCAATGTTACGGATAAGATTCTCCCTGAAGTAAACGAGTGGCAGAAGCGGCTGCTGGAGTCGGTTTACCCGGTCATCTACTTTAACGGGATCGTCTTCAAAAGCCGCATGAACAGCCAGATCATCAACAAATGCGTCTATTCGGTGCTGGGCATTGACATGAACGGCCGAAGGGCATCCTTGGCATGTGGATTAGCGAAAACGAAAGCGCAAGCTTTTACGCTCCTCTCTGCTCCGACCTGACAAAACGCCGCGTACAGGACATCTTTATCGCCTATCGCCTGCCATGACAACCTGAAAGGGCTTGCAGAAGCATAAATGCGGTTTTTCCGAAGACGAAGCAGCAACTTTGCATCGTCCATCAGATAATCCATAATTCCACAAAATTCGTGCAATGCAAAGGCAGAAAGCAAATCTGCGCTGACCTGAAGAAAACTTAGGGTGCGGTAAATTTAGACGATGCGGAGTATGCAAAGGAAGAATTCAGGGAAAAATGGGACAGGAAATATCCGTCCATTCCGCGATCCTGGGATGCGAATTGGGCAGGAACTCACCAGGTTTTTCAGCTATCCGCAGCAGATCTGGCATTTGATTTATACGACAAATGCAGTGGAGGCGTATCACAGGATGGTGCGGAAATTTACAGTAGAGCTCTCTTCTCATGTCCATCCACGGAAGTTATACTAATTATTGACGTTATAACGCTTAACTTTGTTGTACAGTGTAGCCAAAGAAATATTTAAAGCCCTGGCTGCCCGTCTTTTGCCCTCCAAGGTTGTCCCATAGCGACTGAGCGCACGGCGCAAGAGTAGTTCCTCCATGCGATTCAAGGGCATGACATCAGGATTTTGCAAAAATTGATCCACCCCCTGACCGATCGACTCGGCGAGATGCCTGCGCCCAATGAAAGATTCTGCCGTTAAAATCATCGCCCGCATCAGAGATTGCCGCAGCTCTTCCACATTACCCGGCCAGCGGTAAGACATAAACACCTCTTCCGCTTGAGGAGTCAAACCTTGTACCGACTTACGCAATCGTTGGTTGAATTCTCGAATATAATGCGCAGTTAAAGCCATGATATCGTCCCGGCGTTGACGGAGCGGCGAAATGTAAATTTCCCATTCTGTGGCGTAACGATAGAGTTCTGCGTCGATTGTTTTCTCATACATGAGTAGATGGATATTCTGCGAAGAACCCAGTAGAACACGAACCCCTTCCGCTTCAGCCGCCAGACAAAACCGGTGCAGCCGGGCTTGTTCGTCCATCGTTAAGCTCGCTATCTCCCGGAAATACAGAGTACCGCCCTTCAAGAACCTTAACTTTGTTTCTACATTTTCCAGACTCAAAATATCTCTAATTCCTTCGTCAAAATCACAGTCCACCTGCAAAAATGGTTTCCCCAGACGAGAACTCTCGTGATGAAGATACGTCGCCATGAGAAGTTTGCCAACCCCAATCTCTCCTTGAAACAGAACCGGGCTGTTTTCACGGGCTGCCTTGCAACACATCTTTACGGCCTGGCGGATATCCTTGCTGCTTCCAACAATCACAGGTTGAATCAAATGTGAAACTACACATGTATCCATCCTTTCCATCCTCCCCCGATCATTCTGCTCCTAACACCTGTAACCAATTCTATTGTATACTATAACAGTGGAAACTCAAAGAAGAATTTGCGTGTTACAGTGAACCCGTTCGGCTATGCTGAACATCGGGACATACAACATTAAAAACCCGTTACAACGGGTTACCTATCGCGATATGAGTACGCACCCCCCAAGCACAATATGTCAACCCGACAAGTGCTGGCAGAATTGACACAAAACGAAAATGGATGTTGCTGTAGAAGGCCATGCAGACGACAAGCCATGTGATACTGTTACTGACGCTCTTTAATATCCATAGGGTTATCGAGGTCGGAAATGGTTCCCGACACACACTCGAAAGGGTACCTGAGATGATGGATACATCACCCATCCGATAATCCTGGCATATTTCTAAATGTTAAAAATGTCAAGTAGGTTGCCCTCGCTCTATGCTGTGGAAGATGTGTGTTTACTCGTCTGACAGGCGGACCCAACCCGGTTGAAAGAAACGCTTTGTGGAGAGCTTTTCCGTCGTCCACCGCCTGCATCTAACAAGGGCAACATAAACCGGTCAGCAGCAAGCTCCCGGCTCTTTTTTACCGAATATGCCATGTAAACGACAGACGGACGAACGCATCCAGGAATCCCGGTCAGTCCATCCGTTAAATTACGGACAATTTACGCCATCAATCCACGGACACTGTGCGGCGGCAGTAACACTTTTTGAACAGAAATTCAATGATCTCTTCCTGTGATTCCTTTTCCTTGTCTCCGTTATGAGCGGGTGTCAGCAAACTACTGGAATATCTCAAACGAAAGGGGGAAAGCTAACACGAGGAACCAGTACAATAACGGAGAGTGAGAACGGTGAACAATCTCGAACAAGGGATCAACGGCACGGCGGCGAAGGCGCCCTACCACGCCATTCAACACAACCCGGAAAATATTCAGCTCACAGCGGCGGAAATCGGTCAACTGTGGACCATGTATTTGGCAGAAAGTATGGGAGCCTGCATGCTGCCCTACTTTGCGGCCACATCGAAAGACCCCGATATCCATGCGGTCTTACAGTTCGCGTTGGATGCCTCGGCCCGTCACGTTCAAACGATAACCGCTATCTTTGAGGCGGCTTATTTCCCCATCCCCCATGGCTTTAGAGACGAGGATTTTGACGTGTCGGCCAAACCGCTTTATTCCGAGACGTTTATGCTCCTTTATACCACTCTAATGGCCAAGTACGCTATCCTGGGTTTTGGCCTCGCCTATACCAGTTCATCCCGTCCCGACGTGAGACAGTTCTTCGAGGGCTGTTTAAATGATTCGACGGCGATCAGCAAAAAGGGCCATGCCGTACTCCTGGCCAAAGGACTCCTTCCGAGAGCCGCCTATGTACCCATCCCCGACCGGGTCGAATATACTCATGACGTACAGGGTTTTTATAAGGGTTTAATCGGGGATAAAAGACCCCTCAATGCCCTGGAAATAGACCATCTTTTCGTCAATATTATCTCCAGATCTTTGAGAAATACCTTAACGACCGGCTTCGAACAGACCACAAAATCTAAATTGATTAAAGATTATTTGTCTCGCGGCCGCCTCATAAATGATAAACAGATCGACATCCTCTCTCAACTCTTGGAAGATGCCGACCTGTCCACCCTGCCAAACTACGACCACCTCGTCACAGAGTCCCTTGAGTCTCCTTTCAGTGACAAATTAATCCTGTTCCACTTTACGACGATGACGGCTAATGCTATCGCGGCCGGAGGACTTGCTTTGTCGAACAGCACCCGGAGTGACATTATCTTGACCTTCGGCCGTTTTATCGCCGAACTGGGCGACTTGGCTAAAGACGGCGTCAACCTGATGATTAAGCAAGGCTGGCTGGAAAGGGTTCCCGAAGCCGCGAATCGCAAAGAGCTGAGCACGCAATAATAGCTGCCGTCTCTGCATCGAGACTATGGCCCACCCGGATCTGCCTCGCCCTCCCTCTCAACCAGCCTCTAACCCTGTTCCCTATTTACTAGCTCCAATAGTCTTCTTAGGCTTCGGACATTATGCAGCGGCAGTAACCCTGAATCGATAGCGCTTGTTGCAAAGTAGGGTGTCTAGCTACCCTTGCGTTTCTGAATCACAACTCTTTCGCCAAATTCTCCGTAGAAGTGATAACCGGAGCCCGCCTCAGCAAGAATATCCAAAAGCCCATCGGGACGGGTTACGACCGTCCCACCCAGAAGGTTTACCCCCCGCTGAAAGAATGCCTCTGGAAGCATACTCGCTGTCGGTCCCACCACCACAATGTCGGCCTCCGGCTTGGTCAGCTTTAGTAAATCCTCCAGCGTATCATTGATTAGCGTGGTACCCGTGATGACAACGAGGTCAGCTGTAGGTAATACTTCCGGAGCCCGGTCCGTCGCTTTATAGAACGGCAATTCATCAGCTTTGAGGGTGACCGGGTCCATCTCCAAGATACAAAATTTATTCTTGCCTTTTTTGACCCTCTTTATAATTGGAGTCAAAGCACCCACGATTACAGTATACCCTTCTTCAGGAAGGGTCAGCGTCTCGAACGCATCGACTCCATTTTTAATTACGTAGTCGAGTGGTGGCCGCAACTGCCAGCAGGTGGCAGACAACGCGTTGAGCACAGCAATTCCTAAAGCCTTTTTTAAGACTTTCCCCATGAACATTTCTTCAATAAAGTCAAGGACCTTTTTCCCTTTAAGTTGTCCCGATAAAGGCATCATCCGTGTCCCCCACCGAAGACTCGATGTTCAGCTTTAGCTGAACGAGTTCACTGGTTCCTTTGCACTCTTCTCTTCACTCCAGCAAACCATATTTTACTTTGATCCGGTTCAGCTTTTTAAGCCACGGCTTAGCAAGTAATAAAATAAAAAGTACAGTTGATAAGGCATTCGTAAAATCAAGCCAGAAGCTAGAGATATAGGCGGCTGCAACAGCTGCCCAGGTTATCGGCTGGACAAAGGCAACAATAAACCAGATATTCATAACCCAACCAAAGGCAAAGCCGGTCAAAAAACCATAGATTGATAAAACTAAGACGCTTTTTGACCCTCCCTTGCTCAACATTCCCGCCCCAAAGCCAATCATTCCCCAACAGAACATTTGCCAGGGAGTCCACGGTCCTTGGCCCAAAAACAAATTAGAAGCTACCGCTGCCACCGCCCCTGTCAAAAATCCGGCTTCAGGGCCAAAGGCTACGGCAGCAATAATCACAATCGCCGAAGTCGGTTTAAAATCCGGGACAGGCGCAAACACTACCCGTCCTAAAGCAGCCAGTGTCGCCATGACAGCGATTATCACCAACTCTCTGGCCTGGGGCTTGCGTCGTTCAAATCTTAGAAAAAAAGGCACCGTAGTCACAATGATAAGCAAAACACTTAATAGCCCGTAATTGCCATTCCCCACCAGAGCACTTATGATCAATAATACCGGTATCAGAACAACCAAGCCTTTTCTAACCAGCTTGAGGCGTGTATTTGTCTCAGTTTTCCGGCTTGTGTTAATCATACTCTCTTGCGTATGCGGGTTTTTCTTAATGTTCGTGTCTATGCTCTTTAAACCGGCGCTTACATCAATATTCGTACTTGCCCTCGGAGTTAGCGGCTCAGATTCATCTGACATAGCTCAATCACATCCTTACACGTTACAGCTTTCGGAAACATCCCTCTGGCCATACGGTTGGCAGCAGTCGTATAAAAACTATTACCGGCAAAAAATTCACTGGCAGGGCCTGTTGAGACATTATCCCCGTCAAAAATCATGGTGCAGGTGTCGGCATGTTCCGCGGCAAATTCCAGATCATGGGACACCAGAATCACTGCTACTCCCTTTCGACAGAGATTCTGGAAAATTTGCGCCAATATTTCTTTGGAATGGGCATCAAGTCCTTTGGTTGGCTCATCCAGCAAGATCACTCGCGGTTTTAGGAGCAGCAGCTTGGCTAAAGCGACTTTTTGCTGCTCTCCGCCGCTTAGGTCATACGGATGATGGAGCAAGAGATCTTCCACACCCAGTTCTACCGCTATACCGGCGAGTTCCCCGCGGAAAGTATCCTGATCCGGATTCAACAAGTGAGCCGTTTCTTCCAGCTCCTCCCTAACCGTGTCATGAACAAACAAAGCTTGGGGATCTTGCGGTAAGAGAACAAGATTATGGTGGTATAACTCACCTGCCTTAAATTCTCTTATTTTCCTGCCGTTAATAAGAACCTGCCCCCGGTATGGTTTTAACAGCCCCGCTATGACTCTTAACAAGGTCGACTTGCCGGCACCGTTGCCACCCAGAACGCCCAAGACCTCACCCGGAAAGGCTTGAAGCGACAGTCCTCTTAATATATCACCACCCTCTCTTTCATACCTGAACCAAACCTGCTTGACTTCCACCGCCGGTTTAAGCCGAAGATTGAAGTTCGGGCTCCGAGGTCCGAAGTCTGATTTACGGTCTAATCCCTTTTTCAGTTCCCTGGCCGGGTTCCTTTTACTGAACGGCAGGAGTTCATTTAACCAGGTACGCCCTTCCCGTACTGTTAACGGGCAGCTTCCCTTTCTAATTGCGCTGTAAATTCGGACAGGGGAAGGCAGTCCTATATATATAACCTGTCTGTTCTCACTTTCCAGTAGTTCAACAATTTTTCCAGGTTCACCGGCTTCGAGAATCCGGCCCTCATCCATCACCACCACCTGATCAGCCATGGGGAAGACCTCCTCCAGCCTGTGTTCGCTCAAAAGCACCGTTACTCCCACATCCCGGTTGATCTTACGGATGATATCCAAGAATCCCTGGGCAGCGATAGGGTCAAGCTGGGCTGTAGGCTCATCCAACAGTAACATCCTGGGTTGCATCGCCATTACCGCCGCCAAATTCAGCAACTGCTTCTGCCCCCCCGACAGCTCAGACACCGGCTTTCTAAACCAGCCGTCAATGCCAAAAAAGCTGGCCATTTCCGCCACTTTACGCCGGATTTCCGGAGTACTTAAACCTAGATTTTCCAACCCGAAAGCCATTTCATGCCAAACCATATCCGTCACAATCTGAGTATCTGGGTTTTGCCTGACGAAGCCAATTTCCGAAGCGGCAGTTAACAAAGGCAATTCTTCCAATAACTTGCCAGCATAATAAATTGCCCCGCTCTTCTGACCGTGCGGAGCTAACTCCCGCTTCAGATGGCGTAATAGTGTGGTTTTGCCGCATCCGGATACCCCGCAGATCACGACCATTTCTCCCTCTTCAACTACCAGCGAAATATTAGCCAAGGCTCTGCCGGAGGCATTGGGATAGGTAAAGTTCAAGTTTTCTATTTGCAGAAATGCCATTTTAGATTCTCCCTAAATTCAATTAACACCGGCAAAAAGGCATATGCTCCAAATGCCGTATACAAACACAGTGCCAGCCCGGAAATTTTCAGCGGGGCCAGCACAGGATAAAAACGCATTACACCATAACCCAAGAAATACCCTGTCAGGCATATTCCGGCCAAGCCTAACACCACGGCCAGGATCACCCCATCCCGTGCATCAAATTTGAACAAAGAAAAGGTGGTTCTGTTTTTCACTCCATAACCCCTGGCTTTCATGGAATCGGCCGTTTCCATCCCATCTTCCATAGCCCAGCTCAGCAGAATTGAAGTAATGCGCATACTTTTTCGCAAACGCTGAACTAGATTTCCTGTACGGGCATCCAGGCCGATAGCTTGTTGGGCAGATGCAACCGCTTTCAACTGAACTTTTAGGTTAGGGATCATCCGGAGAGTCATCGTAATCAGCAAAGCCACTGTCGGAGCAAATCCGGCAAACAAATACAAAAACTTATCCGAAGTCATAACTTTACTATAGCAAGAAAACCAAAGCGCCACCGCAACAAGAGAAGCGGCCATACACAAGCCGTAGGTAACGGCCTCCAAGGTAACAGGATTATCGCGCAAGTAAAACAGCACGGTTTTTCCCCGGTGATTAAACAGAGGATTGGCAAGGGCAATCAGCAAAAACATGGGAAAGTACAATTTTACACCGGATTTTACTCCTTGACCGCCAGACAAAAGCCAAGAAAGAAACAAAGCACCGCTTAAGGAAATTCCAACAAAAACAGGGTGCTGAAATAAAATCGTGAAAATAATTATAAAGGCAAAAAATGTAAAACTAACAGCAGGATGAATGGCCGAAAATGCTCTTACCACGCTTTATCCTTTCTCACTTTTTAACCGGAAACGAATTCTGACCCAAATCTTTTCCCAAATCACAGGTATATAGCCAGTCGATAACGTCCCCGCTTTTTAATTTATAGATCCCACAACTGGAGTTGGAAGGCTGTTTATTGACAAAATACAGCCAACCGCTCAATGGTCCCGCGTCAAATTCATAAAGGCTATTGATCCCTTGAACATAAGTAGTGCCTTGAAAACCTTCATATTCCATGGGAATTTTGTGTGCGCGTGTCACTTGTTTCAGAACGTCAATAACGGTTTCCCCATCGGTTATTTCCACCGTGGTTGGAGGTAAAATGACGCCATTAACCGGTACAACTCCCTGGAATTTTTCCTGACTGGCCAATCCTTTGTTTACCGCTGTCTGACAGCTGATGGAAATAGTAACCGTTGGCTTGACGGGACCAGACGGCTGGGCAACACCAGGCTGCCGACTGACGCCGGCAGCGATCATGCCTGATGCTTGGGATGAAGCGGGTGCCTGGCCCGCACCGGAGGTGACTGATGATGACTGAGAATTAGTTGAAGGAGCAGAAGCAGAATTGGCAGCGACTGTCTGCTCCGATGTCTTCTTCTCAGGACTCTTGGCAGCATTTGAAGCACTTGGTGCTCCGGCCTGCCCTCCAGACGCCTTGCTCACCTGTGAAGTCCCGGAATCGGCGATTGCCGCTCCCCTGTCGACTATCTCACCGGATGCAGCACTACTGTTAGACAAACCGGTACTCTTGTTGGCCGTTCCGCAACCCGTAACAAGCAACATCGTCAGAATACCAAAGAGCAGTAAAAGTACTCCTTTTTTTTTCAAGATTGATCCCCCCGTAGATACGTTTGCCCTTACAGAATCGCGGTTTCAATCTCCGACATTAACCGAAGATGTCGGAACAGTTTGGGTTTTCCCGGAACGAAAATCATATAAGGAACTCATTCCGTCCTTTAATCTTTCATAAGCAGCCAAGGCAAGCAGCGCTTGTTCGGAAGCAGTACTATCCGAATTTCCAGTTAAGAGATGTTTAAAACCGCCATCTGCAGCTCTAAACTGGAGTAGAGCACTTAATAAGCTATTATTATTTTTAATGAACATGGGATTGGTGTCAATATCCATTCCTAGCGAAGACAAAGCGATAATTACTTGACTTATGCTTTCACTGTTCTCGATGCCCCCAGATTTGAATCCTCCCTTCGAGTCCTGCAAGGCCGCTAAACAAGCGACCGCCTTCTTAACGGCAACCTGCACCTCCGGATGGCTGTTTGTATTGAAAGGGGCTAAAGCCTGAAGGGCCATCGCCGTAATATCCGGATCGCTTGCACCGGTTCCGTCCAGGGAAAAGCCGCCATCGGGCAACTGCTTATCCAGAATAATCTTTAACAGTTTATCCGGCGTCCATGGAGCGTTCGAAGGCAAATTATAATCACCGCTGTCCAGAGCAATCAGGGCAAAAATCGGTCCATTGATGCCCTGGGCTTCCACATTGGGATAATTGGCTATCTCGGCAATCAAGTCCTTGCCAGCAAAATTGCGAGGATCCCCTCCGGCTGCCCCTACAGCCAAGCTTATTCTGGCCAAGTCGGTCACTTTCTGTGTAACGGAGTTCCAATCTTGGGCAATGTACTTCTCGTTTTCCGCCAGATAAGAGGGCAAGCCTTCGTAGCGGTTCAGTCGCCCCAGTCCGACGGTGGGCCAATTGTAGACTGTTGGATTAATGATTTCACCAGGAGCCGCTTGTGTAAAAGCCCTTTGGATATCGGCCTTTTCCCAGGCTACTAAACCATTGATGGTTTCATCCACCTCTTGGCGTGATATAACCCCTTCCTGGGGCTGGGCTAAGTCGGGAACCAGAGCCCGTATCTTGTTCTCTTGATCCGTGCTGATAACTCCTTCTCCTCCCACAATGACCAGATCCGAGATTGCTCCTTTGTGGGCCGTTAGGAAACCCGAAGTAGCTTCCGGGACGGTATTATCAACCATAATAACCGGAGAGAAGGAATGCGCAGCCAAATTCCCGGCGGTTAAGGCATCGGCAAAATCCAGACCTGTTACCACATAAACCTGATCCGTATCAAGCTTCAGCCCTTGGGCTATAGCCGCGGCAGTCGCATAGCGGTCACTGCCGCCGTAACGTACCACTCCCGGCAAACGTTGAGTGATTTCTGCCGGCACGACGGAACTCCCTCCTACCACAAGGGTAGAATTAACTTTTTGCGCAGCCAGGGCCTGAACGGTAGGATCAGGGAGAACCGTTCTTTTCGTAAAAAGAATCGGGATTCCTTTGTAGGCCGCATAACTGGATACCGCCAGAGCGTCCGCATAATCGTCACCGTTGGCAAGTATGGCCTGACCTGTGGTACCGAGGGCGCCAGCTATCAGTCCAGCCGTGCTATATCGGTCCGGCCCGCCGTAGCGCAACACGTTATCCGTTCCATAGGTTTTTTCCATCTCAGCTTGGATAGCTTGGGAAATGACGGCTGTACCTCCGATTAAGGTAATCTTTTTGGGCTTGAGTTTTTGTATTTCTGCCAAGGTTGACGGATTAATAGTATCTGCCTCTGTTAAGAGGATAGGGGCGTTGAGTTTAAAAGCCAGGGGAACGGCAGCCAGGGCATCGGGAAAGGCATAGGCATTAACCAGAACCACATTGTCTGCCCCGGCTTTCCAGCCCTGTGCCGCAACCGCATCGGCTGTTAGGAACCGATCAGTGCCCGCCAGACGCCTAGGTAAACTAGAACTATCTGCCATTACGGCATACGTAGAAAGGTGATAAGTAGGCACGGATATGGTCTTGGTGATCGGATCAAAAACACCGCCTAACTTGACCCAATCGTTTTTGGCCGTATCCCACCAATAGATGGCCAGTTGTTGGGTCGTGATCCCATTGGGAAGATCGCCTGAAACGACTGGGAAACTAATGATAACGGGAGCTTTAAACTGAACGGAATGTTCCGGAACCGCGCCGGTCGAGTTTTCAATGCCAAACTGGCGCTGGTATTTAAGAGGATCCAGTACTATGGCGCCTGTATCAGCCTGAGGTGGGGTCGTCACCTTGCCTATCTCGACAGTGAATTTAACCGGAGCGCTCTGATTATTTAATGCTCCCGGCGGCACTCTCAGCTGAACTCCGTCCACTGCCCGCAGGACCACCTGCCCGGCAGCCGCCGGATTTACTGCGGGAGTGTTTTCCGGCAGGCTAGCCCCGGCCTGCTGCTGGGCCGTGACATTATTTAAGACCGCCAAAGCTGCCTGATTCCTTTGGCTGTTTGATTCGGTTGAGCCAACCGGATTCGTCTTTGCTGGCTGTGATGGATTTGAGCCGCTGCTGGTAACGGGGGTTGTGGTTCCACCTCCGGTACCAGGGGTTATCGTTGCACTGCCGGTGCCCGTTCCTGGATTATTGTACCCCGGTACCCCTAGGTCTTGGCCCAAATTAGTTGTATAGCGCCAAGCTACAACATCGCCGTTTTTCAAAGCAGCTGCCGCTGCACTTACGCTTCCATAAACTCCGTTTACGGAAAACATCCAACCACTTAAGGGGCCGTCAGTCCCTGCCTTTAGGCCACTAATTCCGCTGACATAAATGGAAGATCCTGAGCCGCTAACAGTCACCTGCGCCTGGCCGAGCTTCCTGACCAGAACGGAATAAGCTGTATCCCCACTTTCCAAGGGAACAGTTGTCGGCGAGAGTAAAACTTGGCCGTTCTTTCCGGTAACCGATAAAGTGATATTGTTTTGGATAGGGGGCAGTGAAGAACCTCCACCAGCGGCCGGCGTCGTGTCGGACACAGCTATCTGTAAAGTTTGAGGATTCCCGGCGCTGAAATTGAAAGTCAGAGTGGTTGTCCCTATCGGCTGTTGGGCCAGGTAGCTTTTGCTGATGGTTACAGTACTCCCATTAGCCGCTATCGAATAGTCGCTTCCTTCCGTCAATAAAGTCGTGCCATTGGCTATATTGGTTAAACTCTCACTTCCGTAAACAGCCATTGTTACGGATATATCGGCTTGGTTAGCGGGATTCTTGTCAAAAGCAGCCGTCACCGGCGCAATAGTGCTGTTGTTCTCCTGGGGATTGCTTTCTTGTAACCGCTGCCAAACCGATTTTTTGGCGCATAGATCACCAAGGGCAATCAAGGATTGATAGGTGGCCATAGCGTCAGTTTTTCCAGGATTGTATGGAGAATAAAACGACCCGTCGCTTAACTGAAAACTAAGCAGGTCATCCAGCATTGTTTTCCCGTTCTTTTGCCAGCCAGCTGATAAAGGATCGGCGCCGACAGCTACCAAACCTGAAATGACCGTAGCATCACTATTGGGATTGTCGCTTCCCCAAGAGGCAAATCCTCCCGTAGCCTGTTGTATCTTCTTAAGGTAAGCTTCCGCTTTCTGGATAGCAACGGTTACACCGGCTGTCGTCTGATGGTTGGCCAGAGCTAACAGGGCCATTCCTGTATCATCCGGATCACTGGTATTGTAATCTTTTGAATAGAAAAAGCCTCCATCGAGATTTTGATAGGTCAACAAATTGGCAACCGCTTTCTCTTGGTCATACGGTGTTTTTCCCGCATCCAGAGCTACCATCGCCCAGCTTTGGTCGTCTGAACTTGGGCCATAGGAACCTGGAAACGCGCCTGTACTGCTATCCTGTTTGGCCTTCAGTTCCGCTAAGAAGTTGCTCGGATTCACTCCCTTGGCCAAACTTCCCAAGATATTTCCATAAAGGCTGGCTTTACTGCTGTCCCAATTCGTTTTAGTGCTATCTCCGGCACCCCAGAGTCCTACCATATCCCACCAAGATGTAGCATTACTATAATTTTGGCTTTTATAATAATTTAGTACTTTCGTTAAACTCTTTAAATAAGCCGGCGCCGTGTCGGACACAACTATCTGTAAAGTTTGAGGATTCCCGGCACTGAAGTTGAAAGTCAGAGTGGTTGTCCCTATCGGCTGTTGGGCCAGGTAGCTTTTGCTGATGGTTACGGTACTCCCATTAGCCGCTATCGAATAGTCGCTTCCTGCCGTCAATAAAATCCCGCCATTGGCTATATTGGTTAAGGTCTCGCTTCCGTAAACAGCCATTACTACGGATATATCGGCTTGGTTAGCGGGATTCTTGTCAAAAGCAGCCGTCACCGGCGTAATAGTGCTGTTCTGATTTGGTGCCGCATAAACTGGTTTCGCAAAAGGAGTCTGCACAACCAGCATGGACAGCGCCATAACAGCTATCAAAAGCCATGAATATAGATTTCGGAAGCTTTTTCTCATTGTATTCGTCCCTTTCTCCTTACTAAAAAATAGCAAATATCCCCCTGAGCTGTTTTCATTTTTCAAAAGGCTATGACTTATCCCAGTGTCTTTGTCAACCCGAAGACCGTAGGCAGGAGCGTGAACCGCACTCTCAGCTCCATTTCCCCGAAATATTTACGCCGATTTGTAGTTAATCATCATGCGTGGAGCACTCAAAAAACCCTCTACAGAATGCCTGTAAAGGGTTTTGCCTTGCTCGCCTAGCCGGATCGTTGGTCACCCGACAAAAGCAACACCTCCCTATCTTCGTAGGTATCTGTGCTGTTCCGGAGCGAGCAGGTCTCCTGGCTTAAGTTCATCGCTGCCTTACGTCTTCCCGGTTTTACCCAGTGACACTATGTAAGGCCGCTCACTATCACAGTGGCGGGACCGCGTCAGATTTTAACTGACTTCCCTTTTTCAATACTTTCCCCTTGAGAAAGTATACTCGCGCCGCATCTATTGAGTTTTCGTACTTTTAGGTTAACACAGTGGCACAGGGCTTGTCAATCCTCACCTTGTGTTCCTGTGTTCCCGAAGTGTTTGTCACATGATCGAAACATTGTCAGAGCTTCAAGAAGGGCCGCCCGAGAACCAACATTGTGAGCATCGTCTCTCATGCGATCATGCGGTCCTAACAGGCGGCAATACATAATGAAGAGAAGGTATATTATTAGATTCTGCCAAGTGAATCTAATAACCAAAGTAAGAAAGTATTGAGCACTGAGAATCGCCACTGTAAACCCTCGGTATGTCCCGTTGGGGTCTAAACAGAAAAACAAAAGCCCATGAAAATTCATTCCGCATCCTGACGCCGTAAGACCTCCATGGCCTCTTCCTTCTGCTTGATTCTATTCGCTTTTTTGCCGGATATCCGGCTCATCTGTTTGCACTTACTTCTCCGTGCCCGGATTTACGGACAAAATGTTGAACAATAAAAGCAATCAGCCCGATTAAAAGTAAACCCACAAAGGCGGACAAAAGATAACCCAAGGCTTGCTGCCAGAACGTATGGTCATATCCGGCAATACCATAGCCTTTGAGCAAAGCGTGTTTCCAGAAATCACCGAATTTTTGCATCCCGGCGGGCACAAATCCTAATTTTTCCTTTAAATCTTTTCCACCCCATTCGCCCCAGGCAGTTCCCGAAGCCAAAAGCCCCAAGGGAGTGAACACGGCAATAACCAATAAGCCAATAACATACTTCCTCAGCCGCAACGCCGGGCTTGTGCTTTCGCGGTTATTTCTCAATTCCAACATAGCCGGGTTAGAACGTTGCAGATAGGCAAGAACCATGGTGGTAACCACAGCCTCCACCGGCCCGGCTATCGTCGCATGCGCAAAAAGCATGGCCGGTACAGCCACATTCAAGCCATAAGGGCTGTAGAGCGGAGTCCCGTTGGCGGTATGGAAAAGAAGCGGCTGCAAGCCAAATTCTGTTCCGGCACAAACAGCCGCGACACACAAGCCGATGTAGCCGCCGATGGCAGCACCCACTAAACGGCGTTTTGACGAAATCTCGCTCTTACCGGCGATTAAACGGTAAATGGCGTAACTCAGGAACGGCAGCACAATGGCCATGTTGAAGATGTTTGCCCCTAAGGCCAAAATACCCCCATCCCCGAAAAAGATCGCCTGTATCACTAAGGCAATAGATACACCAATAGCCGCTGTCCATGGACCAAACAAAATAGCCAGCAACGAGCCGCCCACCGCATGTGCTGTCGTCCCATCGGGAATAGGAACATTGAACATCATCAGCGTAAAACAAAAGGCCGCACCCACAGACAGTAGAGGAATGTTCTTAACACTCAGTGTTTTAGAAGTCTTCTTAGCCGCAATGCCCAAGACAGAGGCGCTCACAATCCCCATCAGCGCATCGGTTTGCGGACTTAAGTATCCGTCCGGAATATGCATGGACTGGTCCCTCCCTCATTAATTAGCCAATTTTGTTAATACCGATTTGTTCATGCCGATTTATGTCTTTACTGGAAATTACACATGCCTTACCCTCCTCTCCTAAAAAAGAAAAGACCATAGAGAGACCCGTAATTAAGTCGGACCTCCATGGCCTTTTTTAAATCTTTAATTTTGGAAACAAACTGACTTTGAGGCTGGCACAACCGCTGTGCTAATCGAGAATGCCGATCGCATTTTCTTCAGGTGCCTCACCCGTTAATTAGGTATTCGACACAGTCACCAGAATACCTTCTTGATCCTGAACATATTTTTATTTTATTTTTAGGCAATGAGTCTGAAGAATCCGTTACACCTTACTTGGCACTTATTTTTACGGTTTTCCGTGAATTAGTTTAATACCGTAAAAATTGTCAAAGACTGTTATGCTATGGGGGTAAAGGCCTCATCCATCCCCCATTCCAATAAAGGAGTATTCGTCCATGCCTAATCTAGACATTCCGGAAAATATCATTTCCGCCCTAGCCTCCAGCCGACAAGCTTACGAGGAGGGGATAGTCCATTATCGCGCGCAAACGGTCCAAAGACGGCTCAATAATGTCCTGTGACTGTCATTGCCTTTCTTATGGCGATCACACAGGAGCCTGCAGACACATTGTGGCCGTTTTTAAAAACCGCCCAGAATCAGCTCGCTTCTCAAGCCTCCGCCCCGGATCAGAAGATCCTTTGTTCTTGCGAGACGTCACACGTATATACATGCCTGCATTTTACCACACGTCAGACAGGTCTCCAAGCAGTAATAAGGGATATCCACAACTTATCCACAGAATCGCGTGCCTACGCATTTTCGCTGTTTTTGCCTGTGGGTAAGCCCTGAAACCCGCATGAATAAAGGCATCCATTTTTTAACGGATGCCTAAATCCACGAAAACCTGTCGAAGCCGAGCTCCCCAGGCCCAGGGATTCCTTACCTAGCCCCGGCTCGACCGTCTCGACCGTCTCCGGCCAGGCTGCAACTCATAGCGCAGTCTCGCCCGATGCACACGCCACCTCGGCCTAATCAAATACCGGCTGTCGCTTGGGTATTCGAAAATGAGTCTGCTCCTCGGTCTCAGGCCCTTTTCTGACCGCCTCGCGACGTGTCAGATAACCTAACTCTGGACTGGACGGATCGAGGGTCCGACTCTCCAGTGAGCCCCCAGAGTGTCCTCGGATCTTGGCCTCGTTCCAGTGTAAGGACTGGAACGAGGCCAACACCTCCACTTAACGAATTAGGGCTGCGAGTCGCCCGATAGAACCGAAACAACTACCGACGATTCACCCAAATGAAAGAGCCAGAGCGCCACAACACCCTAGCTGTCATCTTTAGCCCTTGTATCTTAGTGGATAGGCGTACAGCACCGGTACCCACACCTACTACGCCTACCACAAATTACTAGCTCCCCTTCCACAAATTATCTAAACCGACGTTTTCCAGTCACACGGAGGGTTGCACACCGGAACATGTTTTTCACCTAGTTTTACCCATAAACATGTTCCCCTGTGCGAGGAACATGTTCCGGCGGACGAGCTTATGCGGCAAAAGCATAAAATCGTCTTATACATTTCCTTATAACCACATCTCGCAGTCCTCTTGAAACACCCCCACAAACCATGAGACCCGCTCGTAGAGCGGGTCTTAGCTATTCATATTTTCGAGACATGTTACGCTTTCCACGTGCCCGGAGACGTCGATAGAGCTATAAATTCCCTGTAACTTGCTTACAATTAAGTAACACCTACGTACTTTAATGTTACCTCATTGAAAGCTTGAAGGTTGTTAGCGTGGTGGCTGAAGACGAAATTCGTAGATAAAAAGGCATATGATGGCCAGAAGTCCACTGACTGTCAAACTCATAACCATGGTGCTTGGTGGATGAATTCTCAGATAAATAGGGCTTAAAGCTAAGAAAAGCAAGAGGAAACACTCTACTATGAGAATAAGGAACTGAGTCATCCTCCTCTTATGTCGCCCTAGAATGTAACCGAGTACCGCATAAAAGGACAGAGCCGCAATAAGAAATCCCTGGCTTGGAGCCTGAAACGGTATGAGATTCTCAAAAATACTGAAACTATAGCCTTTGAAAATTAAACGAAACAGATAATCGATAAGAGTACCCCCAACCCAAGCAAGTGCCAGCGGAAGCACATGTGTCCAGCGTTTTGTCGTGAACCGGAGTGCCATAACAACTATGACAAAGACAACCAGAATGAACAGGTGAGTCCCTATGGCATTGATCTTTTGCATAAACGACACTAGAAAAAGCGGTGTAGAACCTGCTAACCAATTAGCCACGAGACCATCAAATTGGCCGACTTCATGAGCAACAAAATCTTGAATTAAGCCCATTAACACAATAAACAGTACCAAAAAGAGCAGACCACCGATGGTAACAAATAAACGGCGTTTGCCCAGTGACATATAACGTTCTGGTAAGCGTTGCAATTGACTGTAAAGCAAAGAACCTAAACGTTCGTGATTTTTATACAGAAGATAGATCGCCAAGAGCAATACTGCCGCAGTAATTCCTAAAAGCAGAGCATACCGATGAATAATAGGGAGAATAGCTTCCCAACGACTTCCTAATAGCCGTCCTAAACTAACCCAAACAGTAACCCACAAAATAGCTCCAAGATAAGCAAAAAATGCGAAACTCTTGTACCTCAAACGGCTCAATCCTGCAATGTAACCAGATAGGTGGCGGACCCCCGGAATAAAATAACCAATCGTTAATAATTTGCCGCCGTGCCGGTGATACCAATTTAAAACCTTATCCAGACGAGCGCTTCCCGCGTGTTTTTTCAGGTGAATTAATACTCTTTGCTGGAACAATCTTCCCAGAAAATAGGCAACGGTAATCCCACTTATACTACCGCTTGCTGCAGCCAACACTGCTAATACAGGGTTAAGTTTACCTTCATAGGTCAAGAAACCGATGAACACCATTAAAGTCTCATCTGGAATAGGAATTCCTAAAATCGAAATCCCCAAAATTGCATATAAACCCAGATATCCATATTGGGTGACGCAAGAAATAAGATGTGCGGAACTCATAGATACTCCTTTCTGCCCGGAACATCAAATAATGTATAGGATTCCACCCCAACGATTTCTTAGTCCCAGTCAGTAGTTAAGAAAACCCTAAAATAAAGACCTACGCCAAAAAAAACAATGGCATTTAGAGTACCAACTCTTCAGCTTCAGTTTGCTTTAAACAGTTTACTTCGCTCAAAATATTAGCCCAGGATGTTTTGGTAGTATTTACGCAGGCATGCTGTAATACCGTTTTGGAAAACTCCCAAAAACCGGCTGTCGTATAAATAGTAAGGGGTAGGAGTTTCCTAGCAGCTTCAAAGTAGCTTCCTTCGTTGCACCCTTTCCCTTTCGAAACCAGGGGATAGTAGGTCAAAGCTCTCGCGACATTGTGCCTAATCCATTCACTGGGTTCCGCAAAAGGCAAATAAATCCCATGCTCTAAGGCAGTGAGGAGATGCAGGTTTTTGCCTGTCCATTTTTCAAATTCCTTATGTCCGTCAAAAACTGCTCCCACCGCGTGATGTGATGTCTTGTACCAGGTGCACAGCTGCCCCCAAGTAGAACATAGCTTTGGTTATATCTTGTTGGCAGGTGGTGACGGCTTTGTCAAAATAATACTGGCACTCCGTTTCAGCTCCGGGCCTGAAGCTGTTTAGAAGCAAAAAAATAATGGCAGACATTTCTCCAACCCTGGTCAGCCCAAAACGAGCCTTTTCTAAGCCATCGATCGAAGGGACGGAAATAGGCTTCCACATCATCTTTGCCGTCTTGGCAAAGAATATCGTAAGCTTGTTGCAAACAGTAAACGTGTGTTTGACTGGGAGCATCCATGAAAAACTGCAAAGGCATGACTGGCGTCATTAAAGCCTTTGAAACAATGTTCACAGTCTGTCGAGACACTATCCCCAAATAAGACACCTCCTACTCCTCATGCTTCTCCTTAACTGCAAGCAAACACCATTGTTCTAGAATTTATAGCTTGTCCAAAAGACTAATCGCAGCTGCAAATCGTCCGAATCCGTAATGAAAGGTAAAACCCTTTACGAACCTTTGCCACTTCTCTCGCCTATAAAATAAGGACGATTTTTTATCCACAAAAGTTCACAGGTTGTCTTCAAATAGGCCTCTTCGAAATATCTACTGGAATTTTTTAGATAGATGAACTATGGTTGATTTCTCTCGTCTATACTATTGAGGATATTTCTTTAAACCGCTGCTGTGTGGAAGAAATGAACGAAAATAAACCACGTTTGAGGGAGGAAACAATGATTCTGCTGCAGAAACCCCTATTTTTGCCTTTAACGGGCTGCATATAGTGGGACGTATTGACATGAACCACTAGATATAGCGTGTAACATCGCAAAATGGTACTTTCTGCACTGGAATCAACAATAGAATGAATTCATTTGATCTCTTTGGTTATCATCTCATCAACCACTGGGCCGGGCATCATCCAGTATTGGACAAAATGATGGCATTTTTAGCTCAGTATGCTTTAGAGCTATATGTCGTGTTATTTGTTCTGGCTTGGTTTACGCTGCCTAAATCGGATTCGGGCAAACGTCACTCTCTGGTTGTAGCAGGATTTTCGGGTGTATTGGCCTTGGCTTTTAACGCCGTAATCGGTCATTTTTTCTTCCGTCCACGCCCTTTTGCTGTTTTACCAAAAGGAACATTTACCCAGCTCATTCCCCATTCGTTACGTCCTCATAAATTGAAAACAGGATTTCAGGAAAACCTGCCGGTCGAAGTACCTCAACCCCGACCGGCATTTCAATTAGCCCAACGCCTCCCGCACCTCAACCCACGCACTAAATATTTGTTCATCAACCGCTTCCAGCAACGTTTCCCTGCGGCTTAGCGTTTCCAAAATTCGTCAAACCTTTGTTTCAGGCCATTCGGTATTTCGTTGACCTTATCGTGCTCCAGCCTTTTCTTTCGGACTTCCTCCATCTCAGCCGACAGGCTGACAATATCCTTTCAAACCCGCTGATAGCAAGGGCTTCAGCGTATAGCTCAATCGACGTCAACGTGAGGTGTCCGTGGAAACATATCCGTTTCTTTCTCAAGTCTCCCGCGACGTGGGCTAACGAGATCGTCATCGCTATTCATCTCAAAGCGGAGCAAAACCCTCCGCGCTACGTTAACTCAGCTTTTCGACATTCTCCCCCATATTCCTGCCAATAACCCAGGAAGATTTGTACCTTCACACCATTCCTCACGGGGACCCGTCCCACGCAAGCGGCGGGTTCTGTGCATACGACACCTCTCGCAGATAAAAAATTGAAACCTATTCCGCAACCCCGCAATGTGCAGTAACCTGTGCACGAGGTTGTCTGGATGTCAACCAGAGCCGCCAACCCGGTTCAATGCTCGCCAACGGTCCTTCGGCACCCTCTCGGGGTAGAAAGGCCACCTTCGGCGACCCCACCCCCACTGCAAATTTCCTGCACCGGCTCACAATTTTTCCTTCTTTCGGATCTTTTCTGTATACCTGTTCCAGCGAAGCGTCGAGCACCGCAGCTATCTTGGCAATTCCACCGGGTTTCCCGTGCTCCAAATCTCGGGGCTTACCGGTGAAATGGAAAACGGCAGACTTAAAGCCCACCGTTTCACCATACAAGCCGCAGCAAGCGTTGGGTCGCTCTTCAGCGTTGCCCGATTTATGCTGCAATTAAATTGTTGACAAAGTATTGGATGGTTATTGCCATTTACTACCCACTAAATTACACAACCTATGCTCGGTCGCGACCGAAACTTCAGTAATATGTGACAGCAAGCAAACGGTCGGCTCTCTAACTAGATTCCCCTGAAAAAGTCCCTATTTTATAACATCCAGCCAATGCCTCCGTTGCTAAACCCTTTATTCATGCGAGTTGGGTTGGATATCTGTGGCAGAGATTTCTTCGAATTAGCAGTTTTTCAGGGGAATCTAACTAATCTCTGCAGTGACTCCTGCATCCCCCAGCCCTTCTGACAGGTCGTTGCCATTAAGCGTAAATTGGAGAACCCATAAAGACCCTCAGAATTATATTCTTGAGCAGATTCCATCGGCGAAAAAGGATCTTTGAGAACCGCTAGATGAGCGAAGGTACCCAGAACGTGTATTTCAAAAAATTCTTGACAAGAAGTGTCACTCCATGGTTTATAATCGTTAGTAACTAAGATCAGAAGATTTTTTTGTAAAGGATGATTTTAGCGCAGAAAGTACCGGTTTGCGTTCTGACGACGATATTCAGCGGCTCACTGTAAGCCGCTGCCCTACCTCCGGCCGATTCCAAAGCAAAGAAAGTGGTTTCTGCAGCAGAATGAAAGGACTTACTAAGAATGGTTTTATTAAATTGTGGCACTACAAGAGTGGAGTGCCACGGAGTGATTTTTGACAAGGATGGCACACTCATAGATTCACTAAAGATATGGCCGGAGCTTATCCGCCACCGTGTAGAAATCTTACAGAGAAAGCTGAACCTCGCACCGGAAATAGGCCGCCTGATAGAACGAGTCATGGGCCTCAAAGAAAATGGCAAGATAACTTTACGCAGTGTAATTGTTATAGGAACCCGGGAACAGACTGCGGCGGCAGTCAACGCTGTCCTCTACCTGTACCTGGGCTTACCCTGGGATATTGGACTGGCGGCAATCCTGGAAGCTTTTGCCGAGGCCGACGTTGAGATGGGCCTGGCGGCCCAGGCCCTACCCGTAGCCGGAACGTTAGAAATGCTTTCCGCTTTACGGAAAGCGGGGATCGCGTTAGCGGTGGCAACCAACGACTCCCTCTTTCAACAAAGGCTTTGTTGAAAGAGGCCGGAATGGACATCTTTATCTCTGCTTACGCCTGTCGCGACGAAGTCAGGGAAGGCAAGCCTGCCCCAGATCTTTTCTTGCTCGCTTGCGAGCGTTTAGGATTGGAACCCAAAGAATGCCTTGCGGTCGGCGATTCACTGTTGGACGTGAAGATGGGCAACGCCGGAGGGGCAGGGCTTACGGTCGGGGTGCTGACCGGTGCCTCCACGGTTGAGGATCTGAACGGCCACGCGGATATAATTCTCAAGAGAGTTAGTGAGGTACGTCCCGCTTGACTTGGCTCAACTCTTCAACTCTTTTCTGGCGACTGGCTCACAGGTCAACTCCTACTTGACAGATGCCCATTTAACGGCGTAGTATATTAACAATACAACGATATAAATGAATAATTCTCATCCAGAGTGGTGGAGGGACTGGCCCGATGAAACCCAGCAACCGGCCTTGAGGCAGTGGTGCTAATTCCTGCAGGATGTTCCTGGAAGATGAGTTGAGCCAAGGGCTGTCTGTTAACTCTTCCTGGATAAGGAAGAGTTTTTTGTTGTTCTAAAAATACTCTCTGAAAAAGAGGAGGAGGCAGAAAGTTGAGAAATGCTGATGTACGCGTGGGGCTACTGGGATTTGGAACTGTAGGGCAGGGACTTGTACAAGGGATTAATTTGCAGAGTAAGGAGATTAGTCGTCGAATTGGTGCCCCGTTGAAGATTGAAAGGGCCTTGGTTCAAGATGTTAAAAAGAAAAGACCCGTTAGTTTACCTGAATTATCCACTGATGCTCGCGATATTTTGGAAGATCCTGAAATAGATATTGTGGTGGAAGTCATGGGGGGAGAACATCCTGCCTATGCTTATGTGAAGCAGGCCTTGGAGCAAAGGAAACAGGTTGTCACAGCCAACAAGCTATTGCTTGCTTTACACGGCCTAGAGTTCAAAGCTCTGGCCCGCTTAACTGGGACCGGACTACTTTATGAAGGAAGCGTTTTGGGTGGAATTCCAATTTTGCGCACAATTCAACGGGGGCTTTGCGGAGATCGCGTTGAACAAATTGAAGGGATTTTTAATGGCACCACAAACTTTATTTTAAGTCGGATGTATGATTTGGGTGAAGACTATCTGACGGCACTTCGTCTTGCCCAAGAAGCCGGGTATGCCGAAGCAGATCCCACAATGGATGTGAGCGGTTTCGATGCGGCCTGCAAATTGGTAATTCTCTCTCGAGAGTGTTTTAAGGTGGACGTTTGCCTTGAAGATGTGACGATTTCAGGAATCGAACACCTGGATAAACGACAAATTGCTCGGGAGAAAAAGTTGGGACGTATTCCCAAATTGATTGCCCGAGCTAAACCGCAAAAAGCGGCAATCAGAGTCGGAGTCGAATGGTTGCCCGATACAGATTTGTTAAGTCGAGTTGCGGGGGTCCAAAACGCGCTCTCTTTACGAACGCTGATAGTGGGTGAACTTTTCTGGAGAGGTCCTGGGGCAGGTGGATTGGCCACTGGGGGAGCGGTTTTGGCAGATGTTATGGAGGCAGCGGAGCGAGTTCTCATGGAACGCGATGAAACCTTTTAGTCCCAGATAAGTTTGAGCCTTATTGTGAAAAACAAAAGCAAAAGGCATCCGTTAAAAAATGGATGCCTTTGTTCAACTCCCATGTAACAACAAAGATTCATAAGAAAGGCCAGCCCGTTCAAAAAAAGACATTCTGGCCAATCTATTCCCCATACGCCACTCACCTCAAAAGGACTATACCACCATCAAACCCGCTGATAGCGAGGTCACTGAAAAAGTCAAAGAAGCCATTGCCTAAAAAGCAGTGGCTTCTTGTCTCGAAAAATGGGATAATTGAAGAGTGAAGAACGACTTAAAAGAGGGCTTGGGAAATGTTGCGGACAGACAATCAGATGAAATTATCAGAATATGGAAATCTATACGATGTCGTGGTGCCAAAGGATAATCTGCTCAGGAAAATCAAAGAAAACATAGATTTCGGCTTTGTAAATCCAATGTTAAAGAAACAATACTGTGAAGCTTTTGGCAGACCGGCGAAAGAGCCGGAGATGATGTTCAAGATCATGTTCTTAAAGCGCATGTACGATATGTCTGATGAGATATTGGTGGACAATTTGGGCTATAATATGGCATTCAAATACTTTATCGGTCTTGATCCCGAAGATGATACGATAGATCCGAGTCTGCTCACAAAATTCCGCAAGACACGTATTACCGAAGACATCTTAGAGGAAATGCTGTTCAATGCTCCCCAACGGTCCTTCGGCACCCTCTCCGGGTAGAAAGGCTACCTTCGGTGACCCCACCATTTCGAATTTTCCCGCACCGGCTCACAATTTTTCCTTCCTTCGGATCTTTTCTGTATACCTGTTCCAGCGACGCGTCGAGCACCGCAGCTATCTTGGCAATTCCACCGGGTTTCCCGTGCTCCAAATCTCGGGACTTACTGGTGAAATGGAAAACGGTAGACTTAAAGCCCACCGTTTCACCATACAAGCCGCAGCAAGCGTTGGGTCGCTCCTCAGCGTTGCCCGATTTATGCTGCAATTAAACTAATAGTCAGGGAACAATCGTAAATCCCAGCTCCTGATACTGTTTTTTCAACACATCCATAGTATTCCGGAACTCCATGTCGCCCTGATATTGGAATCCGTCTTCCGGTGCGCCTTTTTTCCAGTTAGGAGTACGATTGATATGCACTCCTCCAACTTTATTGCCAGTGCCGGCCATCAGCGGCGTTGGATAATCATGCGGGCTCCATCCCGCCGCAGAGCTAATATCGATATCTCTTAATACCAGGCGCATGACAGCGATCAGTCTTGCCGCTTCCCAGGCAGAACAGGCGGGAAATCCCTCCATCGGGATGCCTTTGAAAGGCATAAACTTGGTAACATAGACTCGCCTCAGGTGTTCGTATTGCCTAATTTGAAAAATGAAGTCGACATAATCCTGATACTTGGTTTCTTCGGGACTTAAGCCAGCCATGATTCCCGTGTGCAACTCCAGGCCAGCCTCCCCGATCCGATTCGCAAACCGTTTTTTGGCCTCCAGATCGTCACCCGGCTTGGTCCTGCGAAAAACATCGGGATTCACAGTCTCAAAGACAGAGCTAACCAGGAAAACACCTAGTTTTTTCAACTCCTTGAGGGTTTCCAGCGACATGGCCGCTCCGCAGTTAACCTGGATAGCCAGATCGTCAAAGCCGGCATCCCTGATCGCCTGTACGATGTGCAGGACATCGCGGCCTTCGCTGCCCAGAGTGGTACCACCGCTCAGATGAAACTCCCTGATGCCATGCTGCTTGATGTAGGCTGTACCTTTCAAGATCTCCTCAATACTTAGCGGCTTCAGTCCGTTTTCCCGCCAGTAGGGGCAGTACAGACAGAGCGGCCTCAAGTTGCACCTGAGTACCCTGGCAATACCAGCGCTCCATCTAAAGATGTTGCCCCGCGAATGCTCACGAACGAACCTGGCCGTCTTCAGCAGCTCTTCAGCTTTTTCCTCGTCCTCTGTCTTCTGGAACAGATACAGGGCTTCCTCCGGTTTAATTACTTCCGTCCTGCTCTTGTGCAAAATTTCTTCAAAACGACTCATTGTTGCACCACCTCATTAATCTCCGCAGGAGTAATTTGATAGTTAAAGAATAGCTGGTAGAATTGTTTCATTTGTCGGTCGAAAGACGTCATGTTGTTGGGATGAAGCAGGATGTCCTGTGTCCAGACCAAGCCCATGATCGCCGAAATCCCATCCGTATTGCCGTAGCGCGGCCTGACATAAACCCGGTTGTTTTTCACGGCACTGATGCATTGCCAGCCGGGACCGGTCATAATCTGCTGCTTTTCTGCTTCGCTTCCGGTCAAGATGACCTGGGGATTCCATTTGATCACTTGTTCCATGGAGACGGGAGTGTTTTCATTGTTAGACCCCGGAAGGCTGTCTCCAACATTGAGTCCACCAGCCGTATCAATAATCGATGCCATAATCGATTGCGGGTCGGGGGTAGTTAAGATCTCCTTGTTGGCATAATACACGCGTAGCTTTTGACTTTGGGGAATCTTAGACGCGATGTTTTTTACTGACTGTAGAGTATTTACCCAGTAATCAGCCAGTTTGTTCGCCTCAGTCTCGTTACCAACGATTTGGCCGATCATCCGAATCGAAGGTGGATAGTCCTGCAATGCATCTTTTGCAAAGCAAATAACAGGTTTCCCGATCTGATTAGCAAACTGGTTCAGTTTCGGATGGCGCACAATCGTGATCACTACATCGGGGTTTAGGGTGATAATCTGTTCCGGGTCAACCCCACTGAAGAAAACTCCTGTCACTGGCAATTTCCGCAGCTTAGCCACATCTGCAGCGGAAAAACATTGCATGCTGCCGGGCTTCAGATACTCTTGATTAAACAGCTTGTCCACACTGACCAACTTATTCGGCGCCAATCTCCAAAGCAGGTAGGTGGCGACGGGATGCAGGGCCAGAATATGTTGCACGTTTTTAGGTACCGTCACGTGGCGACCCGCCATATCCGTGATGGTATGATGCGTTGCGCTGACCTGGCTATTGGCCGCAAAAGAACCATTCCTACTGCATCCGGTAAGAACCAGAATCAGCAGGACCACCAAAGCCACACATAAAATAGAGTAGTTTTCCTTCTTTTTCATAATCATTCCTCTCGTTTCGCTCAAGGCAAAAACGTAACAAAACGCATTGGTATTGAGCTGTTTTTACTACTCTCCCGTCATATGGATAACGGTTAATTACAATTCGCTGGATAGTGAGCAGGCCGCTTCAGTATTGGGATAACAGCGCTTTTATATGTGTTTTATCCACGGATTATTGTTCACCTCCATTATCTGTTCCGCTTAATTAGATACCTGTTCTCCAGTCCCTTCTGAGGGCTTGGTTGCGTTCGGCAACCACGCTGGTCTCCTAGACTCCAGCATTTGTCTTAAACACTAAACCACCCTTAACCGATCATCCTACCAGCAGAGGCATACACGTTTCCCACCCACCCGACTAAGCCACTGATCGAAACAGCAGCTCCCGCGCACCTCAAAGGGAAAGAAAGAACAAAAGCTGGCCACGGTTAAAAGTAGGAGGTCTCCGCCTTTTGCTCTTTGCTTTCTCCAACACACATTCACCTCCCTCCTCTTTGGGCAATTAAACTAAAAAGCGACACCACTACAAAAAGAGTGGTATCGCTAAAAATACTACCATGAACTTACCACCTCCTTTTCAAACGTGAAGGCATATCCGTTTCCAGACATACCCTGAGGGCTATGCGCCCTGGCCGGTTACCGTAGAATTAACTTTAGGTGAACTCGGCTCGGAGTGAAACCTATTCAGTTGTCCCGCCACGAAAAAATACGAAGCAATCTCCAGCTAACTAAGCCTATCATAAGCCAACTACAAACCGCTGTCAACTCCGTTATTTACCCAACGGCCGGTCGGAGTATTGGTAGGCGCGCCCTGATACTTTCTTGGGAATCCACCGTACGAGTAGGCACCTCTCACGGGATGCCAGCCCTCGTTGTCGCCGGACGTGCAGTTTTTCCGCGTCCGGCGGCCCCGATGCTATCCCCTAGCGAGGAGACTCGAAGAGCTTGAGCTGTTGGTGCTCACCCTTCTCTGCCCGGCTTCCGGTCACGACAGTCCGGTACCTGCTGGCAGGTTCTGGTCGTTTTCCTACTGAAGGTTTGACCTGGCCCGCCTATTGCTCCGTCGAAGCGCTCATCGGTGTCGTCCTTCCCTGGTATATCCAGGTACTATGACGGCGCTGACTCCTCCTGCGGCATGTGGTTTCCCTATAACCTGCTCCTAGTCGGAGAGCCGTAGGAGGTCTCATTCGGTAACCCTCTTTCGTTGTTCAGAGCCTCCCCATGCCTAAGCACTTATGTACATCTCCCCATGGGTTCCTTACCTAGCCCCGGCTCGACCGTCTCCGGCCAGGCTGCAACTCATAGCGCAGTCTCGCCTGACCACCTCGGCCTAATCCAATACCGGCTGTCGCTTGGGTATTCGAAAACGGGTCTGCTCCTCGGCCTCAGGCCCTTTTCTGACCGCCTCGCGGCGTGTCAGATAACCTAACTCTGGACTGGACGGTTCGAGGGTCCGACTCTCCAGTGAGCCCCCAGAGTATCCTCGGATCTTGGCCTCGTTCCAGTGTAAGGACTGGAACGGGAGGACAACACCTCCACTAAACGAAATGGGGCTGCGAATCGCCCACTATCCGACGCCAACATTACCTCTCACATCTTAAATCCCTTACACGCTAAAGCCATCCCCGGTAAGAAGACCGATCAGACAGACGCGCAACGCATTGCCTATTTATCCATGCATAACCTGGTCCGCCCCAGCTATATTCCTGAACCGATTATTATGAATCTGCGTTTACTAACCCGCCAACGCTGGGCGGTCGTGAGTTCTCTGCGTCGTACCAAGAACACCATTACCCGTACTTTGGATGAGTGCAACATCAAATTCAGTCTCGTTGCCACGGATTTATTCGGGGTATCCGGCCGCCTCGTGCTGACAGCTTTGCTGAAAGAGCAAGCGCCCGATCCCTTCCTCTTGGCTAATTTTGCGAAAGGTAAACTCCGTAAGAAGATCCCTCTTCTTTGTGAGGCTTTAACAGGACATCTCTCTGATGAGCACCGCTTTATCTTGGGCCTTCTTTTAGACGATTTATCCCATATTGAACAGGAGCTTCTCCTGCTTGACGCCAGGATTAACGCCTATGTCTCGGTTCACGGGCTGCTACCTTGGCTGAATATCCTGCTCTCAATACCCGGAGTGAAAAGACTTTCGGCGATTAATATTCTCGCAGAGATAGGTACGGATCTCTCCTCTTTCCCCGATACGGCTCACTTTGCTTCTTGGATCGCTCTTTGTCCGGGTAACAACATAAGTGCCGGCAAGGCAAAGTCGGCCGCTATCCGTAAGGCGAACCGCTATCTGCGCTCCGCTTTGGTCCAGGTCGCTTGGGCCGTGCCCGCCAGAAGAACTCTCCCTTGGCGAATTACTTCCAGTCCGTAAGACGGCGGCGCGGTACGAATAAGGCCCTCATTGCCCTCGCTCATAAGCTTGTTCGTATCATTTACACGCTCTTTACTCGCCAAGAGAAGTTTGACTTTACCAAGCTTCTTTCTTCGCCTGTTTCCTCAGCACCTGCCCCCGAGACGCCCGCTCAACCGTTACCCGAAATGAGTGAGTTATCCTCGAATCTAGCGCTAATGGTCAATCTGGGTGAAGACAACGACCTGCCGGAAGCCTTTCCTACAGAAATTGGCTCCGCTTCATCCTCCCTGGAGACCCTTTCCCCTCCCCCAAATCCTTCTCCCTCTATCTCTCAAGAGGTTCTTGAAAGTAGTCGCACTAATTCAGTACTGGCTCCTAAGAAACGGCACTCGGTCAAAACTTCCGCCAAGGAAGAACGCCCCACGACCACGGAGCCAGTCGCTCGCCGCCGGGGACGCCCTCGTAAACAGCAAACCGAGACCTAGGGCTGCGAGCAAGCTTAACGAATTCTAAGACTCAATGGGACCCGAAGCCAATCGGAATCCTAGCTTTGCTATGCCTATTTTCGGTTTGCAATTTCTTTAATTCGCCTCCGCTCTCGGTTTTCCTCCCTGGTTTGGCTCTGCCCTCAGGAATTTTCACGCGTAACCCCACCCCTTTGTCTCCTAAGAGTATTCTATTTTCAAGCCAATCCGTTCCGATACTTCATGGGCCTGGACGAGATCGTTCATGTTGAGCGTGATATTGGACTTCGATCAGCTTGTAGCGTCCCGAACTTCTCCCTATTAGACTTTGGACTTGCAAAACAACGGGGTCGTTGATCATGGTTTCTCTGATCCTGTCAAGGGGGTCGTTGATCATGGTTTCTCTGATCCTGTCAAGGGTGTCCTTGTCCAGAGAAATGTCCAGGAGGACTTTGACGGCATCAAGAATAACCTTTCCCCCCGCGCGGACAATGAAGAGCACGATAAGGATAGCCGCCACTCTGTCCAGCCTGATTCCAAAATAGTTGGACAGGAGGGCAATCAGGACCACACCATTACTCATGACGTCAGCCAGAAAATGTCTGGAATCCGCGCTTAGGCCCGGCGATCCTGTTTCTTTGCCAACTTTCCGCTCGTAGCGGGAAAAGCTGTAAATAACGGCGATCACCAGGCACAGGCCGGCAATATTCCACCCACTGTTCTTCAGCGCCTGACCCGCACTTTGAAACACTTCTTTGGCAATCCCGTACCCCGCGAAAATAATCATGATGCCGACAAGGGCCGAGACTAAATTTTCCACTTTATAAAGGCCGTAGGGAAACCGGGGGGTCTTGCGGTTGGCTAATTTGAGACCGGCGAAAACAGTCAGCGATGCCACTACATCTGTCAGCGAGTGCAAGGCTTCCGCCTTTAAGGCAATACTCCCGGAATAAAGAGCTAATCCGTACTTGACGGCGAAGGCAAAGCTATTGATGATAAAGGCGGTAACCGCTGTCTTCTCAACCTTTTTCATACCCCTCCCCCTTTCGGCCCGCACGGTACCCGACTGGTTCGAAATGGGAACAGCCGGGAGCCGCAATCAGGCGAACCTTCTTAAAGGTTTGCTTCTGTTTTTTCCGCCATCTTGACAAGATGATCGGCAGCTGCGGCAAGATACTCCTGGTCCATATTTTCAATTTCTCCTCGGTCGCAGAGTTCAGCCACTCTGGGATCGATCGGCATTTTGCCCAGAACCTCCGTTCCCAGCTCAGCCGCAATCGTTTCAATATGACTTTCCCCAAACATCTTGATCTCTTGGCCGCAATCCGGACAACGCAGATAGCTCATGTTTTCAATGATCCCCAGCACGGGAATATCCATGGATTTCGCCATGTTGTACGCCTTGCGCACAATGAGATGGACTAGATCCTGCGGAGAGGCGACCACAATGACCCCGTCCAGCGGCAGGGACTGAAAGACTGTCAAGGGCACGTCTCCGGTCCCCGGCGGCATATCGAGAAAGAGAAAATCAAGATCCCCCAAATCACCTCTGACCAAAACTGTTTAACCGTTCCGGAGAGGATGGGTCCGCGCCAAATCACAGGCATATCGTCTCTTTCCAGGAGAAGATTCACCGAGACTATGCGGATGCCGTCCCGGGATTGCACGGGCACAAGGCCGTATTGGTTCCCCGCTGCCTTGCTGGTAATACCAAACATTTTCGGGATCGAAGGTCCCGTGACATCGGCATCCAAGATCCCGACACGAAAGCCCTTCCTCTGGGTCAGCACGGCCAGCATGGAAGTGACGAGGGATTTACCGACGCCTCCCTTGCCGCTGACAATGCCGATGACACGATGAATCGAATTCATTTCATGAGTCTTTACTTTAAAATCCGGGGTTTCTCCTTGCTTATCCATTTCAGCCATCTCCTTAGTTCCTTGACATATTCTGTCTTAATCTTGCCACATTCCGTCTTGCGGCGTTACCATTTGCGCACGAGATAACTTTTTCCTTCATGGGTTAGCCTTTTTACCAGACCTTCGCCCAGCAATTTGTCAACAACCTCCGGCCCGGATTGGCGCCGTTTAAGCAGCACTGCAATCACGTCTTCCCGCACCGGATGGACTGCGGTAATACTCAAAATGTCTGCCACAGGATCTTCTGTCAAACAAAAATTGACCCCTTCATCTCCGCTTATGCACTCGACCGGTGCTTTAGATTGGTTTTCAAAGATCCGGACGGCAGCCCGCAAACTGTCATCCTTAGGCCTTCGTATTTCTTTTTCCGCCGGTGGTCTGGTCGGCACTAAAATATAGGCCTTGGCCGGTCTTATTTTAGAGAGGTAAGCCGCTGTTTGGCACAAGCATTTTTCATCGTCGTTGAGCCCTTCCACAAGCATCGTTTCCGTAACCAGAGTGCCTTTGAAAATGCGGGCGAAGTCAATGATACCATGCAAGATATCCCTAAGGTCGAGATAACCATAAGGCCGATCCACTGTGCGCCATTTGTTAATATCGACGGAATCCACCTTAAGCGACACCCAATCCGCAAGTAACAGATCATCTTTGACATCATCCCGCCAAATCAAGGAGGCATTGGAAATCACGGCGATTTTGCGGCCCGATCGTCTGAACAGTTCTATCGTTTTTCCCAAGTTCCCGTCCAGGGTGGGTTCCCCGTCGCCGACGAACGTGACATAGTCGATTGTTTGCCCTAAGGTCTTCAGCTGCGCGATCTTCGGCTCCGCTTCCCGCCATAGCTCCTCCGGTTCGAAGAAGGTACTTCGCGCCATTTGCATCTTATCGGTCCTTCCCAGCTGGCAATAGACGCAGGAGTAAGAACAGTGTTTGGGCGGAACGTTGTTGACGCCGAGGCTTTGACCCAAACGTCTGGAAGGAACCGGACCAAAAATTCTCATCTCGCAGACACCCCTTCCTCTCATGGCTCTAGAACTCACTCTATTTTTACATCGGCCCTATGGAGCGCTCGAAACTCACCTAGGCACGGCAATCACAAAGTATCCATCCGCCCTTGAAACGGCACCCCGGCAGGGACCCTGACCGATATTTTCTGACCGTATTGGATGAGCTGCCTTATACCGGCGCACTGGCTGATCCCACTTAAGATAGCCTCCCCATGAGCCGGTAGCCATCGGGTTCCGGATAACATCGTAACTCTGGAACCTTTAAAGGCTTCAGGGTATAACGGGGTGCTGGAGCCCACCATCACGACATCCCGAGCGGCACTGCAATAGCTTAAAACATCTTCCAGCGTCCTATTAATAAGCGATGTACTACTAACAAACACCACCTGGCAGGCTGGCAAAAGTCTCGGCTCAGCGCTTTCCGGGTAAATCTCATCCCTGACATCCTCACCCCGCTCAAAAATTAGGAGATGTCGAGCTTTGCTTTTTAAGCCGGAAACCAGCGGCCCAATATGACCAATCATTCCAACCGCATCCGTAGGCCGCACGTCGACCGAAAAAACCGCATCGTTTTCTCGAAAACCCTCGTCTTTTTTCAGATGGTTGAAATCGGCGACGGAGTTCAGCACCGCTAATCCCAGGGCAGTCGTTATGACGTTTTTACCCCGCACCCCCCAGCCGGCTATTTCGGCGGCAGACCTTCCCACCATTTCTCCGCTCTCCTTCAGGGCTGAGCAGGTGTGCAGAGTTTCTTTTCTCAACACATACGTCACGCCAATCGAACCATCATCCAGTTCGACCCCCATGAGCCCCAGGCCGATTCTCACTTCTCTGACTTTCTTCTCCGCGAGTCTGGGAAGCGCCAAATCATAAATGCGTTCCAAGAACATAAGCATAGGCCCTCCTGTCCTTTTGGATCATCTCCTTACTCAAGTCCCCAGGGTTCCTCCACCCATCTCGCAACTCCACTTACACTTGCCTTCTCTATCCCTCTCTAGTGCTGTTCATGGCGGAACCTTCTCCCTCTTCCCTGGCGTTCTCCAGGATGCCCCGAAATTTCGTAATTTCCGCCTTCAATGCGAATTATCTTTCCCCGGACAAGCGCGTCTGCCAGCTTTTGTCGGGCCGCATTGATAATTCTTTGAAAGGTTCCCCTGGATATCCCCATGCTATCCGCGCACGCGTCCTGCTCCATACCCTCCAAGTCAGAAAGCCGTATCGCTTCAATTTCCTCGACGGTCAGGATAACCTCTTCGCGATTCTCAAGATGCGGATAAAACGTTTGGTTAACAGGGATAAACTCAACCCTTCGGCATTTTATGGGTCTAGACATCCTCTCACCTCAATACCTCATGCATATGAGCATGACCCTGTTACGGAGCAGTGCCCTAGGGAGAGCCTACCTCTTCGGGTAAGCCCTCCGTAAACACTAACGCAAACGTTGCCCAGGCTCTTCCTCCAGGCCCTTCCTTATGTTTTCAGTTAAACCTCAGATTTAAACTTCCTTACCCAATTCTTCCCCCGGTTGACAAACAAAAACCTTCTCCACATGTAACAGAACCGCTGCCTGTGCTTGTAAACCGGGCATCTTTTCCTTAACCCAGGTTTCGGCTTCGTCGAACACTTTTCCCGATGTTGACCGGGTAGTCTTCCCCTTAATTTGATACGCTTGCCCGGCTTTCAGATCCCATACACAAACGGCCATCTGTGGATTGGAGGTCAAATTACCCCTGGTCTTGTTCATAAAATTATCGACGATTAACAGGTTGTTTTCATCATAGACCTTTACAAATGTCATGGGCACAACATTCGGTGTTCCGTCCGGATTTGCTGTAGCTATCGGAAAAACTTCTTGTTTGGCAATTAGTTCTTGTACGGCCGTACTTAATTTTGACATCCTGCATTATCCTTTCTTGTCGCTTGAGTTTACTCTACCTTTACCATCCATCTTTAGCGTCCGACCTGTGGGTACGTTCCTTTGCGCTCGGACGTCTTCCGTAGAAGGCATGCTCAAGACCGGCACTCCTCCCCGGTACACACGTCTGCTCTCACCCGAACGCCACCGCCTGATACCCGGCACGATGTTTACCCGGGGACTGCCAAGGCTGTCCCGACCACTTTTCCTACCCGCCGGCTGTCCAGATCCCGCTTCTCAGGAAAAACCGCCCCGGTCTCCACGCCGAAATTCGCATTTCCAACATCACCTCCTTTCACGTTTCGGGTGGGACCTGCGAACTCTTGGCTTTCGTTCACTCACCAGCTTCGTTCATCTTCCTGTAGTAGTCCTCAATCGCGCCTCTTAGCCCCTTCACAGCCAAGAGCGAGCAATGCTTCTTACGTTCCGGCAGTCCGCCCAAAGCTTCTATAACATCGTCATCCGTAATTTCCAGCGCTTCCTCCAAGGCTTTACCCTTAGCCAGCTCACTGGTCACACTGCTTGTGCTGATGGCCCCGGCACATCCGAAAACGAGATAACTGATCGCCTCGATCCTCCCGTCCCTTACTTTAAGATAAACCGTCACCGAGTCTCCGCAACTGGGATCGCCGATGGTACTCTCCCCGTCGGCGTTGTTCATTCTCCCTACATTTCGTGGGCAGATGAAATGATCCAGAACCTTATCCGTGTAGATTCCTGTCGGCACGACATTCACTTCCCCCGAATAGAATAGCGCGGGAAAACTGTTGTGGCTCTAAGATAGTCCAATATCTTTCAAAAGGAGGCAGGCAGGAATTTCTCCTGCCCACCGGCTTAGGTAGGTATTCGCCTTATTCGGCCTTGGCCTCCACCTTTGCCAACTGCTGTTTCACCCACTGCAGCTGTTTCTCTAGGAGCTCGGCCTGTTTGCCCAGAATCTCCTGCTCGTTTCCCTGGCTTGCATAGGCTCCGCCCAAGGCAGAGAATCCTGTGCCCGCCCAACCGGGCAGACCAGAAAAACGGCTCATTCTGAAGCCCCGTCCTCTGCCAAAGTTCCTCCCGTAACCCGGCAGGGGACTGAGGAAACCCGATGTCGCAAAGCCTGAGCAAAATCCGGCCCTTCTGCCTGTGAGCGGCCCCATTCCCATTGGACCCGTTCCATCTCCTCCTGGCATGCTTATCACCTCCTCTCTGCTTGTTGTGCGCATACAAGCCACCCAAGGTTATCCTCTGATCATGACTGTCCCACACTGAGGACATTTCAAAGACCTGCACGGACTGCCTAACTGATGAGATACTTTCGTCCCGCATTGCGGGCAGATACAATCTCCGGCAGGACCCGCGCCGAAACTGTTGTTGCCAAGCCCCCCTTTTCCTTGGCCCATACCTTGGCCCATGCCTTGGCCCATACCTTTCCCCATGCCTTGGCCCATACCTTTCCCCATGCCTTGGCCCATACCTCTTCCCATACCTTGACCCTGTCCGCCGCCTTGATTCCGAGGCCCGATTCTGTCTCTATTTGGCATAACACATAACCCTTCTCTCGTCAAAATGACTACTACTTCGCGGAACTTGTTCTTGGCATATGCCCATAACTCATTCTAAGCTCATTTCGACCATATGTCAATAACCTTTGACTCCTGATCAGCTTTTTTATCCAGACCTCCTAGGTGTAACCCTGCCACACGCAGCCCGACCCTCTGAATGACTCTCTCGCTTCCGCTTTAAGTATTAAACAGAACTATGAAAACCTTGTCTCCCTCTTTTCTTCCTTTCAGCAATTCGCAGTGTCGCAAAATTGCAAGTTGTTTTTCCAGTTCCCAATCCGGCACGTTAAAATGCCTCATGAGCTCCTGTCTTGTCGACTTACCCACTCCTTTTATATAGTCGTAGATATCTTTTTGAAGCTCCGTAAGTCCCTGCGTACCTGTCTCGCCCAAATGCTCCCGATGCTTTTGGGCCAAATGTACAGCCGCCACATCACAGGATTTAGGAGGCTGCAAAGCTCCGACATAGCAATCCTCACAAAGCGCTTTTCCACGGTAATTGTAAACTTCTCCTTCGTTCAGAGAAGCTCCACATCTTTCACAATTCACTTTTGATACCGCCTCTCTGCCAGCTAATCGTTGCAAGTGTCTCCGCTGTTACCCGTTTACTTGAGCGAATACGACGCATCGCCTTACGCCCAACCCACTGACACCCACACCCACTGAACCCCCACAGTCGTCTCCTCACTTCGAATCTTTCCTTCTTTTGTTATTGGCATATGCCTATAACTGATTCTAGTCTTGTTTCAAACTTATGTCAATAACTATCTTCGGAAATAATTTACCGCGATTTAAGAATGACAGAATGGCCTCGATTCGAAAGGACAATCTCCGGCTAGGAGCTGAAGTACATATTTTTCCGAATAATATTATTGACATCTGTTCAATATATGGCTAGAATTCATTATGGCATACGCCAATACTAGAATAGGGAAAGGAAGATAATTCTATGAAAATCGCAGTTTCGTCAACTGGCACTACCCTCGAAAGTACCATGGATCAAAGATTTGGCAGAGCGGCTAACTTCGTTGTTGTGGATACCGAGACGATGGATTTCGAATCGCTTAATAATGGTGCAGCCGCTTCAGGCGGAGGAGCCGGGATTTCCGCAGCCCAGACAGTTGTGGACAAGGGTGTCGGGGCCATAATTACAGGTAATATAGGGCCGAATGCCATGAATGTTTTACAAGCAGCCCAGGTTGACATATTCAGGGGCTCTCCTGTATCGGTAAAAGAAAATATCGCCAAGCATCAAAAAGGCTTACTGGAGAGAATTGATACCTCGGTGGCTGCCCATTCCGGTATGGGGCGTTAGAGGAAAGCAAAATGAAAATTGCGGTGTTAAGCGGCAAAGGTGGTACAGGCAAGACAACTGTCGCCACAAGCCTAGCCCAGTCTCTTCCGGAATGCCAGTATATTGATTGCGATGTTGAGGAGCCCAATGGGGCAATCTTTTTAAATCCCGATCTTTCCCAGAAATTCCCGGTGCAAGTTCTTGTGCCCCAGGTGGATGATAACAAGTGCAACAAATGCGGGGAGTGTGCAAAAGCCTGCCAGTTTCACGCCATTGCCGTAGTCAAAAATAAGGTGCTTGTATTCCCGGAAATATGCCACCATTGCGGGGCCTGCATCATTGCCTGTCCGCGAGAGGCGGTTTCGGAAACGAAACGGACAATTGGGTTTGTGGAAACAAGCCGCCGGGGCCATTTCCTCCAGGGAAAATTGAACATTGGGGAACCGATCAGTGTACCGATCATCCAAGACCTGAAAAGACGTATGCATGAAGGGATTCCAGTTATTCTGGACTGTTCGCCGGGAGCGTCCTGTACCGTCGTCCAATCCATTGAAGGGTGTGATTACTGCATCCTTGTCACGGAACCCACCCCCTTTGGGCTGCATGACCTGAAGATTGCCGTCCAGGTTGTTAAGAAGATGGGTATCCCCTTTGGGGTCGTTATTAACAAGGCCACGTCGGACAATACGAGCATTCAGGACTGCTGCCGGGAAAGCCAGATTGAAGTGCTGCTGGAAATTCCTTTTTCCAAGGAGATAGCCGAAGGATATTCCCGGGGGCTGTTGCCTGTGCAGAACGAATTATGGAAAGACAAGTTTCGTAAACTCTATAAGGAAGTAAAGAAGGTACAGGCATGAAACAGATAGCGTTTGTCAGCGGCAAGGGTGGGACAGGCAAAAGCACCCTGGTGTCGTCCCTAAGCATCTTGGTGCAGGACAAAATGCTTGCCGATTGCGACGTGGACGCACCCAACCTCCATATTTTACTTAACGGAAAGACATTGAAACAGGAAGACTATTTTGGGGCCAAAGAGGCGGTCATTGATTCATCAACCTGTCTAAAGTGCGGGATCTGCCGGGAAACATGCAGGTTTGGCGCAATCAGTGAACAATTAGAAATCATCCCCATGAAATGTGAAGGTTGCGGCGCTTGCTTACTGATCTGTCCCGCGCAGGCGATTTCTCTTGCGGAGGCAAAAACCGGCCAAACCTATGTTTCAGAGACCGCACGAGGAACCTTTTCCCACGCTCTCTTGGATATCGGGGCGGAGGGCTCTGGAAAGCTCGTTACTGAAGTCAGAAAAAACACTTTTAATTTTGAGGAGAATGAAAAGTGGCTGCTGATTGACGGTTCACCCGGGATAGGCTGTGTGGTTATTGCCTCAATTATCGGCACAGATGCCGTGGTGGCAATATCGGAACCGACTAAATCCGGTCAGAGCGATCTGGAAAGAGTATTGGCGGTGGCGCGGCATTTTGAGATTCCAGCCTTTGTCTGTATCAATAAATACGACCTGAACCCAGAGATAACTTCCCAAATTGAAAGTTACTGTGCCAATAACGATTTTCCGGTGATCGGTCGGATACCCTTTGATCCGGATGTTATGAAAGCTTTGCAGAGGTTTAAAACGCCGGTGGAAACGGGGAACCCTAGGGTTACGGAGGAAATCACCGGGATCTGGATAAGGCTGACGGAGGAATTAGCTAAGCCGACTGCCAAGCAGTGAACTCGTTCTGCTCAAGTTGTGATTTCATAAGCTTGAAAAAGGCAGGCTTGAAGGGGGAGAAAACGTTTGCAAACCCGGATCAGGGAAAGGGTATGGCGTGGAAAAGGATGGATCTGTGGTAATAAGAAGGAACCGCTTCCGGTTCCTTCTTTGTTTCTGCTACCGCCGGCCGTCGTGCTGGGATCACCGAATAGCAAGGCCTTATCTAACTTTGGACACCGCGAAGAGGTTTAATATTCTGCCGGGAGTTCTTCTAATTCCTTGAGGCTAAACACCGGGCCGTCTTTGCAAACAAATTTAGATCCGATATTACATCGGCCGCACATGCCAATCCCACATTTCATTTTCATTTCCAGGGAAGTGTAGATGTCGTCCGGCGTAAAGCCAATCTTTTTTAATACTGGGATCGTGAATTTAATCATGACCGGCGGACCACACACCAAAGCAACCGTATTTGAAGCTTCTTTAACAACTTGTTCGGTTACCGCCGGTACAAAACCAACTATCCCGTTCCAGCCTTCAACACCTCTATCGATTGTAAGCTTTAAGTCAAGATCATCGCGTTTTGACCATTCGCTTAATTCGGCTTTATACAACAACTGGTCAGGATTTCTTGCCCCATAGACAACTGTTATATTCTTAAACAGTTTGCGATTTTCCGGGTCAAGTGCATAGTAAAGAAATGACCTAAGCGTTGTAAAAGCAAACCCTCCACTGATAATAACCAGGTTTTTATTGACTAATTTTTCAATAGGCCAACTATTTCCCAGCGGACCTCTTAATCCTATCACATCTCCCTTTTCTAACATGTGAAGGGAGGACGTCACCTGCCCAAGTTTCTTTACAGTGAAACTAACTACTCCCTTTTCCGTCGGCGAACTGGCAATTCCGAAAGGAGCTTCTCCTACCCCAAAGACACTAACCTCGGCAAATTGTCCGGGAATATAAGTGAACGATTTTTCTTCCTCGGGGTTAAGAAAATTCAGGATGAAGGTTTTTAAATCTTTTTCCGGATTTTCTATGATTACATCTTTTATCTTCATTCGGTAAGGAACATATGGATTAACTTGATTATGGTTATGGCCGGATTCACAGCTGCAGGTCATCTTTCCACACCCCCAATAACTTTAGAGCTTCTCTCACATCGAAATTCACGGGACATTCCGCCACACACCGTCCACAGCCAACACAGGCGATCACGCCATAGTTTTGGGGGAAATAATTGAACTTGTGCATGATTCTTTGCCGGATTCGTTCTTTACCGGTCGGACGCGGATTATGGCCTGAACCATGCAGAGTGAAAGAACTATACATGCAACTATCCCAGCTCCTGACCCTCTTTCCTTCCGAGTCCAAGGTCATTTCGCTGATATCAAAACAATGACAAGTCGGACACAGATACGTGCAAATCCCACAGTTAAGACACTTCTGATACAATTTCTCCCAAACAGAATCGTTAAAATCAGGCATGTTATTTAAAGCTAGGGACCTAAATTCAGCTTCATTTAAACGGGCCGGATTACCATTTAGCTCGTCAAATATCTTTTGTTCCTTTGACTCGGCGGGAGTAAACGGGGCTTGTTCAAGGATTTCTAAGCCTGTATCGCTACCAGATTGGGCAAGGTACCTATCTTCAAATTCCACTAATAATATATCCGAGCCTTCCGATGATAAGGGATTAATCCCTATATTTTGGCAAAAACAGGTTGGCCCGAGCTCCCGGCAGCCAAGCGAGATGATTAGCGTATTTTTACGCCGTTGACAATAATAAGGGTCTTTATATTTTTCTCCGTCGAAAACGTTATCTAAAAGTTTGATACTCTTGGCATCACATGGCCTCACCCCAAAGAGGATTAAAGGTTCTGTCCGAGATGTTTCCTCCACTATCTCGCCTGATTTTTCTTTCTCTACTCGATAGCGGATTAAAGTTTCCCATTGGGGGAAGAACACATCTTTGACAGGTTTCAGGGTATTGGTATACTCTCTTAAATCCAGCTCGTCACCCACCCAGGGCAGGAAAAGATATCCCTCCTCCTTACGCGTTGGGACAAGTACTTTTTTGCCTTCGCGCTGTTTTTTTAACCACGATAAAAAATCATCTTTCCTTATTTGATAAATCATTCGTGCCCGCCTCCTTTAGCCAAGAAAGGTTGAGGGTCATCATATTGATAGGTGTTTAGGGGCAGGATCTGATCCTCTTTTAATCCGGCTTCAAACTGATAGAGACTTCCAACCTCCATCAGCAGTTTGTGATTAAGCAAACGTAAGTTTACTCCCATCGGACAGGCCCTCTGGCAAGATCCACAGTCTACACAGCGTCCGGCCACATGCAAAGCCCTTATTAAGTGAAAGATCAAATTATCACCAATATCAGTTGTTTTTCCTATCCATTGAGGCAAACTTTTCTCGGCAAAGCATTCCTTACAATAACAGGCAGGGCAGACATTGCGGCAAGCATAACAACGTATGCATTTTGACACTTCACCATAAACGTAGGCTTTACGTTCCTCCGCCGAAAGTTTCTCGAATTCCAAAACATCATCATATCTCCGCTCGGCGATGGTACTTACTTCTCGAATCTCTGAGCCGTCTTCGATTAATTCATCATAAATTACCGGAACCTTCACTTGGCAGCCGGCACAACTCGCGGACAATGGACAGGCGGC
Organism: Acididesulfobacillus acetoxydans; assembly: GCF_902729405.1. Taxonomy (GTDB): domain Bacteria; phylum Bacillota; class Desulfitobacteriia; order Desulfitobacteriales; family Desulfitobacteriaceae; genus Acididesulfobacillus; species Acididesulfobacillus acetoxydans. The sequence continues at coordinate 4,326,012 of NZ_LR746496.1, forward strand.
CCCTATGATATAAAGATTCTCTCTCTTTATCTGATTTTCCGTAATCAGATTGACAAGGGAACGGCTGTCGCACCCTTTGACGATAATGGCCGCTTTGCGCTTTTCCTTCAACACGTATTTAGCGAGATTGAGTGAACAGCCATTGTCCCAAACAAGGGATTCACAATCCTCTTTAGCGCTTATAAAGGAGGGGGTGCTTTTACCCGGCACGGTCCCCGCGGCAAAACCGATAACGACTTCTACCTTGCCATCTTCTAAGAGCCGGCGAGCTTTCTCTTGAATCTTGCTCAGGGTATTTGTATCAGTCATCAACAACACTCCCCCATCGATCCCAGACTCCAAGTTTGCTTACTTGATCGGTTAGTGTATTTATCCTCGCGGCAAATCGATTTCCTTCCGCGGCGGAAATCCAATCAAACTGCACACGTTCAGGCTCAACTCCGACAAAATCCAGCAGTGACTTTAAGAGGGAAAATTTACGTCTGGCTACGAGGTTACCGCTGGTATAATGACAGTCTCCGGGATGACAACCTGATGTGAGCACCGCGTCGGCATTCTTAAGGGCAATCAGGATAAAGAGAGGATCCACTCTCCCGGAACACGGTACTCTTACAACTCTAATATTTGGCGGATACTGGAACCGGCTAATTCCGGCAAGATCCGCTCCGGCATAGCTGCACCAATTGCACAGAAACGCGACAATTTTACGATCGTCCTTAGCGTCCATCTCGTCCTTAGCGTTCATCTCATTCTCACCTCAATTCATTTGTCTTAGCATCGCCACAATTTGCTCGCTCTTAAAGCCCCTTACGTCAATCGCGCCTGAGCGGCAAGATGCAGCACAAGCTCCACAGCCCTTACACAGTGTCGGATTCACCTTGGCGACCTTCTCGTTTTGATCAACCGCAACCGCTTTAGCCGGACAAATACTTTCACAAGTTCCACAACCGGTGCAATATAAAGGATTGACCTCGGCCGTTAATCCTCCGGCCGCAAGCGACTTCTTATTAAGAATGGTACAAGCCCGGGCGGCGGCGGCTTTTGCTTGAGTCATGGCCTCAGCAAGAGGTTTGGGCCCATGCGCTAAACCGCATAAGAACACTCCATCCGTGCTAAAATCTACGGGGCGCAGCTTCATATGGGCTTCAAGGAAAAACCCGTCTTCATTAAGCGGTACTTTAAGGGCTTTCGATAAGTCCAAGTTATCCGCAGCGACTGTAGCCGCCGCCAGACTCACAAGGGAGGCCTCAATCTCTATTTCTTCACCGAGAATTGGATCTTCACAGGTAACAAAGATTTTGTCCCCTTCCCGGCGAAGCTCGGGCAGGTGGTCTTCGTCATAACGAATAAAAATTACCCCTTTCCGGCGAGCCAACCGATAAAATTCTTCTTGATAACCATACGTCCTCATATCTCTATAGAGGACAAACACGTTGATATTGGGATTAATCTCTTTGGCTCTCAAAGCAATTTGAACCGTCTGTGAGCAACAGACCTTACTGCAATAAGGATGCTCCAGATTGCGTGATCCTACACAATTTATAAGAACTAAATTAGTCACCTTTTGGAATTCATCGGCATGCTCTCCTATTATCTCTTCTACTTCTAGGTGAGTTTTCACCAAAGGACTCTGACCATATAAATATTCTTTAGGCCGATATTCTTTGGCCCCGGTAGCGACGATGACAACTCCATGATTCAATACCTCTTGCTTGGCACCGGTTTCGATTGTCGTTTTAAAGTTTCCGACAAAACCGGCGACTTCTTTGATGATGGTATTGAGGAAAACTTGAATCAAGGGATTGTTCATTACTTGTGAGCGTAAATTACTTATTTCTTCTCTAATGGACTCGCCTAAATGGTTAAACTGAAGTTTATTGGCTAGCCCGCCAAGAGCACCCTTTCGTTCAACTAAATAAACCTCATAATTCTGCGTGGCAAGGGCGAGGGCAACCGTCATTCCTGCCGCACCGCCCCCTATAACCAGAGCTTTGGGCTCGACAGGCACACTTAAGGCTTCGATTGGCTCTAACAACCGGGATTTCGCAACCGCCATTTTAACCAAGTCGATGGCTTTGAGCGTCGCTTTTTCTGGTTCATGCATATGCACCCACGAACATTGATCCCGTATATTAGCCATTTCAAACAGGTAAGGATTGAGTTCAGCTTCTCTTAACGTCTCCCGGAAAAGCGCTTCATGGGTACGTGGACTGCATGAGGCGACAACCACGCGATTAAGCCCTTTTTCTTTAATGAGCTCTTTAATCTTGATTTGGGTATCTTGTGAACAGGTATACAGATTATCTTCAGCATAAACCACATTAGGAAGGGTTTTAGCCATTTCAACCACACGTTTGACATTGACCACGCTGCTAATATTAATTCCGCAGTGACAAATGAATACCCCAATTCGTGGTTTTAAACCGAATACGTCTCGTTCGGGCGGATAAGTCTTGACCTTAACTAAGGAATTTTTGGCGCTGGATAACAGTCCTGAAGCCTCGCTTGCCGCGGCGCAAGCTTCAGTGACCGTTTCGGGGATATCCTTCGGACCTCCAAATGCACCCGCTACGAAGATCCCTTCCCGAGTTGTTCTAATCGGGGATGATCCATAAGTCTTAGCAAATCCGTAGTCGTTTAAGTCAAATGAAGCGGTCTTTGCCAGCTTATTACTATCTTCAGCTGCACATAGCCCAACTGACAGTACAACGAGATCAAATTCTTCATAGGAAATTTTTCCATTCTCTTGGGCATACCGCAAACGAAGATTTTGCGTATCGGAAACTTCTTCAACAGCATAGATGCGGGATCGAATAAAGTGGACACCTTTCTTTTTAGCATTCTGATAATACTTTTCGAAGTCCTTGCCATAACTCCGCATATCCATATAAAAGATGGTTGTATCCAGGGGATAAGGACTGTGCTCTTTGGCGATAACCGCTTCCTTAATCGCATACATACAGCAGACACTCGAACAATAAGGTTTATCATCTTTAAGCGTACGGGAACCCGCACATTGAATCCAGGCAATCTTTAGCGGTTCTTTCTTGTCCGAAGGACGAACCAGGTGTCCCCCAAACGGGCCTGAGGCGCTGAGCAACCGTTCAAACTGGGTACTCGTTACCACATTGGTATAGGCATCATAGCCAAAATTCTTCAGCTTTTCGGCCGGAAACTCACTAAAGCCGGGAGCATACAAGATAGCTCCCACCTTAATATCCAAGGTTTTCTCAACGTCGAAGTGATTAATACAATCCGCTTTACACACCTTTACACACTGCATACATTCCGAACATGGTCCACAATTAAGACAACGACCGGCTTCCCTCTGCGCTTCTTCCGGCTTCAAGCCTTCAACATATTCCGCAAAGTCTTTAATTCGGTCCGCCGGATTCTTTGCACCCGGCACTGCCCTTTTAACTTCAACCAAATTCTTGGGAAGCGGCTTTTGTTCCAGGGGTTGGGGGCGCTTGGGACGGTTGCCGGCCAAATCCTCGCCCTCTAGATAACGTTCAATGGATATTGCCGCTTCCTTGCCCTCGGCAACCGCTTGAATCGCAATTCCCGGTCCCGTACGGATTTCACCGCCGGCAAAAACCCCGGGAATTGAAGTTGCCAATGTGACCGGATCCGTGGCAATGGTCCCTTGTTTGGTGCGTTCAAGAGTTAAGGGTAAATACGAAAGGTCCGGCATCTGCCCTACAGCCGTGATCACCATATCCACAGGGATAAATTGCTCTGAGTTAGGTTTAGGCTCCGGACGACGTCTGCCCGTTGCGTCGGGTTCTGTTAAACGCATCTCGATACAGGTCATGCCTATAAGCGTTTCTCCCTCTTGGGTAAACGAGGTCGGGGTCAAGAGGAATTTAAATTGGATACCTTCTTCGATTGCCGCGTTTATCTCTTCATCACGGGCCGGCATCTCTTCGCGCGAACGCCGATAATACACTGTTACTTCCTCAGCGCCAAGACGCAAGGCCGAGCGAGCCGCATCCATCGCGACATCGCCGCCGCCAATAACCGCCACTTTCTTGCCAACATCGAGGGTTTCGCCTAAATTAACCCTCCGTAAAAACTCAACTCCGCTAAAAACTCCCCCTCCTTGTTCTCCCGGAATATTTAAGCTTCTATTTTGATGAGCGCCCGTTGCCAAAAAAACTGCTTCATACCCTTGATTTTGTAAGTCTTTAATGGTCAAATCCGCTCCCAGGGGGGCGTTTGTCTTAATTTCTACTCCGGCGGACGTCAAGTAAGAAATTTCCTTGTCCAGCACCCGGCGAGGCAAACGATAATCCGGAATACCGACGGCAAGCATTCCACCGGCCACCGGCAATGCTTCAAAAATGCTGATCGCATAACCCTTTTTGACCAACTCATAAGCAGCACTTAATCCGGCCGGTCCTGACCCGATAATTGCCACCTTGCCTTTTTTCCGTTCAGGAAGAACGAGTAATGGACGCTGCACATTATCGCCCAGAAAACGTTTTATAGCGGCGATACTCACTGCTCCTTCCGCTTGCCCCCGACTGCATTTGGACTCACAAGGATGAGGGCAAATCCTGCCTATGGTTGCCGGAAACAAAAGGTCGTCATAAACAATTTGCGCGGCTTCATCGAACTTGCCTTGTGACGTCAAGGCGACATACCCTTGAGCGTTAACCCCCGCCGGACAAGCCCCTTTACACGGCGCCGGACCCTTCTTATCAATAGCATAAGCATTAGGATTGGCCTGCGCGTATTTCTTATAAATTGCTTTGCGCAAAGACAAGCCCTTTTCAAACTCATTTTCAACCTCAACCGGACAAACGTTGGCACATTCTCCGCAACCGGTACATTTGTCGATATCTATAAATCGAGGTTGCTGTTTAACCCTGACCTCAAAGTTACCGCTAACACCATCGACGTGTTCAACTTCTGTGTTAGTCAATATCTCAATATTCAAATGGCGGCCACATTCCACCAGTTTCGGGGAAAGAATACACATTGAACAATCATTCGTGGGAAATGTTTTATCAAGGGCAGGCATTGTTCCGCCAATTGCTGATGATTTCTCAACGAGGTAAACTTTATAACCCATCTCCGCCAAATCCAGCGAGGATTCGATGCCGGCTATTCCTCCGCCGACGACCATAACGGCGCCGATGACTTTGTTTGAGCCTTCACTCTGCTTCATTTACTTCACCCCCTCTATTTCCTGATCTAAGATTAGGGCTTGTGCGACTAATGAACATATATGCGTCAGCTTAATCCCGAGTTTAAACGTCTTACTGATATCCGCAAGCTGGTCAAAGCAGTTGTGACAAGGAACAATGAGTTTTGAGGTCCCCGTTTTCTTCATCTGCTCTGCTTTCAAACTTCCTTTCTTAATTCTAATTTCACGCAACCCTCTATCATTTTCCATTGATAAAGCGCCTCCGCCACCGCCGCAACAGATGGCATACTCCCGGTTAGGCCACATTTCTACCAGGTCAATCCCTAAATATCTGAGTATTTCACGGGGTTCCTCAATGATCCCCGTTTTACGCGCTAAATTGCAAGGATCATGGTAAGTGTACTTATCCTTAAATAAATCCGACCTTACTCTTATCTTTCCTGTTTTCAGGTAGTCAAGAACGATCTGTATAATACTTTTCACGGGATAAGAACGGTTTAGCCAAACTTCCCCTCCCCAAACCTGTGACCGTATCGCGTGACCACATTCTGTGACGACCAGGGTTTTACACTTTAATCGTGCCATGGCGTCGGCAACCATTCCTACAATCTTGGTGGAATCATCATCCCGCCCACTAAAAAGAGCTAAATTTGTCGCATCCCAGCCTACACTGCTCATGGTCCAGTTCGCTTTGGCCGCATAGAAGATCTTCGCGGTATTAAGAATATCTAGGGGATAAAACTTTGCTTCCCGTGAATTGATAACATAGAGAATATCAGCCCCGACTTTATCGATCGGGATTTTGGCATTGGGGTCTTTAACGTTTGCTTGAAGCTCTTCCTCCAACCAGACAATCGTGTCAAGATAATCCTCTTGAGTCATACCTTGTTGATTACCTGTTTCGATGTGTAAATCAGCTACACTCTGTATGTGACCCGGTGCTTGCAGGCCAAAATTACCCCGTATCGTTCTGACAATACCGGCAATGTCCACCTTCATTGGACAAAGCATGGTACAACGCTCACACATAGTGCAATACCAGATTAACGGATCATTTAAAACCTCCTCTTTTAAGCCCAACAGAACCTTGCGCATGAACTTGCGGGGATCCATATTTTCGAGAATATCAGTATAGAGGCATCCTGCCGTACACATCCCACAGCTTAAGCAATTTGTGAAATCCAGAGTATCGTTTACCGTGGCAAAAGCGTCGGCAATCTCTTGCCTGAACTGAAGATCAAAGTTTTTGGCTTCCACCTTTGACATACTCTCCCCCCTCCCTAACAACATTCAAATGACCCGAAAGGAATTCCTAAGACAGTGCTGACGATACCGTCGATAACGAAGATCGTATGGGCCCAATCTGTATACAGATTAAAGAAAGCACTCAAGGTTAATCCCGTCAGTTCACAAATTTCTTTTACCGAAGGCGCCCGTTCTCTCTCCAAGTAAGATGTTCGTACAGCCGCCATCACTTTTCGATGTTCCGAAGTAATTACCGCGATTCCCTCCTTGACCAGGATCTTAGAAATCATCTCATCCCAAATGTTTTCATCCTTAACACAAACGGGTCCCAGCGAAAGATAATGTCGGCGCACCGCGGAACTAAGAATCGAGAATCTGCTCATATTTTCCCCCCCCTTTCCCTTATTTTTGGTCCCTTGATCTTTGTTCTTGCTTTTAAATAATTGCAAGTTCCGTACCAATAAAAAAAGAAAACCCGGATTCCTTTGTTATCCGGGTTAGTGCTCCCTAACATTCCCTTAAGCGTATCGATTATGACGATTATATTCCCACTGCTGGTTCTTCTTTACTCACTTGCTCGTTTCATAACCCATTTGCTCTTTCGTTTCGTTAATTCCACCCTTGGAAGGACCTTTTCTTCCCGCTCAAGATCTCCCTGACCCCCAAGAAGGAAATCCCTGGCCCGGCAGCATACCGAACATCCAAAGAAATCGAAAAGAAGAGCGGCAGCCTAGGGACAGCCGGTTTTTCATATAAACAAAGGCACCCATATTTTGACGGATGCCTGAATCCCGAAAAATTTGCCAAAGCCGCTCACAAAAACCTAAATTTTGTACTCACGTATCTTATTATATAATGTCTTACGGGCGATTCCAAGCAACTTCGCGGCTTTTTGTTTATTTCCGCCACATTGTTCAAGAATCACTTCAATATGATGTTTTTCCCAATCTTTAAGATAAGAAAGCTCCGTAATTATCTTGCTCTGCTCAAACATATCGGGCGGTAAATCCCTAAGAAGTACATAGTCCCCTCGTCCTCGAATAAACGCATATTCGATGGCATTTTCCAATTCGCGAATATTCCCCGGATAATTATACTGCATCAGAAAATCAAGTGCGTCCCGAGCCATCCCTTTTTTAGGAGTTTGAAAATACGCATTGAATCTATGGATAAAGTGGTCTATTAATAAAGGGATGTCATTCTGCCTCTCCCGCAGCGGAGGAAGTTTAATGGGAAAGACATTTAAGCGATAGAAGAGATCCGATCGAAAGCGACCATTCTTTATATCCTCAACCAAATTACGGTTGGTCGCCGCGATAACCCGTGTGTCTACTTTATTGGTTTTTTTACCGCCAACGCGTTCGAATTCTCCCTCTTGCAATACTCTTAATAACTTAGACTGAACTTCGAGCGAAATTTCTCCAATCTCATCTAAGAAAATGGTGCCTTTGTCCGCAAGTTCGAAACGTCCTTGGTGGGTCGTACTTGCTCCAGTAAAGGCGCCGCGTTCATGCCCAAATAATTCAGATTCCACAAGAGTTGAGGACAATGTTGCGGTATTCACCTTTACGAAGGGCTTATCCCTTCTATTACTCAAGTAATGAATTGCCTGGGCAACTAACTCCTTACCCGTGCCACTTTCTCCCATGATAAGAACGCTCGAATGATGAGGTGCCACGGCTTCGATCAGTTCATAAATTTCTTGCATTTTATGATCTTTACCAACAATATTCTGAAATACGTCTCGTTTATATGCTCTTTGACGGGCACTGGCTATTTCTCTTTGGTCGGAAAGAATCTCAAATCCTCCGATAATATGGCCATCCTTATTTAATAGGGGCATAACTGAGATTTCTACGGGAATAGGAAAGCCATCTCTATTAATAATCATTACATCAGTCGAATAGCCTTTTTCTCCGTCCCTAACGACATTGCGCATCAGACAGTTCTCACCACAGCAATGCGAACCTTTAAGTAGTTGGTAACACTTTTTACCTATAGCTTCATCGCCTAAATAACCCGTTATTTTTTCCGCAGCCCTATTAAAAGTCGTAATGTTCATTTCTGTGTCCACAGTAAAAACACCCTCGGATATGCTATTAAGTATACCCTCAAAATCAATCGATTTCGGATTCATATTTATTGAACCCCCTGATGACACCATCCTTGTAATGCTCTTTATCATTGCCATCAATCTTTCCCACCGTTCTCTATATAGAAGATAACCGGTCATTCCTCCAAGCCGTTGCCGCCGTTCGACGCAATGCCTGAAGGACGAGTGGATGCCTTAGTTTGTATGGACAGTTGTTTCGGCTTCCGCACTCCCTGGCTCTGACCTCTCTTTGCGGTGTCACCCGACCGTTCCTTCCTTCGAAAGTTCACAGGCGCAGAATGTGCCTCAAGCCTGTTCCGCATAAGGGCTTGAGGCACCTCCCCCTCCTAGCAACATTCAAATGACCCGAAAGGAATTCCTAAGACAGTACTGACGATGCCGTCGATAACGAAGATCGTATGGGCCCAATCTGTATACAGACGAAAGAAGGCACTCAAGGTTAATCCCGTCAGTTCACAAATTTCTTTTACCGAAGGGGCCCCTCCTCTCTCCAAGTAAGATTTCCGCACAGCCGCCATCACTTTGCGATGCTCCGAAGTGATTACCGCTATTCCTTCTTTGTCAAGGATTTTAGTAATCATCTCATCCCAAATGTTTTCATCCTCAACGCAAACAGCTCCCAGTGAAAGATAATGTCGACGCACTGCAGAACCAAGGATAGAGAATCTGCTCATACTTTCCCCCCTTTCTCATCTGGGTCCCTAGATCTTTGTTCTTGCTATCCTAAAAATTGCAAGTTCCATACCAATAGAAAAGGAAACCCGGATTCCCTTTATTATCCGGGCTGTTGCTTGAAACAGTGCCTCGCGCCTGTCGATTATGGCGATTATATTCCCAACACTGTTTCTTTTTTACTCACCCTTATCGCCTTTCACTTAATTGGCATATGCCACTAACTAATTCTAGGCTCATTCCGAACCTATGTCAATAATTCAGATGGCAAACAATCCCTTAATCAGCAGCAGGGCCTAGCGCCCCTCTGCGACAATTTGTAATACATTTACCTTGACGTTTACGTCAACTGGTGTCAGAATATTCTTATCTGGTGCTGAGCAGCAATCGGCGCCCCTATGACACTCCACAACCGCAAAGCAGGCCCCAAAAAATCCGACAGGAAGATCCCCAGGATTAGCGCCGTAAGCATGGGCAGGAAGTTGTTCCGGTAAAGACGCTCCGGCACCTTAAAGGCGCGGGCAAAGACGACCCGGGTTAAAATGACGGCATAGGTGGAGAAACGCTGAGCGATAAAGTAAGCGGCCCAGCCAAAGATGAGCCAGCACTTTTCTTTAAGTGTCGCTTTGTGCCAGGTGGAGCCAATGAGCAGGATTCCCAAAGCGAGAATGTAGAGCTGATTGGGCTGATGAAAGCTGGGCGAAAGCCATTCACTGATGACGAGATTTGCCGGGGTGAGCTGGCGACTTAAAAAGTGAAGCAAGGCCAAGGGATCGGGTCGCACACAGAGGGCGGCCAGCGAGGCCAGGGCAAGGCCGGTGTACTCTTTGGCTTTTTTCCAGGCAAAGAGCATTTCCAGGCCGATGAGTCCCAACCAGAGGACGGCTGAGCCGTGCATGTTGTTCCAGAGAATGAGAACCGGCAGGAAAAGCCAGAGAGGACGTTTTGTCCCTTCTGCGCGGGCTTTTTCTATGGCCAGAAGTGCCCAGGCAAAGAAGAGGTAGGATACAAGTTGGGGTCTGGCCTGAGTTTCGGTAATCCAAGCAAACCCACTGAGAATCGCTACAAGAATGGCCACGGAGGTCGGCTGGAGGGTACGCGCATACCGCCAGAGACTGAATGTGAGTCCTTCCATGATTGCGACGGCAAAGAGGCGTATGCCGAACCAGCCGAAGTGGAGATAGACAAAAGCGGAGACGAGATCCCAGAGCCATTCTCCGTCTCCCCAGGGATGTCCCGGTGTCTTCCAGGTCCAGGTGTCGGTCAGTGGAATGCTATGCGTGCGCAGGATCTGGAGGCCATTTAAGGTGTGCCAGGATACATCGGTCTGCCAGCCGACAGTTCCCACGGCCCGGTAAAAGATAAGGCCCGTGGCAATGAGTGTGAGAATCCCTGCCGCCGCACGCAGAGCCTGCGCTTGTTTTTCTGTGACCGGTATGCGCATCCCATCTAGGGATTTGAGCATGTCTTCACCTTCTTTCTTTTGTTTGGTTCTTTGTTTTTGGCGCAAAAAAAATAAGCCTCTACTCTTAGAGGCTCAACTCCGCACCCTGCTTTGGCACGAAGCGGATCGGGCGTTCCACCGACGGCACGCGTCGGAGATGATCCGGCTCGGGGACCCAGGGGAAAGGAGGTCCAACCTAATTCCCTTTTCTAAGATTATTTTACTGCGAATTTCGGCCTCTGTCAACCGTTTATGGCCGCATTTCACGATGCAGCGGTCGCTATAATCGTTTTTATGATATTTTCTCTAAATACCTAAAGCTAACGACCGTTTCATTTGTTTTCCGTTGCTTCTGTTGTTTAGCCGGGCCGGTACAAAATCGAACATCCGCGCGTCGATCATGTCCAGGTGGTGCAAAAGTTCCGCCTCCTTGAACATGGGCCGCTTCGGACTGCCCCACTCGGGGATCTCATGGTGCGAGAGGATCATGTGCTGCAAGAGCAACTTCTTTTCCGCATCCAGGCTGCTTAGATGCTCCAGCTCGATGAGGCCCAGGGGGATGTGCCCCAGCATTTCCCCCTCAAGGGTGTACTCTGTGCCCAGGCCGGTTGCGTCTGTGCTGAGTTCGTGGACCTTGCCGATGTCGTGCAAGATGATTCCTGCGTACAGAAGATCCGTGTTGCACGGATAAACAGTCGTTAGCTTCTCAGCGGCAAGGAGCATGGTACTGATATGCTGCAAGAGGCCGCCTTGGTACGAGTGATGATATGTCTTGGCCGCCGGATGGCTCAGGAGTGGGTCTTTGTACTTTTGGAGCACCATTTGGATCGCCGCGTGCAGCTGTTCATCTCGGATGGCATTTGCAAAACGGCTAACCGTGGTCCACATCTCCTGCGCAGGAATCGGGGCCTTGGGGATTATTTTCTGCGGATCGTATCCGTCGGGCTTTTCTGCCTTGCGAAGTTTGTTGAGATTGAGTTGTTTCGTCCCTTTGTACTCCTGGACCAGCGCTTCGATTTTAACGATATCCCCCCGCTTCGGCCTATCCCCAAAGAGACATTTCTCAATGTCCCAGACTTTGGCGTTGATTTGGCCGCTGATATCGACCAGGATGAGATCAAGGTATTTTTTCTTGGCCTCGCGGGTTTCCTTTTCCGCTATGTCTTTAACGGCAAAAAAACCGGTAATGTGTTGTTGATCTGTTTGCAGGTCCTTAATCATTTGTGCTTCCTTTCTCCAGCAATCCCGGAAGAACCAGTTGGCGGCAGTCCGGACCAACCTCGAAGGGCAATGTTTTATCCGCTATCACAGTTTTTTGGACATTCCACTCAGCTGAGTTTTTCGCAAGCACTATCAGGCTTTTTTCCATGCTGTTCGGGACTAACGGATTGAGCCAAAACAGAAGACTTGTTTGGAGCGTGCCTCCGGCATACAGGGCTGCGGCTATCATGTCTATGTCTCCACTTCTCGGCCAGTAACTGTAGTAGGAAATGACGGCTTGTTTTTCGGAATCGACGGAACATCCACCGCTCAAGAGATCGGTCGGCGCTATTTCTTCCATGAAAAAATCCCGCATGATCACAAGTGGATCTTGTTTTCCCACAAGTATTCTTAGGGGAGTGTGCCACTGGGTTGCGCCTAGCAGTGTTGTCCGCATTTGTCTCAGATACTCCGCATACAAGTCCGCACATATCTTTGCTTTAAGGTTCTGGAGCCGTACGGGATCATCTTCTTTCTCCCGGACCGCAGTTAAGCATTCTTCGAGTTTTTGTACGGCATCGTCAAGGGCTATCCACATCGAGAATGGAAAAAACTCTACGTTTAGGGTACTGCCGGGAATCCGTTTGAGCTGTGCCGCTACTTGTTTGGATGCGTCCCATGCCGCGCGGTTCGGCCACCAGCAGAGTTCTTTTTCCGCACTGAGTTTCGTTTCCCATTTTCTTACCGTGGAACGCTTTTTGCTGTATTTGTCCGATAGACACGCGGCGACGATGAGGTCTCCCTTCTCCCATATGGCAACTGTGCGAGGAATCTTTCGCCCCTGCTTTTTGGCCGGAAAGATATACCATCGGAGTTCGGCAAAATCCTCCATTACATCTTCGAGATTAGCGGTCGTCTTCTCTTTGTCTAGTGTTGCGAGCAAAGCTTTCCAGCTACCACAACGCATCTGTTCTGCCAGCAGAGTGAAAGCTACGAAGGTGCCTTGCAGGTGGTCCATGATGAGAGCAAACGATTTTGTTGTACCCCCCCCACTTTGACGCTGGTACTTAACGGAATATTGTTCGCTTTCGCTGAATGAGTCCATGTGTATAAATCCGCCTTTCTGCGAAAGGCACCGATGGGGTTATGAAACAAAAACCCATCATCCTTTCACTCTTTTTGTGCTATCCTCCTCTTGTAGGTCGCTGGTATACTACAGAACCCGAGGAGGTGAGTGGCGGGGCTGTATAGCGGCAACCCCGTATGTGTATATGGTGTCGGTCATCCGTTAAGGCATCAATGAATGGCGCAAAACAGTAGCCCGTAAACTTATCTCTTCCGAAGTTGACTCGATTTCGCCGGATGACCAGTCCCTGCCATCCCTACAAGTATTTTTGCTGGAGGTACTTCTTTTGTTCAAAATCTTTCGTAAAAACTGCTGTGGACTTAATGTCCACAAAACCTGGATCTATGCCTGCATCGGTATTACTGATACAAATGGCCGTACTGAGTATAAGCAAGCTCGCTTCTCTTCCTTTTCCAAGGGCCTTAGAGAGTTGGCTGATTGGCTTGCGAAATTCTCCTGTATCGAAGTTTGTATGGAATCTGCCGGCAAGTTTTGGATTCTCGTATTCAACATCCTTGAAAAAACCTGTTTTGTTACCCTGGCACATCCCAAGTACACAAAACCTCAAAAAGGAAACAAAACGGATCGCAAAGATACCAAATGGATCTGTGACCTCTTTATGTGCGATATGATCAAACCCAGCTTTATCCCTTCTCCTGTAATCAGGCATCTCCGTGACCTGATGCGTTACCGCTTCAAGATCACAAATATGCTGACTGGCGAGAAGAACCGTGCCCAGAACTGCCTGACTGTTTCCAACTTAAAGCTTGATGATGTCTTCAGTGATGTCTTTGGAAAGTCTGCCAGATCTATCACTACCTACATACTTGACCATCCCGGTGAACCCTTTGATGTCGCTCCCTTTGTCAATGGACGCTGCAAAACCCCTATCGAAGAGATCCAGGATGCCGTTGATGGTGCGATTTCTCCCGAGCAGGCTGTCAAGCTGCGTCAATGTCTCGCACACATTGATGAACTTGAAAACCACAAAAGGGAAATCGAGCAGGAAATACTTTTACTTGTACAACCTTTTTCAGCCATTCTAGATTTACTTCGTACCATTCCCGGGCTCAATTCCAATCCGATGACTGCCATTGCCATTCTCTCTGAGATTGGTCCGGACATGTCCGTGTTTCCGTCATCTAAGAATCTTGTTTCCTGGGCTGGATGCTGTCCACGCAATGATCAAAGTGGAGGAAAAGTAAAATCCACCCGTATATCTCGTGCCGGCTGTTATTTGAAACCTCTTCTTGTTCAGGTTGCAAATGCACTTCTCAAGTCTAAGAAACACCCTGAATTCAAAGAGAAGTATCACAGAATCAAGACCCGCCGGGGTCACAAAAAGGCTATCATCGCTGTCTGCAAGATGCTCTTGACCGCTATCTGGAATATCTTGAATAAGCTGGAGCCATATACCCCCGAAGGCTTTCTGGAGCACCGCCCTGTCAATGAATCTAAGGTTCTTACAAAGGCGCAGGCTCTGGAACTTCTCAGGAAAAGAGGTTACACAATAACAGACGAATCTCCCGTAATCGTTTAATCCTAAAACTCCCAATGTTATTTTTTGCCATCCACAAAATGTGAATGGTTTGTTTGCTGTACGCTTTTTACTCCCTAGCCACTACCTCTTTGTTTCAAACTTTTTCCTCTTCCTTTCTTTTGCCTCATGGTATGCGCGTGCCCCTTTTCGGCTGAAAAAGGGTAAACGAAAGGAAGCCACCTTGAATTAAGCGGCTTCCATGTGTTTCCATTGATTTGGGGTAGGCTTCGCCCCCCTTGTTTAAGTCTATTTTATCGCGATTTCGGGCGATTTACAAGGCTCTTTCCGGGGGGATTGCGAAAAATATTTTTGGGGCAGTGCTCTTGGGACGCGCTCCCGGCCCCGGAATGAATCCCGGGATTTCCCCGCGCGCGTTCTATAGCATACCACAAACTTGCTCTTTGTCCTAGCTTTTCCAACGACTGGCTGCCGGTATCGCCTATCGGTTTGAACGAGTGTTTGTTTTGCGTTCCTTGCCTCCTGTTGCATAACGGCTTGATTTTGCGGTATAATATGGGCAAAGAGAACGCGAGATACGGTCAATATCCCGCGTCTCCCCGTACAACGAAACCGCAGGATGTGCGGCCTATAGGTGGCACTAAAAGCAAAGTAGCTTCCGTGCAAGGGATGGGCTACTTTTGCTTTTCTCTAAAGTCTTTAGCAAATTTGAGTATGGACAAGACCAACGCCGCAAACGATATTGCGAGCGTCAGCACTTGATATACGCTCATTGCTTAGCACCCCCTATCCTCTCAAGTTACCTTGGAAGATGAGGGGCACTATCCAGGGAGAAAAGCCGCCCACCCTGCACCTATTTCGCTGTACTTGTCTCTATTTTACCATATTTAGCCGTATTTTGCCAATGAGAAACGTCCTTCTCACGCGATTGCGTCGGGAGGACGTTTTCCGTTTTCTTGTGCAGCATTGAACTTCTCCACGACTGGAATCGCGGGATTTAGATACCTTGCAACCCCATCCGCTTCAATCAAAGCTATTCCGTCCTGCTAAATCGGGTGCCTTCGCTATCCGGACGATCGCATCTGAATTAAAACTTGAGGAGGTAAAGGTTATGCCTGAGCCATCTATACCTGAAGAGTCGTCCGAGAAGCGGCTCTTAGAGAAGTTTTTGGTGAGCACGGGCTTTTATGATTTGCTCCCATTGGCTTTGGAGGTAGCCCGGCGTTTTGGCTATGATCCCAGCGAAATGATCGAAGCCGTCTGCAAAGTCAGCGACAAGTTCTCCCAGTATCTCCCCGTTCAAAACAGAACGGCCTGGTTCCAGAAGGTTTTTGAGGAAAAGCTCCGGGAAGCCAAAGGAGACATCTTGACCTTTAATGCGCAGCAACGCTTTTCTGCAAGCCGAAAAACTCCAAAAGACCTGACAGACTGACAGGCTGATGGACAGAGACCCTTGTCCATTTCGAGCTTCAAGCGCCATCGCCAGTGGCGGTGCTTCCAAACAAAGCGTGGATTTATCGCCATTGGCGACAATTTTAAACCTGGCAAACTACCGCCAGTGGCGGTGACACAAACCCCATAGCTCTGTGCCAGTGGCGGTGATTAGTCTGCCGCCAAGGAGCGTACACCGCTACAATGAGACCTCCTGCGGCTCTCCGACTAGGAGCAGGTTATAGGGAAACCGCATGCCGCAGGAAGAGTCAGCGCCGTCATAGTACCTGGATATGCCAGGGAAGGACGACACCGATGAGCGCTTCGACGGAGCAGTAGACGGGCCAGGTCAAACTGCAACAGGGAAAAAAACCAGAACCTGCAAGCAGGTACCGGACTATCGTGACCAGAAGGCGGACAGAGAAGGGTGAGAACATTAACTCAAGCTCTTTGAGTCTGTCCGCTAGGGGATAGCATCGGGGCCGCCAGATGCGAATCTGGCATCCCGTGAGGGGTGCCTCTACCCACTTAGGACCTTATGGTTGGTTGTTGCCAATAAACCAGCCATAAGCCCTGAGCTAAACCCAAGAAGATCATATTGGCTAACGCTGCAATATGGGCCAGGCCGTAATTACGGAAGGATGGAGCGATTCCTAGCAGCGGCATAAAAAGGCCGACGCCCAGGAAAGTGAAAGCCTGGGCAGCAATGATTCCCTTGAGCCAGGCCCAATCTTTTCCGGTCCACCGCAAAATCAACCAAGTCAACGTAGCGGTTCCGAAACTTAAAGCGGTGGTTGCCACCAGGCCGATAAAAATCCCGGATGGTGTATGGACCAAATTATTCCGCAAAAAGATTTCCGCCGCGACAGCCCCTGCGGTGAAAGGGCTGATACCAAGGACATAGAAGAGCAGGCTGAATCCGTTGATTACCGCAGCGCCGATCAGACTGCCGATAAAAATGCCTACGATAGAATCGCGCATCAATTTTACCTCCAGTTTATTTTGACGAGAAAACGCCAACTGTTTCACATTATAGTATCTCCGAACAAGCGAATTTTTATTTGTTTCTTTAATTGAAATCGACGAAATGCCCAATTAAAGTTACCCGCGATTGACTGGATCATAGCGGCAATTGTGGCTTACCTTGTGGTCAACGGTCTAATCCCAAGAGTCAGCAACAATAGTGTATACAATCGCTATCGCCATACGCTAACGATGTTTGGCGTTACCGGAGGCTGGATTATCCACCACGAAGCCTTCTGCCATCAGGTGCAATGCTCGTTCATTCGGCGCAATCCAGACAAACTGGCTGGGTCCGTTTCAACGGTGTGCCGTTGCCGGATGATACGATATAACGCCAGACTTTGTGAATCATCTCTATAGTACGACAAAATTAGCAGGGTTGGAGTAAAACTAACGCTCGTTGCGCGCGTTGTTTCCACACAATGCTAGGTAGTAATACCTAATCAAAAGTGGACAATAAGTGTATCACCTATCGAACTGTGTTTCCAAATCGCCGGGTGAAATCCCCGGACACGTAGAAGATTGGCTACGCAGAAAGACTAATACTCCGACATGCCCGATAAAAGTGAAAGTGATTCGTGGTATGAGAGCTCGGTGAAGACGGCGAAACATCGACCTGTCAAATGGCCGGTAAAGTAGTCGGGCCGCCACAAAACATCCATGCCGACTCACCAGGAACCTGCGTAGGTACGGCTCGAAAGTGCAAGGTATAGGAAACTATATCGCTCACCTAACAGTGAGATGGGAAATGGTCAAGGTAATTCGAACTGCCAAGACTAACGCTCTCCAACAACTGGAAGCGTGCCTCACCCCCCAATCATGGGCAAAGGCTGAACCACGGGTCATAGTAGGCGGCTAAAGATGTATGAAAGGCTAGGAAACACGGAACAGCGGACCCCTGCAAGATGGAACCCTTACAAGGGTTATGAAATCTAATCCGCAGGAAATGGCGGATCAATGCAGGGCTCGTCAGCCCATAGTAGTGATGAAACAGGGTAATGCCTGTGGAGTGAAGGGGCATAGTCAAGTAATTAATGATGAAAGACTGAATCGGACTGGGAAGCCGTTGTGCACTCCTGGTTAAACCCACAAAATCTTTCCAAAAAGGAGGATACTTGTGGTACAACAATCAGTCTACCTGAATAGGGAAAGATCAAGTCAAAGTCGTTAATTACTCGATGGAGCGCCGTATGCGATGAAAGTTGCACGTACGGTGCGAACCGGGGGAAAAGGAACCCAAACAGGTAATGCTGAGGGGTAACTTACCTATCGGATTAAAAGGACGCTAACCCCCACCGAACCGGAAAGCCGGAGGATGGGGGGTGCGTCGTACGGTTTTCACGGCAACTTGCGCTCCTCGATAGCGTGTGGGGTGAGTTCCAGTTGGTACCCCAGCCTTTTCTTCATGGCATATTCTTTCACTTTGTCCTTGTGTCGCCAGATGTACCAAGGGGACATGAGGGAGAAGATGCTATTCGCGATTGTAGTGTAGTGCTCCGGGTTATTCTCATCGCCCTGCCCCACAATATCGACTTTGTAGAGCTTTTGAACTTCTGGGGAACGCATGACGTTGTCGTAAACCCATTTGTGGGTATGCACTTTAATCTTTTTTCCTTTGGCTTTATGGAAAGCACTTTCCAGCCCTTTGATGAACTCGGCTTCGACAGTTTTTCGTGGATTTAGGCATCCGTTAAAAAATGGATGCCTTTATTCATGCGGGTTTCAGGGCTTATCCACAGGCAAAAACAGTGAAAATGTGTAGGCACACGGTTATGTGGATAAGCCGTGGATATCCCTTATTAATACTTGAAGGTATGTCTGACTTGTGGTAAAATGTAGGCATGTATATACGTGTGACGTCTCGTAAGAACAAAGATAATAGTGTGGTTAAGTACGTTCAGTTAGCTCATAACGTTCGTAATCCGAAAACCGGCTCTCCGCAGGCGAATGTCCTTTTTAATTTCGGACGCTTGGATCGGTTGGATATGGAGTCCCTTCGCCGGCTGGAACGCAGTATCCGGCGTTTCCTTGGGGAACCGCTCGATCCGGTGGAGGCCCCGAAACCGGAGTTCCTCTCCTGTCGCCCGCTGGGCGGTGCCTGGTTTCTGGATCAGCTCTGGCGGAAACTCGGAATCGATAGCATTTTGAAGCGCCGCTTGAAAGAGCGCGAGTATCGCACGGAGGTGGAACGCGCTCTGTTCGCGATGGTGGCTAACCGGGCTTTGGCACCTTTGAGCAAGCTGCAATTGGAGAAATGGGTGCCCGAAAAGGTAGTCATTCCCGGCCTTGCGAACGTGGAGGTTCAGCACTGCTATCGCGCGATGGATTTCCTCTTGGAATCCCAGGAAGACGTTGAGCGAGAGGTGTTTTATGCCGTAGCGGACTTGTTCTATCTTGAAGTCGATCTCCTGTTCTTCGATACCACCTCGACTTACTTTGAAATGGACGCGTGGGACGATGAGGAACAGGACTTAAAGGCGCTGGGTCACTCAAAGGACAGCCGGCCCGATTTGCCCCAAATTGTGATCGGCCTGGCGGTCACACGGGACGGGATCCCGATTCGCTCTTGGGTCTGGCCCGGCAATACCTCCGATATGTCGGTTATCCCGGAAGTCAAGCGGGATCTGGCGGGTTGGAAGTTGGGGCGGGTCGTGAGTGTGATGGATAGGGGTTTTTCCTCCGAGGAGAACTTGCGGATTCTGCAAAGGACCGGGGGCCACTACATCGCTGGAGAACGTCTTAGAGCCGGTAAGCCCGAAGTCGAGGAGGCCCTCTCCCATCCCGGAAGGTTTCGCACGCTTCAAGAGAATCTGGAGGCGAAAGAAGTCGTTGTCGGCCACGGAGAGGCCCGCATCCGCTACGTTCTGGTCCGTAACCCTGCGGAAGCCAAGCGTGATGCCCATACCCGCGCCAAGCACCTGGAGAAGCTGAAGCAGAAGCTCGCGAAGCTGAAGGAGCTGGACGGAGAAGCGCACACCAAAGCACACTGTGCCCTCTACAGCCATATCGTCTACAAGCGATATTTGCAAATCGATGCTAAAGGCAACCTTAGGATTAACCAGAAAGCGGTCAAAGCCGCGGAAAGGCTGGACGGGAAATACCTTATCCGCACCTCGGATGACACCCTCTCCATAGAGGATATCACCTTGGGCTTCAAACAGCTTTGGGAAGTGGAGCGGGCTTTTCGCACGCTCAAAACGACTCTGGAGCTACGGCCTGTTTACCACCGAAAAGACGATCGGATCTGTGCCCATGTCCTGCTGTGTTGGCTGGCTTTGCTCCTGGTACGCCTGGCAGAAGTAGAGACTCAACAAACCTGGGCCAACCTTCGTTTCGAACTGGGGAAAATTTATCTCGTCGAGTGGGAATCGACGGACGGGAAAGTCTTTCAAAGGACAGAATTAACCCAAGAGCAAACGGGTATTTTTTCAGCACTCAAATTGCCGGAACCCCCGAGAATATGGGATATTTCGCTTCCCAAGGGACAAAAAGTGTAGGTACACGGTACGTTATCCACAAGTGCCTGAAGCCCAGATGCCATAAGGGTTTGAGGCACTTCCCGTGTCTACGGACTGTCGAAAGCGAGATTAAGCACCAGGGGTCACTTAGTTGCAGCCCGCTCGGCCCGCGCGTCGATCTACATTGTCGGATAGTACAAGTAAACAAAGGCAGGATGTAGTTCGCATCATGAACTGAGCGAAGCCACTACATTTCGTTTGAAGGCGTATCCGGGAAGCCACAAGTGCCTGAAGCCCAGATGCCATAAGGATTTGAGGCCGTGTAATCATTAAAAGGATAGGATATTTGTTAAAGATATTCCGTCAGATAGTCCCCTGGCTAGGAATAGCTCTTTGCATGTGCGCCATAAATAAGCGTAATCCCGCCAGCTACCACCAACATCCCCAAAATCTGAGCCATATTGATCCTTTCGTGTAACCACCAGGCACTCGTAACCATGGCTATAATCGGTGTGATTAAATGAACAACCCGGACCAACCAAGTTGGCAATCCCTCCAACGAACGATAATAACACCGGTACTGGATGACCTGAAAAATAATGCTCGTGAACACCAACACCCAAATTAACATGCCAGCCCGCGGAAATGCTCCTAACTCCCCCGTCCACGCGGCCCCGCTTAGGAAGAGAATAAGAGACATACCAGAATTAAAATAGGCCACTATCATATTTTCTACCTGACCCAACCTATGTTTAATGATCTCAGCATTAACTGCCACTAAAAAAGCACTGCCAAGAAATAAGATGTTGCCGCCGGAGCCAAGGCGAAATCTTTGCCAGGAGATTTGTAAAACCAGAGTAACACCCACGAGCATGGTCCCCATACCTGCCCACTCCAAACGACGCAACTTTTGCTTCCACAAAAGGTAGCCAATTATGAGACTGAACAGCAAATCACCCCGCAACAGGATGGCGGCATTGACGGGTGAACTAAGATCTAGCCCCCAATTCTGCAACAACCTCAAGGTAGTACCCAAGACACCCACTAAATACAGCTCTGGATAACGCTTACCGGCTGACAAAACCTGTCGGCCTTCTCGTCGCACTAACAGAATAGCTAGAAGCGTAAGATGCGTTCCACCCAGTACGATCAACATGAACAGGATAACCGACATTCCAGAGAAGCAGATCTTCGCTAGGCTGAGTAAAACTCCCACCAGAGTTGCGGAAACAATTCCGTTAATCATCGCAGTTTTCATGTCCCTCTCTGAGCCATGATTCTTCCGGCCACGAGGTTACCGCCATACATTAATTGTGCCAAGGTTAATACCAGCGCAGCTTTAGCTGTCGGGCCCCACTTTATCATTATAAACGGAATACTCCCTTGCTTTGCACCTGGATGCGATTATACGTTTAGTATAGCACAAAAGCCCGCGAAGTTGCCCGGGGAATGCGCTGAAAAGGCGTTTGAGCCAGCCCTCGTTGATGACAGTGACAGGGTGGGTACGCGCTCAAGCACTATAATCATTTAAACCCTGCGCTTTCAAGCCCGATATTTCTCCAACGTTTAAGGTGGATAAGAAGGATGTCATGACAAGTCTTTTAGGCTTGTTAAAGGTACCATCCGAACGCTCCTCTTTGTAAATATTTAGGATACATCGGGCAAACACTTTAAAAATGTTAATATGGAAGAAAGAACCATGACGGCCTCTTAAAAGAACATGTTAGCTGGATTCGGTTTGAGTTGTATATACGGTAGCGGTTTAGTACAACGTAATATGAGCCTTACCTGTTGCCGGTCACCGTATTCTGGACTGGAAGTCAGTTTTCGCAATCACTTTATTCTCGACGGAAAGTGTTCTGGTTTCCCCGGAAAAGCTTGAAGAGGGTTGGAATTGACTGACTGACTAATTTTCAATCCAAAATAAATTGACTCTTTTAATCCAGAATAAAGAGACTGATAACACCTTACCCTGTACTAATTATTGACGTTATAACGCTTAACTTTGTTGTACAGTGTACCCAAAGAAATATTTAAAGCCCTGGCTGCCCGTCTTTTGCCTTCCAAGGTTGTCCCATAGCGACTGAGCGCACTGCGCACGAGAAGTTCCTCCATGCGATTCAAGGGCATGACATCAGGATTTTGCAAAAATTGATCCACCCCCTGACCGATCGACTCGGCGAGATGCCTGCGCCCAATGAAAGATTCTGCCGTTAAAATCATCGCCCGCATCAGAGATTGCCGTAGCTCGGCAAAATATGCCCGTCTCTTGAAACACTGCGAGACACTATGCGCTTTTTCTCGGCACGCTCTCCCGGACAAAAACTTAACCGGAGCTCGCGCTCCGGTTAAGTTTCCAAAAGGAACTGGACCATAAAGGCTATTTCACTCTCGGGGACGGATAGGTTAAACGTCTCTTCCAAGAGGCGCAAAGAGTGTACCACCCCGGTCCAGGCCCGGGGATGTCGGTTCCGTATTTCGTCTTGGCCCGGCCAGGACGGACTTTCCTCGCCCACCTGCAGCCGTTCCACCAAAACAGCTCAAATGTACGACCAGATTGATGACATGATGCGGTTTGAGGGTGATGTGCAAGTCCTTTCCCATATCCCGCACAATCTGTTGGGTTATTTTCAAGATTTGTCCCGGATTGAGGAAGCGCAAGTATTGCCCCAAGAGCTGCTCCAGCTCCTGAGGGCTGGGCCCTAAGTCCGCATCCACGGCAGGCAAGTGCAGAAGGTTGAGCAGCCGCTGGCGCCCTTGACCCAGAAACCATTCCTCCAAAGAAATGAACGACACTCCCGACCAATTCAGATCTATGCGGCCGATCACGACGAGCGGCTTGCCTTTGATTTTGAGAGATTTCAGGCGGGTACCGGGTTCAGTGACTGCAAGCCAGCGGCCCCTCCTCAACAAATCCGTTCAGCAGTGCCACTGTTTCTTCTCGTCCACGAAGGAAATCGATCACAAGAGTGTGTCCAAGGGAAAATCGTTACTGCGCAAACATTTCCCTCCTCCAAGCCTCCGTTTCTTCCCGCAGCTGACGCACCCAAGCGTAAGTGTCTTCACGGCTGGCAAAACCGGGGTAGTCTTTTTCCTCAAAGATGTAGGCTGTTGACAGCAAAGCCTTCTTTTGTTTCAGCCGAAGTAGTTCTTCCTCGGTCGCTTCGATCACAAATTTGCTGCGTTTTCCGGGCCCAACCCGTTTATCCAGTTCTGCCAACAGTTCCACCGGCATTCGGATGGGGGTCATTTTCGTGTTTTCCATAACGCAATCTCCCTTTGTATATACCTTTAATATCATTATATCGTATATGCCTGCCAGATCATAGTTTACACTGGTTACGCCAAAATCCGGTTCCGTCTGAAACGGCCCGAATAGGTAGACGGTGGCCCCGCTTGATCCCCATCCGCGAAAACCAAAGCCAACACGAACCGCCCGGGCTAATTCAGGGCCGTGAGAATCTCGCTTCGGGTCACCGTCACCGTTTTGGTTCCCTCCACACGTCCTTTGGGCTCTATAAAGAAAAGCTAATCCGTGAAAAAGAGGCTTCCCGCAAGTTCAGTGAACTCGTGAGAAACCTCTAAATTTAGTGTGTACCCCTATTGGGTGCTAATTCTTTTATCAGGAAATGTTACCTTTTCGTTACCCGATGGCGTTTCCGGGGGTAGACAAACTCCGAAAGCCGCTTGTATCAAGGGTTTCAAGGCTCTTCTTACATCATGCCGCCCATGTTACACTAAGCAGTAACATCTTTAACGCCAGTGCCCAAGGGTGCGTAAAATCAGGGTTTTCGGGCTCAGGTGGTGTAACATCTTTAACGCGAAGTTACGGTTTTTACTTACTTGCGTGGTCAAAATGTGGTCAACGCTCCCTGCCCACAGTGGACAGAATCACACGCTCCCCGCATGACTGAGGGCTTTGTTCTTCTCATTTCCCTTCTTCTGCCAATTCCTCATCCGTGACATCTTTCGTGCCACCGCCAAAATATTCGCCACGTGACTCCAGCCAGTCGATGAAGTCGTCGAGCCACTGATCATGGCTCAGGTCGGTTTCCACGCAGCCACACTTCTTCCAGAGGCACGTCGAGCACCACTGCCAGCTTCGCAAGAAGTGCAATACTGCCCGGCTTCCCGCGCTCCAGATCGCAGATGTGATTCGCGGTTGTCCCGACCAGTTTAGCCAGTTCTGCCTGGGAGAGGCCCTTTTCCTCACGTAGTTGTGCCAATAATTGACCGACGCTGTCCATAAGTTTCCTAGATTCCTTCCCCGGTGTTCCATTATCGCCCGCGCAGAATCCACTGGGCATGAGTCACGAGGACCGCGCCATATGCCAACACCGCAATACCCAGCAGCCGAGAAACCAGTGCGTGCGGCCTGTTTCCTATCCGCCACAGCAGGACCCCCAGGAGGACCGGCAGTGCCAGCTTGACCGCCATGAACGCGACGGCGTTTTACCATCGCATCATAATAGGATTGGCCTCCTCAATTGCGCCAAGACGAAGCCCCCAGAGCGTTAGCGCACCGTCAAGAAGAGTGAGAACGGCCAGGGCTGCTAGGAATAGCAGGGATTTTCTGTTGTGGGGTGGAGAGAAGCCCATATTACTACTGTCCCCTCTATAAGAACTTTCGTCAAATTCTCACCGGGTCGGACTAATTTCAGCCCGTTTTGTTAACTTTTAAATGTTCACTGAATGGTTCACTGAACATTTACGTAAAAACTGAGCATAGGAGTGATAAGGTGAATGATTAGGCATTGTATAAAAGCCGCCTTTATCCCTGCTTCCAAGTCATATTGGAAGATTTCGTGGTCTTTATGTTTTCTACCGGGCATCAGGACTTCGGAGTAGAGTAATGTTGCACTAGCTGCAATTTGAGTTTCTGCGTTTCTTTCCACTTTTCGAAGATGTTTGGACTCAAGAGCCTAATGCACTTTGACCTGACCAGCGGAAGTCCATCCTAATCGTCCGAAATATGTATACGTCTCTCTAACACCTCGCCTTAGCAAACTTCGCTTACGGGTCTTTCTAAGATCCTGTCTTGCAGATAGCATCTGAGTTCAGAGATCGGCAACGACAAGAAGGCTTGCGCGCACTCCGGATCAAACTGCCCTCCGGATCCGCGTTCCACTTCCGCTAAAGCCTGGTCGATGCTCAAAGCCCGACGATAAACTCGATGAGACGTCATGGCATCAAAGGTATCTGCAACGGCCAAGACCCGCGCCTCCAGACAGATGTTCTCGCCGACCAGTCCTTGGGGATACCCGTGACCATCCCAACGTTCGTGGTGCTGGAGCACCGCTTCAGCAATTCCAGCCTGCATATAGGCGGGCACTTCCCGAACAATATCATAACCGTAACGCGAATGGTTTTGCATCTCCAGCCACTCCGCCTCCGTTAACGCCCCGGATTTTTTGAGAATGTTCTCCGGGACGCCGATTTTGCCAACATCGTGCAAAAGTCCGGCCCGTACAATATTTTCGCGCTTAACCGGGTTAAGATTCATTTTCTGAGCAAGTAGCCGGGCATAAATGGCAACTCGTTCCGAATGATATTTCGTGTAGGGATCCCTCGTTTCCAAGGCTGTCACCAACGATAAGATGAGATCCCGTGACATTTTTTCCGCCTGTCCCGCCAAGACGCGAAAAGCTGCTGCCGCCTCCCCGATTTCATCTCGTCGTTCCGGTAAGGGAGGCAAATCCTGTACACTGTACCCTTCACTCAAAGCGCGAATCTGGGCCATTAGCTTGTGCACCGGGTATAGAAGCGAACCAATATACCAAAGTGCCAGGATTAAGGCGGCCAAAAGAATCGCGCCTGTGATATAACTAATCTCTTTCGTAACCTCTCCCGCCATGGACTGCGCTGTTTGGCGATCGCTTGCTATAATCAACGTCCAGCCAAGTTCAGACATAGTACGTACCGAAACTAACTGAGTTTGTTTAAGTACTTGCACAAAATTTTGACTGAACATTTCTGGTTCACCCGCATAGGTTTTGGGTTTTAACAGAAACTGATTCTTTGGATCCACGAGCCAGACGTGGGTTTTGGGCGGCAAAGAGAGTGTATTTCTCAGTTCATCACGCAAAAAGCCTGCTGGCAGGCGCGCCGTCAGCACACCCTTTGCTCGTCCAAGAGAATCACGCACAATGGCAGTAAAGCGGAGTCCCTCGCCCTTTTGACTTGCGGTCTCTTGCGCATTGACAGCCACCCCTCCCTTTTGGGTCAGGCCATTGTCAAACCAAGACTCCCCTTGGCCATTCACCAGCCTCAGTGGCACGGACGGGAGTGACGCCAGAAGTTTCCCGGATTGGGCATCCCAATACTCCAATTGGCTCCAGCCGTTCCCATCCTGGTACAGCGCTTCCAGTTGTGTCCGCCGGGCTTCCGGATCCGACCAATCCCCCTCCAAAACAGCCCCTAAAATCTTTTCTTTATGCATATCCAGGGAATGAGTGAGCAACAAACTCGCGTCTTCACCGACATTCACCAACTCCTGTTGTGCTTGCTGGCTCAAGATCATGCTCATCCGGTAATTCACCCAGATTCCTGCTACAACAACTGGGACAATTACCAACAGAAGCACCCCCAACAATAATTGCCTGCGGATGCCAAAGCGTAGGCAATGGCCCTTCACCACTTGACTTGTGATGGGGAATTTACGTTTCGACATTGCGCTCTCCTCCTTGATATAGGCAGGCATACGGCTTTTGGCCTGAACTCACGCTTCTCCCTAATCAATACGGTATACGAGTCGACGAAATCAGCCACACTCCCTCCCATTCCTCCCTTAATGTCTCACTAAATGACAAAAACGCAAAGAACCGTATGAAATTCAAACAGTTTAAATAGAGCTTTGATATTTTCATCCCCTAGCTAGATTCCCCTGAAAAAGTCCGTATTTTATAACATCCAGCCAACGCCTCCGCTGGTAAACCCTTTATTCATGCGGGTTGGGTTGGATATCTTTGGCCGAAATTTCTTCGAATTAGCAGTTTTTCAGGGGACTCTAGCTAGTAATTTTCCCATCCGCTCATATATGGGTTCAGGCAATTTCATTTGTGCCCTGAATTTCAGTCATTAAAAGTGTTGCGTTACTATTCTTTGCTTCTGTTGACCTTAGACTCGCGACATTCATTAATTTTTCCATTGTATCCCACGGATCGTCAACACGTTCTTCGTGCCTCCGTCCCCCAATGACTCCGGCCGAAATGCTTATCGCTATTCCGTGGGAAAAACTGTGCCGATCGACAATATCCGCCAACCGGTAAGCAAAGGTCACCGCTTCATCCAAGTGTGCTGGCAATAAAACAGCAAATTCATCTCCTCCAAAACGGCACAAAAAAGCCTCCGCCGGAATATTGTCTTTTAACAATCTGCTCACTTCGATTAGAATAACGTCCCCCACTGTATGGCCGTAAGTTTTATCAATGATACCAAATTTGTTTATGTCAAAAAAAGCAATGCTGATCTCCTGCTTATTTTCCAGGAGTCGAACACCATGATAGTATATGTAATCACTCTTATAAAGCCCCGTTAATAAATCCGTGTGAGGTCCAAGGTGTTTTTCGAGTAGGTTGCGAGGTAGGACACCGGACAACTCTCCGTCCTCCTGAACCAGCAAAACTTCCAATCCAGTACCCTCAAAAACTTCTTGAGCTTGCCAAAGCGGCATGTCTGCCGGAACAGTCACCAGTTCCCGACACATCACGTCGGCAATGATCCTGTTGGGATGTGCTCTCAATAATTCCTTATATGTTATGACTCCTACCAGATTACCTCCGTCCATAACCAGACAACAGGAAGTTCCCGTTTTCAATAAAAACGACCTACTCTTCGACACTCCATCCAAAAAATCAACAGCCGGAAATTCTTTAGAATAGATATTTGCAACGCGCTTGATGTTTATCATAAATCGATAGATTTGCTGACGTGCACCGTTATGCCGACATGCGCTTTTATGATCATGCTTGCGTCAACAATCCTTTCCCCCTCCTCTAAAATAAACTCGGTTAGTCTTTCTTCCGGGATCATGTTTATGAGAGCATTTCGCACTACGATGGCCTCTATGACTGGGTGATCAATTTTAATGACCTTATATTGATCCGGGCTGAGAACATCAACCATTCTTTTTGCTGCCTCGGGGCCAATAGGTGCGTTCCGACCCACAATTAATACATCTTGCATTGGAGGCATTTCAAATTCAGACAAGTGCATTTGGATTTCTGCTTTTTTGGGTTCTTCTTTAATACTCACGGACAGACCTCCGTTTTCTCGTTTTAAGCAATGTGCTTTTCACATTCCTATCATACCCCAGAGGCACTAAATCAGCAACACATCACCTAAGAAGCTTACTTTGTCTTTGTCCTTACAGCAGAGCTCTCTTCTGTTGTTCACCCACGGAAGTTATACCAGTGGGTAGAAGGCACCCCTCACGGGATGCCAGCCCCCGTTGTCACCGGACGTGCAGTTTTCCCGCATCCGGCGGCCCCAATGCTATCCCCTAGCGGGGAGACTCGAAGAGCTTGAGCTGTTGGTGCTCACCCTTCTCTGTCCGGCGGTGTCGTCCTTCCCTGGTATATCCAGGTACTATGACGGCGCTGACTCCTCCTGCGGCATGCGGTTTCCCTATAACCTGCTCCTAGTCGGAGAGCCGCAGGAGGTCTCATTCGGTAACCCTCTTTCGTTGTTCAGAGCCTCCCCATGCCTAAACACTTATGTACATCTCCCCAGGGGTTCCTTACCTAGCCCCGGCTCGACCGTCTCCGGCCAGGCTGCAACTCATAGCGCCGTCTCGCCTGACCACCTCGGCCTAATCCAATACCGGCTGTCGCTTGGGTATTCGAAAACGGGTCTGCTCCTCGGCCTCAGGCCCTTTTCTGACCGCCTCGCGGCGTGTCAGATAACCTAACTCTGGACTGGACGATTCGAGGGTCCGACTCTCCAGTGAGCCCCCAGAGTATCCTCGGATCTTGGCCTCGTTCCAGTGTAAGGACTGGAACGGGAGGACAACACCTCCACTAAACGAAATGGGGCTGCGAATCGCCCGCTATAAGAACAAAAGGGGGCGTAACATTGTGTCCTCTTAAGGCGCAACAACAGAAAAAAGTACTTAATTCTTTTCGACGGGTTGTAGACATGAGAAATTCTCGCTTCATCAGCGAAGAGTTGTACAACCACTTAAATCTTAACTGCAATTTCTCTTCCCATTTTAGTTTGGAAGCATTCCGGGACGCTTATGAAGGTGACCACATCCAAGAATTTCTTAAACGTTTCGATCGCCGCTCTCCGAAAAGTCAGTGGCTGGAAGCCCCGAAAATCAGCACCGAATTTGCTGATTTAAACCGGGGATTAATCGATTATGCAAGTTCCCGAAGTCATGATCTCAATCAATAATAGAGTTCGCTCGGGGCTTACCGGTGAAATGGAAAACGGCAGACTTAAAGTCCACCGTTTCATAAGTTTTGGATGGTTATTCCATTTACACTAAAGAATGTTCACGCCCCATCTTTGCCTAACTGTAAGCTACTTCATATCCTTAACATCCATGGTCACCACATAAGCAGCCGGGTCGAACTCATGGATGAGCTTGGCTAATTCCGCAAACCGTCTTTTCTTGATCACCATTTTTAGCTGCGCCTTCTCTGCTCCGTTCAAGCCGTACCCTTTGGCAGTTGTGACGGCAAATCCGCGTTCCCTCAGTGTGTCCGCCAAAGTCCATTCGTCATGCTCTGTGACAACCAAGGCAAAAACGCTATCTTTCGAAAGCCTGTCGTCAATGAGCATCCCCACAAAGTTCCCGGCGGCATACCCCAAGGCATAGAAAAGAAGAACCGTCGGATGCATGACGTACTTAAACGCTTGGGAAGCCCCCAGAGTGTAGACGATGATTTCAACAAAGGCAATCGTCGAGACGACGAATTTCTTCCCCCGGATGATAGACTTAACCCGCAGAGTATCTAAGGAAACATCAACGATTCTGGCAAAGAAAATCAAAATCCCCAAAATTATCACGGGCTGCACCACCTTCTCCTCAATATTCCATCGTATCTTGCAAACTGAGGTCGTCTGATGCACCATTTTCGAGTGCACACCGACCTAACTGGAACCCCGCCCTGCTATTTTCGTTCCCCATTGATACTGTGAAAACGCCATAGGGGTTTGAGGAGATTGTAAATGTTCACTATTTTCCTTGTCGCACTCTACAATCATGCGCTGCCGCTTTTCCTACATTGCCCCTGCTGCCCGAAGAACGCTAATCCTTAGCCCCTGTTTTCTTCTTTCTATATTCTTGTGCTTTATCCTCTATTGTCTATTTGCTCTATATTTTGTAATGAAATTCTGGTTAAAAGAGCTCTATTCCCAATTCCCCCGCACCGGGCTCTTCGGTACTCGACTTCTGGCTACTAGCTAGGCTTTATCAGATGCGCAACCGGAGGGGTGATTCACCCTTGACCCTGTACCAAGACGTTACCGTGCTATACCTATTTTTATTCCACGCTCCCCCCGCCATTCCCTTCTACCCACGAAAAAAAACCACAAATTGCTAACTGAAAACGGGCAAAAAAATAAGCCCAGCTTATAACTACTGAGCCTCACTATTTGCACTGGGAGAACGCCCTCAAGCCTTTCCTTTACTGTGATAAGGCCATTATATCCGTCAATTTCCAGCCAAACAATCCCGTCCGCTTTCGGTCTTTCTATGATAGAGGAAACACATCCCCCCCCTATCCAGACACACCCCGATCACCAAGATCCCCGGGTTGTGCCGGAATAGAACTGTTTCCCTCAAGAAATTGAGTTAATGATTTGTAGCAAGACCAGGAAATCGGACAAAGAAAGTAGTTCCGTTGGGGTCGCTCTCTACGTCGAGCCTGGCGTTATGTCGGTCTGCGATGCCGTAACAAGTGGCAAGCCCCAGTCCTGTACCATTTTCCTTTGTCGTAAAGAACGGTGTTCCTAGTTTGTCCAAATATTCTGTAGGGATACCAGTCCCCTCGTCCTGTACAGATAATACCACTTGTCCGTCCTCAGTATATGTACGAATCGTAAGAGTCCCCCGCTCTTCCATCGCTTCCAGCCCGTTCCGACATAAATTGAGTACCAGTTGCGAAATTTCTTTGGCGTTCAAGGGAATATCCGGCGTTTCCCCCGCTTTAAACACTATTTGTTTGTTCTGGGTGAACGTATCAGCCTCTAGTAACGGATATAAATTCCGTAAGATATCATTGATATTTTGACATTCTCTCTGTGTGGAAGTGTTTTTGGCCAGTGACAGGAACTCCGAGATAATGGCATTGGCCCGATCCAGTTCACTGATCAGGGTGCCAAACGTCGAGCGATGGGATTGGAACTCCGGCTTGGCACCCAACAACTGGAGATATCCTCGGACTGCTGTCATTGGGTTTCTGATTTCATGCCCGATACTCGCCGCCATTTGTCCGACTAAATTCAGGCGTTCGAGACGTGTCATTTCTGCGTGAATTTGGTTCATCTCAGTAATGCCATTTCTGGTCAAATCTGTAACATCCTCGATGATCGCTAGAGAACCACAGAGGTTGCCGCTTTCATCCCGTAATGGACTGGCACTCCACCGGGCAAATTTAGATTCACCATCTTCCCATACGAATTCCAACTCGAATCTATCAATGACTTCGCCGTAGCGGGCTGCCCGTTGCATCGGTAGATCTTCTGCCGCGATGGGCTTGCCGTCATGGTATACTTTGGCAAGGAGCGGGCCAGATGCATTATTCCAAGGTTCCATACGTAAAAGTTTCGCTGCAATGGGATTATATACGATTTTCTTACCTGTAGCGATGGAAAACCCAATGGGTAGGCTATCAAGAAACTCAGAGTCCCGCAAAATTCGCTGTAACTCGGGATTGGCCTTCAGAAAATCAAGACTGGTCATGGCTCATTTCTTCTTCCTTAAACACATCTAACCTCCAAAACATTTTCTGGAGGTTTCTTAAACGTTCAATATGATATACCGGGCCCTCCCACTACGTTAACTCAGCTTTTCGACATTCTCCCCCATATTCCTGCCAATAACCCAAAAAAATCGGGACCTTCGCACCATTCCTCACGGGGACCCGTCCCACGCAAGCGGCGGGTTCTTAAACTTAGCATGGGGCGAGGGGCAAGGTAATCAACAACTTAAAAATCCTCCATCAGCATCTTATAAGTGCAGCGGGACTCGCAGTTAGAACTACTACTCTCACACTGGAATCCAACTATTTCTCCCATTTCTCTGCTGCCTTCAGATCTTTGCCGATAAATCGTCACAGCAACCACGGGATACGGCTCATAAGATGTATTCCTCTGGGGTAAAGCCCCATCCCGCTGGTTTAGGGTAGCATCTGGTCAATGGCCCCTATCAACATCTCTTTACTTTAGTAATTCTGTGAGGGGTTTAAGCAAAGCCTCGATACCTTTACCGGGATTAGGCACATCTATCCCTAAAACTTCTAAAATGCTTAATGATGCACCGAGAGACATGTATACCGAAAAGACTACCAGTTCCCGCCACATCTTCTTTTTAACCAGGCCCAGAACTTCGAATAGAATAATGCCGCTAAACAATGCGAGCAATAAGACGATCATGTTTTTTCCTCCCTGAAGTTTTGCTTTTTAGCTCTAATTATTGTCCGACAGCGTTAACTCCTTTGCCTAAAAGGCCAATGTCACGTACGTGTGCTTCTACCGAAATCTTTACCTTTGCCTGGGTGAACTTCTCGTCCCAGCGGTCTTTTAACCCCCGCCAGTCCACTTTGTAACTCCGGTGAAAGGCATTGCCAAAACCAAAAATGTCCACACCGTACTCCCGCTGGGCTTTCTCCAAAACCGCGGTCGTTCTCTTTTTGACTTCAGCAGCCATTTCCTCTTCAAGGGCTTTAATTTTATCCGTCTTAGTCAGGTCCTCGTGGCTTTGTTCGTCTAAAACATCACCCTCAACCTTTAGGTTAACCTTAAAAAACAGATTTTTCCCGTCGTATTCCGGAATAACCTCCGTACTTCCCTGTCGAATCTGAATAGATATCATTTTGTCGGGTTCGGCGGGGCTGGGCACCGTGATTGTCCCTTTCATTGTCTCACCTTTCAACCAGAGTAATCCCATGGTTTCGTTGGCATTCAACCAGCCGATCAGCTTGTCTCCCTTAAAAACCGCGACTCCGGAAAACACTGCCTGATTATCCGCCGGGGAATTTCCCTTGTCCGCTCCGGGAGTACTCCCTGTTTGTTGAATGCTAACCCAGGAGGCTACCGGCTCTACACCCTTATTCTCCAGCATCTCGGCAAATTCCCAGAGTGGAACGGAATAACCGGAATTCCTCCTGGATAAAACTTCGACAGCCTGAACCGATGTGTTGGCCAAAACCGAAGAGGTTTCCAGGAAGTCTTTAGCCTTCCCTTTCGTTACTATTATTGACATGCTCTCCCGAGTCTGCCCTTCGCGCAGAAAGAAATCGGTTACCGGACATATTCCCTTTCTCGCCATCTGGTCGCCAATGACCAGAATATTACAATTCCCCCAGTAAATTTTGCGTGGAACCTTTTTTGCTAGGTATCCTTCGGCCTCATCAATCGTTTTACCCTCTGCAGAGATGACCCAGCTTGCTGCTTCCTTTCCTTTTCCCCCGCCACCTTCACCACCGGCAAATGCCTTAGGAATAGCAATTTGTAAGGTCAACTGAATTTGTCCTGAGGTTGTAAGGTCAACGCCTGCGCCGAGGACAATGGCCAATTCATTTAGCTCCGTCCGGCTCCAGCAACCTTCGAGGAAGCTAATAAGTATTAGCAGTAAAAGAAGAAAGGTGGCAATCCGTTTTTTCAACCTTTTTTTCCTCCCTTTCCCCTAATGAGTGCTATACTCAGCAAGGCCAACGGAATCCCAACTTCTAAGACTAGCAAATCAAAGGGCACCCATGCCTCAGCAAAATAATCTAGCAAGTCTACAATATTATTGCCGTAAAGCAGATAGGAGAGCGCCACTAAAATTACTCCGAGCGGAACCACCAAAGATCTGTAATCTTTAAGTCCCAGCCACTGGGCACTGCCTAAAACAGCTGCATAGTAGAATACCCCAAGTTTGACGAAACCTCCGATGAGCCAGAGCACCAAAATAACGGATTCGAGCCGTTCTACAATATGGGCAATCGAGACGACTCTCACCGCATTATAGATTGGATAAAGCCAGTCGGCCGTTAGATGGGGAGCGAAAATAAGCAAAGCCTCCAAGACACTGGCGGTTAAAAGAAAGCCATTGGTCAGAGTAGCAAGCACAACTACCCGGTACGCTTCTTTAGGCTTATTCAGATAGGGAATAATGACCCCGATCGTGACAATCTCCGCAAGCCACATGGTGGGTGTAACTGCACCTTTCAACACAGAAGACATGTTAGTATCAAAAAGCGGCAGCAGTCTGGTCAGTTTCATATCTTTGGTCGATAACAGAAATACGATGACCAACAGACCTGTTACAGGGATAAACAGTTGGTTGAACCGGCTTAGAACTTCCAAACCGTTATAAACGGCATAGGCTGACACGACAACTATGATGATTGAAAAAACGATCATGGGGGTGTCAGGCATGCTAACCGTGACCAAAAAAAAACTGAACTCCCTGATAGTAGCAGAACCCAGTTGCAGATACCACCACACATACAAGCCAATTACAATTTTCCCTGATACCTTGCCTAGAATTTCTTCGGGGTAAACAAAGAGAGTTTTCTCCGGGAAACGTAGGCTCAGGTTCACTATCAGCACAGCGATTGCCATTGCTACCAGAGTGGCGATTACTAGCGAGATCCAGGCATCCTGCTTAGCAAACTTTACTGCAACATCAGGTACAGTGAGAATAGCAGTTGGTAGCACCGTGCTTAGCATCAGTAGGAAAGCCTGGTTGCTGTCAATTTTACCCTGTTCCAATATTACACCCCCTCGATTAGGGCCCGGTCTCAGGTGGGGTTGGTTTTAAATCCTGTGCCTGCTTTTTCTGTCCCTGCCTTACCGCCAGCCGGGGGCGAGAAAACATAGCCCACCAAGGTGCCCGAAAGAAAGTGTCCTTTAAATCTACGGCTGTTGTGGGAACCAAAGGGGATAGGTAAGGAACCCCAAAAGAACGTAGGGTACACAAATGGATACCAATCATCGCCACTCCTGTAATTAACCCGACTAGGCCCAAGGTACCCGACAAGATAATTAAAATAAAACGGAGCAGGCGAAAAGTGATACTGGTGCTGTAAGCAACAACAAAAGAACTTATCCCCGTTAAAGCGACCACAATGACGGTGGCGGGGGCAACCATACCAGCCTGTACTGCGGCTTCCCCAACCACAAGGGCACCCACGATACTGACCGCCTGGCCGATGGGTCGCGGCAGACGGATCCCTGCCTCCCGTAAGACTTCAAAGGCAAATTCCATAGCCAATACTTCGATAAGAACAGGGTAAGGAACTGCTTCGCGTTGTGCAGCAATACTCAGTAAAAGCGTCGTCGGGAGTAGCTCATGGTTAAAACTAACCAGGCTTATATACAGTCCAGGTAAAACAAGTGAGGTAACCATGGCCAAAAACCGGACCAGTCGTATAGCTGAAGTGAACAGAAAACGTTCGTAATAGTCCTCAGAAGCTTGGAGACTTTCGAAGAACAACATGGGTACGGTTAGGACAAAGGGTGTACCATCCACCAGGATAACCGCTCGGCCCTCCAAGAGCATCGCCGCTGCCCGATCCGGCTTCTCGGTGTGGTTCACCGTCGGGAAAGGGCTCCAGGGGCCATCCTCGATCAGTTCTTCGATATAGCCGGACTCCAGGATGGCATCAATCTTGATTCTTTCCAGGCGGCTTTTCACTTCTGTCACCAGTTTGTCATTGACAATGCCCTCGACATAGATGATGGCCACATCCGTTCCACTAACCTCTCCCAGCCTCAAGGTCTCAATTTTTAGGTTGGGGCTTTTTATTTTCCTCCGGATAAGCGATGTGTTGACCCCTAAAGACTCGACGAAAGCCTCCCGCGGCCCTCGAACCGTGGGTTCAGCTTCCGGCTCGGAAATAGCCCGCGCTTCAAAACCCCTGGCTCCGTTGATGATAGCGGTAGCATGACCGTCCACCAGCAATACGGTATCTCCGGAGAGAATAGCAAGGATGAGATCCTGAAGCCTGTTGCTTTCCTTGACTTGGTGAATGCACAGACCCCTTTGTTTAATGAATTCGAGGGCCTGTGCTTTGGTGAGCTCTAGACCGGGTACAACCTGCGGGACTTCCAGAGCCAGTGCCCTCATAATTTGCTCACTAATTTGGGCTTTATCGACCAGACCGTCCGTATAGATTAGGGCTAGCCGGATCGCCTCATTCTGGGCAAAAATAAATTCCCGGTAAATTACGTCACTGCATTTATTCAGAATGGCCTTAATTTGCCGGAGGTTCGCTTCCAGGTCTTGGCCCAAAACCTCATCTTTCCAGGCTGCACCTGAAAGTCCGGCATTTTCTGTTTGGTTCACTGGGGGCTTATCCTGTTCCTGCTTTTGCCCTAGTAACTTCGGTTTAAGTTTTAGAGGTTTAATAAACTTTGTCATCTACCGGCTCCTTCTTAAAACAAGGAAATAAGGTATATTGTTTACCATTATTGTCGTATTTATCCACCTAAAGAGGCAACTGCCTTTAAAAGGAGATTAATTCCCCTAACTCAATCCGGATACCAGCGTGTATTTCAGGATACACTTCATTATAATGAATGTGAATAATAAATCTGATTTTGAGTAAACTAACCCGCAGAAGAAAATGGCCCTTACGCTTATTACTAGAAGGGTGGAGCATGTTCAATGACTTTGATTATGAGTCTACTGCATATGCTTAAAAAAATAAGCAAGATGCAGGATTCAATTACTACAGGACTTCTGGGAGGTTTATTAGGTACGATTTTTATGGATACATCTAACTTGTTGATTTATAAGGCTGGAAAGACGGAAACATTATATGGGCATATAGCTGGGGGATTATGGGTAGCTCCGTTCAGAACAAAACAAAAGAAAAATTTTGTCTTAGGTGAGTTAACGCATTTTGGAATTGGCGAGGACGTATGAAGTTTTGTGTAAATGGTTAGAACTACCAATAAGGAGTTGATCATTTATGCAAGATGTTAAAGACCGGTTAGCCCGTGAAGTCGCCAAGGACTGTAAGACCGTCGAAGACGTCCACAACACGCTCAAAGACCTCTTCAGACGCACCCTGCAGGAGATTCTGGAAACCGAGATGAGCGACCATCTTGGTTATGAAAAACATAGTGTTGAGGGCAACAATTCAGGCAACAGCCGCAATGGATATTCGAGAAAGACCATTCAAACACGTATGGGTGAAACAGAACTGGCGATTCCCCGGGATCGCAACGGCGAGTTTGAACCACACATCATCAAGAAGTACGAGAAAAACGCCAGTGAACTCGAACAACAGATTATCGCGATGTATGCCAAAGGCATGTCGACCCGGGATATTGAAGCCCATATGCGCGATATCTACGGCATTGATGTCTCAGCCGAGTTGGTCAGTAAAATCACGGACAAGGTCATGCCACTCGTCACAGAATGGCAATGCAGACCCCTTGAGCGTATCTATCCCATCGTCTTTCTGGACGCGATTCACTTCAAGGTTCGCAAAGATAATCGGATTGTCACCAAAGCCGCTTACTCTGTTTTGGGTCTGGATGTACAAGGCCGTAAAGATATTCTCGGAATCTGGATTGGCGAAAGTGAAAGTGCCAGCTTCTGG
Organism: Acididesulfobacillus acetoxydans; assembly: GCF_902729405.1. Lineage (GTDB taxonomy): Bacteria > Bacillota > Desulfitobacteriia > Desulfitobacteriales > Desulfitobacteriaceae > Acididesulfobacillus > Acididesulfobacillus acetoxydans. The sequence continues at coordinate 4,364,139 of NZ_LR746496.1, forward strand.
CTCAGTGTCTGCAACGACTTAAAGAATCGGGGCGTAGAAGACATCCTAATTGCCAGCAAAGACGGGCTGACAGGCTTCTCAGAGGCCATAAACAGCGTTTTTCCCCGAACATCGATTCAACTGTGCGTGATTCATCAGATTCGCAACTCCATGAAGTATATTTCCTTCAAAGATCGAAAGCCGGTGATGGCTGACTTAAAACAGGTTTACCAAGCGGCGACTTTGGATGAAGCCGAATTTGCTTTCGAAATGTTCAAAGAAAAATGGGGTAAGAAATTTCCATTGGTAATTCGTTCCTGGGAAAACAACTGGCTGGAGCTCACCACTTACTTTGCTTTCCCCCGAGAAATCCGCCGGTTGATTTATACAACCAATACAGTGGAAGCCTATCACCGACAACTGCGGAAAATCACGAAAACGAAAACGGCTTTTCCCACGGATGATGCCCTACGAAAAATCGTTTACCTGGCAACCATGGAAATCACGAAGAAATGGACTATGCCCGTTCAAAATTGGGCAGAATGTATCTCACAGTTTGCGATACAATATGGGGACCGGCTCAGCGGTGCGCTCTAGTCAGGGGCTTCGCCCCTGGAGTTTATCGCCTTGGTTCTGCCCGTAAGGAAATGGAGTTGGAAAGGGAACCCTATAAAGCCAGTTCCCATTTCCTCCGGCAGAAACCAGTTGGGCGCTCAGGTTGCTCTCCAGCAGAGCCCTACCCTCCCAGATTGGCAAGAGCCAGCTATATTCTAACCCAAAAATCGTTTGGGTAGAAATACCATTTACACAAAATAATTTACATTCCCGAATTGGCTCATTGTGGGGAGTTCTACTAATTCTGCTTTTAAAGAGAACTGGCAAAGACCATTACCTTATCAAAGGTTTATTTCTTTCCATGTTATCACTGGGTACACTTATTAGTGGACAAAAAGTTGGTTTACTAAAGAAATTACGCTTAACCAAGACACTCTATTCGGCCGTGTGGAATCATATCGTTTACGGTTTAACGTCTGCTCAGGCCATCGTTTGGTTAGCTGATTCAGCGATGTTTAAATCGAATAAGGCTAGTACTCGGCTTCAATAGTTTTTCGTAGATTTAGGCATCCGTTAAAAAACGGATGCCTTTATTTATGCGGGTTTCAGGGCTTATCCACAGGAAAAACAGCGAAAATGCGTAGACATACGATTCTGTGGATAAGTTGTGGGGAGTGTATGTCTGACGTATGGTAAACTGCAGGCAATGTACATACGTGTAACGTCTCGCAAGAACAAAGATAATAGTGTGGTTAAGTACGTTCAGTTGGCTCATAACGTTCGTAATCCGAAAACCTTTACGTTTTTCATAACTTCGATGTCTTGGCCTTTGTCTGCGGTTTATGTATCAAGTTCGTTTGCGACACCCCACAGACGACTCCGGTCATAACCAGTGTGAAACCAACCCAGTGGTACCAAGCCAGATGTTCCCCAAGAATCACTCCACTGAGAAGGATGCCAAATACCGGTGACATGTTGCCATAAATAGCAGCTCTCCCACTGCCAATCAATTTAATACCGTAAAGGTTAAATAAGTTGGCAAGGCCGGTGATGACACCACCCATATACAATATGAGCAACCATCCGGACCAACCGATGTTCCAGTTTACCCGGGATACATTCCACACACCGAAGGGGGTTAAGAACAACGTCCCCCAAAAAGAAGCGTAAAAGGTCACCACTAACGGAGAAAACCGTTTCATGGCCTTCTGTCCCAAAATGCTAAACAAGGCAGACACCAAGACATTGCCGCAAAGCACCAGTTCGCCATAACTCATGCGAAATCGCAGCAACTCAGTGATTGATCCTTGGGTAAACACGAAGAGTAAGCCCAAAAATGAGGTACCGATCCCGACAACCTCCAGGCGCGACGGTTTAACCTTCCAGCCCACAATCAGCAAAGCATTGGTGACCGCAGGGAGTGCGGCTGTTATGATCGCGGCATTGGTAGCGGTACTGTTCTTCAAACCTATCAAATAAGTTAGATAAGCCAGTGTAATACCCATACTGCCGACCAAGGCCAATAAACCCATATCCCTCCATTTTGGCCTGGGAACCTTCCTAATTTGCCAAAAGGCAAAGAAAGAGAGGACCACCATACCGACCCAGCCGCGCAAAGCCGCCAAAACGAACGGGTTGATTCTCTGAGCCATGATTCTTCCTGCTACGAGGTTACCGCCATACATTAATTGTGCCAAGGTTAATACCAGCGCAGCTTTAGCTGTCGGGCCCCACTTTATCATTATAAACGGAATACTCCCTTGCTTTGCACCTGGATGCGATTATACGTTTAGTATAGCACAAAAGCCCGCGAAGTTGCCCGGGGAATGCGCTGAAAAGGCGTTTGAGCCAGCCCTCGTTGATGACAGTGACAGGGTGGGTACGCGCTCAAGCACTATAATCATTTAAACCCTGCGCTTTCAAGCCCGATATTTCTCCAACGTTTAAGGTGGATAAGAAGGATGTCATGACAAGTCTTTTAGGCTTGTTAAAGGTACCATCCGAACGCTCCTCTTTGTAAATATTTAGGATACATCGGGCAAGCACTTTAAAAATGTTAATATGGAAGAAAGAACCATGACGGCCTCTTAAAAGAACATGTTAGCTGGATTCGGTTTGAGTTGTATATACGGTAGCGGTTTAGTACAACGTAATATGAGCCTTACCTGTTGCCGGTCACCGTATTCTGGACTGGAAGTCAGTTTTCGCAATCACTTTATTCTCGACGGAAAGTGTTCTGGTTTCCCAAGAAAAGCTTGAAGAGGGTTGGAATTGACTGACTGACTAATTTTCAATCCAAAATAAATTGACTCTTTTAATCCAGAATAAAGAGACTGATAACACCTTACCCTGTACTAATTATTGACGTTATAACGCTTAACTTTGTTGTACAGTGTAGCCAAAGAAATATTTAAAGCCCTGGCTGCCCGTCTTTTGCCCTCCAAGGTTGTCCCATAGCGACTGAGCGCACTGCGCAAGAGTAGTTCCTCCATGCGATTCAAGGGCATGACATCAGGATTTTGCAAAAATTGATCCACCCCCTGACCGATCGACTCGGCGAGATGCCTGCGCCCAATGAAAGATTCTGCCGTTAAAATCATCCCCCGCATCAGAGATTGCCGTAGCTCTTCCACATTACCCGGCCAGCGATAAGACATAAACACCTCTTCCGCTTGTGGAGTCAAACCTTGTACTGACTTACGCAACCGTTGGTTGAATTCTCGAATATAATGCGCAGTTAAAGCCATGATATCGTCCCGGCGTTGACGGAGCGGCGAAATGTAAATTTCCCATTCTGTGGCGTAACGATAGAGTTCTGCGTCGATTGTTTTCTCATACATGAGTAGATGGATATTCTGCGAAGAACCCAGTAGAACACGAACCCCTTCCACTTCAGCCGCCAGACAAAACCGGTGCAGCCGGGCTTGTTCGTCCATCGTTAAGCTCGCTATCTCCCGGAAATACAGAGTACCGCCCTTCAAGAACCTTAACTTTGTTTCTACATTTTCCAGACTCAAAATATCTCTAATTCCTTCGTCAAAATCACAGTCCACCTGCAAAAATGGTTTCCCCAGACGAGAACTCTCGTGATGAAGATACGTCGCCATGAGAAGTTTGCCAACCCCAATCTCTCCTTGAAACAGAACCGGGCTGTTTTCACGGGCTGCCTTGCAACACATCTTTACGGCCTGGCGGATATCCTTGCTGCTTCCAACAATCACAGGTTGAATCAAATGTGAAACTACACATGTATCCATCCTTTCCATCCTCCCGCAATCGTTCTGCTCCTAACACCTGTAACCAATTCTATTGTATACTATAACAGTGGAAACTCAAAGAAGAATTTGAGGTAACCGCCAGGCCGATTACAATTTGGGACCGATCGGGCCGGCTATCCTTCGAGTGGCCCAGCGCCTTTAAGTCCTGGATGGGCCAATTACCATCGATACGGAAATAACCTCGTCTTATTTCGTAACCTGGACACGTGGATACGGGACCGTGGAAGATGGAAGATCCACTCAGCGGAGGAGCTGGACCCAATGGGTCTGGCGCGCATGGGATGGAGAATACCCAGGCACCAACAGCTCAAACTCTTCGAGTCTCCCCGCTAGGGGATAGCATTGGGGCCGCCGGATGCGGGAAAACTACACGTCCGGTGAGAGCGGGGGCTGGCATCCCGTGAGGGGTGCCTTCTACCCACTAGTCTTCTCGCAGACATCGCTGACCCAAAGGCCGTTTGTCTCCATGGAGGTTACCGCCCTGCCAGGGAACCGATAAGGTTCATCCGGGTAGGAGCATGTTTCACAGATGGCAACGGTCGGCACGACACATATCCCGTACTTCCGGCAAAAAACTCAGCGTTTCGGTTTTCAGTTCCACAGCCTGTGACAAGCCGGCTGCCCGCGCTTCTTCAATCAGAGCGTTGATCTCCATACTTACCCCTACCTTCCAATCTCGTACGTTAACCCAAATTCAGCGACTATGCCTGCTCAACCTGCAAAGGTGTATCTGCTTTGGTCTGGCGTCTTGACGTCCTGAAGACTCCGCCCCACCGATTCCGCAACCCTTTTCACCTCTTGCGCCAGCCGGGTAAAGGCCATGGGGGTGAGAGATTGCGGCCCGTCACTCAATGCCTTAGAGGGTTCCGGGTGCACTTCAACCAAGAGTCCGTCGGCACCCGCCGCAATAGCCGCCCTAGACATAGGTCCGACCCAACGGGCAACACCTGTGGCATGGCTCGGATCGATCAATATCGGGAGATGGGACAATTCTTTGACCACCGGTACCGCATTAAGATCCAAAGTATTACGCGTGGCTGTCTCAAAGGTGCGAATACCCCGTTCGCACAGAACGACCTGACTATTCCCTTCCGACATGATATACTCGGCAGCCATCAACCACTCTTCAATCGTCGCCGACAGCCCACGCTTCAGGAGAATCGGCTTCCCGGAGCGTCCTGCCGCCTGTAACAGACGGAAATTTTGCATGTTACGGGCTCCGATTTGCAGCATATCCACGTAACCCCTCGCCACGTCCAAGCTGGGCAAATCAACGACCTCCGATACCGTGGCCAGTCCGGTTTCTTCTCCGGCCCCGGCCAATATTTTCAATCCTTCTTCCTCCAATCCCTGGAAAGAATAGGGTGATGTGCGCGGCTTATAAGCGCCTCCGCGCAAAATCTTGGCTCCTGCTGCCTTTACTCTGACCGCTGCGTCATAAATTTGCTCTCTGCTTTCCACAGCACAGGGGCCCGCCGCCAGGACAATCTCCCTCCCCCCAATCGCCACATCTTTCACCCTGACAACGGTGGGTTCCTCCTGAGCCTCTCGACTGACAAGCTTGAAAGGCCTCATGATCGGGACGATCTTCTCCACCCCAGGCAGCACCTCCAACCCTTGTGCCACCAAATCACGCCTGTCGCCTACGGCTCCGATAACGAAACGGTTGACCCCCTGGATCAGGTGTCCTTCCAAACCGTAGCGTTTCAACTCATCATTCACCGCGGCAATTTCCTCTTGGGATGCGCTCAGCCTCATAACGATAACCATGACACACTCCCCCTTCTCCATTTCCTTTTTTCGAATTGCCCTTATGCCCTTTTCCTTCAGAATCTGAACAAAAAAAGCCCGCAGTTTCTCTCCCCTTAGGGACGAAAGCTGCGGACCCTTCGCGGTACCACCCTAGTTGACACCCCCGTCCACTTCCGGTTGTTCCGCTCTGCGGCCAAACCCTCACTGGGATGGATGTCCTCTCACTAAAAGTACGGGAATGCAACTCCTTCACCCGACGCTAGGACTTGTCTGCACCCAATAACAAAGTTCTCCGCTTCTGCTATCATGCGCGGAAAGTTAATACCCCATCACCGCAGGCGGCCGAAAACAAAAAAGCCTACATCCCTAGGGACGAAAGCTCTTACTTCCGCGTTACCACCCTGGTTAGCCTGCCAATGACAAGTTCACCTTACGCCAAGGTACAGGAGAAATTCCGATACCTTCTTCCCTTCTTTAACGCCGGAAGCTTTGCGGCCACACCTACACACCCATCCGCCTTTTGAAAGTCAGGCAACAGGCTTCAGCCGGCAACTCCGGAGGGAACTTCAGCCGAGCATTCCTCAAAAACGTTCTCAGTCTGTGACGTTTTCTCCCTGTCAGGATGGGTTCAGTCTACTTTTCTCCATCATCGTTGTTACCCTATTGAAATTAGTCTTTACTTTAGCATAATTCTGTGGTAAAAGCAAGCCCTTAATTGATCCGTCACCCCTATTCTTGCATAAAAAGATGACTATTCAGGGTATCGGGCGCATTGGCGTGAGTCCGCGTTGTGGCGGACTCACGCTGTTGGCGCGGCTTAACGCTGCACTGCCTGCGTGCCCGGCGCTCCCCTACTCTGACGGTTCGCTTAGCTTGTACAGGCTGCCAACTGTTTTCGTGCTCCGTCGGTGACACTTTTGCGGCAGGTAGGGATCTACCCCTGAATAGTTACGAGACTCAAGATTCATAATTGAAAGAGCGGTTTTTTTCTTTCCAATTTCCTGGCTCTATGCTATAATAAATGCATATTTAATTGCCACGCAATGACTGCAAACCCTAATGATTTGACGAGGTTTTACCTCCAGCTTGTCGTCTACGCTTGGTTGTGGAAATGGGACACCTAGTGTCGTGGTGTAAATATGTAGGTTTGGATGGGAAAGTATTGGGTATTGATACTTTTGGTACCTCGGCACCTGGAAACGTGGTCATGGAGAAACACGGCTTTACGGTGGGAAAAATATTAAATGTACTGGAAGAGTGGTTGGAAGAACCGCTGTCTCCAACGCCATTGTCTGATGGGGTAGAATAGCTCTAACTAAGAGATTATTAACTAACTATGAAGGGATAGGGAAAGTTAAGCTGTTCTATTTCCGTTTTCGAGGACGTATGAAGTTTTGTGTAAATGGTTAAAACTACCAATAAGGAGTTGATCATTTATGCAAGATGTTAAAGACCGGTTAGCCCGTGAAGTCGCCAAGGACTGTAAGACCGTCGAAGACGTCCACAACACGCTCAAAGACCTCTTCAGACGCACCCTGCAGGAGATTCTGGAAACCGAGATGAGCGACCATCTTGGTTATGAAAAACACAGTGTTGAGGGCAACAATTCAGGCAACAGTCGCAATGGATATTCGAGAAAGACCATTCAAACACGTATGGGTGAAACAGAACTGGCGATTCCCCGGGATCGCAACGGCGAGTTTGAACCACACATCATCAAGAAGTACGAGAAAAACGCCAGTGAACTCGAACAACAGATTATCGCGATGTATGCCAAAGGCATGTCGACCCGGGATATTGAAGCCCATATGCGCGATATCTACGGCATTGATGTCTCAGCCGAGTTGGTCAGTAAAATCACGGACAAGGTCATGCCACTCGTCACAGAATGGCAATGCAGACCCCTTGAGCGTATCTATCCCATCGTCTTTCTGGACGCGATTCACTTCAAGGTTCGCAAAGATAATCGGATTGTCACCAAAGCCGCTTACTCTGTTTTGGGCCTGGATGTACAAGGCCGTAAAGATATTCTCGGAATCTGGATTGGCGAAAGTGAAAGTGCCAGCTTCTGGCTCAGTGTCTGCAACGACTTAAAGAATCGGGGCGTAGAAGACATCCTAATTGCCAGCAAAGACGGGCTGACAGGCTTCTCAGAGGCCATAAACAGCGTTTTTCCCCGAACATCGATTCAACTGTGCGTGATTCATCAGATTCGCAACTCCATGAAGTATATTTCCTTCAAAGATCGAAAGCCGGTGATGGCTGACTTAAAACAGGTTTACCAAGCGGCGACTTTGGATGAAGCCGAATTTGCTTTCGAAATGTTCAAAGAAAAATGGGGTAAGAAATTTCCATTGGTAATTCGTTCCTGGGAAAACAACTGGCTGGAGCTCACCACTTACTTTGCTTTCCCCCGAGAAATCCGCCGGCTGATTTATACAACCAATACAGTGGAAGCCTATCACCGACAACTGCGGAAAATCACGAAAACGAAAACGGCTTTTCCCACGGATGATGCCCTACGAAAAATCGTTTACCTGGCAACCATGGAAATCACGAAGAAATGGACTATGCCCGTTCAAAATTGGGCAGAATGTATCTCACAGTTTGCGATACAATATGGGGACCGGCTCAGCGGTGCCCTCTAGTCAGGGGCTTCGCCCCTGGAGTTTATCGCCTTGGTTCTGCCCGTGAGGAAATGGAGTTGGAAAGGGAAACCTCGAACAGACAGTTCCCATTTCCTCCGGCAGAAACCAGCTGGGCGCTCAGGTTGCTCTCCAGCAGAGCCCTGCCCTCCCAGATTGGCAAGAGCCAGCTATATTCTAACCCAAAAATCGTTTGAGCAAAGATTCCATTTACACAAAATAATTTACATTCCCCCGTTTTTTTCCCTTCTCCCACCGTGTTGCCTCCCCCCTTCTTCCCTTTGTAAGATTATACCATACATTAAAAGACAGCAAAAGCCCTGATCTCAGGGCTTTTGCCAGACGTGCTCGCACTCTCTCATCTTAATAAGGTTTCGGCTCTTCTTACATCATGCCGCCCATCAGGTAGCATGTCCCAAAGAGCTGTAACATCTTGCACGGCGTGCTGCGACTCCGCGAAAATAGGCTGGTTCTTGACCTTTTTACATTTTCTTCTTGTAACATCTTGAACGGAAAAATCATTGCTGGCTTCTGATTGCGTTGCCCGAATGTTACCCCAGGGAAGAATACAACCTCGTGGAAGAGTGGACAATTTTTAAGATAGGTACCTAGGCAGCAATGTATAGAACTTACACGCATTAACGATATCAGGTACCGGACAATATTCGTTTGTCATATGCGCCATCTTTTCGATACCCGCACCGAATCCAATAGTTGGAATACCCCACGCTTAACAGCTTCCTTTTCATGGCAGGTGGGGCTTTTGATTTTGAACAACTCGCTTGCAAACGATATTAACTGGTCTTGTAATGCGTTTACCATCTCTGTTACTTGAGCTTTCATGCTTCCTCCTCGAATCTTTTCGCCTCTTCCGACTCCAGTACCCCGATTTCCAGACGGAAATTCCTCTCCTCCCAGGGAGCAAGGAAACTCAAGGTGCCGCGTTCCCTCACACGGGCTCTGCCTTCCACATGGCAGTTGGCCAGTTCCAAAGCGACCAGGTAGTTGCCCAGGTTCGTATATTTCCATTGCACAAAATAGGGGAAGTCTTTCTGTTCGTAGCGAACGTAAACGCCCATCCCCAAGCGTGTAGTTAACAACCTGGGCACCCCAAACATTGGATGGACAAAAACCGAAGTACTGCCCCCGCATCGTGTCGATGTGGCAAATCTGCAAGGAAACACCGCTGGCGAGCGCATTCGACTCGCACGAATCAGCAAGAACCTTACCTTAGCGGCTGTTGCGAGGCAAGCTGGGATAGCTGAAACTTACCTTCCGAGACTTGAACAGGGGCATTATCAGCCGACAATAGATACCTTAACCAGGCTTGCAAAAGCTCTTTCTGTGTCATTACCCTAGTTAGGCGGATTTGACAGTTTGCCGGAAAGAACGTTTGCGGAGAAGGTACATAAAATACGCTTGTGCATGGGAATGACCAAACGAAGCTTCGCAAAGCATCTGGGCGTAGACGAGCAAACTGTCCGGCACTGGGAGCTGAATGACCAAAATCCATCACGCAGATCTATCGCTCTCATTGAGAATAAGTCAATCTGGGAGCACAAAGACACCCAGCCGGAGTGAGAGAATCGTAACCCGCCGTGAACCCAGAAGTTGTTCACCCAAATGCCGATCTTGGCTTCCCGTTGTGCTTTCGGGGTCTCCTCTTTTTGGGGAGAACAGATTATACGGTTACTCATTCTCTTCGTATGTTACCTCTTCGCTCGTCACGTCCTTCCTGCCTCCGCCATGGTAAACAGCGGACAAACGCACATTCCAGAACGTGTGATTAGCCTCTATGACGCTGACGCAAGACCTATCCGGAAAGGCAAATTGAAGAGTCCTACGGAATTTGGCTATAAGACCGAAATCACAGAAAACGAAGACCGTCTTGTAACGGATTACCAAGTTCATATAGGTAACCCCAACGATGAAAGTTTGCTCTTGGGCACCGTAAGACGCCACATCGAAAATACTGGACGGATCCCATACGCTGTCGCCACTGACCCTGGTTACGGCAGTGGCAAGAATGAAGCAGCTTTAACAGAACTGGGGATAAGACGAATATCCATCCCAAAGAAGAGCAAGAAAACTCAGAAGCGACAAACCCATGAAAGACAAAGATGGTTTCGACGTCTGCAAGCATGGCGTGCCGGTGTAGAAGGAACCATCAGCATCTTGAAACGCAAATATGGCCTAGGGAGGAGTCTGCTCAGAGGACACCGTGGGGTCAGCATCTGGGTGGGATTTGGTATACTGACCTACAATTTGAGAAGATTGGCTGCTATGAATTAAGAAATAGCAAGGAATACACCCGTTCGATGACAGGGATTCCTGCTGATGTAGTTAAATCCGCAGGGGGCGATCAAGAGACGGTCTACAAACCTACTTTTTCAGGGCAATCTACATAGCGATGTCCGGCTTTCTTATACTGTAAGATGGCTTCTTTCGCCGTATGGGTGCTCCTTCCCGGGCGAAAGCCATGGCTTCCCTCGAAGAAGATTTCCTCAAAGGTCGGCTGGAGTACTTGAAGCACGGCCTGCTGACATACTCTGTCCGTCAGGGTGGGTATACCGAGGGGCCTTTGCTTGTTTGTGCCCGGTTTGTCTATATAGACCCGACGTACCGGCTGACTGCAGTACGTGTTCGCGTAGAGTTCGCCATGGAGTTGACGCACGTGCGCCTCCTCCTTGCTTCGCCACGTTTCCACGGTCACTTTGTCGACTCCGGCCGCTCCTTTGTTGGCACATACCTTCGCACTGGCTATCCGCAGATTCATTAGGCGGTATACCTTGTCTATGACGCTGTGTAATGGTTTTACCCTGTCCGCACCCTTCTCTGTCCGGCTTCCGGTCACGACAGTCCGGTACCTGCTTGCAGGTTCTGGTCGTTTTCCTGTTGAAGTTTGACCTGGCCCGTCTGTTGCTCCGTCGAAGCGCTCATCGGTGTCGTCCTTCCCTGGTATATCCAGGTACTATGACGGCGCTGACTCCTCCTGCGGCATGCGGTTTCCCTATAACCTGCTCCTAGTCGGAGAGCCGCAGGAGGTCTCATTCGGTAACCCTCTTTTGTTGTTCAGAGCCTCCCCATGCCTAAACACTTATGTACATCTCCCCAGGGGTTCCTTACCTAGCCCCGGCTCGACCGTCTCCGGCCAGGCTGCAACTCATAGCGCAGTCTCGCCTGACCACCTCGGCCTAATCCAATACCGACTGTCGCTTGGGTATTCGAAAACGGGTCTGCTCCTCGGCCTCAGGCCCTTTTCTGACCGCCTCGCGGCGTGTCAGATAACCTAACTCTGGACTGGACGATTCGAGGGTCCGACTCTCCAGTGAGCCCCCAGAGTATCCTCGGATCTTGGCCTCGTTCCAGTGTAAGGACTGGAACGGGAGGACAACACCTCCACTAAACGAAATGGGGCAGCGAATCGCCCGCTATTCGCCAGCGTATCGACTCGCAGTGTAAATTAACCCACTATGATCGTACGGATACTGAGGCTTATATTCAACGCCACTTAGGGTATGCGGGAGCCAACAATGACATTTTCTCAGAGCAAGCCATCGACGACATCTACCGGTTTTCCAGCGGTCGCGCCCGGCTCATTAATAAAGTTTGTACGCATCGCCTCATGTATGGCGCCCAGAAGGGTGACCGGATTATTGATGACCGAATGGTGAAGCGCGTCATCGAGCAGTTACAGCTTTGTCTAGAGAATTTCACCTGGTCAAAACCCGCTTACAATGGGTAATACCAACGAAAGCTGTCACAGCCCGCAAACGTATGGATAATCTTGGTTTGACTGTTGGCGTCATGACTTAAATGGAGTATGACAGCGAAACTGTCATCAGGGGCAAAGTAAGATGGGGTAAAATGTAAGGGGAACCATTTCAAGCGGGAACAGCACTTGAAGAAATGAAGGATCGCGCTCTTTGCTGTCCGACAACTTACAAACGTTCGCGTACAAGGGATTGAGGCATCTGCCTTTCTCAATACTCATCCGGTAGAGCCCTTAACTGGGCCAAACTAAACACGGGGCCGTCCAGACACACATAACAGGAACCGATATTGCACCGACCGCACTGGCCTATTCCACATTTCATCCTCATTTCTAAAGTTGTGTAAATGTTTTCCGGAGAAAAAGCCAATTCCTCTAAAACATTGAAGGTGTTTTTCAGCATGACAGGAGGACCGCATAAAATACAAGCGGTTTCGTCAAGTTGCGGCTTAAGTTTCTTTACCAAATCCGGAACATAGCCCACATGCCCTCGCCAATCTTCTTCAGCTTTATCAACCGTAATGGCGACATCAAAATCCTCGCTTACCGGCCAGATTTCTGTGAGCTCCCTTTTAAAGACTAAGTCTTTGGGAGAACGAAAACCGCCGATTAACTGCAAATGGCCAAAATCCTTCCTGTGATTCAAGACATGTTTGATGAGAGAGCGAACAGGAGCCAATCCTATTCCTCCGGCAATAAAGAGCAAGTTCCTCCCCTGAAAGATATCAAGCGAAAATCCGTTACCATAAGGTCCGCGAATACCCATCGTCTGCCCTGCTTTGGCCTCATGCAGGGCTTCTGTCAAAATACCAACTCTTTTTACAGCTACTTCAAGGCAGTTTTCCCCGGCACTGGCGGCAAAGATTGCTTCACCCATCCCAAAAACGGAAAGCATGACTAACTGTCCTGGTGAGACCGGAAACGGAAGCTGCTCATCAAGAGTGGAAATGCTAAAAAGCTTAACATCGGGGGTTTCTTGAGTAATGCGCAATATTTTTGCCTTGACGGGAAGGAGCGCGTTAATTCTCTTTACATCATCAGCCGTCGCCGCTGGGTCAAGGGAGTTAGCCATCGATCTCCGCCTCCTTCACTCGTCGGATTACCTCAGTTATGTCCAAATTAACCGGACATAAGGCTACACAACGGCCACAGCCGGTACAAAGGAACTTGCCATAACGTTCTGGAAAATACCTGAGCTTATGAAGAAAACGTTGGCGGACCTTTTCTTTCTTCCCGGGTCGGGGATTGTGGCCCCCGGCCATTTCTGTATATTGTGAAAACATGCAACTATCCCAATGACGAATGGTGGACCCGTTGCAACCGTCCTTGGCACAGACAGAAATGTCAAAGCAATGGCAAGCAGGACATACATAAGTGCAGACCCCACAGTTCAGACACTTCGCCCCTAATTCGTCCCAAAGCGAATGGTCGAACATTTTCTGAAGCTTGTGGGTTATCCCTTGAGCATCAACGGTTAAAGCAAAGGAAGCGGGCCGGGGCTTAGCTACTTTCTTCTCTGCCAACAGACCGGAATTCTCGAGAAGACGACTTAGATTTAGCCCTTTTGCGGTATGACTCTCAACGCCAAAGGACTCTCCCAAGTCGAATAACTGCAGATCCGCTTGTTCGTGCTCACTAGGATCAACCCCCATCGATTGACAGAAGCAATCCCCGTCCGCCTCGAGACAGCCTAAGGCAACAATTATCGCATTGCCTCTTCTAATTCGATAATTATAGTCATTGATTCCACCCCGGCTTGTCTGGCTCAAAAATACGTCATCGAGACAAACAATGGCCTGAAGATCACAAGAACGGACGCCAAAAATGATAGTTGGTTCGATTTCCTTCGGAACAGGAGATATTTCCGTATCTTTTCCATGATTCGAATAGCTATAGAGATTTTCGACTCTGGGGAAAAGCAAGGACTTTGGACCAAGCTTCGTATTTTTGTCTAAACGAACTTCAAGTCCTGTGCTATAACGTACAAAACCACTGAAAGTCTCATTTCCCGCAGGTACGTATAACGGAGCATAAGAGGCAAAAATTTCTAAAGCCGAGTTCAAACTGATTTTATTTAATGTCTTCATTCTTGCAACTCCTCAGGAACCGACTTTTACAGCCAGGTTGAAGTGACTTAGGGGAAAGGAAGATTTCAGTTCAATTCCTGCATCGTAAGCCCCGCATAAGCGGTTGATTTCTTTGCTTACAAGGCGGTTTAAACTCATCACGGGGATACCGGCAGGACAAACCCGCTCGCATTCACCGCACTCGACACAGCGCTCTGCCACATGCATGGCTCTTGTCACCAAAAAAAAGCTGTTGGCAGACTGCAGGGCAGCTTTCGTCGTCCACTGCTTTCTATCGGAATCGAAGATGCATCCCGCACAATTGCAAGCGGGACAGATATTACGGCAGGCATAACAGCGCAAACATCTTTCAGCATAAGTTTGCCAAAGAAGCGCCTTTTGTCCGGATGGTAAATTATTCAGTGTGTCGACTGCTTCAAAGCGACGGTCAGCTCTTGATCCTACGGATTGAGCCGTTGCAAAGCCGGAATAAGTTCCGGTAGGTCGTCCCGACTCTGAGGAGACAGATACTTCACCAACCAAGCGGTCCGCATAGACAGGATTAGGGTACCTGCACTCCAGACATTTATTTAGTAAAGGAAGATCGTGGGGGTTCTCAGGATCCTCCACTTTGGCCCGATCATACATACCAGCACAGGGGAGGCCAATCACAATGATATTTTCCTTTTTCACCTGGTTGTCCTGGATGAGACGGATGATCCCCCGGCTGTCGCATCCCTTAACAAATACCGCCACTTTTTCATCCGAATCACGATAGTCCAGGAGATATTTTGCCAAATTATTGACCGCAAACCGGTCAAAATAAAGTCGATCCACTTGGTCTTCGTTGTGAATAAATGCGGGCGGGGTTAGATACCAGCGGCTTCCTTTTTCCCAGCCAATAATTGTTCCCACCGTGCGAGCGGCTAGGAGCTTTTGGGCGATTGTTCGCATTTCGATAATCAGCGGCTGATTCATAACTCCTCCTTAAAGAGCGTATTGGGCCCCATTTTTTCGACCTCCCGTGCAACCCGTTTTACCGTTTCCCTCAAGCCTTCCCTTTCAATACTGTCTGTCCATTTTACCTGGATGCGTTCTTTTTCCATTCCCATGAATTGCAGAAGCTCTGTGATCAGTTGCAAACGGTGCTGGGCATAATAATTCCCGCCTGGATAATGGCATTTGCCCGGAGGGCAACCTGTTACCAAAACTGCGTCAGCCCCCTTTTGAAAGGCCCTTAAGATATATTGAGGATTAATTCTACCGGCACAGGGAACTCGCAGACAGCGAAAATCCGGATAGCTCGGGTCATTGGGTTCAGGCAAGGACACTATGGATGACGGACTGTGCTCACAGACAATGCCCATAATTAACGGCGTCCAGCCAGATGAATTTTGAACATGAGGCTCCATCTCATTCACTCCTGTCGTCATAGCACAAATGAACTCCGCGGTCTATTGTTTCAACGGGTTTGGTCCTAGACTCCGTATTGTTTTGGCATAAAGTCCAATTTGTTGTTGAAAGAGAGTCTCCTCACCGTCTTCCGGGAGCTGTGAGCCGTTTGTTCTGGGCAGGCCGGCTAAAGCCGCCAGCACATCCTGAAAGCACAGCTCAGCAGCCGCACTTCGATCATAAGGACAAATCATGGTTTTCTCCCACAGATCAACGAAGGACCATTGATCAGGCTCTAATCCGACGTTTTTCTGATGTTTTTGCATTCGGATGCCAAAAAGATCTTTGGCACAGGCAGCTATCACTCCGTGAGCAGGATAGGTGCTTAGTCTCTTCCTAACGTCTTGCCACGCGTGTTCACTGCAGAGCCGATCCTCAACGAGTACCTGATTGAAGCCGCACCTGTACAAAGATTCCTCTAATTGCTCAAAATCGAGATACTGTTCAAGCTTTCCGCTGCAATTGCATAACACGGCCGTATCTGAGCCGGAAGTTTTAACGGTATTTGAACAAAGAGCATCCATGGCATTCAATAACTGCACATCACTGAAGTGACTCGGTTGACAGGCTCCTGACGGACAGTTGGCTGCACAGATTCCGCAAGAGCGGCAGGCTTGGGGATCCCGTTCAGAGACGAGTCGTTCTTTGCCTTTAATCAATATCTTACTTGGAACAACCGCGTCAAACGGACACACTTGCCGGCAAGTCAGACAGCCGTTGCATAGCTCCGGGTCCACGAATATTCCCGGTCTTTTTTCCTCCGGCCAGCCCAGATATTGGGCGCGTTCATTTTCAAACATCATTCTCGTTAATGTCTCTCTCAGGTTTTCCAGACGCTGTTTTGCAAGGATGTCGCCTTGGCGAATTTGGCAAGAGCCATGCTCACAGCCTAAGAGTAGTACGCCGTCCACACCCGAGGCTAAGGCATCATTGATAAGAGCTGCGTTGACAGCACCCATGCAGGGCACTCTGATAATTCGCATGTTTGGCGGCAAGGAAGTGCCTAAACCAATTTCTTTCATTAAAGCAGGGTAAGTGAGAGGTTCACAGCAGAAGGTCATAACTATGGGCTCTTCGCTGCCGTCTCCTTTAGTAGCACGAATTTCACTGCTGAGCTCTTCAATCCGAAGATCAGGCAAAGAAATACACTGTATCGGGCAACCTCCCACACAAATACCGCAACATTGGCATAAATCCTGGTTGACTTGCGGATACCCCTCGGAATTCAGAGAGTAAGCACCAGTGGGGCATTCTTCCATGCAACGTTTGCACTTATCACATTTTAGATAGTTTATCATGGCGCTTCTAGCGGTCCTACTTGCGCTGTCTACACCATTCCGGATTTTGCTGACTGCCATTTTTATTAAATCCCTAGCCGCCTGGAGAACATTTTCTCCCCGATAAGACCATAAGATTAACTCGCGTAAGGGAACCGTAGCGCAAGTTTGCTCCCCCAGGCCTGCTTTTCTGATGCAGGGAGAGAGTCGCTGATGAAGTGTTTCTGCGGCACAAGCGCCCACGACTAACCCACTGGGCTGGTCATTTTGAACTATTTCAGCGAACTTCTTAGTTCCTGCCATTGAACAAAGGTGTTCAACAACATAAACCCGGGATATTTTTTTATTCTTGCTCAACTTTTCGGCCAAGCGTTCCAGATCCAGCCGAACGGATGAATCTTCCTGACAGTGACAAAGCACGACATCAACGGAGTTTGGCATAGGCTCTCCTCCTGATTAAGCGAAAATGTTCCAAGTGAAACCCCACTTTGTTCAAATGTCAGCTGTACCCATGGAGGGTGCAGCTGACACAAACAACATTTTCAATTTAACTTAATCATCATCATCGTTATCATCATCTACTTCATTGTGATTTTTGACCACAAAGCGTTCAACATTGCCCTCAATGTCAATACAGGTCCACGTGATACGGTTTGTACCCATCATGGGAATCAGTTTGGCTTCGTGGTAGCCGATTTGATAGGGAACCCTCGTTTCAATGGCCCCTTGCGGACAAATTTTGATGCAGGACATACAGTCCCAACAGTCTCTAGGGTCACGGCAGATCGCTTTGCCATTGGTTCCCAGAGTCATCAGGTCGCCGGGACAAATCTGTTCACAAAGAGGTTCTTTTTCGGCTTTGCAGCCGTCACATTTATTTAACAATACTTTTGGCGCCAATGTCAGTACGCTCCTTCCACATTACTGATATAATACTAGCGTTTTGGAGATTTGGAGACAAAACTAAACATGAATCCATGCTAACACCTACAGAGTAGGCTTATAACGATCACCGGGAACGATCTGATCATAAGGTCTTGTGAAAACTTCTACTTCGCCGGTATCGCGGTTCAGCTTGGAGTTGACAAAACAATCCAGGGCGGAATCCTTTTCGGGGTAGTCCATCCGGGTCTGCCAACCGGGCCAACGGGTTTCCTTACGGTACTTAAGGTGATAGATGAGGACTTCAGCCACATCCAATCGGTCAATAACCTCATGGGCAAGCATCAGCTCATGGAGGTCTTTGGCGTAGAGAAAGCTAACTTGTTTTTTCATCTTTCTGATGTGGCGCAAAGCATTGTCTAAACGCTCTTCATTCATGCGGTAAAATTGATGCACCCCGCCTGCGTATTCGTCCATAATGCGCTGCATTTTTTCTTCCATCCAGCGCGGGAGAACACCGTCTTCATTCGCGAGGAGCGGACTGAAAATCCTAGCCTTTTCAGCCGACAGCTGTTCCGTTAGGTCACAGTGCAGTTCTCCGATCCTTTCGATGTAAGTCACTGCTCCGCGAGCAGAGAGTAGTCCTTCAGCCCCGCATCCTCCGACAAATTTATTGGGAACCCCGCCGGCGACATCTCCGCACGCAAATAACCCGGGTAGCGTTGTTTGCCAGTTCTTATCCAGCCAATAACCGCTGGCTGTATGCCCCCCGACGATATATGGATCACTGCCATAGACTTCAATGGGTTCTTTGCCGATGTCGTGTCCGTTGGCAGCCAGGTAAAGAACGAAAGAAGGACGTTCGTTAAGGTAGTCAGTCTTCATTTCTTTGATCTGCTCAGGAGTCATTTGCCGTGTATCGACATAGATCGGTCCGCGACCGGCCAGGACTTCTTCCATAGGAGCACTGGCCCGGATATAACGGGGTGCTTTGTCTCCGCCATACTCGGCATAACGTTCGGCCAAGAACTTTTCTCCTTTTGCGTTGACCATTGGAGTCTTGTAACAGACGGAGATCGTGTCGATTGGGCCATTAAAATCCTTGGTGCGAACTGCTGCCCAGCGCATTTCAAAAGTCGTCATTTCCGCTCCGGCGCGAATCCCCATCGCATATCCGGTTCCCGTGTCAAAAGGACAATACCAAATCTGGTGGTGCGAGTCATTTCCGTCGTTCGTATAGGGTTTATAGAGTCCGCTGGCGCCACCGGTAGCCACGATGGTGGCTTTTCCCTTGATAGAGTAGAATTTGCCGTCTCTGACTCCGAAACCCATCGCGCCGACGACTTTTTCCCCGTCAAAAAGCAGATTCGTTGCGACAACTCTATTGACAACTTCTACGCCCATTTCCCTTGTTTTTTCCGCCAGAATGGGTTTCATTTCCGAACCTTGAATGGAGATATCCCACTGACCGCGATACTTTGCATCCCCGTTGTCATTCTTTTTGATCGGAAGTCCCCAACGTTCCCATTCCTCAATGGGTTCGTTCAGGCATCTGGAAATTTCCAGGGCCAGGTCCTCCCGGAGAAGACCGCCGGCCTGTGCACGGCTCCAGCGGACTAAGTCTTCCGGAGTCTTATCCTTCGGGAGGTAGGTATTGATAGCATCCATGCCACCGGCAAGACAACCGCTACGGTCGATATGAGCTTTTT
Organism: Acididesulfobacillus acetoxydans; assembly: GCF_902729405.1. Classification (GTDB taxonomy): domain Bacteria; phylum Bacillota; class Desulfitobacteriia; order Desulfitobacteriales; family Desulfitobacteriaceae; genus Acididesulfobacillus; species Acididesulfobacillus acetoxydans. The sequence goes on from NZ_LR746496.1 coordinate 4,383,506, forward strand.
CCATAATGATTACTTTCAGTTTGGAATTTATCTTTTTTGCTTCAATAGCAGCAAAACAGCCCGCATTACCTCCCCCGATAATCAAAATATCTGCTTCCAAGTGTTCTTCTCGGATTTCATCTAAATTGTTTAGCCGAGATTGAGTCATCGGTAGACCTCCTTATGTGTTCAAAATCAGGCATCTCTGAACGGCATCCGTGAAAGTGAGCTTATGGTACCATGAATAAGGAAAAGTGAAAGTCGTGCGCTGGACATTTGTGAAATTAGTGACCCAAAGGATAGCCCATGAGGCTCCACCATGGAACCATGATCACGAGGACATAGACAATCGCCATCAGGGTTACCGGAGCGCCTGCCTTAAAGAAATCGACAAAGCTGAAATCCTCAGAGCCATAGGCAACGACGCAAGAGGCCAATTCTACCGGGATTAAAAAGGTAAAGGGATCGAGAATGGCCACACTTAAGACAAATGGTACCGGGTTTAGATGGAGCATTGGAGCCAAAGCGACCAGTATGGGAGCTATCAAAGAGGTTGCCGCTACACTGCTGGCGATTCCCAGGCGGAAGATTTGGATGGCAACCATGACCATCAAGAGGACTAAAATACCGCTAACATGAGGGATTACTTTGAAAACATTCGAGGCGATTAGTTTCGCGACGCCCGTAGAAGATAAGGCTGAAGCCAGCGAAATGGCGCCGGCCAGCATGAGCCAGGTTCCCCACATTGTTTTTCCTTGCAGCGTTTTCCAGCCGATTGGCAATAAACCGGGTATAAACAAAACCAATAGTGCCAGCAAAGTGACCATCCCGGTTTGCATGTGGTTCAGCGATTTGGTTACCCATAACGCAACCGCTATGGCGAAGCAAGCCAGAATTAACCAGTCAACCACCTGCATTTTGCCCAGGGATGCTTTTTCCTGCCCGATTGCTTGAGCTCCGCCCGGAATGTTCAGACTGTTAACTTTAAAATGGTACTTCTGCCAGAAGAAAATGATCGGAGTAAGTCCGACCATGGGCCACATCATAAGGAACCATTTTGTCCAGGACAGATCAATGGAACCAGTCTTTGCCAAAATGGTTGCCACCACCACGTTTGGCATGTGTGATGTCAGAAACAGCGGTGCGCCAAGAGAGGCGGAAAATCCTATAGCCGCAATAGAAATCGCCTTTCTGATTTTTGCTTCATCTTCGTGTCCTTTGAAGATATCCTTTAATCCCTGTACCACAGGATAATAAGTTGAAGCACGAGCCACAGTAGCCGGAATGAACAAAGCCGAAGCGAGATTTGCCAGAAAAACTCCCCGGATGATCGAGCCTACTTTGGAGGACTTCCCGACCATCGCGAAAGCGATACGACGGTCCAGTCCCGCACAGCTCATCACCGCTGCAAACAAGAAAGTACCGATTACAAGAAAAGTAGTATTGTTTGTATAGCCAGAGAAAGCCTTGGGTATCTGGCTAAAGGCTCCGCTGATAATTAGCAGCAATGGGATAGCCAGACCCGAGATTGCTTTGGGAACAGAATCCGTCAGCCATGTGATAATGGCCCAGACTGTGACAGCCAAAGTGGCACGGCCGGCAAACGTCAACCCTTTACCGACGGGAACGACCATGACGATTAAAGCAAAAGCGATCCATGACAGAAAAAAACCGATGATGGCAGTTCGCCCATTGATGCCTGCAGCCTTGGCATTTCTCAGCAGTGAAAAACCCGAGGCCTTTTCATCGCAATATTCTATGGGTATGTTTGCCATAGGTTGAACACCAATCCTTTCTAGGAAGACTTCTTGAGCCTAACGCAGCCTGCCCGGGCTTCTGGCCAGACTTAAACCTCATCACAATTGTACCATGTGTTCACAAGCACGTATGTCGTTCAGTGGACATTTACAAAGAAAAAATCAGATAAACTGATAATAAATATTAGTAATCCTTATTATTCTGTTCAGTCACGGGGGGGAGAATGCTTCCAAAAAAAAGGGGGGGTAACAGGTACATACTTGGGTACATACTTTCTGATGCCAAAGAAACAATCATGAACTACCCGTTCACAAAGTAGAATGAAGATGTCACATTTCCGTAAACAATCTCGGCTTGTGCCGCGATCGTTGAAAACGATCGGTTAGTTAGAGTCCCCTGAAAAACTGCTAATTCGAAGAAATTTCGGCCAAAGATATCCAACCCAACCCGCATGAATAAAGGGTTTACCAGCGAAGGCGTTGGCTGGATGTTATAAAATGCGGACTTTTTCAGGGGAATCTAGTTAGAGTCCCCTGAAAAACTGCTAATTCGAAGAAATTTCGGCCAAAGATATCCAACCCAACCCGCATGAATAAAGGGTTTACCAGCGGAGGCGTTGGCTGGATGTTATAAAATACGGACTTTTTCAGGGGAATCTAGTTAAGAGGAGCCGAAGTTGCACTTGTGCACCCCCAGATTTTATACTTTCTGATATGCAAATAAAGCTGCTCAGTCCGGAGACAAAGCAGCCATTAATTCATGTTTTTCCTCAAAGCCCAGCAAAGCGTTTTAGGTTTTCAAGATCAGTAATTTCTATATTCCTTTTACTGGAATAAATAAGTTTCTGGTCCCTAAATTTATGCAAGGTCGTGGTCACGGTTTGACGGCAAGTTCCAATCATCGTAGCAATTTCATCTTGAGTCAGTTTAATATTCAGCTTTAGCCCCTTTTCTCCTGGAGAGACCCCTTTTTCTGCTAGGGAGATAAGTAGCCTGGCAAGTCTTCTGTCAACTTCGAATGTCATAAGATTTAATATGGTTGTCTCGGCCTCCCTAAGGCGATTGCTAAGGGTAGCTGCAATTTTCAGGGCGAGCTGGGGGCGGCAACACAACAATTCTTTAAATTTATTGCCATCCATCTTCCATAGGACAGATGGTTCGATCGTTTTCGCAAAGCAACACCTGTCCATCTCCCGGAGCACTTCGGCAATTCCGATGACATCGCCGCTTTTTCGGATACCGACCGTGACAATCGTTCCGAAAGGGGAAATCCGGAAGATTTTTATGTGACCTGTTTCAATTAGATAAACGAAGCGAGCGGAATTTTCTTCTTCAAAAATTGTCTCACCGGCTTTAAAAGTCATCCTTTCGGCAAGTCTCATAAATCTTTCACTTTCTTCAGTACTGACAGTTACTGCCGGATTCTGCTCTAACGCACTATTAAAATCCAAAGGGAATCCCCCCACGGTTAAAGTTTATCAGCGTAATGATTGATCAAACAACCTAACAGAATGATTTCCCTTCCATTAGTTGTCAGGTTTTTAGCCACAGCCCGATGGGTTTGACTCCGGCCGAGGTTATGAGTTCGGCCGGTATTACCTCCTCGCCACGGCTAACTTCCGCCCGAATTTCCGGAATAGAAATGAAATCATCCACGTTAAGACTCAGGCCCACAACGCTGTCCACCGTAAACGGCAGCATCCCCCAGTTGATCAGGTTGCTTCGATAGCGTTTGGCAGCATATTCGTTAGCGAGATTAGCCCACCCGCCCAAAACCTTCTCACAAGAGGCGGCCTGCTCCCGGGCAGAGCCATCACCCGGTTTGACGGCATAGATCGTCGTTCCGATTCCCGTACTCTCCAACAGGGCAGTCAAACTGCTAAAAGAAGTATGGCTGTTTTCCAGCACTTTTAGACAAACTTCTCTCAAACTGTGGGAAATTCTTTCCTCAACAACTTCGTCGTTCACTTAAGTCAAGGTCTTTAATTATTTGAAGGAGCGCCGTGTGCTATGAAAGTGGCACGCAGCACGGTGCGAACCGGGGGAAAAGGGACGCAAACAGGTAATGCTTATGGCTTACTTACCTAGCGGATTAGAAGGGCGACTACCCCCCACCGAACCGGAAAGCTGGAGGCTGGGGGATGCGCCGTACGGAAACCTATCACAAGAGATTGAAAATGTTCTCCAAGTCCATGGCTATTCGATTGACACTATTATAGTGGATGTGATGAAAACCTTCAAGCTAAAAACGTTATGCCATAATGTGGGGTTTAAAAAACAAGATGGCTACAGTTCGTTTCAGATAAGTATTTGAGGATTTTTCCGTTAATAGTCGCAAAATCCTGGCTAGCCCCGATGATGGCCACACCTGTCGGTTCCATGAAATAATTCATTGAATTTAATTCCTTCTATGGTGGGCATTTCCCTCTGCATGCCCACCGCAGACCATGCATATTTTGAGTAAGGGAATCAAAACATCAATTCTTTGGTATGATGTCATTAGACATACCTCTTTTCCACATACGGGGAAGTCATCGCCCCCAGGAGTCCTCCATAACTCAGATTAAACTCCACGATCGAACCCAGCGCAAGTTCCCCGGCTTCGGTCAAGTCGACGATAAGGTGATCCGAACTCGCTCCGAAAATCCTCAACCGTTGATCGCGCAACATCAAACCTTCCAAAGGTACATCCTGGCGCCCCAAAGCCAAGATTCCCCGTTTGCGCCATCCTTCATCGGTGAACTTTGGCAGCTTACCAAAAGCATCCTGTCCGGTTTCCCCTAGAGGAAGCGTCGGTTTTTCATAGCGTTCAATAATTTCAGCCCTGAGTACAAACGCATCAGGCACCGACCCCGGCAGCAGCCGCCTCTGAATGCTCTCCGTCCCCTGCAGGATACCTTCGCCAAGGCGCAGTTGATTAATGCGCTGAGGAATGGTTTGATTTAGGACCAGAGGCAGGTTTGCCGAGTTGCCTCCGGAAATAACGGCCAGCGAATATCCTAAAATCCCCTCCATGGCATCGGCCAGCTCAACCAGTTGCTTAACCTTCTCAACTGTGGGTATCAAACCACCGTAACAAGCGAAATTTGCACCCAGGCCTATAATCCGGATTCCTGGCAGCAGACGGGCTCTCTTTGTCAATTCAGGCAAATCCTGGGGCCAGACTCCTTCACGCAGATCACCGAGGTCCACCATAAGAATGACCTTGTGCTGTTTGTTGCAGCGGAGAGCCTCTTCCGACAAGGCCTGAAGTACTTCTAAGTCAGAATTCAGGCTGATATCAGCCCACCGGATCACCCTCTCTATTTGAGACAAACCCGGAATCCGCAATAGCATCAAGGATACATCAGGGAAAGCCTGACGCAGGCGTTGGAGATTTTCCCAGCGTGAATCGCCAAGCGTTGTAATCCCTCCCGCTAAGAAAGCCTCCGCGATGCGTACGTCCCCCAAAACACCTTTAGTTACCCCTACCACTTCAATACCTAAAGGGTCGGCCAAAGCGCGTACGGTTCGAACATTTGATTTAATCTTCTCAAGATCTATTACGATTTCGGGTAAACCCATTGGCTTTTCCCCCTTTGCCACATAAATGTCGACCATCATGGATAAAAATTAGTTAAGTTTTCTAAATCCTCAAGCCTTATTTCCTGCCGGTGTTTTTTGGGGTCGCGTCCACTCTGCCAAAATGGTACCCAGGAAAACCAAAGCCAATCCCAAGATACCGTTCCTGGTGAGCACATCCAAGCCAAAGAGCACAGAAAACAGGAGCGCAAAAATCGCTTCCAAACTTAACAAGAGTCCGACATGGGAAGGCGGTGTCAGCTTCTGTGCCCCTGTCTGCAACAAATAGGCTCCAATGCTGCCGAAAAGAATACCAAAGCCGATGGTTAAAACTGATAAAGATGTAAACTCACGGGGGAAGGGCTCCAAGATCAAAGCCAATATTATGCTTAAAAAACCTGTGACACTTACTTGGATCGTTGCCAAGGCTACCGAGTTAACTAAATTGACGGCTTTGTCTACCACCAGAATATGCATCGCAAACAGCACAGCCGACAGAAGCGTCAATGATTCCCCCAGCCCAAATACGAACCTGTTTTGGAAAAAGAGTAACCACATGCCAACTGCGACCAGCAATATGCCCGCAATCAACTTGCTCTCTGGCAATTTACGGGAAATGAGCGATTTGAATATCGGTGCAAACATAAAATACGTCATGGTAAGAAAGGCTGATATCCCGGGGGTGGTATACCGCAACCCCACTGTTTGCAAGGCAAAGCCGCCAAAGAGCAAGGTCCCAGCCAGGCACGTCCAAAACCAGGCACTCTTCCCTAGGGAAGTAATCTTGGGCCAAAAGAGAACGCTCATAATGGCCCCAGCTAACAAAAAGCGGATGCCAAGATAAAACAAGGGGGGGAAAGTCACGATCGTCAGCTTAATCAAAATCGTGTCAAAACCCCAAAAGGAAGCGGCTATCACCAACCCGGTATCCGCAGTCCAGCGGGTCTTTAAATTAATGGCCACGTTCATGATACCTGGTCCTGATACCTGGCCGTGATACTTTGTCGTGATACTGGGTCGCGGCCTGAACGAAAGCACCGTAGATCGCGGCGAAACGGCTATCCCTGACCATTAAAGATTCAGGGTGGAATTGGCAGCCCAGCACAAACAAATGCCGATCACTTTCATAGGCTTCGAGGATACCGTCGTCTGCCCAGGCCACAGCCCGCATGCCTGGAGCCAACCTATCAACCGCCTGGCGATGAAAGCTGTTGACTCCCACTCCGGTGGTCCCCATGAAAGAAGCCAGACGAGAATTCTCCGCAATCCGGATCTGATGACAGACCTGGTCATCCGGGCTTTCCTGCCGGTGCTCTTGCCGGGTCTTTTCCTGTAAAGAAAGATGCAGCGTTCCCCCAGCCACTTCATTGACCGTCTGGTGTCCGCGACAGATGCCCAAGATCGGCAGATCACGCTCCAAAGCCAACTTGACGATTTGGACGTCAAAACGGTGGCGGATGGGGTTTTGCTCCGCCAGACCCGGCAATGTTTGGTCACGGGTAAACTTTGCGGGTAACCCGCCCCCTCCGCTCATTAACAATCCATCCACTTCATCCATCATGGCCCGTACGCTGCCTTCGTTCTCAACGATCGGAAGGAGTATGGGTATTCCCCCTGTCTTTTCTACAGCCTGGACATAGATGCGAGCCAGATGAAGTCGATCGTTAAACCGATCACCTTCAGCTTGAAAAGCACAGTTTATACCAATAAGGGGTTTCGTCGTCTCCACCTCTCTCTGCTCTTAAAGGCACTTCCGCCTAGGTCTCTTAAACCCCAGGGCAGGTTTCAAAAATCTCGTTCTCCGTCCTGCTCTTACAGTTCAGTTCAGCCTACCGGTATCTCTATGTCGAGAAGCGGAGCATACTGCTGGCAGCCGAAGACATCCGATTCCCCCGGGCTGCCGCTGGGTCGGCGGCGATACATGGTAAACTTGATGGCATAAGCCGGATCGAACTCCACAAAGTCGGCAATCTCCCTTTCCTGTAAATTATAAATATTGCAGATCAATTCACGATTAATGACTCCGCTTTTTTTCACCAAATCATAATTCTCCTTTTCCCGGAAGATAATGTCAAATGTAATCTTATCCGGACCCGCGTTCTTACTTCGGATCGTTTTCGCCAGATCCACCAATTTCCTGGTTTTCATTTTGAACCTCCTCTATTCCTCTTTTCCTACTTCAATCAGTCTTACCGGGAAGAGCTCCAACGGATCATCCACTGCAACCACATGATTCAGCGTCCACATATAACCCGGAGAAGCTGGGAGTACTTCATCCAGCATGAAAGCGGCCCCTCCCGCCGTACCCTTGACCTCCGGCAGACGGGCGTAGAAGAGCTGACGGGTACCGATCATGGTGATCTCCTCCGCCATCTCCTTCGTGGGCGCCACCCCTTGAACAATAATACCCAGTTCATGGGACTTAATCTCTTTGACCGGTTCCAAATCGCCCATGACCCCGTTTTTGCCAAAGATACGGTAATGCAGTTCATAGCCGTTCGTCCCGTACTTCTCCTCCACTTGCTTTCTCGCCCAGCCAATCACTTGCTCAATATTCTTGATCGTATAGGGATCCCTGATGCCTGCAATCCCAATATAGCGTTCCCCGATTTTGCCTGATCCTTCCAGTTTGACTTTGGTTTTTCCCTCTATGGGGTGGAACTCGGGACCTGTGATCTTGCAAGTCTTTTCATCATACTGTTCATAGTGACAATGGGTCATATCCAAGACCCCGCCGGCCACATATTCGAAAAAGGGATTCGATCTTTCATACATGGCATGACCCGAGACTGAGGCCACCGTGCAGCGCTGTGCGGGATGCATGGCTTTGACCCTGACCTCTTCCCGGGTGATCGTACCCAAAACCGACTCTTTTCCGCCATAGGGTTCGGCGTTGAAGGAAGCACATTCCAGAACTTTGCCCAGATAATACGACAAATCCGCCGAAAAGCCATGGAACATGGCCGGGGCAGCGAAAATAGCACAGTCACTGGAACGTCCCCCGATAATGACATCCGCCCCCATTTCCAGCAGCTTCATAAAGGGATGAACTCCCGCCACCGCGACAATTCGGTCGGTTTTGGCCAGTTCCTCATAAGTTAAGTCAGGCCGTCCGTCCAAACCCTCAATCCTTTCGTCCTGGTCCATCTTTGCCCTTAGATAGGCTCTATTCACTTCGGAGTAAAAATAACCCAGTTTAAACTTGGGTAGGTTGTGTTTGCGCGCCAGTTCCGTGATAATCTCTACATACATGTCGACCCGGCTGTTAGTACCGGTGTCTCCCGCGGATCCTATGATCATGGGCACCCCGAGCCTGCGCGCTTCTACCAGCATTAATTCCAGATCATGTGTCTGCCACTCTCTGGGGCTGGCGCAAACATCCGCACCCAGAGGTCCCGGGCCAATGTCATCGCTGCCGGAATCACAAAGGATGAAGTCTGGCTTTTCCTGAACCCCCAAATAATAACTTTCTTCTTTGGTCGGGGCAAAGCCAAGATGACCGTTCGGACATAGAAATTTCAATTCCTCTTTCAATGCTTATTTCCCCTTTCACTCTCGTTTCCCTTTTGCACTGCCCGTTTCCCTTGTCGCTTTGCTCATAGCAGCCGGTTATAACCAGTTGCCCCCGGATACTTTGCTCAGGGACTGAAAGAACCGGTGCACTTCACGGGGCAATCACATCTAAAGCATCTGACAAGCATGGCAGGCCACACCATGCCAAGAAGAATCATAGACCAAATCCGGCGGCTGTTCCTCACAGATGCGGCCCTTTCTTTTAAAACACCGAGGGTGAAAGGCGCACCCGGCTGGCGAATCGATGGGGGTAGGAACAGTTCCCGTCAGGAGAATTCGGGTGCTTCTGGCTTCTTTGTCTACTCTTGGAATGGCGGAGAGCAAAGCCTGGGTATAAGGGTGCCGCGGATCATTGAACAATTCCTCCGTCTCAGCGATTTCTACGATTTTGCCCAAATACATCACGGCCACCCGGTCGCTGATGTGGTGGATGACGCTCAAATCATGGGCGACAAACAGATAAGTGAGTTGAAATTCCGCCTGCAGTTCTTCCAGCAAATTTATGATCTGAGCTTGGACCGAAACATCCAGAGCAGAAACGGGTTCATCCGCCACGACAAAGCGAGGCTTCAGCGCCAAGGCCCGCGCGACCCCAATCCGCTGGCGTTGTCCCCCGCTGAATTGGTGAGGATACCTGTCAATATGCGCTTCCGATAGTCCCACTCTAGGTAAAAGCAGGCGGATTTCTTCTTCTTGCAAGTTAGGATCGCTTAGACCTCGCGCTCGGAGAGCCAGCGCCAAAATTTGCCGGACGCTTTTCCTCGGGTTGAGGGAGGAGTAGGGGTTCTGAAAGATAATCTGCGCTTGACGACAGAAATCCCGCCGTTCCTCCCTCTTGAGATCATGGATAGGTTTACCGTCAAAAATAATGTCCCCGGCGCTGGGCGGGTGAAGCTGCAAAATCGTCCTGCCCAAGGTTGACTTACCGCAGCCACTCTCACCGACCAAGCCCAGCGTCTCGCCGTTGAAGATCTGCAGATCTACCCCGTCCACAGCTTTAACAACCTGTTCCCGGCCTCCGGCGAGTTTTTCCAACATGCTTTTCTTCAGCACATAGTGTTTTTTCAAGCCACGAAGCTCGACCAAAGGGGTTTTTCCCAACGTCTGTCCCCTCCCCCCATCGCAGATCGCAACGGGATCACGCGTTTTTGTGAGGGTTTTTGCCAACATCTGTCCCCTCCCCATGGGGGGAAGGGAAAGCGGGGGTAGAAATCCGAACAAGATTTTTGCCACCGTCTGTCCCCTCCCCAGCGTAAGTACTGCCGAGTTTTGCTTAGTTATAAAGGGCGCATTTTACCCAGTGTCCGCCGCCCACGTCTTCCAGAGTGCATTCATCCTCCAAGCAGGCAGGTTGAGCCTGAGCGCAGCGGGGATAGAAAGGACAGGTTCCATCTTCTAAAGAAGCCAAGTCGGGAACGGTTCCCGGAATCGGCTCGAGCTTCTGTTTCACCTTACCTATCCGGGGAATTGAGCGCAAAAGCCCTTGGGTATAGGGATGTTTCGGTTTTTCCAACACTTCGTCTGTGGGCCCCTGTTCCACAATCTCGCCGGCATACATGACAGCAATCCTCTGGCAGAACTCCGCGGCCATAGCCAGATTATGGGTGACTAGGACCATGGCAGTCTCCCGTTCTCGGTTGATTTTTGCCAGCAGTTCCAGGATCTGAGCCTGAATCGTAACATCCAAGGCGGTGGTCGGCTCGTCGGCCAAAAGCAGTTGGGCCGAGCAGGCCAAGGCAATGGCTATGATCGCCCTTTGCTGCATCCCGCCGCTGAATTGGAAGGGATATTCAAAATAGCGTTTTTCCGGGGAAGGTATCCCGACTTCCCGCATGAGTTGATAAACCCTGTCTACTTCACTCTCTTTGCGTTTTCTTCCTTTGAACCAACCCCCTTCCGCCTGTTCGTTCATTAAACCGTGAATTTGTAAAGACTCCCTGATCTGTTCCCCCACTTTAAACACAGGGTTGAGTGTGGTCATGGGATCCTGGAAGATCATCGCAATCTCTTTACCCCGGATTTTCCTCAACTCTGCCGGTGTTTTCTGCAGGAGATCCTCTCCTTGGAAGATGATGCGGCCACCGGTTACCTTGCCCGGGTAAGGCACCAATCCGAGAATAGTGAGCAGGGTAGCACTCTTACCACAGCCCGACTCCCCGACAAGACCCAAGATCTCCCCTGTCCCCAAAGACAGGTCGACTTTGTTGACAGCCTTGACCCTGCCGCGTTTCGTTTCATAGATCATGGTCAACTGCTCGATTGCCAGCATGACTCCACTCCTCTCGTTCCGGAAGCCGGAGTCCGGAAGCCCCGGGTCAGAGTGAATTTCCGACCTGAGCAAAGGCTCTTCTCGGCTTCCGGGGCCTTTTGTGGCCGGGGACAGGCTTGGCAGCGCCTGTCGTACCGGTCTGACTTAACTTTCGGGGTATCCTTCGCCGACCTCCCGAGTATCCTTTGCCGACGGGGACGGATGAACGGCCTCAGCAGAGACGACTGCTCGAACTGGCCGCTCCCTCCCTCTGCCGACAGGGATATCTGATCAGTTGCGTTTGAGCCGGGGATCGCTTAAATCCCGCAAACCCTCCCCGAACAGATTAATGCAGAGAACTAGAATCAATAAGGCAATTCCGGGCAGGGTGGCAATCCACCAGGCATTCATCATATAATCGCGGCCGGCGTTAATCATCGATCCCCAGGCCGGGGTGGGCGGCTGAATACCAAGCCCTAAGAAACTCAATGAGGCTTCCATAATAATCATGTAGCCCAGGCGTAAGGTGCCGAGAACCGTAACTGAATGAATAATATTGGGCAAAATCTCGCCTAGAATTGTTCTCAGGTGGCTTACCCCCAAGGCGTTGGCCGCTTCCACATACTCCTTTGTCTTCTCCGCCATCACCTCTCCTCTGACCAGGCGAAAGAATTCCACCCACCCTTTGAAAGTCAAGGCCAGGATGAGATTCACAAAGCCCGGGCCCATGAAAGCCATGACCCCGATGGCGAAAATCAAGAAAGGGAACGCCAGCAGGAGATCGGCTGCTCGACAGATGATTTCATCAAACAGCCCGCGAAAATATCCGGCCAACAGGCCCAGAATCCCACCGAAAATAACCGAGATGCCCACCGACAAAAATCCTACGGCCAAAGATATCCGGGCTCCATAGATGATCCGGGACAACAAATCCATCCCCAAAACGTCTGTGCCTAAAGGATGATTTAAGGTGCCGCCCGGCAGCCAAAAGGGAGGCAGGAGCCTCTCGTCCAGATGAATGCGCACAGGAGAATGGGGTGAGATGATGGGGGCGAAGGCAGCCATGCCAATGTAGAAGAGAAGAACCAACAAACCGATCAAGGCGGCTGGATTTCCTTTGAGCTCAGTCAAGAATTCTAGTAGCCGGTGCATCCGCCGCCGCACAGCCCTGAAACGCGGATCCGCACTCGGCCCGGCCAAAGCCGGCGCACTGTTGTTTTTGCTCACGTTCTCACACTCCTACAGCGAAATCTTCGGGTTGAGATATGTGTACAAGATATCGACACCCAAATTTGCCATGACAAAGACGAGCGCATAGAACATGACCACTCCTTGCACCAAGGGATAATCCCGGTTAAAGATGGCGGTCACCGCCAGGCGGCCCAGCCCCGGCCAGCCGAAGACGGTTTCCACAATCATGTTGCCCCCGAGCAAAGCGCCGACTTCCGTCCCCAACACGGTGACTGTCGGAATCAGGGCATTGCGCAGGGCGTGCCTGACGACCACCCGGAACTCCCGCAAGCCCTTAGCGCGAGCCAAGACGATATAATCTTGCCGCATAACCTCCAGCATGCTGGAACGAACCACCCGGGCCACCACCGCGGCGGTCGGAGAACCCAAGGTAATGGCCGGCAGGATCAAGTGAGCGAGGGAGCTTCTCAAAGCCGCCCAGTTTCCGGTAAGGATGCTGTCGAACACGTAAAATCCCGTAACCTTGACTAAACCGGTACCATAGGCAATACGCCCCTGGGTAGGTGCAATCCCCAACTTGACGGAAAAGATCAGCATTAACAAGATCCCCAGCCAAAAACCGGGCATCGAGACCCCCAGGAAAGATATCCCCATACTGGCACGATCAAGAATAGAGTTCTGTTTGACTGCCGAATAGACCCCGATGGGAATCGCCACTATCAGCGCAAATAAGATTGCCATTAATGACAATTCGAGCGTTGCGGGCAGGGCCTGACCAATCAAATCGATAACCGGCCTCTTCTCCATATATGACTCTCCCAAGTTGCCCTGCACCGCTTTGCCTAAATAATCATAGAGCTGTACATAGACGGGAGCGTCCAAGTTAAATTGAGCGCGTAAATCGGCAATTTCCTGCCGGCTGACATTACCTGATTGCCCCATCATCAAGTCTACCGGATCGCCGGGAATAAAACGCATAAAGACAAAAACCAAAATAACGACACCCAGCACTATCGGAACCGTTGCCAGGATTCTTTGGATGATTTTTGCCGTTCTCAGGATCCTCACCCCTTTCGTCCGGGTTGGGTTGGAGGCAGCGCAGGGCAAAGATTCTTTACCCTGCGCATTATGGGATCACTCGGCTCCCATCGACCCATAGGAGCCCCGACCGTTACTTCGCCTTAATTCCCACACGCATCATCGTCAGCATGCTATCCCTGCTGGGCCGATAATTGACTACCTGTTTCGTCATCCCTTCGATATTCTTCATGACGTAACCGAAAACCCAAGGCGCTTCATCATAGATGGTTTTCTGCGCCTGCCCGTAGAGTTGATATCTTTCCGTGTCGTTTACACTCAAGTTGGCCTTGTCCAGGAGTTTGTTAACTTCCGGGTTGTTGTAAAAACTGTAATTCCCCCGGCCGTTACCCCGAAGGGTCGGCCCGAGCAAGTCGGACGGATCCTGGTCCGAATTGCCCCAATCCGTGAGTACCATGTCCCTTTCACCTTTAACCAGCAAGGGCTTTAAAACACCCCAATCCCAAACCCTGACCGTCGCGTTAATGCCAATCTTCTGCAAGTCGGAGGCGGCCGCTTGGGCTACGACCTGATTGATCGCCTCTGTATCGATCACCAAAGGAAACCCGTGCGGATAGCCCGCTTCCCGGAGAAGCTGTTTCGCCTTTTGCGGATCGTAGGGATAGGGTTTTAAGCTCTTGTCCAAAGCCGGACTGCTCGGAAGCACCGGACCAGCCGCTCTCACCGCATAACCGTTAAGCACTTTGTCTACAATCTGCTGCATGTTGATCCCGTAATTCATCGCTTGGCGTACCTGCACCTTGTCAAACGGCGCTTTTTTGACATTCATTTCGAACATGTGCATCTGGGTGCTGCCTGTCATCTTGACAGTGACGTTCTTGTTCGCTTGCAACTGAGGCACCATATCCGTCGGCACCGCTTGCGCTATCTGAAGGTCTCCTGACATGAGGGATGCCAGGCGGGTAGAGTTCTCCGGAATGACTTGGAAAATGAGCGTTTTGACTTGGGCCGGTCCGACGGGAGGAAGGTCCGGGGGCCCCCCGTAGTACTTGTCATATCTTTCTAGTACAATTTGACTGTTAAGGTTTCCCTTAACATACTTGAAAGGTCCGGCCCCAATGGGATGCTGAGCGAAATACGACTCACCCACCTTTTCCACATAAGCTTTGGGAACAATCTGCTCGTGAGCCAGCATGGGCAAGAAAATCGGCCAGGGTGAGGAGAAAATAAACCGAACTGTCCTGTCATTAACAATCTGTATGGATTTGAGAGGCCCCAGCAATCCTTTTCTGGGCGAGGTCTTGCCGTTAATGGCTCCATCCTTAATCAACCGGTCAAACGTAAATTTGACATCATTGACCGTGAGCGGGGTACCATCCTGGAAAGTTACACCTTTGCGGATCTTAAAATCCCATTCCGTCGGGCTGACTGTCTTCCAGGACTCAGCAATTTCCGGGACAACCTTGCCGTCGGGTGTCGTCGTTACCAAACCGTCAAAAATGTTGCGCAAGACGGATTCCGTCACCAGGTCCCGGTAATTCGCGGGATCCAGGGTGAGTACCGGTCCTTTAAGACCAACCACCAGGGTCGCGTTGGGATCCACCGTAACTCCGTCCAATTGTTTGCCCTGTGCCGGGGACGCGACCTTTTGCGGTGTTCCGCATCCCGCAGTTGCTATGACCAACAGAGCCAGAACTAATACACCAAACTGTCTAAACCTGTTTTTCATAACTATCCTCCCTCTGTAACGTTCACTGACAAACATCTTTGACCCTTCTTTGGCGGTTCTTTGACTGTTCTTTAACGCCTGCCTACTTGTGCGGTCCTGTAAGTATCTGTCCCCCTGGGCATCCCGTGTACTTCCGGGTTGTTTCTTAACGGCATTCTCCTGAGCTGTTCTTGGACAACTCCCCTCCCCGGGCCGTTCTTGGACGACTGTCCCCCTTTGTAATCGACTTAAAGCTGCCTGATCCATTGTCACCTCCTCCGAATTTGATCACTCTTACCCCGGAATCCACCGTCAGGCGTTGTCGGATGTTATCGGCAGAAAGGTTAAAGGTGCTTTCTGCTGACATTGAACTTAAATTTGTCGCCACGGTAA
Source organism: Acididesulfobacillus acetoxydans (assembly GCF_902729405.1). Lineage (GTDB taxonomy): Bacteria > Bacillota > Desulfitobacteriia > Desulfitobacteriales > Desulfitobacteriaceae > Acididesulfobacillus > Acididesulfobacillus acetoxydans. Next base: position 4,398,954 of record NZ_LR746496.1, read on the forward strand.
TGAGCCGCCTTATATTCAATGGGTTGCTGGTTCTCAGCATAGACAAGTGATGTGATAAGAAACACGGCCGCCCCTTCTTGGATTTGCAGCAAGCGGGCTGTCTCTTGGTCGGCCAGAGTCGCCTCAAATGTCTGATTCGTTACCACGGGTTTGATCCCCAAGCGATCAGTGTACAATTCAAACGTTGAATAAGACAAGCCGGCCGCGGCCCGCTGGAGCGCCTCGTCCGCCACCGTACGTCCGATTCTCCGGCTCAGATAGGACTCATAGTGCACGATAGGTTCCTCGTTCGCATAGCCCAACAAGGTCAATTTCATCAGTTCCTCATCCAGACCCAATTGAAGAATCGTATTGATCACAAGATCCGCCGGCAAGGCTTCGACAGACAGGACCTCAATCCTCGGTTTTAAACCGCGGGAGCGCATCGTATCTTCAAAACTATTGATGGCGGACAAACCTTGGTCAATCTTGGGAAGGGATACGAAAGTGCCCTTGCCATGAACTCTGTAGACTAAGCCCTCTTTTTCCGCTTCGGCTAAAGCCAGGCGGATCGTCGTACGGCTTAAGCTAAATTGCTCACAGAGTTCACGCTCCGACGGTATTTGCTCATGGGGTTGTAATCCTTCCTCTTGGATAAGCTTACGGATGTATTGCTTTATTTGTTGATAGTAAGGAGTGGATCCATTGACTTGAAGCATTAACCAGCCTTCCTTCTTGCCACTTTTCGAACTTCTGCTGCCAACTTCGCGCTTTCCAGGCAAAAGACGTCAGTATGTGTTGTAGCCAGTCGTCTCACTGGGTTGCGGATTGATGTTATATGTTACTACCAGTTGGTTGGGTATATTATACTTGATTGAGGACACCGCCAGGATTATTTTGGGCCAAAAGCTGTTTTCGCGCCCTAAAAGGCCTGTATTCACTGCTCAACTGTTAAGGTGATGAGGTTTCGCGGGACAAAGTAAATTCGGCCAGGGAAGGGTCGAAGTCGAACCCGAAGTCGAAGTCGAAGTCAAACTCGAAGTCGAACTCCGGCTTGCGCCGTGTTCGTAACACACAAAAAAACGCCGCCCGTTGCGCGCCCGCAACAGTACGGCGTCGTTGCCTAATATTGTTGTCAACAACCCACTGAGCCGCCCTCTCTACTTCGGCATGACGACAAAAGCCGTAGGAATATAGCGTTCCCCGAAGATATCCCAGAGTCGGTTGATGATCTTCCCCTGATAAACCATTTCCGAGGAAGAACCGCCATCCAGGTTGACGGCATTGACCGCGTGATACTGCAAGAAAACGTTCATTAGTTGACGGCCGGTGGCACCCCAGCTCCAGGTCGGCTGGCGTCCGTCGATAACGACGAAAATAATCGTCCCGTCCGCTGTTTGGCCGATTCCCGTCCGGGGTCCAATGCCGATTCCGCCATCCCCGGCGACAACCGGCTTCCCGTTGGCAACCAGGACGGGACCGTAAAAAGTTACCGCTTCTTGAATATGGTGAGCGGCCAACTCGTCCGCCGACATGGGAGCGATGACTAGTTTTCCTTGATCATTGATCCCGATGAGGTCTTGCGCTTTTTTGTTCCCGATGTCATTATAAACCAGCTTCCCCGCGTGCACTGTCAAGCCTTCGGGAAAACCTCCGTTTCCTCCCCAACCGGGGCCGTTGAACCCGCCCGCATTAATCCCGGCCACGGCTCCGCTCTGTTGAACAAGATGCGTCAGTACCTCTCCGGCCGTGCCCAGCCGATTCGTCACGGCGACTTTGACCCGTTTTGGGTCTTTAATCAGTATGACCTTTCCTCTAAACGATTGTCCCTGGATGTTTTGGATTTGAATCCCGCTGCCGGAGCCGGCAGTCATCTGTTTACTGACAATCTTCGCTTGGGTGTTCACTCCCAAGGCGTCATACTCATGAGTAATCTTGCTGATTTCGGCTGGGGAAAGAAAGGCTCTCACAACCTGCGGGTGGCGCGAAAGAGCGATGGAGCCCACAGCCATGACTTTCAGTGCCTGAAAGGGACCATAGAAAACGATGAAGGGTGCCAGCAAGGCCGCAAAGACAATATTAAAACCCACAAAACCCATCAACTTTTTCCAGCTTATTTTTTTACCGGGCTTCATTTAGACGCTATCCTCCAGACGCAAAATATTACAGATAACTGGACACCGTTGACAAGACCGCCGCCATAATTCCTATCATGATTCCCACTAGTGTCTATGGCGCCAAGGCTGAGAATTAAGCGCCTCTACTCCCGTGATTAAAAGACACTGGTGCATAATCAGACATTTTCTCACCCGCAACGTTAAGCCAGGATGTCTGGGGAATCGTTACACAGGCTTGCTGCAGAACCGGTTTGGCAAAATCCAGAAAACCGGCTGTCGTATAAATAGTGAGCGGCAAGAGTTCTCGCGCGGCTTCAAAGTAATTCCCTTCGTCACATCCTTTCCCTTTCGAAACAAGGGGATAGTAGGTTAAAGCCCTGGCGGCATTATATCTAATCCATTCACTTGGGCCCGTAAAAGGCATATAAATCCCACTTTCTGCGGCACTAAAGTGCTGCAGATTTTCGCCTGCCCATGTTTCAAATTCCTTATGTCCGTCAAAAACTGCTCCCGCCGCGTGATGTGGTACACACATGTCTTGTACCAGGTGCACAGCTGCCCCCAAGTAGAACATACCTTTGGTTATATCTTGTTGGCAGGTGGTGACTGCTTTGTCAAAATAATACTGGCACTCCGTTTCAGCTCCGGGCCTGAACTTGCTAGAAGCAAAAAAATAATGGCAGACATTTCTCCAACCCTGGTCAGCCCAGAAAGAGCCTTTTCTAAGCCATCGATCGAAGGGACGGAAATACGCAGCCACATCATCTTTGCCGTCTTGGCAAAGAATATCGTAAGCGTGTTGCAAACAGTAACCGTGTGTTGGACTGGGAGCATCCATAAAAACCTGCAAGGGCTTGACCGGGGTCATTAAGGCTTTTGAAACCATGTTTACAGTCCGCCGAGACACCATCCCCAAATAAGACACCTCTTGCTCATCAATACGGTCCGAAGGCACAAAGCGGTAACGGATCTTTCCAATATTACGGCTGACAAGTTGGGTACAACACCGGTGTTTGCCGTTTTCTTGCTCACCCTAACCTGAGCGCAGAAACGTTAAAGGCATGTCCGCAACTTCCACAATATAATGTATAGCATTCTCGGCCGCAAGATGCAAATTAAAGTTTTCTTAAATACCAGACGTTTCCACTTTGCGGACCTTTGGCTGGAGCCGAGTCGCCATGGCTAAGCGTAATCGCTGATGATAGGTCTTGCGCTTGTAGCCGTTCTGGCTGTTGCCGGAATTGTTTCCTTCAATGCGGCGCTATTAGGGTTTAAGGGGTGGTTTGAGCGTTAAGTGGTTTGAGCGTTAGATAGAAGAAATCCCTGGTGTCGGGTGTTAAATATCGCGCAGCCGACCTTCTCATAGAGGGGTCAAGTTTTGTACCCTCCAAAGTGGCACCCTGTTTACCGGCAGTGCGCCGGAAAAAGTTAAAAGTCACCCAATAACTGTTGATATCAAGTTCCATGGCCCTGACGCAACCCGCACTTAGCAAGGCTCTGGCCAGGGTTTCGGCCGTCAGACTGTCCCCGGCGGCGTAAATAATTCGGCCTTGTTTATCTATGCCAATGCCGGAACGCCATACCCGGACCGCATTATTGACCGTTGTGCCCCATTTTGCCTGATCGTTAATCAGGGGATTTAGCCTGCCGTTATCAATGAGGAGATGTAAGTTTTGTCTCAAAGAAACTATGCCCGCGTCCGACTTTATTTCATTGCCCCAGGACCCTATATCAACCTTTCCGTTCCCATATATACAGAACGTAGCCAAACCCGCTGCCGGTGATTGGTAAACCCTTTGCTCCGCCATAAAACCGTAGATGCCGTCTCTGGACTGAAAGCCCGCGTTAAAAGCGGCTATGACATTCCCCTGCCGTTGAACGCTCAACGGGATCCTGCCGGATCCGTGAATGCCCGTTACTGAGACAGGGTCTTTAGTGCCCGCAACCAGATGAAAGTTTACCAAAGCGGGATTAATTTTCACTAGGCTAACTTTAACATAGGGTCGAGAGGGATCGGGAAATGTGATTGATTTCTCCAGGGGCGGGCTGCTGACCGGCCCCGTTGAGGCCGGTTTGGAGGACCCGCCTGCTTGCGCTTTGCCGGCATTGGTCAGGCCGGGGCGCTCTGCGCCGCTGTTTACGGAATACAACAGGCTTGTGAAGGTGTCTTTGCTTTGGTACCAGGTATTTTCCAAGAAGGCGACTGTACCGTTACCGTAAATGTTCAGTGAACCATTCAATGAACATTTAAAAGTCAACGAAACGGGCCGGACTTAGTCCGACCCGGCGAGAATTTGACGAAAGTTCTTATGGAGTGGATAGAGGTAAATACTTTTAACGGGCAGTTTGTACTCGTTGAGCCGATCCCATTTACCCCGTCCCTGCGTTTCCCCCACGTAAGACCAGTTGGCCGCTTTGTAACAGGTTCCCCTATAGCGCTCTTTGTCAACAAACGTTTCGAGTAATACGGGGGTGTGGCCATAGGTCGCTTGCCATTCTTGCGGCAGGCGCTTGGCAGTGAGGGATAGGATTTTGGATGCCAAGTTCTTGACGTGAACCCAGGGTAGAAGTAAAAAGCGGGAATTGTTTACCACTAGGTTCAAGTGCTTCAGGCGTTGCTCCTTAGTCCAGCCGACGAGTTCGTCGCGAGGCCGCAAAGCCCAGGCCGGTGATGAAAAGCCGATGGCTCCCAGAAGCACGCCGGAGTCGGTATAAATGAGGTAGCGAATTTGAGCTCCGGGCAAGCGCGTGTAGCCGAGATAGTGATAACGCTCAATCAGTTCGTTCCAAAAGCGCGATTGTTTTGACCCACTGACTCGGATGAACCGGATAGAGCCCAAGTGATGGAGGGGGACCGTGATCGGTTCTCCGGGGTCACTCGCCGGGGTAAACTGAATTGGGCGCAGCCGGTTGTTATCTTTGCTTAGGGGAGGAGGGAGTTCGATGATGCCGTCTCGATGCAAACGCAACAAGGCCACACGGCAGCTCATGTCTTTGAGTCCTCCGTCCGGCTTACGCCAATTCAAAGCACGGCAGACCTCCTGAGAGATTCGCTGCCGGTTCAGATTCCCTTGGCGGATAAGGCTGCGGATGAGTTCCAGATCCTCCGCGCTGAAGGTGCGTCCCCTGGCTTTCACAACGGATATCATGGGCTCTTTCCTTTCTTTAAAAGGAGCGCCTCACGGTCCGGGCCGGTGATGTTCCAGGGTAGGAAGGAGGCGAACTCCTCGGGTTTCTGGGGGGCTTTACCCAAACGGGCACAGGCCTCTAAGTAGTAAAGGAGATATGCTTGGGGGTTTAGACCGTTTTGAACAGCGCTCTGAAGAATGGACAGACTCATCGCCGCAAACTGGCCACCCCGTTCGGAATGGTTTCCGTAGTAGTTGTTACGCCCGACCGCCGCACCGCGCAGGGCTGATTCTGCGACATTATTGTGCATAGGAATATCGGCATGATCGACAAAGACCGTTAAGTGCGCCCAGTTACGGCTTAAGCTCTTAAGGATCTTGGTTTGCACCGGTTTATTCGTGGTCAGTGTCTGTTGAGCATCCCGTTTAGCCGCCATTTTCTCCAACTGACCTTCCAGTTCCGCTTGCTTCTCGGCGAATTGAACCGGATGATTCTGGCACGCGACCCGTTTATCATTGACTGCCATTAGGGTATGAATGTCATCAATCCAGTCATCCGCCCAGTCTCTCAGGGATAAAAGGCCTTCTTTTGCCCGGATGAAGTCCCGACGGACATGAAGCCAACACAGCTGACGCAGCATCTGACCGTCTAAAACGCAGTAGGCACCGTAACGGTCGACATTGATAATGCCCCGGGCTGTCTGACCAAAGAACTTCTGAGGGACCTCTTTCGAACGGTGGGGATCCAGGACGAACACGGTGGCCCGCTTTGATACGAACGTCCAGAGCCACCAGCGATACCCCTGCTTCCCTTCCTTCTCAGCGAAGACCATCCAGCGTGTCTCATCGACGTGCCAGTGGGTTTCACTGCGGCTCGTCTCGATCAGCAAGGCATACAGGGGGACGAGAAAAGCACCGATCGTCTGAAAACAGCCGGTCAGCGTCCCGGCATGGATATCTAAGCCTTCAAGCTCCCACTGCCGGATCTGACGGTTCAGTGGGATCTGAAAGAAGTATTTCTGCACAATCGTAAACACCAAAAAGTCGAGACTAAATAGGCCCTTGGGAATAAGCTGCGGCGGCTTGGGGGCCGTAATGATGGCCGGTCCTAGGCACTCACAGGTCTTGGCTGCCTTACGCCGAACGTGCTTCTTGAGGATGACCCCGACTTCATAGTCGATCTCAATTGAGTCTTCCGTGAGATTCAGATCACGATAGGGCTTGCCGCAGTGAGGACAAACCTTCTGCTCCGGCGGAATCTCGTGAATCACTTCTGTCAGTGGAAGGTCCTTGGGAATTTGGCGGCCGTGACCCCGATGACCTTTCTGAGCGCCCCGTTTCTTCTTCTCTTTCTTCGGAAAAGCGCAGGAGGAATCCGCACTGTCACTTGGAGGTTCAACCGTCACGCCATCCTTCGTCGCTAAATGGAGGTTTTCTGGCTGAGACTTTTCCGAAGAAGCCCCAAACAAATCACCGCGCAGGTTGCGCAGTTGTGCTTCCAGTTTTTCAATCCGGGCATCCCGGTCCGCCAGCTGCTGCTGAAGCCGAGCGTTCTCTTCTGCGAGCTTCTTAACATGCTCTTTCAGTGCTTTGACCGGCCCACACTTTGGAAACGTGCACAGGGACTTCTCCGATCTGGGTTTCCTCTTCGATTCAGTTTTTGACAGCTTCTTCTCATCTGTATCCATGACCTTATTCTAGCAAAGAACAGGCCACGTCGCCAGTCAAAAAATACCAATTGGCCAAAATTTAAGAGAAAAGTTAAAAGGGCAATTTACATGAATGGTTCAGTGAATACTTACCCGTTACCCATAATTTTCTTTACACCTTCCACTAAGCGGATAAAAGCAGACGTATTATCGGTTGGGCTGTGCATGAGCTTTAATGTCGGAGAACTGCTGGAGATGCCATTTTTACCGATATTGAGGAATGCCTCCATACTTTGGTTACTTTCAACAAGCTGCACTTTTACCTGATTTGTACTTACCGGTACTAGATTTGCCTTTTTAATCATACCGGTGAAGGCAAAAACAGTCCTTTTGTTGTCATTCAAGTTGTAAGCGTTGATGGATTGCGGTTGTCCGTCAAAAGAACTGACATAAAAGATATATGGATATTGCATAGTCAGCCCCGTATCATTGACCCCAGACCCGCTGCTTAAAGATTTTGGCGGCAGAACAATGGTGTAGCCTTGGCCGGTGTCCGTGGTTTTAAATCTGTATATGTGGTATGGATAGCCGCTCTTATGCGCGTCCACGAGAATTTCTCTCATTTTACCGGCATTGCCCAAGGCGTATATGGGCAAAGTACCGTTTGTGGGTCCGTCCAGTACTTGGTATTGCCCCAAATGATCTATGAGCCGGGCAACCTGTCCGGCTGTATCAGCCGAGAGATTAACGGGAGACAGGAGGTTGTTGGTACGGCTGCGCCCGATCAGAACCAAGACAGCTGCGAGTAAGACAGCCACGAGGATCATCAACCGCTCGGGTTTGTAGAGGTTTTTTCTGCTATTTTTCTTTGGCATCCTTCTGCTATTATTCACTTTATCACCTTATTGCTATCCTTCTTATAAGCTGAGCCTTTTAAAAATACTCTCGGGAATGTGCCGGATAATTAACATGATCCAGCGCCACATTCCGGACAGGTAAACGATATCCCTTCTCTTTTCAACGGCTGTCACAATACCGTAAGCTACGGTTTCAGGCTCCGCCCAGAGGGGACCTTTCTTCTCAAAACGAGCGGTCATCGGAGTATCCACAAAGCCCGGCTTGATCGTAATGACTGTCACTCCCCGTTTGGCCAGACGATTACGCAATCCCTGCAAGAATAGGATCACCATGCCTTTCGCCGCCCCGTACACATAGTTACTTGCGCGGCCCCGGTCTCCGGCCACTGAAGTGATCACGGCCAGACAGCCTCTTCCCCGGGCCTCCATTCTGTTAGCCGCGCCGGTCAGCAAAGCAATGACGCTCAGCCCATTGGTACGCATCTCTGCCATAGTCAAGGGCACGGAATTTTCGCAGGCTTGTTGGTCCGGCAGAGTGCCGTGGGCGATGAGTACCACATCAATCTCGCCCAGAGCGTGTTCGGCGCGGGCAAAAAGTTCCTCGTGCTGCTCAAAATCGTTCAGGTCGGCAATTGCCCCTTCTATCTGTTGTCCCGTCGAACTTTGTACTCGGAGGTTAGCCATCAGGCTCTCCAACTTGTTCTCGTTACGTCCAACCAAGAAAAGGCTGTCGCCACGCCTCACCCATTGCCGGGCACAGGCGGAAGCTATAGCAGAGGTGGCGCCGAAAATAACAATCCGCTGCCGATTACTCATGGGTTACCCTCCTCCAAAAACTGGATGAGAATTTGGGATCAATATAGGCGGCAAAACGTTCCCAATTGGGAAAGCCGGTTTTGAACATCAAGGCCGGCATGCGCGCGTCTTTGGAAGGGTTGAGCGCACCGCCCGTATCGCGCACAATAGCGTCCAACTCATTAAACAACCGAAACGTTTTTGGGCCGCAGTTAGGAAAATCCAAGGCCAGTGTTACTCCCGGGCGGGCAAATGACAGCAGGCCTCGGGATGGAACTCTCCCAAGGGTCTTAAGCACCGCCAAGAACGAACCCTGTCCGCTGGCTGAGATCTTCTTTAACATCGCGGCGATCCCCGCTTGAGCGGCTGCCGGCGGCAAAACGCATTGATACTGAAAAAAGCCCTTTCTTCCATAAATGCGGTTCCATTCCAGCACCCCATCCAAAGGGTAAAAGAACTTTGCGTAATGAGATAAAGCCGGTTTCTTCTTTAATGGCTGGTGGAAGTAAAGGCTATTGATAAGACGCAAACTGAAGGGATTGATCAACGAAAACGGCGGGTCCAAGGGAAACAGCAAAGATCGCGGGCGGCTGCCCGGCAGGCTCTCTGTCCAAAGGGCATGCCTTCCGGCCATATAGATGCCCCTTCCTTGGCCTCGCCCGGCTGACAGGCAATCGAGCCATGCTACTGTGTAAGGCCAATGATCCTCAGCCTCTTTATTGATCTGCCAAAATTCATCGAGGCTGGAAAAACGCCGGGACTCTACCATCATCCACGGATTATGCGCCGGTATAAGCTGTATCTCCGCCCAAGTAATCAAACCCGTCAGACCCAAACCGCCAATGGTCGCGGCGAACCACTCCCCGGCTTCCTCTATAGAGCATCGGATCCGCTGCCCGTCAGAGCGCAACAGTTCCAGACAAGTTACATGGTTGCCAAAAGATCCTGCCCAGTGATGATTCTTACCGTGAACATCGTTGGCAATAGCTCCGCCAACCGTAACATACTGCGTACCTGGTGTGACCGGTAAAAACCAGTTCCGTGGCAATACTAAATCGAGAATTTCTTTCAACAGTACGCCGGATTCGCAACTGATACGGCCTGTCACCGGATCGAAAGCAATGATGCGATTAAGCCGGCGGGTATCCAGCAATACCCCGTCTTCATTCAGGCAAACATCTCCATAACTTCGGCCGTTTCCGTGGGGCAAGCAGAATCCCGCCCTTTCGGGCAAACCGGCAGACAGATCAAACAAGGTTAATATTTCGCGGTGCTCTAAGCGGGGATAGCGGTTCCAAGAAAGTTCCATGGTGATATACCATCCTTCAAAGCTATATTCTGTAACGGTCGCTCGGCGAGGACATGCTCATGATAAAACCACCAGGGTGACCACACCCCAGGCGAGAACCGTCAACAATAAGTGGGCATCCGAATAAAGGTCAAGTGCTGTGTCGCTCCCCTTACCCAAGCGGTGAACAAGAAAAATATAGCGAAACAGCCCATAAACAACGAAAGGCAAGGTATAGATCAGAGCTTTCGTGCCATACCGGGCAATGGTTTCCGCGTTGACCGTATAAAGAGCATAGCTAATAATTGTGCAGGCCGCGCTGATAGCCATAAACTGGTCAACTATCAACGGACTGTAATCTTTTAGTACCAGACGGGCCGACGCTCGGGTTTCAGGCGACCCGTCGTATTCAATGCTAAGGAGTTCCGCGCGGCGCTTGCCAAAACCCAGAAATAAGGACAGCATAAACCCGCACAAAAAAAGCCAGGACGAAGGTGCAATACCCAAACCCATTGTTCCCGCAAGAATACGCAAGATAAATCCCGTGGAAATAATAAATACGTCCAAAACCGCAATGTGTTTTAATCGTAACGAGTAACTCACATTCAAAGCAGCATATATCAGAACAAAGACAGCAACCCCTCGTCCCGTCATCGCAGCAAGTAATAAAGCCAGCGCGGCCAACCCACCCGAGATTATCCAGCCTCCCCGGATAGAGATTGCCCCGCTGGCCAGCGGCCGGATTCTCTTTGTGGGGTGTTGCCTATCCGCCTCGATATCCTGGATATCGTTGAAGACATATACACTGCTTGAGATGGCGCAAAAGGCCAGAAATGCCGAGATGGCAGCCAATATTGCCGGTGGCTGCCATTGCCTGGAGAACATCAAGCCAAGCAACACAAACCCATTCTTGCTCCATTGGTGCGGTCGCAGCAACCTGAGCCATTCCGTAATGACACCCAAAAAACCCTGCCGTTTTATTTCCTTATTGCCTGGCGCCAACCTCAAAAATTCCATCATTACTCATCGCTCCTCCTAGGTCCTGATATAAGGTTAGCATCCAAGCATTAATGACTGCTTAAGTTTGGATTAATATCGTATGAAAAACTTCCGCACCGGCCTATGGCCTTGCCATATTCAAGTATTCATCTGGGATAGGAAATTTTTCAGCTAACTTTCAGCTGAAGTTCAGCCCCGTCTCAGACTGATCCCGCACAATAGCATTGTCAAGACAGGTCACAGAAGAGAATTTGCGCAAGGAGGTAATAACTAAACATGAACAAACTCACTAAAGTGGCGGCTGTAACTTTTTCCTCGTTCCTCGTGGTCGGGCTTGGAAGTGTTGCAGCGTTGGCCGACACTTCACCGGCAGGCCTTCCTTCGGTCCCTCCTCCCCCAGTCAAAGCTCCACTTCGTCCCCACGTTCACGGCACTATCGAGTCAGTCAGCGGCGATGTGATGACACTCAAAACCGCAAGTAAAACCGTGACTGTGAAGCTCTCCTCAGGCACGGTGTATGACCGGGGGCCCGCTCAAACGTTAAATCTGTCCGATCTGAAGGCCGGAGCAGAAGTCGACGTGGACGGCAACTGGGACAACGGGACCTTTGACGCGCTTCATGTTCATCTCGAAGTTCCTCATGTTCACGGTACCATCACATCGATCAGTAACGGTCGGTTGACACTCAAAACTCCAGATAAAACCGTCACTGTGAAGCTCTCCTCAGGCACTGTGTATGACCGGGGGCCGGCTCAAACGTTAAATCTGTCCGATCTGAAGGCCGGAGAAGAAGTCGGCGTGGACGGCAGTTGGAACAACGGGACCTTTGACGCGCTTCACGTTCATCTGGCTCCCCCCCACCGGGATGGGCTGCCAGGTCACCCCGGCAAGAAGCCAGACGGGCTGGGCGGAAAGATCACCGGCATTACCAGCCGGTCCTTGACGGTCAGGACGCCGGACGGACGGACCTTCGTCGTCAGCTTGACCGGAAACACCAAACTTGAGAGCGGTCCCCAATCCATCGGCACTTCGGCGTTACAAGCCGGAAAAGACGTTCACATCCGCCTGGTCGGTGGGGAGCAAGTTCCCCCGCCCTCGCCCTCCTCGACCTCGACCCTCTCGAAAACCATCTCCAATCTGACAGCTGCAGAGGTGGACCTCGTTCCACCTCATTGGGACGGGACGATTACGGGGGTCCAGGCTGCATCCGTGACAGTAAAAACCAACAGCGGTCAGACGGTAACATTAAATCTCAATTCACATCCCCTCATCCAGCGTGGCCCAGGCAATACATCCAGCCAATTGACCGTCGGAATGAAGGTTCATGTCGAAGGAACCGCAGACGGTTCAACAGTTTCTCCTACCAGAATCGATATTCATCCGTAACCCGAATCCGGACATTGCGCCAAAAGAATTGAGTTCAAGCCCCTTCAGGCCAAAACCGCACCGGGACGCCGGTGCGGTTTTACATATCTTCGCCGAGATGTTAAGATCCTCCTAATGGAACAATTCGCATGAAGAATGACCGGATGAGAAAGCAGACAAGGGAAGGAGTAAAGAAATGGCCGCCTTAAACCGGTTTCGCGTTTTGGTTATTGATGATGAGCCAAATATTCTCCAGTTCCTCGACATGGGTCTCGGCAATGAAGGCTATATCGTCCGCACCGCTAAAGACGGCGTGGCTGCCCTCAACCAAGCCCTGGAATTTCAACCCCACGTGGTGGTCCTGGATATCATGATGCCAGGCATGAACGGGTTTGAGGTCTGCCGTCAACTTAAGTCTCAGATTCGCACCGCCGTGATTATGCTGACGGCCCGCGATGAAGTCGACGATCGGGTGCACGGTCTGAACCTGGGAGCCGATGATTACATGATCAAACCCTTCAGTTTCCAAGAGCTGCTGGCCCGTATACAAGCCCGTCTGCGCAATCAATTCCCCGAACTTGGGGGAATCCAGTTCCTGGGCTTGTTTCAGCTTGATGCGGCTAAACGTGAAATCCATTACCGAGGGACATTGCTCGAACTATCTCCGACAGAATATGAACTCCTTTACTACCTGCTGATTAACCACGGTGCGGTATTGAGTAAACGACAGATCCTGGAAGAGGTCTGGGGCTATGATTTTAATGGGGAAGAAAATATTGTGGAAGTCTATGTGCGCGCCCTGCGCGAAAAACTTGGAGATACGGAACACAAGCGCATTCGCACGCTTCGTGGAGCAGGCTATCGCGTTGAATTAGCTTAATGTCGGTATTAACACCGGCATACTCATACACCAACCGGCCAGGAAAGGGACTGCTCTTCACCTGCGAAGCTTGCGGTTATACGCTGCATGCTGACTTGGTAGGCGGACGTAATGTAAGGCTTAGAACGTTGGTCGCCCGGCAGGACCGGACGATTACGGGGCGCGTTTCAACCGTCCCTGATGTGGATTCCAATGATACTGGGCCGGACCCGGTGGAGGAAAGCCGCAATCCTCTGACTTTAGTCAGGGGTAGTTGAATGCCCTAACAGATCGTAATAGATGAGGAGGCCGATGGAAAATGATCCGCAGGGTGCTCCGCTCGTTTCGTTTCAGACTGCTCAGCGGCTCTCTCTTGCTTCTTGCCCTCCTCCTCCTGACCATGGGGCTCTTTGAGTATACCGTCATGCAGGAATACCTAAATCGCACGGCCGCCGCAAATCTGCAAGATCAGATTCGCGCTGTTGGTCCCCAGGTCTGGGATCAACTTGCGGCCGGCTCCCCTGCCGCCCAATTCGCCTTGCCCAAACTCTTGGGTCCGGACGTTTCCCTGGTCCTGGTCGGCAAAGACGGTACCCTGCAACCTCTTCGTCCCGGGGAAGATCAGCGGCACTCTGTCCCTGTTCTAACTCCCGAACAATACAAAAGCCTCTTTATGCCTGGCAGCAAACCGGATTGGTCCGGAATAGCCCTGGACAATCAAGGGCGACGGGAAACGGTCGTACTCTTACGCTTTGGTCCTCCCGGAGAAGCGGCCTATCTGATTCAGGCGAGCACTTTCCTCAAGCCCACGGAAGACATTCTGCGCGGATCTATGGCCGTCTATGGTTTGGGAGCGCTGGTCACCCTCCTATTAGGCGGCTTGGCATTCAGTTTCCTGATCCGCCGCTTGCTTTTTCCCCTGTCCGGCATGATTCAATCTCTGGAAGGGATTGATGCAGGCACTTTACAGGACCGCTTGCCCTCTCAGGAGACGGAAGAGCTCAATCGTCTCGCTCGTTCCTTCAATTCCTTGCTTACCCGATTGGAGACAGCTTTCATTAGAGAAAAGGAAGCCCGGGAAACGCTCAGGCGGTTTGTGGCCGATGCCTCGCACGAACTCCGCACGCCTTTAACCGCTTTGCACGGCTTTCTCGAAGTTCTCCTTCTTGGAGCTGAGGACAACCCGAATCAACTGCATTCTGCCTTGCAAAGCATGCGGATGGAATCAGAACGACTGATCAAGCTTGTGAATGAACTTCTGCTCTTAGCCCGTTTCGACCGTGAGCCCACCTTGAACAAAGAAGAAGCTTCACTGGCCGACCTGCTGAAAACTATGGAGCCGGAACTTCACCTTCTGGCAGGAAAGCGCTCCCTGAAGGTAGAAATTCACGGCCCCAGCTGCCTCTCTTGTGACAAGCAACACCTAAAACAAGTCATTCTAAACCTTTTTCAAAACGCTGTCCATTACACCGACCCCTTGACCGGGGAAATTGAACTGATCCTCCATCCTTTCGCTTCAGACCTGTCTTCCGGAAAAACCTCCGCCTGCGCTTTCGGTTCTGGTTCCTTTCTCGTTCTGGAGGTTCGCGACAACGGCAGCGGCATCTCACCTCAAGATCTCCCCCACGTCTTTGAACGGTTTTACCGGGGTGAAAAATCCCGCAACCGTGAGCAAGGTGGAACCGGTCTGGGCCTGTCCATTGTAAAATCCCTGGTTGAGGCCCATGGGGGACGCATCCGTGTGGAAAGTGTTACAGGACATGGGACAGTTTTCCGGGTGGAACTGCCGCTCTAACGCGCTTGTTTCAGAGACAGGAATACCGCAAAAGACCCCTTCGCGGCACACGGATTCCCAAAAGGACCATTAAAAGCCAAGAAAACCCTTTGACACCGTCAAGCTTGAACGTCGATGTGTCTGCTAAGATTGTTTGTCATCTTTCCACTGCTTACCGGCTGAGCCGCGGCCGAGTGCATGTCGGCTTGTCTTTCCCGCGCAAGCCGTTGCTGCTGCTGAATTCTATCCTTCACCATCTGCAACACTTGCTGAAGCTTCTGCACCTGTTGTGCGCTGCCATTCTTACCCTGCAATTGGGTTATTTGGTTGGTTAGTTGTTGTGCCTGCCTCGCCAAGAGGGTGGGATCACTTGCAGTAACCGTCATAGACACATTCGATGCGTTCAGAGAGCTAAATAGACTAGGGGACGGGTTCGCTTGACCACTTATGGCGGATATTACCATTTTAAGCCTCCTCTCGATTTTTTTCGCCGGTCCCACAAAATAAATATCGGGCTAAACAGAAGGACGGTTTAGGCATTTGGGGCTTTTTAATCATTTTCTAATCGTTTTTTAATGAAGTGCCCTCTTACCTCGGCGGCCTCTTCCCCATGTGAACGGCAAGGTTGCCTGACAAATTATTATACGAGTCAATAGTAAGAAATGGATCAATTTCCGGGGAAAAGATGATAGATATCCTTCTCGTCACGCGAATCAGCACAAAAAAGAGACGGGTGGTCGACTTATTGGTCGTCATTAAGGGGATTTCCCGCTCGTCGGCGAGAACCCTAAGTTCCTCAATGACCGGAAGGCCGCGCGTCACAATAAGCCCCGGCACCTCTGGCACCAGCACCTTCTCCAGATGATTCATCCGCACCGTCGGTCCAAGCTGTTCAATCAGACCCATTTCCGTACGCCCGTAGACCTGAAGCCGGGAGGGAGTAAGATAAGTCAGAAAACCCGCCAGTTCCGCACTGGGCCGTTTTAAGGTCGGATCCGTAATCTCCTTGCCGAGGCCCTTAAAACCTGCAACAACATCAAAGGCGAATTCATCGACCAATCGTTATACTGTCAGCATACCCAATCGACCCTTCCCGCCAATATAAGTTGATTCCCTGGCTTCATTCATTTTCGCCAGCTATTTCGTCCTGCCAATCTTAGCATATTTAGGGGGCATGAGCCACGATAACCACGCCATAGACAAACACTGCACCGGCCAGCAGCCGAGAAACCAATGCGTGCGGCCTGTTTCATATCTGCCACAGCACACCCCTGGGGGGACCGGCAAATAATCGTCGCTCTCCTACCCCGGGCCGTCTGCACTTGATAGCGTGGTTTTTGGTTAGAACGTTCTTTTATCTCAGGATTCGAAGGAATTGTTGATGTCAAATTTTACGGCAAAGGAGCTTGCTTCCTTATAGTAATCCATAGGCCGATATTATCTCTCGCTATCTCGAAAGCCGGTATTTGTGCCTCTTCTAATATTTTACGAAAATCTTGGACGGACTGTTCTCCCATAATGGTTTTTGCCTTTTTGACCCAATCCTTGTCCGCTTCTGCCATCTTGGCGGTAATGTCCTCTTGTAGCTCAGCAGTGCCAAAGCCCATGCCAATGTATGCCACCCCTCCCGACGCGAGGACCCTGTAAATTTCTAGGAATGCCTTTTTGCGATCTTTCCACAAAAACATAGATCCCCTACTGACAGCCAGGTTCACAGCTTGATTTTCCAACGGGATCTCATCCACGTCACCAAGAAGAGTTTGGACCCTTGCGTTTAAACCAAGGTCGATGATGTTTTTTCTGGCAATTCTCAGCATGTCATGATTATTATCCAGCAAGTTGACGCTAAGATCTGTGATTTTGGCTAAGGCAATACCCAGGTACCCGCCACCGCAGCCGATATCTAAACATACTCCCTCAGTGATGCCTGTTCGTTCCTTGATCTGCGCCGCTATCAGAGGATAGGTCGGTGCAAACACCTCACGTGCAAATTTATCAAAAGCCATCGCGTTCATTTCCATACAGTGCACCTCCAAGTTGATTTTGTTTAATTTGGGTTGCGGCAACCTATCCCTTACTCTACTTGCCTTAGTATACTGCTCCCGTAGAGAAAATACCTGCCTAACCTTCCCCTTTATTATCAGTTTTATTATCAGTTTCCCCTTTAGTCCTGGGCCGCATGGGAACAATGGTGCCCCTCCGGGCAGGCTGCGGTTCGCGCCCAGAGCATTGGCGAGCAGCAATTCCTCCTCACCTGAAAGCGGAGGCTTCCTTGCAGCTTATTTGTGAACGGCTTTCCTCGCGGGGAGTTGGCGATGATTTTGCTAGTGTTTTTCCTTCCCGGGATTCCATTGTAATCACGGTCTCAACTCCCGTTTCCAAGCTCCCTCGACATCAAATAACATCTGCCGTCGCCTTATTGATTTCATCGGTCAAGGGGTAGCCTTGGTCATCCCAGCCTCTTAAGCGATAGTAATTATCAACCATGTACTGGAGTTCCTTTGGGGTGATCCTGTTTGCTCCCTCGTTGATGGGTTCCCGAAACAAGCGGGCCGGGAGGGTGTCCAAGTCCTTCGTCGCCCCTTCCCGCGCGTTGAAAACCCGAGTAAGCGTCACGATGCGGTTAGCCGCCGCTTCCAACTCCGCCTGCGTGCAGTCCCGGCCTGTAATCCCTTTCACTAACTGCACGAGGTCCGGCCAGAGAATCAAGTCTCGATAAAAGACACAAAGGATTTGGGTGTTAAATAGGGTTAACCGGTTTTCAAAATCGATAAAGAGTTCTGCTTTGCCCTCTACGATCCCCGGGTCGATCAGCCCACCCAACTCAGCCTTGTAAAAAGTGGCTCTGAGGTGACAGGCTCCACGCGTCGAAGTAGCGTACGCTAACCCCATCCCCTTTAAAACCCTTGGATCATAGCCCGGCGGCTCCAAACCTTTGACATGGATGGCCATATCCTCCATATGCCAGACTTGTGCAGCTTGCTTGATCCCTTGCGCCAGAACGGCTCCCAGTCCCCGCCGCCCTGCTATGTCGTACAGCAAAGCGGCCACCGCGGCCGCATCCCCGTAAGCGAGCTCAGCCTCTATTTTCCCCATTTTCACGGCTTCCATGGTAAAAGCGGCCAAGTTTGCCGCTGTAATCGTATCCATGCCCAAGCGATCACAGAGGTCATTGAGGTGGATGATTTCCGCCAGATCACTAATCTGGCACAACCCACCAA
This sequence comes from Acididesulfobacillus acetoxydans, assembly GCF_902729405.1. Classification (GTDB taxonomy): domain Bacteria; phylum Bacillota; class Desulfitobacteriia; order Desulfitobacteriales; family Desulfitobacteriaceae; genus Acididesulfobacillus; species Acididesulfobacillus acetoxydans. Next base: position 4,416,985 of record NZ_LR746496.1, read on the forward strand.
ACGCAAAAATGGTCTCATATTCCGGCCCTTCCACCTTGAGTCCCTGATGGCGTCCCGAACGCACTTTGCTCAGTTTGCCGCAAGCCAAAAAACAATGGGGACAGGCGGTTGTCTTGACCTCCTGTTTTTCTAGCAGAGAGTCGCCGCTGATTTCCGGCCAATGCTCGTAGACCCCCTCTGACCAGTACTGAGTCGGAAAAGTCTCCGCCAAATTCATCGTCTTCACCATCTGGGTCGTGCCGTATTTCTGGTAATTCTTGACGCCCGCATTGTTCTTCGCTTTGGCCGCGATATTCTTGAGCAAAGTTTTGACCCGCTCGGGTTCGGCGATCTCGCAAGCCGCCCCTCCATAGAAAACAATCCCTTTGACCCTTTTTGAACCCATGACCGCCCCCATCCCCGTCCGCCCCGCCGAACGCCAATAGTTGTTTTCAATACAGGCGAAGCGCACCAAATTCTCCCCCGCCGGCCCGATCACGACTGCCTGAGCCTGGGGCACGCCCACTTGGGCCAAAACCTCATCCTCAGTGGTATAAGTGTCTTTGCCCCAGAGATGTGCCGCAGCGTGGAAAATGACCGCAGTCTCATTAATCTCCAGGAAAACGGGGTCTGCCGAAACTCCTTGGAGGATAATGGCATCATACCCTGTGCCGTGTATCTGGGGAGCGACTTTTCCGCCTGCATAAGATTCCCCGTAAAAGCCCGTCTGCGGCGATTTGCTATACGCCCCATAACGGCTGGATCCCCACATGTCCACCCCGGTGGCCGGACCGACAACAAAGATCAATTTATTGTCGGCTGACAACGGGTCAACGCCCCCCGGTACCTCTTTCAAAAGAAGGTATGAACCCAGCCCTTTTCCCCCAAGATAGCGAAAAAATACCTCGTCCGGAATAAGCTCCTGCACATAGGTCTTTCGCGTCAAGTCAATCCGCAGCAGTTTGCCGAAAAACCCCTTCATTTCCAGACCCCTTTCTTGTATACTATCCTGTCTCTGACCTGAGCGCGCCAACTTGCCTGCTTACCGACCGTAAACTCATCTATCCTTTCCTCAAATATTTGCGCCCAGGCGGAAAACATCGGCATAATTGGTCGCCAGCGGTCCTTTTCCTTTAGCATGTAAGTTCAGCGAGCGACTTGGGTTCCCCGCGCTTTCTCCACCTTATTCAGAGCCGATTCCAGAATATCCAACCCTTGCTCCAACTCGGCATCCGTAATCACCAGCGGCATCAACATCCGCACCACGTTGCCGAAGACTCCCGCCCCGATAATGATAAGGCCTTGCCTGGCACACTCCTCAATGACCTGAGCGGTTTCTTTCTTGGCGGGTTCTTTGGTTCGGCGATCTTGCACCAACTCGATTGCCGTCATAGCCCCCAAACCGCGCACATCCCCGATCAGGGAGTATTTCTCTTGCAGCCGCCGCAGGCGCTCCATGACCTTGGCCCCAATCTCAGCCGCCCGCTCCGCCAGTCTCTCCCGTTCGATGTAGTCGATCGTCGCTAAGGCCGCCGCACAAGCCAAAGGATTACCCGCGTAAGTTCCCCCCAGTCCGCCGGGGCCGGGAGCGTCCATGATTTCGCTTTTTCCCGTCACCGCGCTGAGCGGCAAGCCGGAGGCGAGCGATTTTGCCATCGTCATCAGATCCGGCTCCAGGCCGTAATGTTCAGAGGCAAACATCTTCCCCGTCCGGCCGAAACCCGTCTGAACCTCATCCACAATAAAGAGTATACCATGCTTCCTGGCAATCTTCTCTACCCCGGGTAAGAACTCCGGCGGAGGCACAATAAATCCGCCTTCTCCCTGCACCGGTTCGGCAATCACAGCCGCGATTCCGTCCGGATCCGCCTCGGCCGCAAAAAACCGTTCGAACTGCTCCAGACAATGCAGCCCGCAACCGGGATAAGAGGCCTGGTAATAACAGCGATAACAGTAAGCGGAAGGCAGCTTGTAAACTTCCGGCGCAAAGGGGCCGAAGCCATACTTATAAGGCTTCACCTTGCTCGTTAAAGCCATGGCCAGGTTGGTCCGCCCGTGGAAGGCCATCTCCAAGGCCACAAGGCCGCTCTTCTTCGTCGCCGCCCGTGCGATTTTCACGGCGCTTTCAACGGACTCCGCCCCGCTGTTAACGAGCACCGTCTTTTTCTCATAATTTCCGGGGGTAATCTGGGCCAGTTTCTCCGCCAGAGAAACAAAACCTTCGTACATCGTGATCATAAAACAGCTGTGAAGCAGCTTATCCGCCTGCTCTTTGATCGCTTGGACGACCGGCGGGGGACAGTGACCGGCGTTCAAAACGCCAATACCTCCGTAAAAATCGATGTATTCATTACCATCCACATCGGTAAGGCACGCACCCTCGGCCCGCTCAATGAAGATGGGCACGCCGTGGGCAATGCCACGAGCCACATACTTGTTTTTTTTCTCCAAGAGAGCCTGCGATTTTGGCCCCGGTATTTCTCTGTTCGGCATATTCATACTCCTTCCCAAAGAAAACACAGTGAACCTGTTGTGCTTAAGCTGAACATTGAGTCTTCGGTGGGGGAGTCTACCAAAATCTACCCCCACCGAAGGAGGATGCGCGGGACCCGCTCTCAGTTGTAGAAGTGGAAGCCTGACGATGGAATCAAGCTATCTATCCGGCCTAGCCGAAGTCACACCTTACTTGGCGCTTATTTTAACAGTTTCCTGTTCAGCCTCGACTTCTCCGAGCCAGCCACGAACCTGCATCGCTTCGCTCACTCTCTTGACCGCTAACATATAGGCGGCCGCCCGCATATCGATGTCGGGGTACTCGCGGTAAAGATCATAAACCCTATGGAAAGCTTCTTTCATGATGCGTCTAAGGTGTTTCTCGACCTCCTCTTCGGCCCAATAATAACCCATGTTATTTTGCACCCACTCGAAATATGAAACCGTCACCCCACCGGCATTAGCCAAGATATCCGGCACAACCCATATGCCTTTATCCACCAATATCCTGTCGGCTTCCGGGGTAGTGGGTCCGTTCGCCGCTTCTATAATAATTTTCGCCTTGATTCCCGCGGCATTTTGATCTGTGATCTGATTTTCTAAAGCCGAAGGCACCAAAACATCACAGGGCAAGGTTAACAACTCGGCATTGGTAATGGTTTTTGCCCCTAAATAATTGATCACCGACCCAGTTGCCGCTTTGTGTTCACTGATCTTGAAGGGATTAAGCCCCTTAGGATTATAAATCCCTCCCTGGCTATCACTGACTGCGACGATTTTTGCCTTCTTGTCGAAAAGGATCTTGGCCGCGTAACTGCCCGCATTTCCGTAGCCCTGAATGACCACATTCGCTCCCTCTAAGGTTAACTTCAATGCCTGCATCGCTTCTTCCAGCACGTAAACCATACCTTGTGCCGTAGCCGGAACCCGACCCGCCGAACCACCGATTATCAGGGGTTTGCCCGTGATCACACCAAAGGAATTATGCTGCTGAATAATACTGAACTCATCCATCATCCAGGACATAATCTGAGGATTGGTATTAACATCCGGAGCCGGAATGTCCTTTTCCGGCCCAATCAGCGGGGCAATAGCCTGCACATAAGCCCTGCTCAATCTCTCCATTTCGGAGCGGGAGAGTTGTTTGGGATCCACCATAACTCCGCCCTTGGCTCCGCCATAAGAAATTCCTACCACCGCACATTTAAACGTCATCCATGTGGCCAGTGCCTTGACCTCGTCTAAAGAAACCTCTGGGTGGAAACGGATCCCTCCTTTTCCGGGCCCTAACGCATCATTGTGCACCACCCGATAGCCTGTAAAAACCTTGATCCCGCCATTGTCCATTTTCACCGGTACTAAAACAGTTAGGGTCCGTTTCGGCTCTTTGAGCAGTTCATACACGCTGCCGGCAAGTCCAAGTTTATGGATAGCCGTCTTGATCTGTCGTTGGGCCATGGCAAATGAATTCAATGTTTCCGTCATAACCAACACACCCTTCGTTTAAATCGTTATGACAGAATACTTTGCAATCTGCGTGCCAACAGCAACAGAGTCGTGGGTGCTTCTATTTATCCCGCAAAAGCGCCTTGCCGGCGCCGTCGCTTTTCTTATCTGTTCCGTCCTTAATGCGCTTGCGCCCTTTTCGCATGCCGAAGCGCATTCAAGGTTCCCCGGAAGCGAAAGCGGCCCCTGGGAGCAAAATTCAGAAGTGTAGGTGGACACCCTTGCGTTAGGTTAATGGATTAGTTGTTACATACCCCATAACGAGATCTTCCATATTGCTGCTTGAGAATCCCGTAGCGATGCAATTTTCGTACAATCGTCGATTGATTAACTTGCAAAGCTTCCGCCATGCGGTAGGTATTGTGAAAACGGCCCAATGCGATTCTCAGAAGTTGTCGTTCCAACTCCTCCATGGCCTCTCTCAACGGCAAAATATCCAAAACCATGAGTTTTTCATTACTATCCTCACCTTGCAGGACGTAGTCCGGCAGGTGCAGAGGGAGGATTTCCGGGGAATCCACGGTCACAAGAAGCCGTTCGATTAAATTCTCCAGCTCCCGTACGTTGCCTGGCCACTTGTACGCGACCAGATAGTCCAGTGCCTCCGAGGAAATCCGCTTGCGCAGCTCGTACTTGCTCATAAAAGCGGCTAGGAAATACTCGACCAGGGGCGGAATGTCTTCCCTGCGCTGGCGCAGGGGCGGTACAACCAGAGGAACGACATTTAAGCGATAGTACAAGTCCTCGCGAAATCTATTCTCTTTGACCAGTTTCTTGATATCACGGTTCGTCGCCGTTATAATGCGTACATTAACTTCAACCGGATGGTTCCCGCCCACACGAGTAACCTTTTTTGCTTGTATGACGTCTAGCAGCTTTACTTGGAGCTTGAGGGGCAGTTCAGTAATTTCGTCCAAGAAAACAGTGCCACCCTCGGCCGTTTCGAGAAGCCCCTTTTTGCCGTCCTTCTTGGCCCCGGTGAAGGCCCCGGCTTCGTAGCCAAATAGCTCAGATTCCATTAGATTTTCCGGGATAGCGCCACAGTTAATCGTAATCAAAGGTCCAGCACCGCGTTTACTGAAATGATGGATTCTTGACGCCAGAACTCCTTTGCCAACCCCCGATTCTCCTTCGATCAACACCGTGGAATCCACCCTCGCCACCTTTTCCACCAGTTCCAAAATGCTCTGCATGGCCGGGCTTCCACTGACCACATCCGTCATTTTGATTCTTTCTTGGCGCAATTTTATGATTTCGCTACGGTAACGGTCCATTAATTTTTCGCTTTCTTCCAGCCGCTGCCGTAGGTTACTCAGTTCAGTAATATCCCTCGAATTCGTAACAATGCGAGTAATTTCGCCTTTTTCATCAAAGACGGGATTACCCGTTACGATAATCCTCTGACCATTTTTCGTAAGCTGAACCGAAGTCAGCCGTTTCTTCTGCTTGATCACCTCAGGTGTAATGCTCGGTGAAAAGAGACCCCGCTCTTCCAGGATACTCACATGCTTACCGATGATCTCCGCTTCGTCAAGACCATAAAAGCGTTGGCCGGCTTTGTTTACGCGAAGGGCGTAGCCTTGACCGTCCGTCACAAATATCTCGTCGTATGAAGCATCGAAAATGGCCTCGAGTTCACGGTTAAGTTGTTTGGCCGACTCTAGTTCCTGAGCTAAAACATCCCACTCGGTAATATCCAGAAAAGAGGTCACCGCCCCATGGAATGTATTTTCCTCGAACAGGGGTTGGTGGTAGAAAACCAAGACACGACCGTCAACAAGCACTCTCTCCCGCCATACAGCCTTACCCGTAGCTAATGTCTGCTTAATCCCGGAACAAGGCAGGATGCTGTTTACCGACTGACCCGTAAGCTGACCTGGGCTCTTTAGAAGATTGTCCGCGGCCTTGTTAGCGGCCAGGATACATCCTTTTGAATCGACCGTCATAACCCCAAAATAGATTTCGCGAAACGCCTTTTCCAAGCTCACACTCCACACCTCCTGACAAATAGGCCGCTGACTCTCGTACTCAGCTTTTTTCCTCCATAAACCCAGACGGATCCGAACAACGGCAATCCCAAGTGGAAAGCCGGACTTCCTAAGCCTACAAGAGCCTACAAGCTTTCGCTAGCGGCGCGGCCATTTTGAAAAAAAGCCCGCTCGCTAACGTGCAAACGGGAGCTTTATTCCTTCAGGTAGGAATTTACACTTTCTTTTTTCTATTACCAGCCTTTAATGCCGGAACCAGCCCGTCGGCTCGACCGCCAGATTGACGTTTATCTGCTTAACCTCGGTATATTCTTCATACCCAAACGTGCCAAGCTCGCGGCCAATGCCCGATTGCTTATACCCGCCCCAAGGGGCTTCATTATACGTGGGGTGATAGGTATTGATCCAAGTGATTCCGGCGCGCAGTTTCTTAATGACCCGATGGGCTTTGCTAATGTCTTGGGTAAATACCGCGCCGGCCAGCCCATAAGCGCAATCATTGGCGATCCTCACGGCATCCTCTTCATCTTTGAAAGTTTGGATCACAAGCACCGGCCCAAAGATTTCCTCTTGAACTATTCGCATCTCAGGACGGGTATTGGTAAAAATCGTCGGCAGCAGATAATTTCCCCGCTTGCCCAGTTCCCCATTCGGCCGCTTCCCCCCACAAAGTAACCTGGCTCCTTCTGCCTGACCTACCTCAATATAGCTCTGGACCTTCTCTAAGTGCTGCGCTGAAACGAGGGGTCCCATTTCCGTCTCAGCGTCAAGACCATAGCCCACTCGGATCTGCCTGGCCCGCTCAACCAGCCTCTCGACAAACCGGTCGTGCACAGATGCTTCAACTAGGAGGCGGGAGCCGGCTGAGCATACTTGCCCGGCGTTGACGTAAATCCCATAAAGCGCATAGTCTACGGCCACTTCAAAGTCAGCATCCGCAAATACGATATTCGGTGATTTTCCCCCCAACTCGAGAGCCACTTTCTTGATATTACTCGCCGCGGCCTTCATTACCTTGCGTCCCGTATCCGTACCTCCGGTCAGGGCAATCATGTCCACCAAAGGGCTCTCCGCCAAGTACTGACCGACGCTGGAACCGGGTCCTAAGAGAATGTTCACCACACCCTTGGGAAATCCGGCCTGTTCGATCAGCGTCCCTAAACGCAAAGCTGTCAACGGGGTCCAACTGGCGGGTTTTAAGACACTGACGTTACCGGCCGCCAGTGCCGGAGCTAACTTCCATGCGCACATCAGGAGCGGAAAATTCCAAGGAACGATTTGCCCGCAAACCCCAACCGGTTCCCTCACCACAAAGGATTGGGACGGAGCGGAAACATCGAAGGTCTGTCCGTGAGGTTTCGTGGCTAAGCCGGCATAGTAACGGAAGCAACCAGCGGCATCCGCGACATCGAATTCCGCTTCCCGCAAAGGCTTCCCGTTCGACAAAGTTTCCAGGGTCGCTAACTCCGGAGCGATCGCTTCGATCGCATCCGCCAACTTAAACAAGAGGCGCGCACGTTCTTGGGCCGACGTCTCCGGCCACCCATCCTGATCAAACGCGCGTCTGGCCGCGCGGATTGCGCGCTCAGCGTCGTCCGTGGTTCCAACGGTGACAGAACCAAGGATCTCTCCCGTCCCCGGGTCCACGAGTTCCTCGCTTTGCCCGTCCGATGAAGAAACCCATTCACCGTCAATATACATAAGAAACGTCCTATCCCCCGCCCGCCTTAGGTTTTTTAACACATCGTTCATTAATAACAACCCCCTATAATCAAAGCTATTCCCTGATTACCAAAAGGACGCAAACCCAGCCAACTCACAATAGCAACATATTTCCAACACTATCGCGTTCATTGCACCAAACATCAGTGTGTTGACACCGGAATGAGATTACGGCTGATGCCCCAGTTGACCCCAGGGCAAGGCTTGACATGCGGGTGACGGATGCTACCCTACACTTACTTTATCTAAGGCATAGCTCAACACTTCAAATACTCTGTCCGCTTCTTTCTCCGTGATGGTGAGGGGAGGCTCTACCCGAATCACTTGAGCGTTGATCAGTGTGCCGGTCACCAAGACGCCATTATCAAACATGTGCTTGGCAACTTCAAAACCAATATTGTTATCGACGAATTCCAAAGCCATTAGCAAACCCTTGCCGCGTACATCTGGCAGTAAGTTTTCATGCCCTTCTGCTGCTTTGCGCAACCCTGTCAGCATATATTCACCCATTATGGTTGCACGTTCGGGTAGTTTTTCTTCAATCAGGACATTGATCGCGGCAATTGCCGCAGCACAAGCCAATGGATTGCCACCAAAAGTTGTAGTGTGCAAGAACGGATTTTCGAACAGAACCGAAAATACTTTTTCGGTGGCGATTGTAGCACCCGCCGGCATGATACCCCCACCGAATGCTTTAGCTAAACACATAACGTCAGGAACTACTCCGTAATGTTCGCAACAAAACATTTTACCTGTACGTCCCATACCAGTTTGAACTTCGTCGAGAATAAGCAGCGCTCCAAATTCGTCGCACAATTCGCGCACTCCCGGCAAATAACCATCGCTCGGGACGTTGACACCACCTTCACCTTGTATAGGTTCCAGCAGGACGGCGCCAACGTCTTCCCCAACCATTTGACAGGATTGCATCGTTTTATACAACATATCTAAGTCGTCGAAAGGAACATGGCGAAAACCTGAGAGCATAGGCATAAAGGGACGGCGGAAAACCCCTTTGGCAGTACCCGCTAGTGAACCCAAACTCTTGCCATGGAATGCCTTCGTAGCGGCAATGATGGTCGGCTTCGTCCGATTGTACGCCCGAGCCAATTTTATTGCAGCCTCCACCGACTCGGTACCACTATTTGTTAAAAACGAATACTTCAATTCACCCGGTGTTATATCCGCTAAGATCCTCATTAACATTGCCCGCAGAGGATCCAGTAAATCCTGACTGTGCAAGGCCTGACGGTTTAGTTGATCAGTAACTGCCTTAAGCACCTTAGGATGGCGGTGACCCACGTTGTATATTCCGAATCCACCCAGGCAGTCGATATATTCCTTACCGTTCACATCACGAAAACCGTTCGGACCGGAATCCGACCATTCCACAGCGCTGGCCTCCAAATCTCCTAAGGTGACCGATTTTCTGTACTCAAGAAAACCCGGATTTACATACTCACGGAACCCGTTTATTGTCTCCTTTTTTACCCATTCTACCTCCTTCTGATTAATTACCGGTTTTGCAATGAGCTCCAATACCTTTTCTGTGTATTTGTAGATGTCTTCGTAACTGTTCATTGTATCCCTCCAGTTTCATGTGTTGTTTCTGTCACACCTACCAAGCAAATCTCATGCCATCCGGTATAATCCTAAACTACTGCGCTTTGTAAGTGAGCAACCCTTCACCTCTATCTGAGGGATACTGCTGCTGCAAGGGCGTTGCTTAACGCTCACATAAATAACTTTCATGGCGCTATGAATATTCAGAGTATTGCCACGCCTTGGTTTCTCTGCTATATTGGGCACAGATACTTATTCACTCCTGCATAAGCTAGTCATCGACGTATCAAATGGGGGCGCCAGCATGGATTTACGAACATTTTTGCGTGATCCAATTTTTGTGGATAGGATGACAAGTTTAGCCGCCGTCTCCGAGCGCCTGCGGACCGAGGACCATGTTTATGTATTCATTGTAAACGGTGGGGAAATCTTTGCCGTGAAGAGTTTCAATTTCTTATTGGGGCAGCAAGAACCGCTGGAACAAATCCTTGATCGGTTAGCCAGCGAGTCGTCTCTTAAAATCATACCCTTCGCCGATCTTACGGAGCGCGTATTGGATGTGCTTGCTGAATCAGTGACTTTGGTAAAGTATGAAGGGAACTTGAAATACATCTTGCGCGAAGACTTTTTGTTAACCATGATGTCCACCGGCACCAACAGTGAGATTGCCTGGTTGCGCAATCTGTTTGCCTCTATCCCGCGCGGCTTGATGATCGTTGACCTTAATTATGCAGTAGTAAATAGCAATGCGGAAGCAATGCGTATGCTGCGCATCTCGGAAAAGGAATTACCCAAAATGCGCATGCATGAACTCTTTGGCCTGCAGAATTTCCTGTACGTAGCCGACACACACAACTCACTGCTTAACCAAATTGTTACCACACCCACAAGCCAAGCCGCCGTATTGGTGGATTTTGTCCCCCTGACCATGTATCAGGTGGTTACCGGATTCGCCCTAGTCTTGCAGGATCTGCCCTCCGTTGAAGCCATGGCTATGGAGTTGGATTCGGTTAAACAACTGAATCAGGACCTTGAAGCAATTTTATCAACGATCTATGACGAGTTGATCGTTGTCGATTCGCGAGGTAAACTTTTGCGCGCCAGTGATCACTACATCTCTTCACAGTGGCAACAACCGCCCAATACACTAATAGGGCAGCAAATACTAAAACTGGACTCAGTGGATGAACTTATCCACAAAGTGATTCGAGAAGTACAAAAGAAAAAGCGGAAAGTTTCTTTAATGCAGAGTAACGGTGATTATCCGCGGCTTTCCGTAGGGAATCCGCTCTTTCATAAAGCAGGAGGGTTAGAACGTATTGTCATTGCCTCACGTGATCTAACTGAAGTGTCACGGCTTCGGCGGGAACTGGAACAAACCCGAAAACAAAGCGAAGATTACCGCCAAGAACTTGAGCGTTTGCGCGATCGCGTTACGAAAGTTCACGGGGTACTGCCAATCTACGCCAGCCCGCTAATGCATGAAGTTATGCAGGAGGTTGAACGTGTGGCACAGTTTTCGGCAACCGTACTCTTAAGTGGCGAATCCGGAGTCGGCAAGGAGATCATTGCCAACACAATTCACTCCTTAAGTGAACGTCGCGATCACCCTTTTGTTAAGATCAACTGCGCCGCAATTCCTGATACCCTGCTGGAGAGTGAGCTGTTCGGATATGAAAAGGGTGCCTTCTCAGGCGCCAGCCAGCAAGGCAAAACCGGTTTGATCATTAAAGCGCATAAGGGCAGTCTGTTCCTTGACGAGATTTCCGAATTGCCCCCCATAATCCAGGGAAAGCTGTTGAGAGCAATCCAAGAACGCGAAGTATATCCGGTTGGAGCCACTGTACCCTTAAAATTTGACATCCAAATCATAGCGGCAACCAACCGTTCCCTTGCGGAACTGGTTGCCCAGGGCAAGTTCCGTGAAGACTTGTTTTACCGCATAAATGTCTTTCCGATAACAATACCACCCCTGCGTGAGCGCAAAGAGGATATTGCCTTGTTGGCCAACGTCTTCTTAACCCAATTTAATCAGACCTACAAGCGTAGTCTTCGGCTTTCTGGAGCGGCAATTGAATTATTGGAGGCGTATCCGTTTCCAGGGAATGTACGAGAGCTGCAAAACCTAATACAAAGAATTGCCATAAAAAATGATGGAGAGGTAATCGACTCTATGGTAGTTGAACGGATCTTGATGAAACAGGACCCTATAACGGTAAGACAACCCGGGAGGTTTCCCCAAGTAATACCCTTAGAACAGGCGTTTGCTCAGGTTGAGGAAGAGCTTGTCACATTGGCGATCAAGCAATTCCATTCTACAACTAAAGCCGCTAAAGCCCTGGGTGTCAGCCAAGCTACGGTTAGCCGTAAATACAGACAAATCCTAAACCGTGCCCCGCAGAGAAGAGCATAGTTCCCAGCCAAATCACGGGGCGATCCGACTTCGCGAGTTTGGGGACGTGCTTTATGAAGCAGGACATTACACAAATGAGGTCTCCGCAAACTTAAAGAAGATGTTTTACAGTCATACGCCTCTTTTATGCACGAGTGAATAACTTATTCAATTGGGCATAACACAAGAACCCCAAATACATGCCGGATCGGCCCGTTACAGGGAGTCAGGCAACTCGTAATATTGGTACTATTCTTGCGTATAAGGTACATAAAAAATTTATTAATGAGGGGGAAAAAGTTGTGAAACGTCTTCTATCCTTACTTACGGTAGCCTTATTTGTTGCTGTACTGGTAGCGCTGGGCGGTTGTGGTTCAGGTGCCACGACACCCGTGAGCACCACATCCAAAGAAGGCCAAGCCAAACAGATTAATTTTTTCCAGTGGACAGAGTATACTCCCCAGTCTGTACTCGATTCCTTCAAGGCGAAGTATGGCATCACCGTCAAGATGTCCAATTTCTCCTCAAACGAGGAGATGATGGCCAAACTTCAGGCGGGCGGACTCTCCGAGTATGATGTGGTCGTGCCCAGCAACTATGTCGTTAAGGCCATGATTGCCCTGAATCTAATCGAGCCCCTTAACAAGGACAGTATTCCCAACCTGAAGAACATTTACGGCGCCTTCTTAAATCGGAGTTACGACCCCGGCAATAAATACTGCGTCCCCTATATGTCATCCCCTGTCGTCCTCGCGGTCAACACCAAAAAGGTGAAAGAGCCGATCAACAGTTATAACGACCTGCTTAATCCAGCTTTGAGAAATCAGATCGTAGTTGTCGATGACGAGCGGCCCATCATCGGAGCAGCCTTGCTGGCCACGGGCCACTCCCTTAACTCTACCAAAGCCAGTGCTCTAAAAGACGCGGAAAACTGGTTGAAGAGGCTCAGGCCGAATATCAAGGTTTTTGACTCCGACAGCCCCAAGACCGAGTTGATCAACGGCGAGTGCTCAGTTGGTCTCATTTACAATGGTGAGGCAGCTCTGGCGATTAGGCAAAACCCTGATATCAAAATCGTGTGGCCTAAAGAAGGTATTGCCGGTCTTACCATTGATAATCTTTGTGTCGTTAAGGGCACCAAGCACGAGAAAGAAGCTAACCTATTCATCAACTACCTCCTGGATCCCGAGGCAAGTAAAGCCATTTCAGACGTCTATCCATACACCAATCCTAACAAAGCAGCCCATTCTCTGTTATCAAAGACCTATTTAGACAATCCGGCCAGCAACATACCATTAGATAAAATTAAAAATAGCGAATTAATTGGTGATCTCGGTAGCGCCCTTAGGCAATACGACAGGATTTGGACCGAATTCAAGGGCTAAGCGGTAAAGCGGCTATCACGAAATCAAACAGAGGGGGAGGCCGATAATGATAGAATTATCTGACAAGGTTATGGTTGAACTGCGCAATGTGGATAAATCATTTGGTGGAATCAAGGTTGTGAAAAATCTAAGTCTCAAGATACGGGAGGGTGAGTTTTTAACCCTGCTCGGCCCTTCCGGCTGCGGCAAGACGACGACATTGCGCATGATAGCAGGTTTTGAGGAGGTAACCGCCGGCATCATCATGATTGAGGGCGAAAATGTGGTGAACAAGCCACCCTACCGGCGCGATGTTAATACCGTTTTCCAAAGCTATGCTTTGTTTCCGCATATGAATGTCTACGATAATATCGCGTTCGGACTAACCGAAAAGAAAGTAAAGAAAGAGGAAATTCGTCAACGCGTGGCTGAGGCGCTTTCGTTAGTACAGATGGGCGGATATGACAAGCGAATGCCTTCCCAGATGTCGGGCGGCCAGAGACAGCGTGTGGCAATTGCGAGAGCACTTGTCAACAGGCCCAAAGTTTTACTGTTAGATGAACCGCTCGGCGCGCTGGATCTTAAATTGCGCAAACAGATGCAAGTTGAGCTCAAACACCTTCAGCGCAAACTCGGCATCACTTTCATCTACGTGACCCATGACCAGGAAGAGTCATTAACTATGAGCGACCGTATCGCTGTTGTAAATAACGGCGTCTTACAGCAGGTCGGTTCACCCGATGAAATCTATAACCGACCGCAGACAAAGTTCGTAGCGGAGAGGACGTATGAAGTTTTGTGTAAATGGTTAAAACTACCAATAAGGAGTTGATCATTTATGCAAGATGTTAAAGACCGGTTAGCCCGTGAAGTCGCCAAGGACTGTAAGACCGTCGAAGACGTCCACAACACGCTCAAAGACCTCTTCAGACGCACCCTGCAGGAGATTCTGGAAACCGAGATGAGCGACCATCTTGGTTATGAAAAACACAGTGTTGAGGGCAACAATTCAGGCAACAGTCGCAATGGATATTCGAGAAAGACCATTCAAACACGTATGGGTGAAACAGAACTGGCGATTCCCCGGGATCGCAACGGCGAGTTTGAACCACACATCATCAAGAAGTACGAGAAAAACGCCAGTGAACTCGAACAACAGATTATCGCGATGTATGCCAAAAGCATGTCGACCCGGGATATTGAAGCCCATATGCGCGATATCTACGGCATTGATGTCTCAGCCGAGTTGGTCAGTAAAATCACGGACAAGGTCATGCCACTCGTCACAGAATGGCAATGCAGACCCCTTGAGCGTATCTATCCCATCGTCTTTCTGGACGCGATTCACTTCAAGGTTCGCAAAGATAATCGGATTGTCACCAAAGCCGCTTACTCTGTTTTGGGCCTGGATGTACAAGGCCGTAAAGATATTCTTGGAATCTGGATTGGCGAAAGTGAAAGTGCCAGCTTCTGGCTCAGTGTCTGCAACGACTTAAAGAATCGGGGCGTAGAAGACATCCTAATTGCCAGCAAAGACGGGCTGACAGGCTTCTCAGAGGCCATAAACAGCGTTTTTCCCCGAACATCGATTCAACTGTGCGTGATTCATCAGATTCGCAACTCCATGAAGTATATTTCCTTCAAAGATCGAAAGCCGGTGATGGCTGACTTAAAACAGGTTTACCAAGCGGCGACTTTGGATGAAGCCGAATTTGCTTTCGAAATGTTCAAAGAAAAATGGGGTAAGAAATTTCCATTGGTAATTCGTTCCTGGGAAAACAACTGGCTGGAGCTCACCACTTACTTTGCTTTCCCCCGAGAAATCCGCCGGCTGATTTATACAACCAATACAGTGGAAGCCTATCACCGACAACTGCGGAAAATCACGAAAACGAAAACGGCTTTTCCCACGGATGATGCCCTACGAAAAATCGTTTACCTGGCAACCATGGAAATCACGAAGAAATGGACTATGCCCGTTCAAAATTGGGCAGAATGTATCTCACAGTTTGCGATACAATATGGGGACCGGCTCAGCGGTGCCCTCTAGTCAGGGGCTTCGCCCCTGGAGTTTATCGCCTTGGTTCTGCCCGTGAGGAAATGGAGTTGGAAAGGGAAACCTCGAACAGACAGTTCCCATTTCCTCCGGCAGAAACCAGCTGGGCGCTCAGGTTGCTCTCCAGCAGAGCCCTGCCCTCCCAGATTGGCAAGAGCCAGCTATATTCTAACCCAAAAATCTTTTGGGTAGAAATACCATTTACACAAAATAATTTACATTCCCGTAGCGGATTTCATTGGTGAATCGAATATCCTGGAAGCCAAAGTGGGAAATCGGGATGGCGCTGATCTCATCAGGGTTATCTTTGCTACAGGCCATGCCGCAGTCAAAGCCACAGGGCTTAAACCAGACAAGACCGTATACGTATCTGTTCGCCCCGAAAAGCTTAAATGTGCCACCACTTCAGTACCTGGCTTCAACCTCAGAGGCCTTGTCAAGGAACATATCTATGTTGGCTCGGTGATCAAGACCATAATTGAGTTGTCGAATAGGCAAGAGGTTACCATGAGTTTGCTCGCAGGCGCACCACTGATTCCGCTCGGCGAAACCGTGTGGGTTTATTGGGAAAAAGAAGACACCGTTGTCTTGCACGCCAATGAAGAGACTCCCAGTAGTCTCTGCGAGCAGGTGCCGAAAATCGAGGTGAGAGCATGAGCACAATGACTACGCCTGAAGTTATGTTGTTGCCACCCGATGCAAACCACCAAAGGAAAGGGATACGTCTTTCGCGGCTCGCTCCTCTCATTCTAATGGTCAGTCCCGCAATTCTTTGGCTGCTGCTTTTTGTTGTCGCTCCTCTCGTTTATGTACTTGTGATCAGCTTTTTGAAAAGGGGAACTTACGGCGGTGTTGTGGCAAGTTTCAACTTTCATAATTACTTGCGGATATGTGATCCCCTCTACCTAAACATTTACATTCTGTCCGTCATTATCGCGGCCGGTACAACTATGCTTTGCCTTTTAATCGGCTATCCATTCGCCTACATCATCGCCAAAGCAAACCCCCGCAATAAGAATATCCTGTTGACGCTCGTTATGCTCCCTTTCTGGACCAACTCGCTCATCCGAACATATGGCTGGATTATCCTGTTGCGTACCGACGGCACCTTCAACACATTGCTAACTTGCGTCCACCTAATCAGTCATCCTATTCAAATGCTTTATACAAACGGCGCGGTCATGCTCGGGATGGTATACACCCTATTTCCCTTCATGGTGTTGCCGCTCTACAGTTCCATTGAGAAACTCGATCACTCCCTGCTTGAAGCTGCGAGTGATCTCGGCGCCGAGCCATGGCGGGCCTTTTTGCGGATAACCCTCCCCCTCACCGTACCAGGTATCTTTGCCGGCTGTATTCAAGTCTTTGTCCCTACACTTGGCTACTTCTTCATTAGTGACCTGTTAGGCGGCGGCAATTCCATGCTTGTCGGCAGCCTAATCCGGAATCAATTCCTGGCAGCAAGAGATTGGCCGTTCGGTGCGGCGTTATCCATCCTCCTGATTGCTTTCACCATCGCGGTGATCAGGATTTACAACCACTTCAGTGGCAGCAGTCTGGGAAATATATAACTAGAGGAGGGTGGACGTTGAGCGGACAGAAAAAAACATTGACCTACCTTCTGAAGGCAGCTTTCGTCACTTTGATCTATATTTTCCTCTATCTTCCTATTACCATGATTATCTTTTTCTCGTTTAACACTTCAAAACTTAACATTGTCTTTAAGGGTTTCACCTTCCGCTGGTACAGCGTAATGTTACAGAATACGGGTTTGATGTCTGCCCTGTGGAATACCGTAATAGTTGCCGTTTCTAACGTCGTCATCTCCGTATTCATCGGCACGCTTGCCGCAATTGGTATGTTCCGCTATGAATTCAAGGGCAAAAACATCGTCGACTCATTTCTATATATCCCCATCGTTATACCTGAGATCGTCATGGGCATATCCCTGCTCGCATTCTTTCACATCATTAAGCTAAATCCGGGTATTATCACGCTAATCATAGCCCACGTTACCTTTTCCATGCCCTTCCTTGTAGTTACGGTACGCTCACGTATTGCCGGGTACGACATGGCCGTAGAAGAGGCGGCGATGGATCTGGGTGCCACTCGCCTGCACACCCTTTTACGCGTCACCCTGCCCATAATCGCCCCAGGCGTTCTCGCCGGTGCTATGTTAGCATTCTCGCTGTCGCTCGACGACGTCATCGTCAGCTATTTTACTACAGGTCCAGATAGCACGACTCTTCCCATCTATATCTATAACAAAGTTAAATGCGGGGTCTCCCCGGATGTAAATGCCATGATTACGGTGATTGTCATTGCCACCATGCTAATCTTATTTGTTCTGCGCACTTTCGAGACCAAGAACTCCAAAAACGATCAGATCTAGTGCCGCCCCGGGCGAAAAGTGGTGCCGCCTGTCCCACAGGAACCATTACAGTAGCGACGGACACCTCGTTTATAATGACGCAAACTGTACAAATTGCAATCAATCTTTATCTCGGAATGCATCCTATTCTCTGGGGTCACGGAACCAAAGATACTGAACCGGCACTACGTAAATAAATCGACGGGAAGATTAAAGTTCTAACCATCGGGCCGGCGGGAAACACCTACTTGCGATGGCTTGCATCACTTCGGAGTTTTACCGGCAAGCCGGTAATGGAGGCATTGGAGCGGTTCTACAAGGAGTCTTTTGGCAGATTTCCATTTTCGTCAAAAATGATCGGTAGGGGATCTCCCATGATCTTAAGTCTCGGATCTAGGCGCGCTTGGTCCAGGAGATGTTCGGAAATCAGGATTTCGTCCAGCTTTAAAGTATTCTTAATCCTCACCATTCTGATCTTAGTGCCAATTCGTTTTCTGACAGCAAACGATCTCCCTGGGCATAATGCCCGTACTGGATCATTCTTATCAATTCTTCAGCAATCTGCTCCGAGGCTTTACGTCTGGCAATCATAGGCACCTAACCTTTACACGATCCATCTTAATTCATTATCCTGTTCGTCCGCTCTTTTGAGCCTTGCCCTACCGCGATTTTAGCACAAAATCGGACTTTCTCCAAATTATTACCCCAGTCCAGCGTTCCGGAAATTCCTTCCCTGATTTTGTTGCCTAGCTAGTTTACAATGTTGCCGGCTTTTCTTTCTTTTGCCGGTCACTTCACCTACCCCGTGCTCATGCCCTTCTACTTGCAAACCGTCTTGAACTATTCCGCCACTCAGGTGGGCATCCTGATGGCTGCTTTTCCCCTGGCCATGGCAATAGCCGCTCCTTTGAGCGGCTACGCTTCGGATAAATATGGTCCGGTCGCCGGCGGCCTCAACGCCCTCGTGCGCAACGTGGGAATGATCGTACGTGAGCCCGCTCCGGCCGCTTTAAGGAAGGCGCCAGTTTGCCTGTTCCAACCGCAAGAAATCATTACGTTCTTTTCCAGTCATCGTCAAAGACAGAGTTGACTTGGAAGACACCTAGTCTTTTCAGCTCCTTGAGTGTTTCCAGCGACATCGCCGCTCCGCAGTTAACCTGGATCGCCCTTATTTGTATAACTGCCAGCACCCGTCCTTAATGTCGAACAGGGTGCTGGCAGTAAGTTTGAACTAACAGGATGAAAGAAAGTTGCAGCGAGGAGACAAGAATGAGGAAAATCGCAATGCGCACCCCTTTAGTCGAGATGGATGGAGACGAAATGACCCGGATTATCTGGCAAGCCATCAAGGACATATTGCTTTACCCCTATATCGATTTACAGACGGAGTACTACGATCTTGGCCTAAAGAAGAGAGATGAGACCGGAGAATTTACGATGAGGAATATCGGGAAAAATTCCAAGCAGCCGGGATCGCTAAGGCTCTTTCACAAGCCTGTATCTCATCAAAAACAATCAGGGTCTCCCCCTCTTTGTCCGCTTTTGGCCGAAAGCTCCCTTATAATCCTTTCGGGGTTTAAATCACGCTCAAAGATGGCGGCGATTTCAGCCGAATCTTCCATACTGAAATAGACAGTGTTCTTAATAATACTCCTTGCCAAAGGTAAGAGCGCTGTAAGTCTTGCCTACCTGCCTGGCCCCATACAAGATTAAGGGCATTCTGTTCTTCCTGTTTTCTCCATTCCAGAAGTTTCTTTGTTATTTTTCGTTCCATAAAGTATTTACCTCTTACACTTATTGTACCCATATCATGTGTTCGGTCAACGCGCTTAAACGAAGAGGGCAAACACTAGGAGAGACTCGGCTGGCGCCAAGACATTCGGTCGATCCGTCCAACTTTTAATCGGGGTTTAATTCCACTTGCAGGGAGAATTAATCTTCCGGGGTTATGATTACTTTGGGGTCAAAAATAAGCCCCAAATTAAAGGAGGTATGTTTGCATGAAGAAATCTCTGATCGCCACTACCGGAACTCTTGCCCTGGCCGGTGCCTTGGCCGGTCTCGGCGCTTTCGGCGGCATGGCTCTCGCCGCCACACCCACCCCCGTTGCCAATCCAACCGCCGTGGTCAGCCCTTCCGCCCCCGGAACAGCAGCGGTTCAAACGGCCGCCAAGTCCGACACAGAAAAATCCACGGAAAGTAAAAAAGCCGAAACCGACAAAATCAACTACCAGTACCAAGAGCAGGGTAACCACCAAGGGAACAATGGGACCCCCGATAAGGCGGGAACTTCTTCCGCTGAAAAGAAGTCCGCGGAAGCATCTCCTTCCGGCCCGGACACAGACACTTTACAAGTGCAAGTTCAGCAATAGCCATTAAAGAAGAATAAATCAAAGAGGACGCCCCCTGGGGCGTCCTCTTTGCCGGGCCGGAGTCGCTGCTTCACCCAGGACCGCTTGAACGATTTCCCATATTCATGACCGATCATAGCCCCTTTTCATCGCCAAGATAGGCATAGAGGCCATCAAAGATCGAGTAACCTTTCCGCAACGCTTCCGCATCGTCCCGACAGATCTTGCGCAGGCCCCGGCAGACCCAGTCAAGGCCGACCGCCGCCGCTTCCAGGGATACTTCCTGAATGGTGTCGGCCTCGTCGACAAGACGCGCCAGGCGTTCCAAGATAGGATCCTGAATGCCGTACTCCCGCAAGATCGTGTGAAAGGTACAGTGACCGCGCCGATGAGAGAGACGGACCCCGGGAATATCAAAAAGCTCGGCGCCCGCGGGAGCCGGCGGGGCTGCCTGTTTGGGGAGAAAGGCAAACTCAGCGTCTGGATCAATATGCCGGACGATCAACCATGCGCTGGCCATCCGATCAATCCCCACAGTTTCCCACGTAACCCATTGCATGGTGGTCTATTCCTCCCGTGCGCGCGTAAGCGCATCATAGATTTGCTGTCCCAGAGAGCAGGCGAAATAATCCCGGCGGCGCACTTCTTGAAATTGACGCGATAGGGCGGACAGATCGGGGGCATCCTGCTGGAGCGCCTGCCAGAGTGGCTCGTATTCCCGCTCGCTGGCAGCCAGGAATCGATTGATGAGGGTCTGCTCCTGGCCAGGAAGCGTTAAATGGGCTTGCCACAGCATCGCCTCTCCATGCACGTCCGCAATTTCAGTGACGAGCCACTGAAATTGTTCGTAGGTCCAAGCCGTATCCGGCAGCACCCACACCGAATCATGCAACAAGATAGCGCCGAGATTCTTCAATTTGCGCCAGACGTAAACACGTCTGGCGCTCGGGCTCGGTGGCACCCGATAGTGCAACAAAACCCATTGACGCACAGGAACCCTCCTCGGTGATTATCCCGGCTAACCTCACGATAAGCCGGTTCTTCTCCCAGCTTGGTTTGGGGACCATCCCATTTAGCCGCGCAATACAAGCTTGAATGAAATCAGCATATCATATTTGACCCCGATCTTCCAATCAGGCCGTCATTATAGAAAAGATTGCTGCGATAGGACGATAGGATTGACACCGGCACTGGGGCCGAGTACACTGTAACAGTGGTTACATTAATTGCTGAGGAGGACGAAAGTAATGAAATGGGTAACGCACGAGAGCGCCAACGTGGATCGGGTAGCCTGTCCCTGGTTGATTAAACGCTTCGTGGACCCCGACGCCGAGTTCTTCTATGTCCCTGCCGCGGAGGTGCATGCCATCGCCGAACGGGACGGAGCGATCTCCTATGATGTTCCCAATGTGGAACTCGGGCATGTCGACGGCCGCTGCTCCTTTGAGTCGATTATCCTGAAGTATGACTTGGGCGGGGATCCCGCGCTTGCCGCACTGGCCCGGGTAGTACACGCGGCGGACGTGAAGAGCGATCTCGACTCCTCACCGTTGGGCCCTGGTCTCAAAGCCATTGCCCGGGGCTTTAAGGAGATGTTGGGAACTGATGATCATCGGAAGATTGAGTTGGAAAGCCCGATGTATGATGCGTTGTACCGGTATTTCCAACTGGAATTAGACACCGCCCGGTAGCACAGAAAGAGACGGAGGAAACTGCATGTTACGGCGGTTAATCGGGAAAATCACAAGAAAACCCGGAATGCACACCCTCGCCTTCGATGCCGTCCGCCAGCACCTGTATGTGTTCTTGCCGCTATCCGACCGGTCCGCTGTATATCGGAAAACGGATAGGGAGGATGAATCCCCGGCATGAATGAACCGCAGAGACTGCCCTTCGGAGTCGTTGGCCAATTGTTGCTTGCTCGTACCCTTCGTGAGATGGCGTTTGGCGCGATGGCCATCATCTTGCCGGTCTATTGGCGCAAAACTGGGCTTTCGCTTCCCGCTATTGGGGTGCTTTTCACGCTTGCGCTTCTGGGATCGTCGACGCTCGCCGTGCTGTTGGGACGCTACGTGAACCGGGTGGGACGACGGCGCGTGCTCCTCGTGGCCAGCGCTTTATGGGTGATCACTACGCCCTTGTTGTTCCTGGGCAACCTGGGAGGGCTGGCGATTGTCGCGGTGCTGGGGACGCTCAGTCCGAACGGCAAGGAAGTCGGACCGTTTCTGGCGGTTGAACAGGCGGCGCTCGCCCGGCTTTATTCGGGCCAGACGCGGGTGCGCGCCTACGCCTGGTTTAACCTAGTCGGGTACACCGCCACTGCGGCTGGGGCTGTGCTGGCCGGAGTTTTGGGATTGGTAGGCGGTGGCGGCGGGTCGGTCTGGCCGTTCCATCTGGCCATCGCGGGCTACGGGGTCATAGGACTAGTTCAGATGATTCTGTACTTGCGTCTGCCGGCCGCCGTCGAGCTGCCGGTGCAGGAACACGGATCCACTAACCGGCCGGCTGCCGCGTACACGCCGTCAAGCCCCGTTCGTCGGTTTGTCTATACACTCTCGGGACTCTTTGCGCTGGACGCGCTGGGCGCCGGATTCCTATCTAAAACTTATTATGGTGGGGATTGCCAAGACATCTTGGACATGTCCGGATATACGCATGCCCCTTTTCGGCTGAAAAAGGGTAAACGAAAGGCAGCCGCCTTGGATTAAGCGGCTGCCATGTGTTTCCACTAATTTAGGGTAGGCTTCGCCTCCCTTGTTTAAGTCTATTTAATCGCGATTTCGGGCGATTTACAAGGCTTTTCGGGGGGATTGCGAAAATATTCTTGGGGCAGTGCTTTTGGGACGCGCTTCCGGTCAATTTGATTTTTTGCCCGGCCTACTTTGCATTTTCTCAAGGGGAAGTGACCGAAGGGGCACCCGGGGGCAAAAGCAGAGTAAACAAAAAAAGCCGGGAAGTAACTCCCCGCTCACGTCTTATCCCTCTTATTCTTTTGTGAGCTTACCCCCATTGTGGTTAAATTCAGTGGTCAAAATGTCCTTACTGGAAATAAGTAGAAGCGGGCTTTCTTCAAACCCGCTTCCCATAAGGCTTTAGATGGTGGGCGATACTGGGATCGAACCAGTGACCTCATCCGTGTGAAGGAAAGTGTGCGGCTTGTTAAAACTCAATGAGATTTGTTAAAAGCCCTTATCTACCGGGTGTTCGAGCGTCATTTTGCATGACGCTCTTTTTATTTATGTTATGATTTGTTACCGCTTAATGGTCACGTTGCATTACCCGTTGCATTACCTCGGGAGAGCTACGTTGATAGAGTAGGCCGACCTCTTACAAGGCCAGCCCCTCAATGAACGGCTCGTGCGGTTTTCCCGCAAACCGCTCTACGTTACTTACTCTCGAACTTGTGGATACGTTCCTGCGCTCGCTCGTACGCTGCAGCCCGCTTGGCCCAGTATATTGTGTCGCCAGCTTTGTGCTGCCGTTTGGCTAAGGCTGCCTTCTCCCTGCGCTGACGGATGATCGCTAAATACTCCTCATCTGTCAGCGACAGGCCCGTGGCTGCATCCCGAATGATTCTCTCGGCATATCGAAGTCCCGCTCCGATAAGGCGTTCATGGGTGTAGATTACGCTGAGCATGTTGGTTCTCCTGTACGTCTTGCTGCCACCACGTTGAGGTAGACGGCAACGTCGAATACGTTGACGGACATACGTGTCTAGCTTGGTCGCCTGTTGACCGAGCAAGGCTGTGGAACAGCGGCATTGGCCCCGGATGGATTTGTATACCTGTACCGCCTTGGCGGCCTGCGCCCAATATGCTGCCTTGCCCAGAATTACCGGGTTCACTCTCTCTACCAGTGCGTCCAAGCTCAGCGTATGGGTTTTCGGAGTTTGCTCCTTGATGGCCTCTCGAAAATCCTTCACGGCATCAGGAATGCATTTGAGTCCCATACTCCAAGTCCCGTCTCGTTTCCGGAACCATCCTTGAATAGCCACTCCCAGGTATTCTAATTCGGGTATCATCCTTCCGTTTGCAGTGCGTTTCTCCATCAGGTTTAGAGTCTTCGTTTTCTCGGCTGAGAGGTCGAGTTTCAATCTTCTCATGACACCCTGCACTATAGCTTCTCCATGCTTGACGCCTTCCTCGTTCTTCGCAAAGACCAGAAAGTCATCGGCGTATCGTACAAATTGCACGCCCGCCTTGTTGAGTTCCCAGTCCAATTCATTCAGATAGATATTGGCAAGCAATGGAGAAATCACTCCACCCTGCGGAGAACCGGCCTTTGAGAAGCTTCTCACTCCATCCTCCATTACCCCAGCCTTTAGCCACTGCCAAATGAGGTCCAGAATGGAGCGGTCGGCAATCCTTCGCTTCATAATCCCCAGGAGTATTCGATGGTCTATACAGTCAAAATAACCCTTGATGTCAGCATCGTACACCCACACATAGCCTTGTTCCATCAAATGAATGATGCGCCCGAAAGCATTGAACGCACCTTTTCCGGGACGGAAACCAACAGAGGCCGCATGAAACTCCGTCTCGTACAGAGGTTGGAGTATGCCAGCCACCGCCTGCTGCACGACCTTGTCCCGGATAGATGGAAGACCAAGCGGACGCTTCTTGCCGTTTCGTTTCGGGATGTATCGTCTGAGTACTGGTACTGGCTTATACGTCTTGGCTTTGAGGTCGCTCAAAAGCTCTTGGAGATTCCCTTCCAGTTTGCTTTCGAAGGCAGACAGACTTATTCCGTCTACTCCGCCGGCCCCCTGATTTGCCTTCACTTTCAGCCACGCCTCATACAACCGCTGATAACTAAGCAAGCGTCCATAAAGATTGTGCCATTTCAAGTTCGATCGTCTCCTCGCAAGCAGAACCATCTCGGCAGTGTTTCACGGCGGAGGCTTACAGATTAGCATGTCTGCTTCTGAATCAACTTTTCAGTAACGACGCCTTCCTTCACTTCACACCGAGTTATGGTCTCGGGGCTACTTCGCTACTATGAAGGCGCTCTGACTTCTCCTGGCACACGGGCAACTTCGGATTCCCTTATATGCCCATGTCCACCGACCCACGGACTTAGCTCCCCCTATCCGTTTTCCCGCCTTTCGGCTTGGGTGTCTCACTAGGTTCTGCACTATAAAGCCCCCTAACCGAACTTGAGCCATAGCCCCTTATAGGGTACACTGAAGATGTGGAGGGGGATATGGTGAAGCGTAATCGATACTCAAAAGAATTTAAGACCGAGGTTCTTCGAGAGGTACGGGAGGTCGGCAACGCGGTTCCCGTAGCCAAAAAACACGGGATAAGCGTTGGGCTAATCTACCGTTGGGGAAAGCAGAGTGAGCACAAGGCGTGGGAACAGGCTTCGGACGAGGCAAAGAAGATAGCGGAGTACCTTCCGTCACCCAAGGAATTTCGCGAGCTCGAGGAGGAAAACGGAAGGCTCAAATCGATTCTTGGAGAAAAGGACCTTGAGATCGCAATTTATCAGGATCTTCTAAAAAACCGCCAGCCCGGCTTTCCGAAAAAATAGAGGTTGCTGAGCAATGGATTGACCGGGGATATGCAGTAGCTCATGTGCTCAGAATTGTTGGTGTCAGCGAAGCAACATACTACAACCGAAGGAAATCGGAACAGGTACCTAAGCAGGAGCGTGAAAACAAGGGGGGACGCCCACGTCCAGGTTATTGCCGAACCCAAGAGGGCAAGCTAATCAGTGACGAAGAGATCAAAGAATGGCTCCTGGAACTTGTGGCCGGAGAGGAGGCTGCGTATGGCTACCGAAAGCTCACCTTAAGCTTAAGAAGGCAAAGGAATCTGGTTATCAGCTTTAAAAAAGGCTATCGGCTCTGCAAAGAGCTGGATATTCCGGAGGCGGCTAAGCGTTTACGAGTCAAGCATCCCCGCCGGATCGCAAGAAATCGAGAGATAACCGCACCGAATCAACTCTGGGAAATGGACATCAAGTACGGATACATCCGCGGAGAAGACCGATTCTTCTTTCTCATGGGCATTCTTGACGTGTATGACCGCAGTCTGGTCGATTACCATATTGGTTTAAGCTGCGAAGGCAAACACGCCGCCCAGACCTTGGAAAGAGCTCTCTGGCGTCGGCGAATATTTGGAAGCTCAAATGAGCCCGTGATCCGGACAGATAATGGGCCGCAGTTTATTAGTCATATCTTTGAGACCGCTTGTGAAAGTTGGGGTGGAGAGCACGAGAGAATTCCGCCGAAGACACCGAACAAGAACGCTCACATCGAATCGTTTCACTCCAACCTAGAACGGGAATGCCTCTCAAAACATGAATTTGGCAGTTACGCCGAAGCGTATGAGGTAATCGTTAACTATCTTGACTTCTACAACAAACGCCGTTATCACGACAGCCTTTACGACCTGTCGCCTGAAGAATTCCAAGAGAAGCTCAGCAAAGGAGAAATCAAACGCTTTGTGGTGAAAGTTTAAGTGTGCTGATGTGCAGCAGAGGGCAGATTCCATCTGCGGATAAACCCTTGACAACCGCTTGATTGCGCACAACGGCTGGAGGACTTCAATGTCAAGGGCGGGCGTAAGCCCGGCAAAGCGGACCCTTTACATTGAGAGGCCGGAAGTTGTAAACTCGGCCAAGCGGTGTCAAGTGAGCTTATGCTAAGCCTTCTTGGACAAAATCATAAAACTATGAAATCACGAGAATAAGGGAGTAAGGCTCTAAAATTAGGGGGTTGCCCCGCTGCATATCCGCCCGTCCTAACGATGGTGACCAGGAGACCTCGACGGGTCACCCGCACTGGCTGCAGCGTGCATGTCTCACCCTCCACGTGATGAGCCGCATACCCCGTTTCAGTAGCTTACAGGGCTGCCTCACCCTTGCCCGTAGGTTCAGCCTACTCAGTTTGCCCCGGGTTTCCCCATTGGGGTGTCTCACTAGCCTCACCGTAGCACAGGTTTTGGGTTCCGCAGAGGTCGTAGCGTCCCCAACTCATCCCGCCGCTTTGGCATTCAGCGTATCGCTTTCAACCTGCACACCTCGGATAGGGACCTCTCGGTTACCCCTCTCTCCTCCGTCACGTCCCTCACGGGAGCGCGCTAGATGTATCCTTTGCTGTGCTTGCCACCGCGCAGCGCCGGCCTGCCCAGCCTTACGGCAGGGTGTCCGACATCCAGTGCGGGCTGCCGCCCGCACAACCTCCCTTCACTAAAGTCAGGGGATTCCCGGTTGACTCAGGGGACTTCGCTTCTGCCTGGAGGCAACAAAATCCATCACGCAGATCTATCGCTCTCATTGAGAATAAGTCAATCTGGGAGCATAGAGACACCCAGCCGGAGTGACAGAATCGTAACCCGCCGCAAGCCCAGAAGTTGTTCACCCAAATGCCGATCTTGGCTTCCCGTTGTGCTTTCGGGGTCTCCTCTTTTTGGGGAGAACAAGTATATACGGTTACTCATCCTCTTCGTATGTTGCCTCTTCGCTCGTAACGTCCTTCGTACCACCGCCAAAATATTCGCCACGTGACTCCAGCCAGTCGATGAAATCGTCGAGCCATTGATCATGGCTCAGGTCGGTTTCCACGCAGCCACACTTCTTCCAGAGGCACGTCGAGCACCACTGCCAGCTTCGCGAGAAGTGCAATACTGCCCGGCTTCCCGCGCTCCAGATCGCAGATGTGATTCGCGGTTGTCCCGACCAGTTTAGCCAGTTCTGCCTAGGAAAGGCCCTTCTCGCTACGTAGTCGTGCCAATAATTGACCGACGCTGTCCATAAGCTTCCTAGATTCCTTCCTCGGTGTTCCATTATCGCCCGCGCAGAATCCACTGGGCATGAGTCACGAGGACCACGCCATATGCCAACACCCCTATAACCACCAGCCGAGAAACCAATGCGTGCGGCCTGTTTCCTATCCGCCACAGCAGGACCCCCAGGAGGACCGGCAGTGCCAGCTTGACCGCCATGAACGCCACGACGTTTTGGTCGATCAACCATCGCATCAAGGGGTTGGCTTCCTCGATTGCGCCAAGACGAAGCCCCCAGGGCGTTAGCGCACCGTCAAGGAGGGTGAGAACGGCTAGGGCTGCTGGGAGTAGCAGGGATTTTCTGTTGTGGGGTGGAGAGAAAGCCAGTTACTACTATCCCCTGCATAAGAACTTTCGTCAAATTCTCGCCGGGTCGGACTAAGTCCGGTCCATTTTGTTAACCTCTAAATGTTCATCGGACGGTTCACTGAACATTTACAGCGTCTCTTTACAACGGTAAAGGAAATACCCGCAATGGAATCTTAGGTGTAGTTTTGCCAGTATGATTAATTCGATTTTTAAAGGATCTTATACCTGTAGCAAGTGCGGAGAAACCCATAACTGGATAAATGTTAATGATTATACAACCATCAAAGAGTTTAGTGTTAATTATTATCTGCCCGGGAACGATAAGTGCGGTTATGCCGAAGAAGATAGATATTGCGTCCTTGTAAAGTGGAAGAATTTTTGTGCTGACCCATTAACTTATATTGAAAAAGCATTTGAAAAGAGGGAGGCTGAAATTAGCGAAAAGGTAATCTCGCTTTCGACAGTCCGTAGACACGGGAAGTGCCTCAAACCCTTATGGCATCTGGGCTTCAGGCACTTGTGGATAACGTACCGTGTACCTACACTTTTTGTCCCTTGGGAAGCGAAATATCCCATATTCTCGGGGGTTCCGGCAATTTGAGTGCTGAAAAAATACCCGTTTGCTCTTGGGTTAATTCTGTCCTTTGAAAGACTTTCCCGTCCGTCGATTCCCACTCGACGAGATAAATTTTCTCCAGTTCGAAACGAAGGTTGGCCCAGGTTTGTTGAGTCTCTACTTCTGCCAGGCGTACCAGGAGCAAAGCCAGCCAACACAGCAGGACATGGGCACAGATCCGATCGTCTTTTCGGTGGTAAACAGGCCGTAGCTCCAGAGTCGTTTTGAGCGTGCGAAAAGCCCGCTCCACTTCCCAAAGCTGTTTGAAGCCCAAGGTGATATCCTCTATCGAGAGGGTGTCATCCGAGGTGCGGATAAGGTATTTCCCGTCCAGCCTTTCCGCGGCTTTGACCGCTTTCTGGTTAATCCTAAGGTTGCCTTTAGCATCGATTTGCAAATATCGCTTGTAGACGATATGGCTGTAGAGGGCACAGTGGGCTTTGGTGTGCGCTTCTCCGTCCAGCTCCTTCAGCTTCGCGAGCTTCTGCTTCAGCTTCTCCAGGTGCTTGGTGCGGGTATGGGCATCACGCTTGGCTTCCGCAGGGTTACGGACCAGAACGTAGCGGATGCGGGCCTCACCGTGGCCGACAACGACTTCTTTCGCCTCCAGATTCTCTTGAAGCGTGCGAAACCTTCCGGGATGGGAGAGGGCCTCCTCGACTTCGGGCTTACCGGCTCTAAGACGTTCTCCAGCGATGTAGTGGCCCCCGGTCCTTTGCAGAATCCGCAAGTTCTCCTCGGAGGAAAAACCCCTATCCATCACACTCACGACCCGCCCCAACTTCCAACCCGCCAGATCCCGCTTGACTTCCGGGATAACCGACATATCGGAGGTATTGCCGGGCCAGACCCAAGAGCGAATCGGGATCCCGTCCCGTGTGACCGCCAGGCCGATCACAATTTGGGGCAAATCGGGCCGGCTGTCCTTTGAGTGACCCAGCGCCTTTAAGTCCTGTTCCTCATCGTCCCACGCGTCCATTTCAAAGTAAGTCGAGGTGGTATCGAAGAACAGGAGATCGACTTCAAGATAGAACAAGTCCGCTACGGCATAAAACACCTCTCGCTCAACGTCTTCCTGGGATTCCAAGAGGAAATCCATCGCGCGATAGCAGTGCTGAACCTCCACGTTCGCAAGGCCGGGAATGACTACCTTTTCGGGCACCCATTTCTCCAATTGCAGCTTGCTCAAAGGTGCCAAAGCCCGGTTAGCCACCATCGCGAACAGAGCGCGTTCCACCTCCGTGCGATACTCGCGCTCTTTCAAGCGGCGCTTCAAAATGCTATCGATTCCGAGTTTCCGCCAGAGCTGATCCAGAAACCAGGCACCGCCCAGCGGGCGACAGGAGAGGAGCTCCGGTTTCGGGGCCTCCACCGGATCGAGCGGTTCCCCGAGGAAACGCCGGATACTGCGTTCCAGCCGGCGAAGGGACTCCATATCCAACCGATCCAAACGTCCGAAATTAAAAAGGACATTCGCCTGCGGAGAGCCGGTTTCCGGATTACGAACGTTATGAGCTAACTGAACGTACTTAACCACACTATTATCTTTGTTCTTACGAGACGTCATACGTATATACATGCCTACATTTTACCACAAGTCAGACATACCTTCAAGTATTCATAAGGGCTATCCACAGCTTATCCACATAATCGTGTGCCTACACATTTTCACTGTTTTTGCCTGTGGATAAACCCTGAAACCCGCATGAATAAAGGCATCCATTTTTTAACGGATGCCTAAATCCACGAAAAACTGTCGAAGCCGAGGTCTAGACGTGCACTGTATGGACGCCAGCACCTCCATCGTTGAGCAACCTATGGTCTTTGACCGGGGCAAAACAAACGACCGCTGGTTTCACTCCCGCGCATCTGTCGTCTCTGCCTTTTCCCTCCAGTCGTAGACTACATCTGGCACAACCTGCCCTGGGTGCCAGGATACGGTCTCTCTCGCCCAGGTGTCCCCCTCCGGGGAGTCGTAAGTCTGGACGTGAAAGGACCAGCGGTTTTTCTCGATCGGCTCAAATTCGCTCTTGTGAGTTCGATACCCATCCAGATACGCGAAAAGCTGTTCGGCGATGTACTCTTTCTCTTCGGACACTCCGCTGCGAACATGGATGATGATTTCTCCACCGCAATGAGGGCATTTCCTGGAAACGCCTTCTTTCTGTCGCGTTTTAGGATGAATCCACCTTCTTTCCCACGCCGAGCCTATGGATAAATTAAAAGAAAGCCACTCCTTCGAGTGACTTCCCCTGAGTCATGCATTCTCAGTTAGGCTTCCTACACGGTAGCGCATCAGCGCATTAGGTGATCAATCTGCAGTTGTCTCTGTACGACACTGAATACACTTTTTTTAATATCTTTCGAAACAGTCAGTCGCCTCATGGCACATTATGCTCCAAATCAAGCCAAGAGCTTATCTGCCATCTCCACCGCCGTAGCTGCGTCGGGGGCATAGGCATCGGCCCCGATCTCATCGGCAAACGTTGAGCACCAGGGGTCACTTAGTTGCAGCCCGCTCGGCCCGCGCGTCGATCTACATTGTCGGATAGTACAAGTAAACAAAGGCAGGATGTAGTTCGCATCATGAACTGAGCGAAGCCACTATATTTCGTTTGAAGGCGTATCCGGGAAGCCACAAGTGCCTAAAGCCCAGATGCCATAAGGATTTGAGGCCGTGTAATCATTAAAAGGATAGATATTTGTTAAAGATATTCCGTCAGATAGTCCCCTGGCTAGGAATAGCTCTTTGCATGTGCGCCATAAATAAGCGTAATCCCGCCAGCTACCACCAACATCCCCAAAATCTGAGCCATATTGATCCTTTCGTGTAACCACCAGGCACTCGTAACCATGGCTATAATCGGTGTGATTAAATGAACAACCCGGACCAACCAAGTTGGCAATCCATCCAACGAGCGATAATAACACCGGTACTGGATGACCTGAAAAATAATGCTCGTGAACACCAACACCCAAATTAACATGCCAGCCCGCGGAAATGCTCCTAACTCCCCCGTCCACGCGGCCCCGCTTAGGAGGAGAATAAGAGACATACCAGAATTAAAATAGGCCACTATCATATTTTCTACCTGACCCAGCCTATGTTTAATGATCTCAGCATTAACTGCCACTAAAAAAGCACTGCCAAGAAATAAGATGTTGCCGCCGGAGCCAAGGCGAAATCTTTGCCAGGAGATTTGCAAAACCAGAGTAACACCCACTAGCATGGTCCCCATACCTGCCCACTCCAAACGACGCAACTTTTGCTTCCACAAAAGGTAGCCAATTATGAGACTGAACAGCAAATCACCCCGCAACAGGATGGCGGCATTGACGGGTGAACTAAGATCTAGCCCCCAATTCTGCAACAACCTCAAGGTAGTACCCAAGACACCCACTAAATACAGCTCCGGATAACGCTTACCGGCTGACAAAACCTGTCGGCCTTCTCGTCGCACTAACAGAATAGCTAGAAGCGTAAGATGCGTTCCACCCAGTACGATCAACATGAACAGGATAACCGACATTCCAGAGAAGCAGATCTTCGCTAGGCTGAGTAAAACTCCCACCAGAGTTGCGGAAACAATTCCGTTAATCATCGCAGTTTTCATGTCCCCGAGGCCGCCTCTTTCTTATCCCGCCTTTTCCACGAGGGCCAGTTCAGCCTATGGCCTTTTCAGCAGGCTTTAGCCTGACCTGCGACTTTCAGTCACAATGAAACCCACCGTCTTCAGACTGTGGTGAGTTTAGTGACATAGGGAGAGATGCTACCAAACTGCAAATCTCCCTATGTTGTATTGATCACTTTGTAACATTAATCCTGTTGAGCAGAAAAGCTGCTCTTTTTAGACCCGATACAGGGAGGAGGATAGTATGGTCATCTCTCATTATTTCTTAATACCATACTCTACCTCAGTTTCCTCTACAATGGCCCGTAATTGTGCAACAACTTTATCCGGAAGAGGCTCTGGCCTATGGTTTTCCAGAATCGAAATTGCTTCGGCATAGGCTCTTTCTGTAAAATCTTTGCCACCTTCCGCGAGCCAGTTTTCCCGCATGCGTCGATCGATTAGTTTACTTTGGGACTGTGTCCGCATATGTGTAAATGTGTGATCTTGACTGATGAAGTTGCCGGCGGTACCTACCTCCTTAACAACGTCCACTGCCAAGGTCTCATCGGAAACCCTAATCCCTCTAACCGCTTGTTTAACCATCCTGGCCATCTCGTTATCCATCAACATCTGAGCATAATCAAATGTGATGCCAAGTTCCAGCATACCCGCCCCATAGATGAGGTTAGCGCCGGCCAGGGCAGTCAATAAGGCCGTTAACGTAAACTCGTGCGCAGCTTGAGCATCCGGCACTTTACTATCTGCCTACCCACCGGCCACCCAGCTGGGCAGCAAGTAATATTGAGCCAGTTTAGCCACTCCAGCATTGATCATGCCAAGTTCAGGCGAACCAACAGGTGCTGTGGCAGTTCGCATGTCCATAATCGTCGTAGAACTCCCATAAAGTACGGGGGCTCCTTTACAGGTGAGTTGACTTAACACAATAGAGCCAAGAACCTCTGCATTGTGCGTAACAAGGCTCCCGGCTAGGGTGATGGGTGCTGTGGCACCAGACATAGCCATGGACAGCATGTTGACGGCAATTCCCGCCCTTGCCCCTTCAATAATAACCTCCGCAGCATGATCAACAAGTTGCAATGGGCTGGTAGGACAAATATTACATGAGAAAATCGGCCGTTCCCGAAGTTTTTCTTCCCCACCGACGATCGCCGCCGCCATCTTTAAAACCTTCTTGAAGTTGCGTCCACCTTCAACCCCGATAAATACATGCTTGGTGGTATTATTAAAGATAACTTCAGCATTATGGACCACTGCTACTTTTGCCGGCACATCATGAGGAGCCACCGGTCTTAATATGGCATCCATTTCGTCCATCGCATCACAGAACCGAGTAATATTCGCTACGTCCTGCTTCGTAGTAGGCCTATAATCTCTTGTGTAAGG
Source organism: Acididesulfobacillus acetoxydans (assembly GCF_902729405.1). Classification (GTDB taxonomy): domain Bacteria; phylum Bacillota; class Desulfitobacteriia; order Desulfitobacteriales; family Desulfitobacteriaceae; genus Acididesulfobacillus; species Acididesulfobacillus acetoxydans. The sequence goes on from NZ_LR746496.1 coordinate 4,450,503, forward strand.
GTCAATAATGGAGATCCCCTCACCAAAATTAATGAACCCTACCCTTTTCCCGTCCAGCACTATGTCATTTTTGGGATTTCTCCCGGCTAGCAGTAGAGTTCTGGGAGCAGAGCGAATAGCTTCCTCTACCACGTACTGTGGGATTTTTACAACACCCGTCTCGAAATCAACCCGAGCTCCGCCTTTGGCAAAGATCTCCAACGCTTCCTTGCAGCGCACTTTAAGCCCCGTGTGCTCGAGAACCTCCAGAGTGGCACAGTGAATCGCGTACAGCTCCTCCTGGGAAAATACATTGAGCCCAAACCCTGCTAACTCAGCCACACCTGCTTGCGTTGCAGTTCTCATACCTTTCACCTCCATCTTAGAAGATTTGAATTTGGAATAAGACCCTGAGCTTTGCTCCCAACCACCACCCCCTCCCAAAGTCTCCTTTTACATTTCTCTGGCTTACCGGGAACTCGTTATACACTCATCGTCTCCGCACATCAGCCTCTGTCGTAAGATCGGAACCATAATGGGGTGTAAATACACTTTGAGAGTATTTCACCAGCTTCCATTGCGGTATCCGGCATTGAGTACAGGTATCGAAAAACCACTTATTTCGTAGCCACCGCGCTACACGACTCCTCTTGGAGTTGTGTACGATTATGACATGATCGCAATGGGTTGTTATTTCGGCATATTCACCTTTCTCTACCATAGATTTAATTCCATGCAGGGTTCCTGAGTGGGAAGGCCAGAGCTTTAATTTGTGCAAAAGCCGAAAGAGATCGACTCTTTTGCGAAAATATCTTTTAACCGGCTCACTGCTCATTTTTAGTCCCCCTCTCGTTTCATCCTCGCTTTGAGGGCCGTGGGCACCTTTACTGCTCACAAAGCCCACTAGTCCGACTCGTACCCAGTGGATACCTCCGCATCGTCAGGCGTCAAATCAAGGTGGTACTCCAGCCCAAAATGTCTCTTAATATTATGCAGAGTTTGGCTGCGTTTAGTTTCTACTTCCACCCGGTTCGCTTCGGTGAAGATTAAGGTCGCTACCCAGGATGACCGGCCAGGCCGATAGTTAGTTAAAGCCACATCTGCTCCCCAAAAGCCGGATATAACTTGCAGCGGTCCGACTGTAGCCATCATGTGTTCCCCCAGGCTCTCCATCTTTCCCTCAGTCACCTTCACCTGTTCCAACACCACCGTGCGCTGGGCATCAACATTTGGTTGGTTCGGCAGCCTGCTTTCCACGAATACGTCCTTGATATGTTCCAGCATATTAATTCCCGTGGAATGCCACACCGTGACAGGAGTTTGACTTGGCAAGCGTGCATCAATTTCCAGTATGCGCAAAGATCCCCCATGCTCAATTACTTCAATGTCCATGATTCCAGTGAGGTTCAACATATGCGCTATCTGGGCGGCTATCGTACGCAATTGGGCTTGAAATCCGGGCCCTAAGCCAGCCGGAGCCCATACCCGTTTGCAGTCGAAATGGGCATCCATCTCCAATTCCGTCACCTGATAGCTTATCACTTCGCCCCCGCAACCCATGACTTCCAAAGAGTAAGAAGGCCCGGACAGATATTCTTGAATCACCCAGTTGTTCGTGTGACCAGAACGTTCCATAAATTTGGCCAAGTCTACCTTTGAGTTGATTTTTAGGACACCTTGGCTGCCACTGGCTCCCGAGGGTTTAACAATGAGCGGCGGTTTAGCCATTGGCCAGTAGAGTGGTGTCGGAATGCCGCTTTCCTGGAAAAGGCAATCAGAAGCCAGTTTAGAGGAAGAGACTGCATACGCTTCTGAATCATATGCCATCGGTACGTCTACCGCACAAGCTGTAGCTTGAATCTGGAGCAGCGCAGCTTTATTTTCAACAGCCGGCAACACCAAATCGGAACCCCGCAATGTCCGTTTTAGTTGATCTCTTGCGGTCAGCACATCCAGGTTAACAAACTCGTCGCAAATTCCTGCGGCCGGTACTGAACAGTCTTTATCCACCAGCACGGTGTGCCAGCCTATTTGGCGCGCCAAATAGGCTGCCTCGAGTCCTTGTAGCTTACCCCCCACGATCACAACTTTCATTACTACCACTCACCGTCTATAAAATTCTTCGGGTCGGCTCTTTTCTGGTTTTCCAGCCATTCTCGGTACTCTGCACGAGTAGCTGCTTTAAGTTCCATGGCCTCCAGAACCTCCGCCACTCCAGCCACAGTACGATAACCATCATCTATATCCTTACTATGCTGAGCTACGCCAGCTAATCCGGCATGAGGTGGAATTAATGAAGTAACCACATTAGCTCCTGCCGCTAGCCGAGCAGCCAAGCCATCAATTCCGTCCACATCTAAAGATGCTGGAATCAGTTTATCAGGAAACACTAGGCGTAACACCGCGATCACCGTCAGTTCCAATTGGCGATTTGGCGATGGAATATTTTCCAATGGAATCCCTCTCTGAGGAACAAAACTCATTACCCGCACCTGACGTGCTCCCAGGGCCCGCATGTTCTCTATCGCCGCCGCAATGTCCTCCTGCGTTTCTCCAACCCCCAGTAGAAGCCCTTCTTCGACCAATAGTCCGGCCCTCACAGCCTGATATTTACTTAAGAGCCGCTCAGCGAAACTTTGGTCCAGCCGCAGTTGCGCAAATAACCGTTGATTATAAGTTTCCTGGTAACAAGCATACCAGTCGGCTCCGGCTTGCGCGAAATCCTGGATGGTCGTCTCGGAAATCACCCCGGGAGATATCATGACCGGCAGTCCATCGGTCTCCTGTTTAATCTGTTTAACCAATTTAAAGAGATCTGCCAAACCCTGTCCGCTCCGATAAAAGGGATCTTCACCCATGGTAAGGTCAACCAGATGCACTCCTGATTTCAGCAAACCCAGAACTGCTGCGTGAATTTCTGCCTGACTCTTTCTGTAGCGCGGAGCCAACCCGTTGGCACTCCGATAGGCGCAAAACGTGCAAGAATTTCTGCACCAAGTGGAAAAGTAAATGAAGCCATATAAGAAGATCTTCTTGTAGAAATATCTATCACGTAAACCGCAAGCTGTATCATACAGACTCTGCAGATCCTTTTTATCAGTCAATCTCAGTAGAGTAAGAATTTCTGCCCTTCCCAAGTGTTCCAGGTTAGTAGCTTTCTGCAGAATTCGTTTGACATCACTCCGTCTGGTTTCGCTGTCCATCGTTCCCTCCGCTGCCCAAAGAGCTCACTGTAGAGTAAATCATTTCATAGTAGTCGCCGGATTTAATGGCGGGGAGTCCGGGAGTTGCACCCGGCAACATAGATTTAGAGTCTGTGCGATCCATCCGATCAACCCCCCCCAATTGTTAAAACACGGCTCTGAGCTATCCCCCATCAAGACAGGGACAGAGCCAACATTGTCCCCACGCCTATTTGCAAAGGATCGTGAACAATCCTATCTTGCAAGACTTCATAGGCACCTCCCGTCAGCCCCATGGGAATGCCTGGAGCCGCAATCGATACCTGAGGGTGCAAATCCTTTAAGTGTAAGAACCCCCCTACTGGAGCCGCGATAAGAATGTAGCGAAAATCAGGAAATACCTCTTTTCCACCAGACACCAATTGAACACCTGCCTCATGAAGACTGGCTGCTCTATCATGTTTAATTTCTGCCACAACAACCTTAGCACCCAGCTCCTGCAAGTCAGAGATCGCCTTACCGCCAACCTCTCCGGCACCAATCACCAGAACCTCCTGTCCACGCAATCCGCGACCCATACAGTTCAGAGCTGTCACGTAACCGCGCGCCGTCGCCGCTGCATTATCGACCATAACCTGGTTGCCCAAATTCAGTGCAATAAATTTGCGATCGTCAGCCATAAACAGGATTGTTGCTCCCTTGTCCACTGCTTCAGCAACACCTGCAACGTCACTCTGCCTGGTAACGATAGCATTAAATCCCAGGTGGCTTAAAACTGTTCGCACGGATTGTGCAAAAAACGGAATAATCCCAGCACCGGATGTCACCGGCACCACAGCAACCAGATGACTTTGCCTGGCCGCCACGAAATCGTCAGCTGTGATCCGGGCCGCCAAACAGACCAGTTCGAGCAACCCGATTCCGATAATTTTACCCAAATTGGTATCATATTGCTCGATGTTCAGTTCTAAATCTGCTAAATCCGTCCCTGTCAGACGTGTCATGCTCATACCCTCACTAGTTGTTTCTATATATTGAGTCGGAAACCATTCCAATACGACAAACTCCGACCCACCCGTTTAATGTTACGATGCCCTTCCAGGGCCATTGCTAGCCTTTCCACGCCAATTCCCAGCCCAACCCAAGGTGTAAAGACACCCCACAAATTATCAAGGCTGTGCGGCCCATAAGCCCCTGAACTTAGCTCCAAATCTCCGCAGACAACATCAATCGTTTCACCGTAGACTTCTGAACTATTTTTCTCTACTTTGTAATTTGTCATACCAACAGCCTTCATTACCATGCTAATTAATGCGCGCAGCCTGTTCTCCTGCTGCCCGTCGGCTACCCCCATCTCTACCAAGTTTAACATCGTAAACTCATTCAAGTGGTATTTGCCTTGCGATTCTTTACGAAAACAGGACCCAATCTCAAATATACGCACCGGGTCACCCCACTGCCTGTATAAATCCTTCATAACGGAGTATAAATTAGGAGCTAACATGGGGCGTAAGCACTTATTGTGGTCCACCCAAAAGACCTGTTCCGCCAGAGGGGAATCATCTGTAATAGTCATCCTCTCCAGCGTACTTTTAGCGATAATGATCGGCGTGTTAACCTGGGAGAATCCCTGCCGCCGGAGGCAATCGATCAGTTTATCTCCCAATTCATTGAGCACCGGACGAGAACCCTGACCTTTATGAGCCATTAAGGCCTGCTTGTTAGCTCCCACCAGTTCACTCTCAATGCGCTGAAAAGATTGATCGCGGTCGGCTGCATCCCCAAAAGTGCGCGTAGCCAACTCCTGAACTGCCCCTAATTCCATAAGCCGCTGTTTCTGAGTTGTCGTCCACGTGATGCTCACCATAACCCTCCTTGTTGATCTCCCCTGATCCTTCCAAATGCTCAGCCGGATTTGATCCTTACGAGGTAAAGCGAGCTTCACGCTTGGTTTAACTTGTAACGGTCCTCAGCCCAGACTTACCACGAAACGCAGCAATTGAAGCGTTAGTCCTGCTGTTAGGACTTCGCCTTTTCTATATAAGCCTGCAGTTCTTGGTCAGTGGCCGGATCAAGCAACGAATCAGAGGCTTCTTGCAAGATTTTCTTGTATCTGCGATTGGCTTTGCTGACTACATCTTCGGCCCCGGCTTCTTTCCAATCGTCAAAAGACTCCCAGTCCGATATCGTCGGCGTCCAGATGGTCCGAAACTGTTCAAAGGTACTCATGTGCATTAAATAGCTTCCGTCATGTCCCACTTCTTGGATTACATCCACTGCCAGCGCTTCATCGGAGGTATCTATTCCCTGCTGAATGCGTAAAACCCGCCGGATTAATTCTTCATCGATAATGAATTTCTCATAGGATGTTGTCATAATAGCATCCAGAACACCCAGGCACTGTACCGCCATATGAGCTCCGCTTAACATGCCCAACAATAAACTCTGCATGGTTTCATAGCCTGCTTGAGCATCCACTACTTTGGAATGGGTAATCCCTGTCATTGTCCGGGTGGGCAAATGATAGAAATCCAAACCCATTTGCAAATTAGCTGTATTGATCAACATAGCTTCCGGTGCACCGGCAGCATAGCTGGCTGTTTTCATGTAGGCCGAAGTGGAGGCAGTAGCGTAAACCACCGGAGTACCAGGATTAACCATCTGCATTAAGACCAAGCCTGCCAAAATTTCAGCGTTTTGCAATACCGCTGTGCCCAGAGGGGTAACTGGCCCGCTCACTCCCGCCATAATACAGGGAGCCAGCAAAATTACCTGATTGCGTTTGGCGTACTCAATCATGGTCTCCAAAGTTTCCGGCGCATAGCCCAAAGGGCTGAGCGAGTTAACCAACACAGCTACACAATGGTTATCGCGAAGAAATTCTGATTGCCCCATCGAAAGTTCTACCATATCAAGTTGTTCGCGGGCTTGTTTTGCATTGGTCGTAAAGCCAATTACCGGTTTGTCTGTATATTTTAGGGTTTCATACATCATAGTCAAATACTTATCACCACGCGGCACATCACTGGGATCAACCGGAATTGTTCCAACCAGATGAACAACGTCACTGGCCTGACATAGTTTTTGGATATTAGCATAATCAGCAAGAGTAGCCTTGCGCCGGCCTTGGTCCAAGTTTTGGATATATACCGGTCCGACATTCGGCTGGATCAAGAATCCTTCGCCCACCGTTATCGAATTATCCTCATTACGGGCTCGCATCCGGAAAGTTTTGGGAGCCGTTGCTAAGGCCTGTTCGATCATTTTCTCCGTAAAGAACACCGTCTTGCCTACCACTCTGGCCCCATGCTTTTTAAATACCTCCAGGGCTTCATCGCACAGAAACCTGGCGCCCGTCTCGCGTAGAATTTTGAGCGATGCCTCATGAACGCGCGCAAAGTCTTCTTTCTTAAGAACTTCTAATCTGGAGTTTAAAGCCATCTCGAACTCCCTCCTTCTACCATTGTCGATACAAGTTCAAATTTTCGAATCAGCATATTCCTTATTCTGCATACAGCCCTTCACGATGAGCCTTCAGGTAATTTACACAAAACGAATCTTGCCCTAATAATGCCTTTGAAGCAGCGATCGTGCCCATCATCCCCTTGTCAGTGGGGTTCAAGATATACCCGTCCATTCCTAAAGTCATTGTCTGGACCACGAATAGGCGATTGAGCACCTTACGATTAGGCAGGCCGTAAGAAACATTACTTAATCCGCACATAAAGTGCACCTCTGGATGGGTGGATTTAATACCTTTAATTGTCCCCAATACCTCTTCACCCGCTGTATCAACACTGCTAATCGGCTTGATCAGTGGGTCAAAATAGATATCCTCATCCGGAATCCCCTGGTTGCTTAACTTAGCATATAAGCTATCAACGACGCGCATCCGGTCGGCAGCTGTTTCCGGCATCCCCGTATCATCCATGCACAGAGCCACTAGTTTAGCTTTGTATTGCACGGCCAGCGGCAAGACGGCTTTGACCCGTTCCTTCTCATCGGTAATCGAGTTAATCATCGGTTGGCCATACTTGCACAAAGCGAGTCCGGCCGCCAAAGCCTTTGGGTTGGGGCTATCGATACACAGCGGTATCTGGACTAATTCCTGAATGGCATTGACAAGCCATTCCATACTTTCTACTTCATTAAAAACCTGGGTGCCGCAATTAACGTCCAGATAATTAGCTCCGGAATCCACCTGCTCCTGCGCAATCTTTTTGATATACTCTGCGTCCTTGTTATCGACAGCTTCAGCGATGGCCTTACGGCTTGTATTGATCAGTTCGCCAACAATTAACACGTCTGTTCCTCCCTGCCCTTTAAGAATGTTCACAACTGTTTAGTTAGAGTCCCCTGAAAAACTGCTAATTCGAAGAAATTTCGGCCAAAGATATCCAACCCAACCCGCATGAATAAAGGGTTTACCAGCGGAGGCGTTGGCTGGATGTTATAAAATACGGACTTTTTCAGGGGAATCTATTTAAGAAACTTTCCCGCTGTATCTTTAGCCGCCATAGCGTCAGCACAATAAGCGTCTGCCCCAATTTCGTCAGCGAAGCTTTGCGAAACTGGTGCTCCGCCAATCATTATCTTTACCTGATCGCGCAATCCCTCTTCCTTCATCAGGTCGATAGTTTCCTTCATGTTTAGCATTGTTGTCGTTAGCAGGGCTGACATGCCGACCACCTGAGCATTATTCTCTTTTACCGCTGCCACGAATTTGGCTGGTGACACATCAACCCCGAGGTCGACAACATTAAATCCACCACTTTCCAGAATCATGACCACTAAGTTCTTGCCAATGTCATGGAGGTCGCCGCTAACGGTCCCTATCACGATTGTCTTAGCCACGGAAACATCCTCACCGGAGATTAACGGCTTAAGGATCTTCATTCCTTCACCCAGTGCCCGTGCAGACATCATGACTTCCGGCACAAACATTTCACCATTCTTAAACTTAGGCGAAACAATATCCATCCCCGCGAGCAAGCCATTTGTGATGATTTCCATAGGGCTAGTCCCACTATCAACCATCTTTTGAGTTAACTCTTTAACGGAGGGGGCTGCCCCTTTGTAGACAAACTGAGCTAATTGAGCAAATTCACTCATCGAACTAATTCCTCCTTCAAATGATTAGAGTCTCTCACAGAAACTGACGTTGCATAACCATGTGCCCAGGGGGCACAACCACAAATTCCTTATCCCAATCACCCTGAACCAACTTAGTCAGTAGTCGTAGTGAACCTACCTGTCTCTGAAATTCCACCTTGATAAATTGGGCAACTTCCCGGCCATAATTTTCATAATGCTCTCTATCACCGACTTCAGTGTCAATGAAAACTAGCCTCTGGTAGTGACAATATTGGTTATCGATGATCCACTGGGCGTTTTTCTGTCCATATTTTTCGCTATGGCGTTGGAATTCAGCGTACGGCTCCGCTCCCTGGTCGACCCAGCCTTTGCTCACATAAAAGGTAGCTGGGACTTTGGCAAACTCCCGATCGTAAATCTCCCGAGCACCCATTAACAGGCTGATGCAGTCGTGTACCCGGGGAATCACCAATGTGTGCCGCTCAGAGTGCAAATTGACAACACCGTAAGAGCACAGTCCGTAGCCAAAGAGCAGAACATCATGCTCCATATCTGCATCGATCCGCTCCTGCAATTCCTTACGCAACTTGTCAGGCGTAAGATGCAAGGCGTAAGGCAGTAATTCTAAATCTAAGTCCGGCGGCAAAACCTTTCGTATTTCATCCGCTAAGGTATAGCAGGCAAAGACTTTCCCCTTCATTCTTTTCCAACTCCCCAGCCTGGCCTCCCAACGGCAGTTACCTCAATGCGCATTTCTACAAAGAGCTCACCATCAGTGACCGCTGAATGCGCAATCGCCTCTTCTTTAGTAACGACAAGGTATGGTTCAATGGCCCCTGCTCTCTTAGCGTTGCGGTGAGCGACTTTCCTAGCTCTATCAACAGCCCACTTCTCCGCTTCATCAAGATATAGGAATGCTTCCCGCTCCCCGGGGGCATGAACCAAAAATCCGCCCTCGTCGCCCGCCTTTATTAACACTCGCACCGTCTCGACAATCTGCCCTACGGCGGCCCCCACTGCGTTCGCCACTTCGGCGTGTTCGGGAATAAACACGTCTGTATGGAACCCGTTTCCAACATCCGGCAGGTAGGCCGATACCGGAGCGCCTACAGCGACGATCGGATAATCCAAGTGCATCTCCACGCCAAGTCCGCCCTGAGTCTGTCCTGCCAAAAAACGTTCGAGGAATACTTTAGCTCCGGGAGCGCTGGATATGTCGATATTAAGACCCTGACGGTATAGCAAGCTTTGTAAGATGGAGCATGATACCGCATTTTGCACCTTACACAAACCCGCCGCAACAAAGTCATCCAGAGGCATGCGTATTCGCTCAGCCTGTAAACGTGCAGCAGCTATGGATGGCGCCGCACTCCACCTCGTGAACTTCCCTGCAGCATGCAATAAATCGGTAGGTGTCAGCGAAATCCGACCTACAACCTGCGCCTGTTCCAAGCGCGCCATCGGCAATAAATTAACGTGCTGACCAGTCCGTTCAGCTAACACAAAAATGTTATGGGCCCCGTCCTGCAAAGCCTGAATCACTTGTCGCTCGTCTTCCGACCAATTGTCCCCGGTTCCTGTGCCTTTGACCAACATCCAACAGTCAACCGGTTGGTACCCAGTGACCTCATTTCTGACAGATAACTCCATCAACTCGTCAACTAGGTGAGGAAAGTACTCCGCACTCGCTGCCAACGACCAAACTCTTTTCGGCCCTATACTCATTTTGCCGTCACGCGATACTTGAATGTAGCTGTCTCCTCCCAGCCCGAAGGTACTGATTTCGGCAGCTTCTACCCTAGTCTTCCATCCGCCGACGGTGGCACCCTCGATGTTCAAACCCGGCCGGCCCTTCTCAATGATCGCTATATCAGTTGTTGTGCCTCCCATATCCAGAACTAGCGCTTGCTCACAGCCGGTCAAGAATGTAGCGCCCACAATACTGGCTGCCGGGCCGGAAAGAATAGTCTGAATCGGCTTTTCTCTGGCCACTTCTTCGCTCATCAAAGATCCGTCGCCCTTAACTACCATAAGTGGTGCCTTAATATTCTTACCGGCCAAAACACTTTTGACGGCAACCAGCCACTCGGCAATAATCGGCAAGAGACGGGCATTGAGACAGGCAGTAACAGTGCGCTCGTAAAAACCTAAAGCAGTTGTTAATTGGTGGGCACACACTACTGGCAGTTGCCACAAATTTTTGACTTCTTCTAAAGCTTGGAGTTCATGTTCTGGATTTCTAACACTAAGAAATCCGGAGATAGCCAAAGTATCAACTTTGCCCTGCATATTGGTAAGCGCTTGGTTTAAAGCCAACACATCTAATTTCGCCAACGGGTTCCCCTTAATGTCATGCCCTCCCGCCACCGCAACAATTTCTTGGGCTGGCAGATCCCCGGTGGGCTCATGTCCAATGAGAATTAGACCCACCCGACAGCCACGATCTTCGATTATCGCGTTGGTAGCTAACGTTGTGGATAAAGCTACCAGGCTCACGTCATCCAAGTGTGACCAATGCAAATTCTCAATACAACCCAGAATCCCGATGGACAAGTCCTCCCTTGTGGTAAAAGCCTTAGCCTTTCTCATGACTTGCTCCGACTCTAAATCCAACAGGACACCATCCGTATACGTACCACCTGTATCAATCCCTAATGCCAAAGACACATCGCATTCTCCATTCTGTCGTTCAAACACAAAGAAATGCGTTTTTAATAGCTCTCAGCTCCCCCCTTAAACTTCACCATAATTAATTAATAACAGCTACCAACACCTCCTGCTGAGTAAATCCAGAACCTTTCCGAAGACTTGTCATTGCAATTTACAGGCCAAGTCCTCACATACGTCTAAACGTCCGGAATCTCACCGAGAATGTGCCGTTGGAAATATCTTTCTGAGTCACAATGACTTAATCTAAGTCTGTTTGACTCGCCCTCCCTCGTTGGCCAACTGAGCCATACGCCTTTCATCCTGTACAAAGCGCCGCACATAATCATCAGCCGGCTGCTTGACAATTTCATGCGGCTTACCCACTTGGACAAAGGTGCCATCGCGCATGACAGCCATTCGGTCGCCCAACAATAGTGCTTCTTGTAAATCATGCGTAACAAATAGCATTGTCGTTTGAAATTCGGCCTGCAGCCTCATCAATTCATCTTGCAGTTCCCGCCGAATTAAAGGATCCAGACCGCTAAACGGTTCATCCAGCAGAAGTATATTCGGGTCTTGCAGCAGGGCGCGGGCAATACCCACCCGCTGCTGCATGCCACCAGACAAATCGCCCGGATATCGTTTCTCCCACCCTGCCAGGCCAACGCTCTCAATGGCTTTCAGGGCTGCCTCTTCCCGTTCCGCCTTGTTCACACCGCGTAGCTTCAAGCCAAAGCCCACATTTTCCAGCACGGTTCGGTGGGGTAACAGCCCGTAGTGTTGAAAAACCATAGCTACGCGATAGCGCCGAAATTCTCTCAGCTGTTGAATATTCATGGCCGTTACATCCTGCCCGTCAGCCATAATAGTGCCGGCCGTCGGTTCAATGAGACGCAATAAACAGCGAATAAGTGTAGATTTTCCACTACCGGAAAGGCCCATAATTACGAAGACCTCACCGCGTTCTACCTGAAACGAAACATCACGTACAGCAGTGACTGCTCCCCGTTGCACGGCATTGGTCACCATGGCCGGCTCCTTGATATTAATCCCCTCTGCCGCTCTTCCATACAATTTCCATAAGTTTTGGATCTGTAGCGCCGGTTCAGGTGCCACCTATTTCACCTCGCTCAATGCCTTGGTTACCCGCGTTGCAACATCGGCCGGTACCCATTGTTTCCACACATTGGGATAGTTTCTCAGGTACCAGATGGCCGCGAGCTGTGGATCGCTGTTGTGATCATGCATATAAGCCAAAGCAGCGCTGGTTTGGTCTAATGTCGTATGATACTTTTCTAAGAAACTGACTACATCAGGAGCTGTACTTGCCAGTTTACTGTTGATGGCTTTATGCACCGGTGCTGGTGGAAAAGCACAACCATAATTTTTTTTCCACTGGGTGGCGCTGTACGGTGGTTCTGCCAACAACGTCATGTTCAGTTTTCCTAAGATCCAGGTCGGTGCCCAATAATAGCCAACCCACGGTTTTCCTTGCTGATAGGCCGTTAGCAGTGACGTGTCCAGAGCAGTCTGAGAACCAGGATCAAAGACTTTAAAATACTTGTCCAGGCCGTAAACCGTCATCTTCTTTTGATCGATTGTAGATACTGCCCATCCAGAGGGAGCATTATAAAACCGGCCCTTACTGGGATCCTCAGGATCCTTGAATAAATTCCAATACTTCGCCAAATCACTGACTGATTTCAAATCCGGTGCCATAGGCGCGATGCCTCTAGCAGGATCACCCTTAATCAGATAAGTTGGCACATACCATCCTTGCGGTGCATCACTGTAATTACTCCCCAAATCCTTGACGGTACCAGACTTGAGAAACTGTCGCCAGGATGTTTGGAAGTTTTGATACCACACTTCCATCATGACTTGAATGTCCCCTTTACTGAGACCTTCCAATAGTGGAATAGTATCTCCGAACTGATAAGCGACTGGATGACCGTAACCGTGCTCAATAATAAATCCTGCCACTCGATCATGAATCTGAGCACTGTCCCAACTGGCATCACCAAACACGATTTGTGGTTTTTCTGTCATCCCACCCACTGAGGCGCATCCGCTGAGCAAAAGTAGCAAGATAACCGAGATCAAACTCAACCAGCCTGGAAACCGGGCCAAACCGGAGGCCCGTTTATACATTGTCAAAGAGATTCCTCCTCTCTGTCGTCAGGGATATTTTTTCCTGTCTGCCATGATCGCTCGTGGTACTATTGTAGACCAAGCAAGGCTTTATACAAAGTACTTTCCAATTCTACCTCAAGACCACGAGCTTTGACTAGCGCTCAAAAAACACCATGGCAGAAAGAGAGCAAGTGCACCGTGACAAAACGATCAGTGAGTTGATCCGCCATGTTCGGATTTCGCTGGCTGCGGGAACAGGTTTTCCTGCTTCAGGTCTAGGAAATATCTTCAGACTTGCTGGTAGGCCAATTCTTAAGATCCTTGAAAAATGCGACCAAAATCAATACCGTAATCACAAACATCGGCACAGCACCAATGATAGTCATAGTTTGTGATGGCCTTATACCCCCGATATACGCCATCGCCACAGCTATAACTCCCAAAGTGATGGACCAGAAAATCCGGTTCCATTTAGGCGGTTCCTCTTCTCCACTCAGTTCTTGTGTCGTTACCATGGAAAGTGTATACGTGGCACCGTTTAATAAAGTCTGCATAGCAATAAACCCATAAATTAGAAGAATCACGAGCATAATGCCAGCAAGCGGTAGTTTATCCCAGATGGCCACGATCGCGGCCCCTTGCCCGCCTTTAGCCATAATATCGGCAATGGGCACGATTCCCTGCTGAAGAACATGCATAGAAAAGCCGGAAAAGACTGCAAAGAAAATCCAGCTTCCGGCGGTCGCTGCCGCTAAGGACCCGATTACGTATTCCCGTACGGTGCGTCCCTTGGATATTCGGCCCATGAAAATACCGCACTGAATAACCAGGGCCAAATACCAAGCCCAGTAAAAAATGGTCCAGGACTGGGGAACACCGGTCTTGTAATAAGGGTCAGTATACATACTCATTCTAACGAAATTCCCCATTAATTTGCCCAGGCTGTCTGTGAAGGTATTCAGAATAGACGCAGTCGGCCCAAATACGAAAATGAAAGCCAGGATGCCGAAGCCGAAATAGACCCGAAAATCGCTCAAGTAGCGAATTCCTTTTTTCAGACCAGTATAGAGAAGAATGGCCATAAGAAAGGACCAGGACAAAATAACACCCGTATCCAAACGGAGATTGTCTTGAAGTCCAAATATTTTGGTAACCAAGGCAATAATCGTGGGAAGATTAACCCCAATACAAGTGGTAACTCCGCAGACAAAGCCGATTACAAACAGGGCATCAATGAGCTTTCCCAGCCACCTCTTGACTAGCCGTTCTCCAAATAAAGGTTCGCAGGCGGTACTAGGCCTAATGACATCTTTCTTCTTCACAAAAAACAGATAAGCAAACACCAAACCGAAAATCGTATTCATAGCCCATGCTGTGAAGCCCCAGTGAAACAGCGGATAGGCCATCGACCACGAATAAGCAGCCGTACTAAAGGGTTTAATTCCAAACGGCGGCGTCTGAATATAGTAGAAAAACTCTATAGAACCCCATGTCAGCACGCCCAGCCCGGCAAAAGATGTAAAGATCATTCCCAACCAGGACATGGTGCTGAAGTCCGGTTTTTCGTCCCCTAGTCGTTTATTGGCTTGTGGGCCGAAAATGAAATAGAGGCACAGGATAAACAGGACAACCACATAGAGTTCCAGAATGCCGCCAAATTTATCTGTCACAAAACTGTAGGCGACTGCCAGCTGCTTTGCCACCACCGCTGGACTGTTCTTAAATACCCATATTATAAAGGCTACTACGAAGAGCAAAGGCGGGAAAAAGACCCATGGCTCCATTTTCTGTTTTTGTTTTATTGATGTACTTGATGTACTTATTTTAATCTCCTCCATTTCAGTTTTTACGCTTTGGCGAATCTCCGAAAATGTTTCTCATTTATACTTAGGCTTTACCGAATCAATCAGAATTCCACCTCCGTCCTTTACCTTTTGCCCGCCGCTCACCATCTGAGATTTATTGCAATTTTCATACCAGACTCTTTTCCCGGATTAACTGCCTAAAATTGCTGCTTGACAAATGTCCTCAAGTCGTACAGACTTAGGTAAAAGTCACAATGACTCATATGCTCTCATAATGACTTAAACTAACGAACTCTTGCGAATACTTACCTCTCGGAGTCGGGCATACCTGCCACGCCAAATATGACAAAGATGGCCTGTGCTCAATTTGACACGAAGGGAGTTTACTCATTTGGCAAATCAACATACTTTGTCCAAAGATGACTTGAGGAAAATACTGGACAATTCATTCGATGAAATTTTTGTCGTCAACAGAAGTGGCACGGTAGTTTACGTCAATGATGCCTGCGAACGACACTATGGATTAAAACCATCCGAGGTTATTGGGAAGACTGTTCATCATTTGGTCAGCGAAGGGTATTATTCGCCTGTTCTCGCGCCTATTGTGTTTAGGGACAAAAAACAAGTGACTTTGGAGCAAAAAACACATTTGGGGAAAAAACTGGTAGTAACGGCCACTCCGGTGCTAGATGAGCGAGGAGAGGTTGAGCTAATAGTGATGAACAGCCGAGATATTACTCAGATCGAACAGCTAAGGCAGGATCTGGCAAACACGAATAAACTCGTTGAACGATATAAAATTGAAGTCCAAGAGCTAAGGCAGCAACAAATTAATTGTTCTGAGTGCTATACATTCCGAAGCAAGAAAATGCGATTGTGTATGGAAACAGGGCAGCGAGTCGCCCCTGTCAACTCTACAATTCTGCTTCTTGGTGAATCAGGCACCGGTAAAAGCATTTTCGCCAAGAATATTCACAAAATGAGTCAGCGTAGCGATGGACCCTTTATCACCATTAACTGTGCTGCCATTCCTGAACAATTAATGGAATCTGAATTATTCGGCTATCGTCCAGGGGCTTTCACGGGAGCAGATAAAACCGGAAAGGTCGGATTGGTGGAACTGGCCCACGGGGGCACACTATTTTTAGACGAGGTCGGCGAGATCCCCCTGATTCTTCAGGCCAAGCTTTTGCAACTAATCCAAGAACACAAATACCTGCCGATTGGAGCCAAGGAGGACAAAGAAATTGACGTGAGAATTATTGCAGCCACCAATCGTGATCTTTCACAGTTAGTCGAACAAGGAACGTTTCGGGAAGATCTTTATTACCGTCTGGATGTGATCGAAATAGAAATCCCCCCATTACGGGAAAGAGAGGAGGACATCATTCCTCTTCTAAATTACTTTTTAAACAAGTACGACTCTGAATACAACGTATCGCACCAATTCGGACACGAATGTCTGGATATCCTCCTTTACTATACCTGGCCTGGTAACGTCCGCGAAATGGAACATTTAGTCGAACGCTTGGTAGTAACTGTCCCGGAAACGGTCTTACAACAAAAACACCTGCCAAAAAAATTTCATGAAATGGCTACTGCTCCCGAAAAAATAACGACTTCATTCAGTTCAACAATACACTTCTCTTCTTCCGGAAACTCTCTCAAAGAAAAAGAGGAAGATCTTATTATTCAATTGTATAAGAAGCTTAAAAGTTCCTACAAGGTTGCTGAAACGCTGAAAATTAGCCAAAGCAAAGTGTCACGGGTTGTGCGTAAACATCTTGCGAATCACCCTATCGATTAATCAGGCATCACAATCCTGCACTTTCCACTCTCTTTCCCATTCCAGTCACATGTAAAAAAGCCGTTCCCAAAAGCATTAGTCATCTGGGAACGGCTTCCTTGGTTTTCAGACAAAAAACTGACAAAACATCAAGTATGAGTACCACGATGGACTAGTCCTTGGGTGAGCCTGTCAATGATTATCGCCAGCGCCACGACCGCAAACCCTGCTTCAAATCCCTTGCCTACATCAATCCTATTAACATCGATCAATACTTTTTCGCCCAATCCACCAGCGCCGATCATGCTAGCGATGACTACCATTGCCAAAGCCATCATGGTAGTCTGGTTCAGGCCGGCGAGGATTGAGGGCATAGCCAGTGGCAAGCGGACTTCACGCATCAACTGCCACCGGGTAGCTCCGAAGGCAGTAGCTGCTTCTTGGACACTACTCGACACTTGACGGATGCCTAAATTAGTCAGCCGAACCAATGGAGGCACAGCATAAATTAAAGTAGCAAACACCGCCGGCACTTTACCTAAGCCGAAAATCATCAATGCCGGTATTAGGTAAACAAAACTAGGCATCGTTTGCATTCCATCAAGTAAAGGCGATAAGACCGCATTGGCACGATTGGAAGTAGCCATAATAATTCCTAAAGGAATTCCGATGATGAAGGCAATTACTACTGCAGTCAAAACTACTGCCAAAGTATCTATCGCGTCCCTCCACAAACCAAAAGCTCCAATTGAAAGAAGAAGCAAAATCAGTCCAGCTGTTCCAGCCACCTTACGCGTTTGCCACCATCGGATTGAAGCGACCACCACGATCCACAGCCACCATGGAATGAACATGAAAAATGCTTGGATGTTTAGCAGCACGGCTAAAGTACCATGAGATATTGCTCCAGACACCGGACTTCCGGTCACTGTCAGCCAATTTACAAAAAGATCTATGCTGGGGGCAACGTGAAACTGTAGACTTTCAGGAAACAATGAAGGCCACCTTCTCTCATTCCAAAAAAGAGCGTAGAATATCTTTTGCCGATCTTTTTGATACTCTTCTGTATCGCAAACTGATAAATCTTGGCGCATTACCTTGAATATTCCGGATATTTAAAGGTTAACATATGGCACGCATGATGTCAAGTTTGTAATCTCCCTGCCAGAGCTGAAGCATGATTTTTTTGTCGGATGGGTAATATTCCATATTATAGGGGTTTTAGCGTTCTTGTAAGTCAAAATGACTCATTAACCCCGATTCCCACTTTTGTCTCACCCACCCTTATGAATCCGGATCCTTTTAGAAGTTTTACTACTCCACAACAAAAAGACCCTAATGGGTTCATTGCATTCCCTAAAATTCCAATCTTTCCCCGTTGCATTAAAGAAATTTACCGTTGTCAAGAGGGTGTAGGGAATAGTTTCAGTCAGTCAGCATAACCCTTATTTGTTATATATATCCGACTAATTTCCCTCAGCCCGGGAAAGTCAACCACTGCCCAAGGGGTAGTGCTTATCTGCAGGTTTTGACAATTATGGGGTTTACTGACTAGGGAATCTCGCTGCAGTAAAGGAGGTCATCCATATCTCCGGAAAGTACCTGATTCAAGGTTTCTTTGTACACTCGTTCCGTATCTTGCCGCCGGCGTCCCTTTGTAAGATGGCCCTTTCGGTGAAGTTTCCGCACAAGGGAGGTGAAAGGCTCGTATAGACAGGTGATCAGAAGTCGTTGAATATCAAGCAGTGGGCCTTGATATGCGACCCTGTATTTGACCAAAAGCATCAAACAGTAGGTAATTAACGCGATGCGGTAACTGTACGGAATAGATTATATACGCTTAACCCGCTCTACAAGCGGCTTCCCGTCATGTGACTGTTTTCTTAATCTTACCACGGTCTCAACGTGACGTGTCCTCGGGAACATATCTGTTTCTTTCTCAAGTCTCCCACGACGCGGGCTAACCAGATCGTTATCGCTATTCATCTTTCAAAGATCAAAGCGGAGCCAAACCCTCCGCACTATGTTAACCCAGTCCGCCCACACCTCTTTACCTGTTCGACATTCTACCCCACATTCCTGCCAATATCCTAGGAACATCTGGGACCTTCGCACCATTCCTCACGCAAGCGACGGGTTATGCCGAGGCAAACCGGTTCAATGCTCCCCAACGGTCTTTCGGCGCCCTCTCCGGGTGGAAAGGCGACCCCCGGTGACCCCCACACCGCCCATGCTAATTCCCTCGCACTGCGCTCTTCGGTACTTGAGACTGGTGGCTGGGGGTTAGCCGGATTCGCTCTTGCCAACGGGTACCAAAATGGTATCCATTGCTCACTCCAATTGATACCCTCGGTCACGACCGAACCTCAGAAGAATCTCCTGGAACTTCCATTTTTTCGGATTCAGAGGTAGAACATGTATTTACATGGCAAAGCACCGCTACCATCCCCCCTGTCGGGGATAGTAGCGGTGTTTAAAAATGGGCAAAAGAAAGAAGCCCAGTAGTTTTTAACTACTGAGCTTCACTATTCGCACTGGGAGAGAAAGCGCGGCGTTTATTTCCTTGATGTTGCGTTTGCCGCGCTTTTATACTTTTCGCTATCGAACGGGTGATGTTTTTTATGACATCCTGTGTCATAAACGGAAATTCAATGGGGCTGTGAATGGTAACTAACCTATTGCTGTGTTGCACAAGAACGCTCTGCTACCCCTTGATTTTATCATGATCATTCGTTATACTTTTCTTGTAGCCGTTACCTCGAATTTAGTGTTTTACCACACTACCCATTATATCACTAAGATATCTTGGGGTTCGGCGCTGGACACCATGTGAGTGAGGGACGGCTACTTTATGTATTGCTCTTTTGTCAATCTTTTCTGTGAAAAAAAACCTTGCGATGCGGCTGTGGGTAAGGTGTTACGATGCGTTCGCCCTGGAGACACGTGGTACTTCCTAAAGCATTCTATACGCGGCACTGCTTTTCTCCCAGAAAAACGCTCAACATCCATTTTGTCAAAGGTGGGCAGGCCCCTGACCTTACCCCCCTCTCCACACCATGCCGCCATCGTCCTTGCTTTACGAGACCCACACTCCCTAAGTAAAAACTCCAAGACGTAGACAGGAACGTTCGCGCCCTCCTTGGTCAGATCTTTTCGGACAATCTTGCCATAGAAATGCTCGCGTAGTTTCCGATAGATAATCTCATTCGCGTCATCCGTTTCCGTCGTGTAGCTCACATTTTCCAAATCCATCGCGAAATCCTCCTCTTACAGGTCAAATCCGAAGTCATCGGTAAACGCTATGTCGATGCGGAACTTGATCTCTTCTAGCACGTCCGTATTGACCTTAATGGTATCGGTATGACGAAGTTCTTGACGTTGCCCTCCGTGATTTCGGTTGCTTCCTCCGCTCTTAGCAAGCCGCCCGCTGCCGACAAAGGGCTTATTGCTGTTCTGGCGGTATCGGGAAACCCAGCCGTAGATTGTGTTTTCGTGAATTCCTACTTCACGAGCGACCACCGCTACTGATTCCTTGTTTTCTACCACTCTCTTACAGATTTCCAGCTTATACGCTTGATCAAAGTTTTTGGCCATTTACAAACACCTCTTATTTTTATTGTACTTGGTGTTTAGGGTGTCTGTAAAATGGGGTATGGGTCAATTCTTATGATCTTTTGCTAGATATATTTCAATCCACGCTCCCATGCAGGGAGCGACCTAGGCCATCTCCGAGAATGCCGGAGACTCCGGATTTCAATCCACGCTCCCATGCAGGGAGCGAAGCAAAAAGTAACAAGAACTAGCATCTAATACATAGCTTTCATTCACTCTTTTCAATTTTTACTAAATACGTCATTCTCTTGCTCGTATTTCCTAGAGGTTTCAACAAAATTCTCTCAATCTCGCGGTGCGAAACCCCCAGGAATTTTATGTTCGCTTCACATTCGCACTAAATGATTAGAGTATCCTCAACATCAAAAGAAGCTTTCGCACCCACATGCTCATCTTTATTCCTGTAATTGTTCCCCAGAAAGTAAAACCTTAGACTATCCTTCTCCGTATCAATAATTTTCTCCAGTTTATGTTGAACCTCGCGGAACTTAGCCTTATTAAGCACGCATTCAAAGACCGAATTCTGAACACGCTGTCCATAATTCACACATTGTTTGGCAACTTGCCGCAGCCGCTTTCTCCCCGCCGCCGTTTGAGTATTTACGTCATACGTAATAAGTACTAAGATATCATCTCACCTACTTCCACATAAAGGCTGGGTACCCGTCCAAATCCCCCCGAATAAACCGGGCCAGCAGCAGAGCTTGGGCATAGGGCACCAGTCCCCATTCCACTTTTTCCTGCAGAAAGGGGTGCCTGATCTCCTCCTGTTTCCTACTTTGCCAAGCCTTAAGGATGACTTTTCTCGTGTCATCATCCATAATGACCGCTCCATTTTCCATCCGGGTAAACCCGCCGCCATTGACTTCTCTTTTGTTTATCAAAGAAATAACGAAACGATCCGCATAAACGGCTCGCAGTTCTTCCATCAGGTCCAGTGCCAATGAAATTCTTCCGGGTCTATCTCGGTGCAGAAATCCCACATAGGGGTCCAAACCAACGGTTTCCAAAGCCGCCGCAGCATCATGGGCCAAAAGAGTATAGACAAAGGACAGCATGGCGTTGACATTATCCAGAGGAGGCCGTTTATTCCGGGCATTAAAATAAAAGTCATCTTTTTGCTGAAGGATCAAATCGTCCAATACTCGAAAGTACTGGGCTGCTGCTTCTCCTTCAAATCCTCGCAGCTGCTCTAAATCTTGACTTTTTTCAACCAGTTTTAAAGAGTTGGCCAGGGTTTGGCAGACTCCTTTCAATTTATCCACATCAAGCCTGGCCCCATGATCCCTAGTTGCCCGCTCCACCACCCAGCGGGCGTTATATATTTTTCCCAAGATGAACGATTGAGAAATTTTATGGCTCTCCGCTGGATCCTCCGATAACCTATATTGAGTCTTTCGCAACGTAACATTGCCCTTAACTTCGCCTACAACCCTAGCCAGAAATTTTCCGCTGGGCTTCATAAAACTTAAGGCGATGTTGCGCTTGGCACACGCACCCATCAGAGCTGGACTGGCTCCAGTATAGCCAAAGGCAACAATGCTCTCCAGATTATGCATGGGAACTCTTAGCGCCTCTGCATCATCCTTTAAAACCACAATGTTTTCTCCATCGAGGGATAAATAAGTATTGGGCGAGGTCACATAGAGCGTATTCAGTAATTTTCTCATTGATTGACCTCAATTTCCGCAACATTTTCCTTCATATAGGCCAGAGCCGATGGATTTTTGCACAGCTTAGGCAGACAAAGCTCACTGAGAGAACAGGCCTTACAGCCTTTGGTCGGCTTCACTTTGGGCGTGTACCTTCTGTCGTACAGTTCATGCATTTCTTGGCAAATAGCTTTTACCTGTTCCCGGATCTCCTCGTCAAGCATCACTTTGAGCCTGCGTTTGGGTTCCCCATAAAACAGAAACCCTTCGGGAATCGTACACAAGAGCATTTCTTCCAGGCACATGGCCTGAGCAATCGGGTAGGAGGCTGGTCATTAATTGGCCAGCCGACCTCCCACAGCACCGTACGTACCGTTCGGTATACGGCGCCTCCAAAGTTTACACGTTATTTGGCAGAGTAGCATTGACTAAAACTGGGGTATCCTGCGCGTTCGATGCGTTTGTTGGATAAGGACATTGTCAAAATGTGGCTATGGGCTACTCGCCAATAGCCCTTTCTTGTGTTTGCCCACATCCATGCTTGCTCCTTCTTGATGCCAAGCTTCTGCAAGTTCGCGTATCGTGTGCGTACTCTCTTCCATCGTTTCCATGTGACCATCCGAATTCGACTTCGTAGCCATTCGTCCATCTTTCCGAGTAACGCTTTGGCGTCTGCCAGTTTAAAGTAATTGGTCCATCCTCGGATGATGTAATTGAGTTTTGCCTTTCTCTCCTCGATTCCCATCCCGTTGCTCCGTCCGGTGACTTTCCGGATCTTGTCCTTTAGCTTCAGGATGCTTTTCGGGTGGATTCTCAGTCGTCCTCTTCCTTTGTGGATGTAGAAGCCGTATCCCAGATACTTGACTTTCCTCACGTGTGCCACGCTTGTTTTCTCCTTATTGACTCTGAGGAATAGTTTCCCTTCGATATAAGGAACAATATGGTCTAGCGTTCGCCGGGCCGCTTTCTCGCTTTTGCAGAAAATCATCATGTCATCCGCGTAGCGTACGAAGCGATGCCCACGCTTTTCTAGCTCGTGGTCACAAACGTTTAGCATGACGTTTCCAAGTAAGGGACTAAGGGGCCCCCCTTGGGGTACGCCTTCCGGACTTTCTTCAAATAGTCCGTCCACCATAATCCCTGCTCTGAGGAATTTATGGATTAGGGATATGACTCGTCCATCTTTGATGGTGTCTGAGAGGATTTGGATGAGTTTGCTTTGGTTGACCGTGTCAAAGTATTTCTCCAAGTCCATGTCCACGACGTAGACAAAGCCTTCTGTGATATGCCTTTGACATGCTCTTAGCGCGTCGTGAGCGCTTCGTTGAGGTCGGAACCCATAGCTGTTGTCTGAGAATTGCCTTTCGAAGATTGGCGAAAGGACCTGGGTTATGGCTTGTTGGATCAGTCTGTCCACGACGGTAGGGATTCCCAGCTTTCTCATTTTCCCGTTCTCTTTGGGTATTTCTACCCTCCGTACGGGTTTCGGACGGTATTTCCCGTCCCAGAGGGCTTGCAAAAGTTCATCCTTGTGTCCTTTCAGGTAGGGTAGAAGTTCGTCCACCTGCATACC
The DNA here is from genome assembly GCF_902729405.1 of Acididesulfobacillus acetoxydans. Taxonomy (GTDB): domain Bacteria; phylum Bacillota; class Desulfitobacteriia; order Desulfitobacteriales; family Desulfitobacteriaceae; genus Acididesulfobacillus; species Acididesulfobacillus acetoxydans. Next base: position 4,473,968 of record NZ_LR746496.1, read on the forward strand.
GTCGATTCCACCCGCGCCTTTGTTCCCCTTCACTCTGTAGTAGGCTCGATTAAGGTTCTCGGCGCTGAGAATTTCCTCTAGCAGTTTCTCTGTCTGCTCGTCTGTGTTGGTGTTGTCGGTTTTGGTCATCCTGGGTGGCACGCACACTTCTGCATACTCTCTCTGTTCCGCAGATGACCTTTGCAGATAGTCTTTAAAGCAAAGTTGTCTGTGTTTTAAATTACCACCTTCGGTAACTTTCATTGACCCACACCTCCTTTGGTTCCGCCCTTCCGTCGGTGTCCGGGACACCTCTGTACTATGGCTTCTGCTGACTCCTCATGACAAATCTTGTTTCAACCGGGCTTCTTACTCCGTTTCCACCCGTCCGTGAGGCCTCCCACGGTAAGACGATTCACTTTCATTCCATGTCCCCGCAACATTTACGCTGACGTGTCCGTGTAGCTTTTGGGCTTCAACTTGTATGGCAGTCTTACCCCACATTTCGCGCCTAATATTGTTCGTGTTCCTCGGGGCGGAACTTTGCCGCCGGCTTCCTTCAGATTCCATCTCGCAATGGACACCCTTGCCTTGAGCTAATGGTTGGTCGCTACATACCCCCATAACGGACTTTCACCGTCAAGTTAATCGTCATGCGTGGCGCACCATAATTGCAGTACATCTGCATTGTCCTGCTTGGGCTTTCCCCGTTTATACTCCACCGGAACCGGCTTATAGGTTCCCTCCCGACCATAAAGGCTGACTCCATCCCGAGATCTGTGAAATTCCACCACGTCACAAGCCCCGGTAATACCCAGAGTACGGGAGAAAACCCCCATGCTTCGGGATATAATCAACTCTCCCCGTTTCTCCTTGATAGTGTTGTCATGGGTTTTCTTGTGCAGAATACCCCCTTCAACCGTGCGAAAATTCTCCTGCCACTGCTGTTCGATGTGGATTAAGGCCCACTGGCGCTTACAAAAGACAAAGTGCTGTATCCCGGACAACAGCAGGAAATCCTCCTCTTGATATTCCATTAAAAACCTCCAGACTCAATCCTTCCAAGAATTCATCGGATATTTTATAATCGCCAATATTTTGGGGTAATTTCAACAACAGGTACATACTGTAAGGTTCTATATACCTTTGCAGAAGCATTAGCCCACCAGTGGATAGGTTTCCAACAAAACACCTTACAGACCTCCCACTGCTGTCAACCTAAACAGATAAACAATCATTTTCAGAAGATTACTGCCTGGTATGGCTGTTTTTTTCCACTCTCAGTCTACGGTAGTCAAATGATGATTGCTTCTCCTCTATATTTTTTTAGTTTCACGATACCGGCCATATAACCAAGAAAACCGTTATATTCGAGATTCCACCTGTATATATGATCCATGATCATGGGCGTTCCCAGCTCATCCAACTTATATTTAGCAATTTGAACTGAGACCCTTTGCAGTTCTTGCCAATCAACTTTTCCGTATTGCAAACGCTTTGCCATAGCCGGATCAACAACGACGAGACGGGTATTGCTTTCAATCACCTTGAAATCCTGTTCTACCTGAGGAAATCTTTGCAACTTTTCAGCAGTAACTAAATTTCCTTTCTTTTTAGATAACCCATATAAAGCAATTTCATCAGCAAGGGATTGGGTACTCAAGACAGGCATAATGGCTTTGTTCTCTTCAAAATACCCTTTGAGAACAGCGGCAGCCTCCTTTAACCCCAGATTGAGCCTTAACATTCCGTCTTCCAAAATACAGAATGTCCACATCTCGGCATCATCAAGGAGACCCTCTCGATTGACACGCCCCGAAGCTTGCAGCAGCGATACCAGCGATCCCAGCTCGCGGAATCCATTTCTAAAAGACAAGTCTACGCCAGCTTCAATACACGACGTTGCAATCAGAGTCCAATCGGTATCCTCATTGTCAGCCAAGCGTTCTTTAACTCGTTTCAGGGTGTTTTCACGATCGTCTGCGGTTAAAGCCGTAGACAAATGCTCAACATCCTCTCGGCCAAAGTGCTCTGAAAAATAGTCCGCTAATGCGGCGGCACTTTGAACCGTGTTCAAGATAACCAGTCTCGGTCCCGGGAACTTGCTGATCCACTCAGCAAGTTCCGCTGTGCCTTTAGGAGATAAATCGCTATGAAAAGAAATCCTATGGTTTTCATAGACCGCAAGGCGTCTACGCAGTTCGTCAGCGATGATTTCCGGTACAGAGTGGGAATTTTCGCTGCCTGCGATTTCCGGGATTGTCCAAAATCGATTCAAGGAACCGGACGCCAGAACCCAGTAGCAATTCCATTCTGCAGCATAAATGTTGATCCACCTCCAGGCAATGGGCAGAAGTTTGGCCGGTAAGGCAGCATGGGATTCATCCACAAAAATAGCACTTCCGGGCAATTCATGTAAGCGGCGCAGAGTTGCGGTGGAATTCGAGGCCAGCGTTTCAAAAAAAGCAACCGCCGTTGTCACAATAATTGGCGCCCGCCAAAGCGCAGTTAAGTGTCTAGTCTCCTTACTCTCAAAGTCTGCTCGGTGGTGCAGCTCCGCCACAACCTCCTCAGCCTTTTCCCCCGGCAAAACGAGTGTCTTCCGATAGATATCAACGGATTGTTTAATGATATTCGTAAAGGGCAGTACAACAAAGATACGCCGCAGGCCGCGCTTTTCCGCTTGAGCAAGCAAATGAGCCATGACGGCCGTTGTCTTTCCTGAGCCAACCGGGCTGTCACAGGAGGTTATACCAAGATCAATGTCAGCGTCCCGACACGCTAGATACATTTCACTGCGTAGAGCATTCCGATAATCGTCGGCTCCTTTTTGTTTTAGCTCTGCAATATGTCGGTCTAATTGGGCAAGCCGTTCGGCCGCGCACAACCGAACCGGACTCACTTCAGCCGGATACTTCCGGTAATGAATCGCCGTATCAGTGTGATCCGCGTCAACAAGGCATGATAAAAGCATCCGCAGGAAAACCGAGCGTTCTCCTTTGATTTCTTCCTCACTGTATTCAAGATGGCTATCAATCAGGTTATGGTGGGTAGCTTCAAGTTCAGGCAGCTCTCTATCTACATCGGGAGCGATGGAACTATCCCGAAAAATCCCCCTATCACCCTTCTCTATTTCGGCAGTTAAATCAGGAAAACCAAGGTGGTGAGCCTGAATTACAGCTGCAGAGAAAGCAGAAAAGTGTTTGCTATTCAAGAAATAAGCGGCTCCCGCATCGACATGATTGCACGGAAGAGATTTAGCTGGATTTTTTCCGGAAAGAACATTCTGATTTTCTCGGTTCAGCTTGCCTAGATCGTGAAATGTGGCGGCTTTTTCTATGATCTGCGACAGCACTGTTTCGTCACAGTTTGCATAGCACCTGATATCCTGCACATATTTCTGGGCAAGGGACTTTACACCACGAATATGCACCGAGTACTCCTGCTCGGGAATATCGTCTTTTTTACTGTGCGCGTAATAAATCATACCAGCATCAAGTCGATTACGGAACTCACCCTGGCATGCAATTCCTCCGGCAGAGCGGCCTTATCTTCATAGTCGTTCCAGCTCGTCGACGCAATGGTCGGATCGCCAATCCGCTTTGGAGTAAGCGCTTCCAAAAGGAGATAATCCGGACAACTGCCAAGGGCATTCAGATGCTCCATGTACCAGGCATGACGAATGCGCACATCGGTGCGAATGGCGGAACGGTTCAAATCATAAGCTCTGGGAATTAAAAGCTTAAGCAAATCAATATCTTCCTGGATGCATCCTGTCTTGCCTGCATAATTGGGATTCACAAAAAACGGCATACAATAAACGCCGTGTTCCACGATGCGGAAGGCTAAAGGGGCCATTCCGGCATTTTTACCTTCTTGGACACCGGCTTTATTCGTATTGGTGTGGCGAATGATATTGACCGGGGAAATCGACGTACCTACACCGAACTGAACGACACCTGTTTTGATAAATCCTTTATTCGCTCCTTCTTCCAAAAAAGTGTTTCCGAACACTCTGGCATCCCAATATTTTTTCACAAAGGTACTCTCCAAAAAACTCTTCTGGTCAAAGTTTTTGGTGTCTTCTGACATCTCGCTTTGAATGGACTTCCTGTCACGGCCACGCGATTCCACTACGCAAAAATGATCCGAGTTCTTAACATAAAACTCCGGAAGACTCCGATAAAACACACTATCGTGGTCCCCCGCTAAATCGCGCAGCTTGCGTTTGAAGGAAACAGGTGAAATTTCCCCCAGGCCATTGGGACGCTGGCGGGGATCACTCTCTCTGTCCGGGTCCCCATTCGCATTTGAGTTTACAACTTCAATCACCAAAAGGCCGGTTGCGCGCTTAATTTCACTGTTCATCGTTAGTTCCTCCTCCATTGTTATCATGATCGTTATCAGCATCACTTGCAGTTACTGAAGACTCTCTTTTGGGAAAGGATGCCAGATACCCAATAAACAGCTGTGCCTTTTCAATATCAGTAAATCGTGTTGAGCCCGTCACTGACACTTTCAGTTTATTAGCCACATCTTCATACAAATTGAGATACCAGCGTGCTCTCCAACTCTCCTCATTTTTTATTGAAATGTTTTTAAAACGATATTGTTTGGCCCAGGTTATATAGGGATTCATACGAAGTGACAATTGGGCCATCGCCTGATAGGGCGTTTCACCGGCCGTTGTAAACAGTGCACTACCCGCCAGCTGCGGAGGAACATCTCCGCTTCGCACAACTTTGCAGTACAAGGTATGCAGTTCGTCGGAGATTTTCAAGAGCTGTCCGACCAAATAAGGCATATTTTCCATGTAGTTCTCCTTTCTATCACCCCGTTTATAAAGCAGCAATCCAAGGAAAGACAACAGAAGAACCGTCTCATTTTTTAATCTCTCTAAGGTTTTCTCCTCTTTCTTGTCCTTGCATTTTGAACCGCCATGTATCCAATTGCCCATATAGCTTACCTCGGCTTCGACAGTTTTTCGTGGATTTAGGCATCCGTTAAAAAATGGATGCCTTTATTCATGCGGGTTTCAGGGTTTATCCACAGGCAAAAACAGTGAAAATGTGTAGGCACACTATTATGTGGATAAGTTGTGGATATCCCTTATTAATACTTGAAGGTATGTCTGACTTGTGGTAAAATGTAGGCATGTATATACGTGTGACGTCTCGTAAGAACAAAGATAATAGTGTGGTTAAGTACGTTCAGTTAGCTCATAACGTTCGTAATCCGAAAACCGGCTCTCCGCAGGCGAATGTCCTTTTTAATTTCGGACGCTTGGATCGGTTGGATATGGAGTCCCTTCGCCGGCTGGAACGCAGTATCCGGCGTTTCCTTGGGGAACCGCTCGATCCGGTGGAGGCCCCGAAACCGGAGTTCCTCTCCTGTCGCCCGCTGGGCGGTGCCTGGTTTCTGGATCAGCTCTGGCGGAAACTCGGAATCGATAGCATTTTGAAGCGCCGCTTGAAAGAGCGCGAGTATCGCACGGAGGTGGAACGCGCTCTGTTCGCGATGGTGGCTAACCGGGCTTTGGCACCTTTGAGCAAGCTGCAATTGGAGAAATAGGTGCCCGAAAAGGTAGTCATTCCCGGCCTTGCGAACGTGGAGGTTCAGCACTGCTATCGCGCGATGGATTTCCTCTTGGAATCCCAGGAAGACGTTGAGCGAGAGGTGTTTTATGCCGTAGCGGACTTGTTCTATCTTGAAGTCGATCTCCTGTTCTTCGATACCACCTCGACTTACTTTGAAATGGACGCGTGGGACGATGAGGAACAGGACTTAAAGGCGCTGGGTCACTCAAAGGACAGCCGGCCCGATTTGCCCCAAATTGTGATCGGCCTGGCGGTCACACGGGACGGGATCCCGATTCGCTCTTGGGTCTGGCCCGGCAATACCTCCGATATGTCGGTTATCCCGGAAGTCAAGCGGGATCTGGCGGGTTGGAAGTTGGGGCGGGTCGTGAGTGTGATGGATAGGGGTTTTTCCTCCGAGGAGAACTTGCGGATTCTGCAAAGGACCGGGGGCCACTACATCGCTGGAGAACGTCTTAGAGCCGGTAAGCCCGAAGTCGAGGAGGCCCTCTCCCATCCCGGAAGGTTTCGCACGCTTCAAGAGAATCTGGAGGCGAAAGAAGTCGTTGTCGGCCACGGAGAGGCCCGCATCCGCTACGTTCTGGTCCGTAACCCTGCGGAAGCCAAGCGTGATGCCCATACCCGCACCAAGCACCTGGAGAAGCTGAAGCAGAAGCTCGCGAAGCTGAAGGAGCTGGACGGAGAAGCGCACACCAAAGCCCACTGTGCTCTCTACAGCCATATCGTCTACAAGCGATATTTGCAAATCGATGCTAAAGGCAACCTTAGGATTAACCAGAAAGCGGTCAAAGCCGCGGAAAGGCTGGACGGGAAATACCTTATCCGCACCTCGGATGACACCCTCTCCATAGAGGATATCACCTTGGGCTTCAAACAGCTTTGGGAAGTGGAGCGGGCTTTTCGCACGCTCAAAACGACTCTGGAGCTACGGCCTGTTTACCACCGAAAAGACGATCGGATCTGTGCCCATGTCCTGCTGTGTTGGCTGGCTTTGCTCCTGGTACGCCTGGCAGAAGTAGAGACTCAACAAACTTGGGCCAACCTTCGTTCCGAACTGGAGAAAATTTATCTCGTCGAGTGGGAGTCGACGGACGGGAAAGTCTTTCAAAGGACAGAATTAACCCAAGAGCAAACGGGTATTTTTTCAGCACTCAAATTGCCGGAACCCCCGAGAATATGGGATATTTCGCTTCCCAAGGGGCAAAAAGTGTAGGTACACGGTACGTTATCCACAAGTGCCTGAAGCCCAGATGCCATAAGGGTTTGAGGCACTTCCCGTGTCTACGGACTGCCGAAAGCGAGCTTACCAAAGTCGGACGTGGCTCTATTCTTGACATCATAAAACTCCCTTCTTTAGAAGGAGCTAGTCTTTCTTCGGTGCGCCATGTTGTATAGCCCCATATATCTCCCCATAGTCCCATTCATTCCCAGGGTATTGATGATCTACGCAAACAGGAATATGCCCATGTATCATATCTAATGCTCTCAAGAAGTACGTTGGCTCTTCGGCCGGACTTTTAAGTACAATCGCATGGCCTAATTCGTTAAAATCATTATCAAGAGGATTCCTAAATTCCAAAGGCTTGGTTAAATAATTGTAAATGCAGTTACGAATTGCTTCATTAGCATGAGTTACTTTAACTTCCTTGGTTTTAACATTGTATTGGTAAATGTTCAGTGAACCATTCAATGAACATTTAAAAGTCAACAAAACGGGCCGGACTTAGTCCGACCCGGCGAGAATTTGACGAAAGTTCTTATGGAGTGGATAGAGGTAAATACTTTTAACGGGCAGTTTGTACTCGTTGAGCCGATCCCATTTACCCCGTCCCTGCGTTTCCCCTACGTAAGACCAGTTGGCCGCTTTGTAACAGGTTCCCCTATAGCGCTCTTTGTCAACAAACGTTTCGAGTAATACGGGGGTGTAGCCATAGGTCGCTTGCCATTCTTGCGGCAGGCGCTTGGCAGTGAGGGATAGGATTTTGGATGCCAAGTTCTTGACGTAAACCCAGGGTAGAAGTAAAAAGCGGGAATTGTTTACCACTAGGTTCAAGTGCTTCAAGCGTTGCTCCTTAGTCCAGCCGATGAGTTCGTCGCGGGGCCGCAAAGCCCAGGCCGGTGATGAAAAGCCGATGGCTCCCAGAAGCACGCCGGAGTCGGTATAAATGAGGTCGCGAATTTGAGCTCCGGGCAAGCGCGTGTAGCCGAGATAGTGATAACGCTCAATCAGTTCGTTCCAGAAGTGCGATTGTTTTGACCCACTGACTCGGATGAACCGGATAGAGCCCAAGTCATGGAGGGGGACCGTGATCGGTTCTCCGGGGTCACTCGCCGGGGTAAACTTAATTGGGCGCAGCCGGTTGTTATCTTTGCTTAGGGGAGGAGGGAGTTCGATGATGCCGTCTCGATGCAAACGCAACAAGGCCACACGGCAGCTCATGTCTTTGAGTCCTCCGTCCGGCTTACGCCAATTCAAAGCACGGCAGACCTCCTGAGAGATTCGCTGCCGGTTCAGATTCCCTTGGCGGATAAGGCTGCGGATGAGTTCCAGATCCTCCGCGCTGAAGGTGCGTCCCCTGGCTTTCACAACGGATATCATGGGCTCTTTCCTTTCTTTAAAAGGAGCGCCTCACGGTCCGGGCCGGTGATGTTCCAGGGTAGGAAGGAGGCTAACTCCTCGGGTTTCTGGGGGGCTTTACCCAAACGGGCACAGGCCTCTAAGTAGTAAAGGAGATATGCTTGGGGGTTTAGACCGTTTTGAACAGCGCTCTGAAGAATGGACAGACTCATCGCCGCAAACTGGCCACCCCGTTCGGAATGGTTCCCATAGTAGTTGTTACGCCCGACCGCCGCACCGCGCAGGGCTGATTCTGCGACATTATTGTGCATAGGAATATCGACATGATCGACAAAGACCGTTAAGTGCGCCCAGTTACGGCTTAAGCTCTTAAGGATCTTGGTTTGCACCGGTTTATTCGTGGTCAGTGTCTGTTGAGCATCCCGTTTAGTCGCCATTTTCTCCATCTGACCTTCCAGTTCCGCTTGCTTCTCGGCGAATTGAACCGGATGATTCTGGCACGCGACCCGTTCATCATTGACTGCCATTAGGGTATGAATGTCATCAATCCAGTCATCCGCCCAGTCTCTCAGGGATAAAAGGCCTTCTTTTGCCCGGATGAAGTCCCGACGGACATGAAGCCAACACAGCTGACGCAGCATCTGACCGTCTAAAACGCAGTAGGCACCGTAACGGTCGACATTGATGATGCCCCGGGCTGTCTGACCAAAGAACTTCTGGGGGACCTCTTTCGAACGGTGGGGATCCAGGACGAACACGGTGGCCGAGGACGTATGAAGTTTTGTGTAAATGGTTAAAACTACCAATGAGGAGTTGATCATTTATGCAAGATGTTTAAAGACCGGTTAGCCCGTGAAGTCGCCAAGGACTGTAAGACCGTCGAAGACGTCCACAACACGCTCAAAGACCTCTTCAGACGCACCCTGCAGGAGATTCTGGAAACCGAGATGAGCGACCATCTTGGTTATGAAAAACATAGTGTTGAGGGCAACAATTCAGGCAACAGCCGCAATGGATATTCGAGAAAGACCATTCAAACACGTATGGGTGAAACAGAACTGGCAATTCCCCGGGATCGCAACGGCGAGTTTGAACCACACATCATCAAGAAGTACGAGAAAAACGCCAGTGAACTCGAACAACAGATTATCGCGATGTATGCCAAAGGCATGTCGACTCGGGATATTGACGCGATATCTACGGCATTGATGTCTCAGCCGAGTTGGTCAGTAAAATCACGGACAAGGTCATGCCACTCGTCACAGAATGGCAATGCAGACCCCTTGAGCGTATCTATCCCATCGTCTTTCTGGACGCGATTCACTTCAAGGTTCGCAAAGATAATCGGATTGTCACCAAAGCCGCTTACTCTGTTTTGGGCCTGGATGTACAAGGCCGTAAAGATATTCTCGGAATCTGGATTGGCGAAAGTGAAACTGCCAGCTTCTGGCTCAGTGTCTGCAACGACTTAAAGAATCGGGGCGTAGAAGACGTCCTAAACTGGCGAGTTGTCGCCTAAATGCGTGGATTCGCCAGTTTACTTTCCATAATATTTCTCTTACCATAATAAATTCTCGTAGTGTCAAGTCGTTTGTGCCCTAGAAATTCTGCGACCATCTCCAGCCCTTCTCCCGCGTTCAGCATGTTCTTGGCAAACGTGTGTCGTAATGCGTGCGGGTGTAGTTGGGGAAGCTTCGCCAGGTATGCGTATTGATCAATCACCTGCCGGATACCGCTGGCCGTAAGGCGTTGGGTTCCTCGCCCCCGTTGACTAAGAAAGACCGACCCCGCCCCGCGATCATTCAGATAGTTCTTCAACGCTTTCCGAGTGTCACTGTCGAGAGGTACCATCCGGTATTTGCCGCCTTTCCCTTCACGCACAATCACACTCCCTGAGCGTTCGTTCAACGTTAGGTCTTCGATGTCTAAGGCGGCTACCTCGCTGATTCGGAGGCCACTGTGCATCATCAGAGTAATTAGGGCAATGTCCCTAATTGATCCTTCCCGTTCCACCGCACGCATAAGCGCGTGCTGCTCCTGCTTGTCTAGTCCCTGGGGAGCTGATCTCACCTCTTCCATCAGGCGCGGCATATCCACATTCTGCTTGTGGTACTCCAGCCAGCTTGCAATGGCTGCGAAAGACAGATTGACCGTCGCTGGCGTGCGCTTCTTTGCCGTCACAAGATAGGCTTTGTAATCGCGCAGATCCGTGGGCGTAACGCGCTCCGGGGTAAGGGGTTCGCCGTTGGTTGAGTCAAACCACTCGGCGAACCTCAGTAGTCTCTGGCGGTATGTGCATACCGTGTTTTCAGATCTATTTTTCTGGCGAAGGTAAGTCAGCCAGTCGATTATTTCGTAATTTAGCATGGCTTATTTCTCACTGCCCTCTTTCGGCCCTTGCCTAAGCCAGGGTATTCCCCTGTGTTTTCGACCCGAAAACATTATCTCCTGAGTTTTTTGGGCCTTAATCACATTCTCCGCCGGGAATTGCGACCCGGAAACCCGCTGGGCAAGGAATCTCTTGAAATTAATGTACACCCTCCGGAGTCCGATATCAAGAGATAATGACTGTTATCTCTTGACATTATCTCTTAATCTGACAACCATTTCCCCCCTACATGCCAGACGGGACACCTTTCGGCATCCCGTCTCTTTTGTTTTAAACCAGTGTTTCGAATTGCCTGCCCATTCTTCTCAGTAGCTCATGTTTGCCAGGCGAAAACTTGGCCGCAGCCTGTTTCTCCCAATCTTTCTTCTTCTCAAACGACAGATCATACCATTCGTATCTCGGATGTGAACTGCCTAGTACCCCCGATGCTTCCAGCCGAAAAAGCACACTATACCAATTGCTCAGAGAAAGGAACCAAACCCGAGTTGTCAAAGTCGAATTGTTCAAGCACTTCTTGGAAAAGTTGATCCTCTTTTAGAGCGTAAACCACCCTATAGATTAGCGCCGGGTCCTTGGGTATTGAATTGTTCGTAACTGATGCAAGTATGGCGGTTAGTACATCGTCCGGATAGACTTCCGTTCGATGCATTTCTTTAAGCAATTCGAGCTTGGTCATAACTAATCCCTCCTTTAATAATCTTCCATATATTGTTTAGCCTCTGCTTTCTCCAAGAAACCAAGGTGGGTAACTGTTATTATGCCAGACGGGACACCTTTCGGCATCCCGTCTGCTGTCCAAACTGTTTTGCAACAGTTACTGAGAAGCCAAACTACCCTCAATGAGATCCTTGGCTTCGTCCAATTGGTTCACGATAAAAATTCGGCTGATGATCCGATTGAGAACATCCAGATCGGTTATGGTGCGAACCGTCTCCTGGAGGGGTTGTGACTCTGCGCCGAAGCGAGCTTCAAGGTATTGGCAGATTGCATCTTGAACCACGGCTCTTCCCTCGGCTCTTCCCTCGGCTCTTCCCTCGGCTCTTCCCTCGGCCCTTCCTTGGTTTCTCTCCGACTTCATTCTAGTTAATTGATCGCGTAGTTCAGCTTCCCGTGCTTCGTAAAGCATCCTTGCCTTTTCGTCCTTACTGATGATCTGCAAGAGGTCATAGGCTTTCTTGATGTCCTGATTCTTTTCCGCTAACATCTCGATCACCCCTTTCGATTTTGCGTCCAGGAATTCCATCCATTCTACGACAATGTCATTCTCGTCTCTCGGGATATCCGGATCTGCAAGTTTTGGCATCTCCAAGAAGTGGATTTCCATGACGTCGGTCAGGCGGTAGCCCGTCTCGTCCTCCGTTAAATGGTAGCTGGAGTGCAACTTGCGAAGCGGAGTACATCTAAAATCGACAATGTTAATAGTGATGCATTTTTGCAACGTGTCATAGGTATCTCCTGGCTTAGCCTGGCTGGTGTACATCTTTGACCAATAAAACAGAGTCCTTTCCGGCATGAATTCCGTAGGGAGTATCTGGATCTCAATGTCGATCTGCTTGCCTTGTTTGGTCCTGACTCTCACGTCGAGTATGCCCTTTTTGTCCTCCGCAAACTCTCTCAAAAGCTCGCTATTGACGATTTCTATGCCCTGGAACTCTTCTTTCGGTAGCTTAAGGATGGCACTAAGAAGGGCAATGAGCAATTTCTTGTTCGCGAAAATGAGCTTAAAGACGAAATCATTTTTGGGGGACATCAGGAAGCCGTCATCCGTTGGAATCTGTTTGTTTTCCTTTACCAAGATTAGATCCCTCTCTTCTTGTATATTATACCAAATTGCCGCTTTGGTTTCCATAAGATACTCTCTCCACATCCATTTTTTCAGGAACAGGCCGCCCGTGAAGGCGGCCCGTCTTGTCTCCTTTTTTAAGCTGGAAAACAATCTCTCATTCGTCGTCCAGCTCGTGTGCGGACATCCGACTACGTTCGTCCAGGTATTTGTCCATATTAGGTTTGCTAAATATTTCTACGAACCGGTCTACTTCTTCCTTGCTGGAGAAATACGGCCTGTCAATCATTACAAAACCGTTCTTTTCGCACTGCTCCAAAAAATAATTGTCAACTTCCTTTAGTTTTGGATCAACTCCGTCTTCTTCTCCTTCCTCGATATATTCCTTGAATTCCCTTATGCTGGTAATTTCCGGGTTGTTGGGATCAACTTTTACCCAATGGCTGCCCAGATGATGATTCAGCTCAAAGGGTGGTTCGATTGCTTCGTCGGGTATGCATCCAGCCATATCTGTGTTACAGTCTACCATCCAGAACTTGTCGCCTCGTTGTTCAACGCGGAAATAGCCGCAATAGCCCTTATGGTGTGCGAGGATGTCCCCCACATAGATGTTCCTTGATGCACAAATCGTTTGACATCCTCCCCGCTTTAAAAAGCGAGGATTCCCTGGAATTCCGTGCCCTTTGGGGTTCACGCCAGGTTCTGGTCGGGGTCCGCGTCCGGCGTTACATTTCTGCCGCCTTCATCCGTTCCCCCTTTGGGCCGTGTCAATCGGCCCGCCCCAGTAGGTTCAAGGGATCCCTTGCCCTCTACCCCGCCGGGCGGCAGTCCTGCTTACCAGACTGCTAAGTTACGCGGCTTGCTTCTTCCGCTTCTTCTGGGTGAGTCTCACTTGCTTCTCTTCGCTCAGTCCGCTGATCGCCTGGGCAATGTTGTCGGCGGCATTCGTGTCAATGTGCTTGATTTTCCCACAGCGTGGGCACGTGTACCATCGCCCTGCCGGGCGACTCGTTCTTACTTCTCCGCACCGGCTGCATGTGAGACTGGTCAGTTCTGGATTGACAAGTTCCATGGCTATTCCCGCGAGTTTTGCTTTGTACCCGACGAATTCCCGGAGTTGAAAGAAGGCCCAGCTGTGCAGACTGCGCCCCGCATCCCGTCTCCGTTCTTTGCGTTGGCTTTTTGTCCAGCGGGTACCCCGCAAGTCTTCCATGCGGATGACGGTGACTCCGTGTACTTTAGCAAACTCGACTATCCTGTGGCTGATCCTGTGGTTCATGGCCGTGATCCAGCGGTATTCTTTGTTTCCCAGTTTCTTGAGTGCTCTATGTGCCCCTTTCTTCTGGAGTTTCCTGCGCAACTTCGCGTAATGCCGCCGGATGTAGGCGAGTTCTGCCCCGCTGAAAAACAAGGTACACCCGAGGATGCTTGCGACGGCCAGTTCGATGAGTCCCAGGTCGATTCCCATGTACTTCGCTGGCTTCTTCTCCCTCTCGTCCTTGTCAAGCCAGACTGTGATGGAGAGGTGGGTGTACCACTGCTTGCCGCACTTGACGAGTTGAGCTGTGCCCTGTTTGGCTCCCCCGGCAAGCAGGAGTTCCAGGTATTTGACTTGGTACTTCTCTACCTGGATGGGCACACCCACCCGCTTTTCCAGTGTGGGAAAGGAGACTTTCCAGGCGGCTCCGCCGTCCTGCATCGTCTCTTTCTCGACCCGGAAGTTCTGGTTGTTGAAGCCCGGCCACAGCCGCTTGAACTCTTTGGCTTTCTTCTTGGCTTCGATGTCTCGGATGGCTTGACACAAGACAACGGACGGCAGGGGTTCGGAATATGGTTTTGCGTCTGCTGATGTTTTCGGACGCATGGGCTTCTCTACTCCGAGATACCGATTCGCAAAGTCGGTGGTCCGGTTAGCCAGGGTCTGGTACATGTCCTGCTTGGCTTTCGTGGGGGCGTACAGTTTCAGTTTGATCGTGATGACTTGTTTGGTGGTTTCTGCCATGTTTTCACCCCCTCTCTCAGCAACAAGAAAAGCCGCTGCCTAATGCAACGACTTCCCTTCGATTCAGTTCCTGGGACATATGGGGAATTGTCCGTTTTTCTTACGGTTTGCTAATCACCTCCTGCTTTTGCGCAATCGGGTAGGAGGCTGGTCATTAATTGGCCAGCCGACCTCCCACAGCACCGTACGTACCGTTCGGTATACGGCGCCTCCAAAGTTTACACGTTATTTGGCAGAGTAGCATTGACTAAAACTGGGGTATCCTGCGCGTTCGATGCGTTTGTTGGATAAGGACATTGTCAAAATGTGGCTATGGGCTACTCGCCAATAGCCCTTTCTTGTGTTTGCCCACATCCATGCTTGCTCCTTCTTGATGCCAAGCTTCTGCAAGTTCGCGTATCGTGTGCGTACTCTCTTCCATCGTTTCCATGTGACCATCCGAATTCGACTTCGTAGCCATTCGTCCATCTTTCCGAGTAACGCTTTGGCGTCTGCCAGTTTAAAGTAATTGGTCCATCCTCGGATGATGTAATTGAGTTTTGCCTTTCTCTCCTCGATTCCCATCCCGTTGCTCCGTCCGGTGACTTTCCGGATCTTGTCCTTTAGCTTCAGGATGCTTTTCGGGTGGATTCTCAGTCGTCCTCTTCCTTTGTGGATGTAGAAGCCGTATCCCAGATACTTGACTTTCCTCACGTGTGCCACGCTTGTTTTCTCCTTATTGACTCTGAGGAATAGTTTCCCTTCGATATAAGGAACAATATGGTCTAGCGTTCGCCGGGCCGCTTTCTCGCTTTTGCAGAAAATCATCATGTCATCCGCGTAGCGTACGAAGCGATGCCCACGCTTTTCTAGCTCGTGGTCACAAACGTTTAGCATGACGTTTCCAAGTAAGGGACTAAGGGGCCCCCCTTGGGGTACGCCTTCCGGACTTTCTTCAAATAGTCCGTCCACCATAATCCCTGCTCTGAGGAATTTATGGATTAGGGATATGACTCGTCCATCTTTGATGGTGTCTGAGAGGATTTGGATGAGTTTGCTTTGGTTGACCGTGTCAAAGTATTTCTCCAAGTCCATGTCCACGACGTAGACAAAGCCTTCTGTGATATGCCTTTGACCTGCTCTTAGCGCGTCGTGAGCGCTTCGTTGAGGTCGGAACCCATAGCTGTTGTCTGAGAATTGCCTTTCGAAGATTGGCGAAAGGACCTGGGTTATGGCCTGTTGGATCAGTCTGTCCACGACGGTAGGGATTCCCAGCTTTCTCATTTTCCCGTTCTCTTTGGGTATTTCTACCCTCCGTACGGGTTTCGGACGGTATTTCCCGTCCCAGAGGGCTTGCAAAAGTTCATCCTTGTGTCCTTTCAGGTAGGGTAGAAGTTCGTCCACCTGCATACCGTCGATTCCACCCGCGCCTTTGTTCCCCTTCACTCTGTAGTAGGCTCGATTAAGGTTCTCGGCGCTGAGAATTTCCTCTAGCAGTTTCTCTGTCTGCTCGTCTGTGTTGGTGTTGTCGGTTTTGGTCATCCTGGGTGGCACGCACACTTCTGCATACTCTCTCTGTTCCGCAGATGACCTTTGCAGATAGTCTTTAAAGCAAAGTTGTCTGTGTTTTAAATTACCACTTTCGGTAACTTTCATTGACCCACACCTCCTTTGGTTCCGCCCTTCCGTCGGTGTCCGGGACACCTCTGTACTATGGCTTCTGCTGACTCCTCACGACAAATCTTGTTTCAACCGGGCTTCTTACTCCGTTTCCACCCGTCCGTGAGGCCTCCCACGGTAAGACGATTCACTTTCATTCCATGTCCCCGCAACATTTACGCTGACGTGTCCGTGTAGCTTTTGGGCTTCAACTTGTATGGCAGTCTTACCCCACATTTCGCGCCTAATATTGTTCGTGTTCCTCGGGGCGGAACTTTGCCGCCGGCTTCCTTCAGATTCCATCTCGCAATGGACACCCTTGCCTTGAGCTAATGGTTGGTCGCTACATACCCCCATAACGGACTTTCACCGTCAAGTTAATCGTCATGCGTGGCGCACCACAAAAAGAAGCCCCGATGGGCTTCCTCTTTTTACCATAAATTTAGGGCAGGATTTACCCCCTGCTTCTAAGGACTACTTTAGGCTGTTTTTGGCCTGTTCGCAACCCCTTTTCGGGGGTTGTGAAAAAATATTCTTATTCTGGTTTTTCGGGGTCGCGCTTTCTTCCTCGGAATGAATTCCGGGGTTCTCCCGCGCGCATTCTATAGGAGGACGGGGGTCTCGCAAGTTGTGTTAAATATCTTTTTGAAAACTTATTGCATTACCGTTGCATTACTTTCATATTTCAAGCATGTACAAAGTGCTAAAACCCTTGGTATAACTGGTGGGCGATACTGGGATCGAACCAGTGACCTCATCCGTGTGAAGGATGCGCTCTCCCGACTGAGCCAATCGCCCATGATAGAATTGAGGAGTAAGATATCGGAAGTCAGAATCCAACTTTTTGCCTCTTGACTATTGAATTGGTGACCCGTGCGGGATTCGAACCCGCGTTACCGCCGTGAAAGGGCGGTGTCTTAGGCCGCTTGACCAACGGGCCATGTTCGATGTTCGCTCCGATGTCCTCTGAGTTTGCCTCCCCGTCGGTCCCTCTGACCTCTGACTTCTGATAATGGCTTCTCCGTCCGTCCCTCTGACCTCTGATATGGTGGGCCCACCTGGGATCGAACCAGGGACCGACCGGTTATGAGCCGGCTGCTCTACCGCTGAGCTATAGGCCCAAACAAAAATGGCTCCCCGAGCAGGACTCGAACCTGCAACCTACCGGTTAACAGCCGGTCGCTCCACCATTGAGCTATCGAGGAAAGCCCTTCGCATCGATTATTATACGCAATCCGCTCCCTAGAGTCAAGGCCTCAACACTCAAATACTCACAAGCAAAGCACTTTTTTGACAAGGTTCGCCACAACACAGACCGTCTGCGTCTTTCTGCAAGTACAAATAAACAGGCCAAACAACCGTTTGCGTACCGAAGCGTCACAGCCAAAACAACACGTCAGTTCACAGTAAGGGCCGGCGGCAGGCGCCATCTGCACTTGTCAGGGCGACAGCCTTTCGATTTCACCGCCTGCTGTCCACCGATTCTTCCTACCGATAGCTTTTAGCGGGCGATACCTTTCAGCCGAGCGAAGTCCGACAGCGGGCAACCCCGGCTCGGCTGAGAAATAGTCGGATAAACTGTCTTGGCGGCAATAGGCTGTCAGGCGCATGCGCACCGAATCTTCACTTTCCGGGTCAGACCTTACTCCAAGTAGTCTTTCAGTTTCTTGCTCCGGCTGGGGTGGCGGAGTTTGCGCAGGGCTTTGGCCTCGATCTGGCGAATCCGTTCCCGGGTGACTCCGAATTCCTGCCCCACCTCCTCGAGGGTGCGGGTGCGGCCGTCGTCCAACCCGAAGCGCAGCCGCAGAACCTTCTCTTCACGCGGCGTCAGGGTCTCGAGAACCTCTTCCAATTGTTCTTTTAGCAAGATGAAGGAGGCTGCTTCAGACGGAGCGGGAGAATCGTCGTCCGGAATGAAATCCCCGAGATGGGAGTCCTCTTCTTCCCCGATCGGGGTTTCCAGAGAAACAGGTTCTTGCGCGATTTTCATGATCTCCCGCACCCGCTCCACCGGAATCTCCATAATCTTGGCTATCTCTTCCGGGCTCGGCTCCCGGCCCAGTTCCTGCAGAAGCTGGCGGGACACCCGGATTAGCTTATTAATCGTCTCTACCATGTGCACCGGAATACGAATGGTCCGGGCTTGGTCGGCGATGGCCCGGGTAATCGCCTGGCGAATCCACCAAGTGGCATAAGTGCTGAATTTATACCCCTTGGTGTAGTCAAATTTTTCCACGGCCTTGATCAGGCCCAGATTTCCCTCTTGGATCAAGTCCAAAAACAGCATGCCCCGGCCCACATAGCGCTTGGCGATACTTACAACCAGGCGTAAATTAGCCTCGGCCAGCCGTCGCTTGGCGTTTTCTTCCCCCGCCTCCATGCGTTTGGCCAGGTCTATCTCCTCTTCGGCATTGAGCAGAGGCACCCGCCCGATCTCTTTGAGATACATGCGCACCGGATCGTCAATGCCCACGCCTTCCGGAATGGACAGGTCAACTTCCGCCTCTTCCTCGTTTTCCTCCGCTTCATCCGACACGTCTACCACATCATCGCTAGCCGGTCCTTCCAACTCCTCCTCTACTTCTTGCGGTTCAGGCACAACATCAATACCCATCCGGCCCAATTGTTCATAGATCTCGTCGATTTGGTCGGCGGTGAGTTCGATCCCCTGGAGGGAATCCATTATTTCCCGGTACGTCAATGAGCCTTTTTTCTTGCCCTCTTGCAGAAGGTTTCTGACGCTTTCCACTTTCAATTCTTCTTCACTCACCGGATTCCCTCCTTCCCTCGGGTCTTTTTCCTGGATACTCATCACCTTATTGTTCGCCACGTTTTAACCGCTCTCCTATCTCTTTTAACAAAGCCATCGCCCCGGCTATGTCACCGGATCTTTCCAAAGCCGCCATACGCGTCTGAAGCTCTTCGACTTTCTCTTCCTCACGGGCCTGCAGGATTACCTGAATGCAATCCGCCAACAACTTTTCCCTTTTACTCAGGTCGATGTTTTCCGCCATAATACCCGCGAGCCGATTCCCGGTCCCTTCGGCCAAATCCCTGCCCACATCCGAGAAAGCGGCGCCCGCAGGCGCCTGCCGCATGAGATCGAGAATCTCCTGGTGCGCGGGAACCGTACAAAACTTTGGACCAAGCTCATTCTCAACCCGGGCAAGCAGGGAAGAATCCTCCAAGACCAGCCGCAAAATGTTCCGTTCAGCCCGGCAACGCCGCGGCTCCACGGTTGGGTTCGGGAACTGCCCGGACGACCGTTCTCCGGATAGAACATACCTATTGATATTATCCCTGTTTTTTACAGAAATATCCTGTTCAGCGGGAGAATATTCCTGTTTTTGGGCTTTGCCGGGCCCTTGCCTGCCGTTTTTTGCAATCTCGCGCTGTATCGCTTCCAGAGAGAGTCCCAGCTGCTCGCTTAAGAATCGTTCGTACCCCTCCCTCTCCACCGGACTGGCCGTCTTGCGAATGTCGGGAGCCAGTTTGGCCACCACTTCCGCTTTGCCCAAAATGCCCTCGGGTGGAATTTCCTCCGTTATTATCTGATACTTAAACTCGACATATGTCTGAGTTTGGGTTAAACTACTCTTAAAAGCGTCATACCCTTGTGTGTGCAGGAACTCATCGGGATCTTTGGCACCTGTCAAACGCAGGACTTCCACCCGCAAACCCGCTTCCCCAAGAAGTACCGCAGCCCTGAGGGTTGCCTGGGTCCCGGCCGCATCCGAGTCGTAAACGATCACCACCCGCCCCGTGTGTCTGCGCAGGAGTTTCGCTTGCTCCCTTGTCAGTGCCGTCCCCAGAGAAGCGACCGCGTTGGCGAATCCGGCCTGTTGGAGCGCCAGAACGTCCATATACCCTTCGGCCAGCAGCGCGAATCCCGCAAAGCGAATTCCCTGGGCAGCCTTATTCATTCCGTAGAGATTCTGCCCTTTGCTGAAGAAGGGTGTTTCGGGAGAATTGAGGTACTTCGGCAGGGAATCGTCAAGGACTCTGCCTCCAAAAGCTACCGGACATCCACGGCTGTCCAGGATACTGAAGATAACCCGATTGCGAAAGCGATCATAGTACTGGCCCGGGGTCTGCGCTTTCTCAATGACGAGCCCGGCATCCGCCAGTTCCCTCGGACTGACCCCCTGTAAACTCAGGGCTTGCAAAAGGCCGTTCCAACGGTTCGGCGCATATCCCAGACGGAATGCGACCACCATATCGCGGTCAATACCCCGCTTGGCAAAATAGGCCCGTCCGGGTCCTCCTTCCTCATGCTCCATTAACATAGTATGAAAATAATTGGCCGACAACTCCTGGATTTCTTCCCAACGCTTCTTTTTCTTGCGTTTCTCTTGCTCCTCGGAAGAGAGGCTTCTCTCCGGAAGAACCATTCCCTGTCTGCGGGCCAAATCTTGAGCCGCTTCGACAAACGTCCAGCCTTCCTTTTTCATTAAGAAGGCAAAAACATCCCCCCCCACGTGGCAGCCAAAGCAGTAAAATATCTGCTTATCCGGAGTCACTGTAAAACTGGGTGTCTTTTCGGAGTGAAAAGGGCAGAGCCCCAGATAGTTTTTCCCTTTCCGCTGCAAAGAAACATATTCAGAGATAACGTCCAAAATGTCTGTGCGCGCTCTTATTTCTTCAAGTATTTCCTCAGGAATGTGTGCATCCACATTGCTCGGCCTTTCGTGTCTTACCGTAATCACAGATTTTCAACCGTATCCCTTAAATCGTTAGTTCCAGTCGGGATGTCCTGCCATAATCACGGGAATTTGTCAACTCGTTCTATTTAGATTCTTCGCCAAAAATCCCCGGAATCCTCTTTTCCCGCCTTAGAAAGTACAACTTTCACTATGCGAAAGAAGCCCCCTGGCTTTCCGTCACCAACCCATTTGACCTTTTCTCCGAAACGAACGCCCGACCGTTCTCATCGCTGAGGCCGGGAAGCGGAACGGCTCGCGGTGCAAGGATCGTGAATAAGACGCTTCCCCCCCAAAAGTCGTGAGGCAGGACGCTTCTCCTCCTCAAGTCGGGATATATTGACGTAAAACAAATGGGTCGAACGCAAGAGTCGTCAGGCAAGATACTTCTCCTCCCTAAGAGCCGTGAAACGAAATAATTCTGACCCGCAAGCCTCGGGAGGGAAGATGGTCCTAAAAGTTTTGGCGCGCCTCTTCTCACCGGAAAGAGTATAATTCTACTTCAGACTCCCTAAATCCTCCTATTTTGCAAAGTTTTTTTTCGGATGGTTCCAACTTCTTTTTTTGTAGATTGACTACCGGTACACGTCTGTCCCATTCCGCAATTCCCTATGAAACCATAACGACTCCCTAACGACTTCCCTTTTACTAATTTGTTCGAAACATGGTCAGAGATTAACGTGAAAAGGCAGGGATTTTTATGGCTCGCAGAAAAACGGTATTTTTCGTTCTGGCTCTTCTCCTTTTGCTAAGCCCCTTGGTCCTCACGGCCTGCAACCGGACGCCCGCCTCTGCCGGTAGTCCCAATAAAACGGCGACCACAGCACCCACGGGAACCCCTCCGTCCCAGGCAGTGCCGCCGAAATCCCCTTCTTCTCAGTCCGCCACCAAACAGGTCGACCTGACTCTCTACTTCCCCACCCCGAATGCCGCCGGCCTGGCCCCCTTCCGACGTCAAGCCAATGTGACGGACGGGGCCGTAATTCAGGCAATTTTCGCCGAACTGCAAAACCCTCCTTCCGGCTGGCCTGGCCCCCTTCCGAGCGGAACCAAACTTCTCGGTGCCTCCGTCAAGAACGGTGTCGCAACGATCGACCTCTCCCCCGAGTTCCGAAGTAATTTTAAAGGCGGTTCGAGCGGGGAATTGGCGACGATCTACAGTATCGTAGACTCTCTCACGTCCCTCCCCGATGTGAAATCAGTTCAGTTCCTTCTCAATGGGCAGAAGCAAGATGCTATCCTGTCCCAACTGGATACGACTCAGCCTCTCAAATTCAGCAAGAGCGTACTCAAAAGCTGATTCAGGAAAAAATCCGGGGAAATCACCCGGATCGGCTTCCCACACCTTATGCAGCCTTCGACAGGACCACACAGGTTTCTTAAGTTAACTAGGATCGACCCCCTAGCGCATCCGTATGACACCTGCCGGCGTAGAGTCAGCTCCCCCACCTGACGCCCTCATGATCTTGACGCCTTAATCGGCGTGTGAAGCGCAGGCCCGGACAAACGTAACTGACAGTACGCGCCTTTGAGCCCGGTCAATCCACTCGTGGGTCGGGCGAAAGTGTCCAATGGGCACTTTCGCCACTGAAATCTCTATGTTCAGCTGCTGAAGTCTCGATGTTCGGCTTTAGTTCAGCAGGTTCACTGTGCTTCAGTGGCGGGGAACGAATATTGTCTGGAACAAATCGATAGCGTAATTGTCTGTCAATCCGGAAATATAATCGACGACCGCTTTGGTTTCATCCTCCTCAGCCCAACTCAAATAGCCGGGCGGCAGCTTTTCCAAGTGTCTCCGGTAATAGTCGAAGAGGGCCTGCACGACGTATTTTCCTTTGCGCCTCTCTTCCATAAGGAGCTCACTGTTATAAACCCGGCTGAACATAAAAGCCCGAAACTCCCGCATAGTCCCGGCAATGGTTTCAGATTGCCGGATCGCTGTACGGTCGGCAGAAGCCGCAATCATATCCACGACCATCGTCGTGATCATGCGACTGGGAGTCTCCCCGAAGATGGCGCGCACGTTCTCCGGAAGCTCCATCGGCGTCAGCAGGCCAGCCCGCAGGGCGTCGTCATAATCGTGACAAAGATAGGCGATCCGGTCGCCGGTCTTGACAATCTGCCCTTCTAAAGTCCGGGGAATTCCGTCTCCGGTGTGATTGAGGATTCCGTCGAGAACGGGCTCGGTCAGATTTAACCCCCGGCCTTCGTTGACCAAAACCGTAAGGATGCGAATCGATTGTTCGTTATGTTCGAAGTGGCCGATTATTTCACGCAAAGCCTCTTCTCCCACGTGCCCGAAGGGAGTGTGTCCCACGTCGTGTCCGAGGGCAATCCCCTCGATCAAGTCTTCATTCAGCCTTAACCCACGGCCGATGGTACGGCAAATTTGCGAGACTTCCAGACTGTGCGTCATTCGCGTTCTGTAGTGGTCGCCGCTGGGCGCGATGTAGACCTGTGTCTTATGTTTGAGACGCCGAAACGGCTTGCTGTGCAGGATCCTATCCCGATCCCTTTGGAATTTGGTCCGGATCGTGCATTCGATTTCCGGCCGCCTGCGTTCAGCCAAAGCACTTTTTGCCGCCAGGGGAGAAAGCCTCTCCTCTTCTTCCCGTTCCGTTCGTTGGCGAATCATTTCCATGCCACTCACCCCTACGAAAATTGCTTCCATCCGGCTCTGACAATCCCATTTTATCACAACGCCGGACAGAAAAC
Organism: Acididesulfobacillus acetoxydans; assembly: GCF_902729405.1. Taxonomy (GTDB): domain Bacteria; phylum Bacillota; class Desulfitobacteriia; order Desulfitobacteriales; family Desulfitobacteriaceae; genus Acididesulfobacillus; species Acididesulfobacillus acetoxydans. The sequence continues at coordinate 4,497,349 of NZ_LR746496.1, forward strand.
CCGCCGGGATGCGCAACGCCTGTGAAAGCACGACCCTCTCCCGCGCCGGGTCATACCCTGATCGGGTACGGCTTATTACTGTCCCGTGGCCACTTCAGGTGCAAGTAGTTGCACTGCGCTATAATATAAATCTCCGCCATATGGGAAAGTGCCTTGTCCGTGATCTCTATCTTATAATGCTTCATGCGTGTGTCTCCCGAAATCTCTGCAAGGCAGCAGATGCATCCTGTACGTTACCTTTTTCGATATCGTTGTATCCTTCCTTTACTTTCGCATGAATTTCATCCGTTGTCATCAAGTCGGCGTTTACAGAAACCGGTGCTTTCGGCAGCGTTACACAAAAGGTATTCCGCCGGTCATTGAAATCTGTTTCAGATAAATATCTATCGCTACGGACATAGGTATACCGAGTTGTGAAAGGACTTCCTAGCCCTTCCTTTTACGTCAGGATTAACCCTTAAATTCACAGTCGTAGTTTTTTCCAAGTGAATCATCCTCCTTCTGCTAATATTGTAACGCTTCTGACGTTACATATCGTGGAGATTCTGTCTGTTTCAGGCTATCCTGCAAAATAGGGTACTGACACTAAAACATTATGTGTCAGTACCCTTGTTATATTTTTTCATAGAAGTTCTTCAAAACCTTAGCACAAAGGTTTGAGAGCTTTACTCATATCATTTTAGCCTTATTTTGATCCAAAGCGCAAGACTCCCACTTCTACAAGTGGGAGTGGGTCCCACGTACCCCGCTTCGGTGGGGGTAGACTCCATCCTTCGGCACAAAAGCATAATTTCACGCTCTGTGCCTACGGCGATAGTCTCCACCGGAGACTATCGCCACCGAAGTCTCGATGTTCAGCCTTAGGCTGAACGAGTTCACTGCTCTTTGTTGTTAGCCACCGCCTGAGCCGCCGCCAAACGCGCGATGGGCACCCTGAAGGGTGAGCAGGAAACATAATCCAGTCCGATCATGTGACAGAACTCGATCGAAGACGGTTCTCCCCCGTGTTCACCGCAGATTCCCAGCTCCAGCTGCGGATTGGCTCTCCGTCCCAGCTCCACCGCCATTTGCATGAGCTTGCCCACTCCCGGCCGGTCCAGAACTGCAAAAGGATTGTTGGCAAGAATGTGCTGTTCGAGATAAGCAGGAAGGAATTTGCCCTCCGCATCATCACGAGAGAAGCCCAGGGTGGTTTGGGTCAGGTCGTTTGTCCCGAAGGAGAAGAAATCCGCCGCACTTCCGATTTCGTCCGCCGTGAGAGCCGCGCGGGGAACCTCGATCATCGTACCCACCTTGTACTCAAAGCGCACGTTTCTCTCCTCCATCACCGAAGCAGCCGTCTCCTCCGTCAACTTGCGCAGCATTTCCAGTTCCCTCTTGTGAATGACCAGCGGGATCATGACTTCGGGATGAATATCAAAACCTTCCTTGACCAAACGGGCGGCAGCTTGGAAAATGGCTCTCGCCTGCATGGCATAAATCTCGGGGAACGTGATCCCGAGGCGACAGCCACGATGGCCGAGCATGGGGTTGAGTTCGGAGAGGGCGCGGATTTTGCGCAGGAGGCCTTCCTTGGCACGCAGGGCGTCCGGGTCCTTGGCGGTCAGTTTCAACTCCGTGATTTCCACGATTAGGTCTTCCGCGTTGGGCAGGAATTCGTGCAGCGGCGGATCCAGCAGGCGAATGATGACCGGCAGCCCCTGCATCGCCTTAAGAATACCGTAGAAGTCTTCCTCCTGCATCGGCAGAAGTTTAGCCAGGGCATCCTCGCGTTCTGACAGATTTTGCGCCAGGATCATGTCCTGGACGATGGGTATCCTGACAGGGTCCATAAACATGTGCTCGGTCCGGCACAAACCAATTCCCTGGGCCCCAAAATCCCGAGCCTTCTGGGCATCTTTGGGAGTGTCGGCGTTCGCCAGGACTTTCAAACGGCGAATTTCATCGGCCCAAGCCAGGATCTCCTTGAATTCGGCGCTGAGTTCGGGGTCGATCATGGGCACGAGTCCGCGAATGACCCGCCCGCTGGCCCCGTCCAGGGAAATGACCGTCCCTTCCGGATAAACTTCATCGGCTATTTGTACAGTGCGCTCCGCATAATCAATCCTGAGCGCTTCACAACCGCAGACCGCCGGTTTCCCCATGTGCCGGGCCACCACGGCCGCGTGGCTCGTCATTCCGCCCCGGCTGGTCAAAATCCCCTGAGCCGCCAGGATACCGTGGATGTCATCCGGAGTCGTCTCCGTGCGCACCAAGATCACTTTTTCCCCGGAGTTGCCCAGTTTTTCGGCCCGGTCGGCGTCAAAGACGATCTTGCCGGAGGCCGCGCCGGGGGAAGCCGGCAAGCCCGTGGCCAGAAGATCCGGCTTGGCCGCCGGGTCCATGCGGCGATGCAGAAGCTGATCGAGCTGCCCCGGTTCGATCCTGCGGATGGCTTCTTCTTTGCTGATAAGTCCTTCCCGGCACATCTCCACGGCGGCCCGAATCGCGGCGGGCGCGGTTCTCTTGCCGTTGCGGGTCTGCAGCATGTACAGCTTGCCCCGCTCAATCGTGAATTCAATATCCTGCATATCCCGGTAATGCTGCTCCAAACGCGTGGATATCTCGACAAACTGCTCGAAGACGCTCGCATTCTCGGTCGCCAGACTGGCGATGGGTTGGGGCGTGCGAATCCCCGCCACCACATCCTCACCCTGGGCATTCATTAAATATTCGCCGTAGAGTTTCTTTTCCCCGGTCGAAGGGTTGCGGGTGAACGCCACGCCCGTTCCGGAATCATTACCCATATTGCCGAAAACCATGGACTGCACATTCACCGCCGTGCCGATATCATCCGGAATATTGTTAATCTTACGGTAAACTACAGCCCGGTCATTATCCCAAGAGCGAAACACCGCCCGAATTGCTTCGTTCAACTGAACTTTCGGATCTTGCGGAAAAGGTTTGCCGGTGCTGTGCCGGATGAGTTTCTGGTATTCCGTGACCATCCATTTAAGACTCTGGGCCGAAAGCTCGGAATCATAGCGCACATCCTGTTTTACCTTTGCCCTCTCCAAAACGCTTTCAAAATCATGATGTTCAACCCCGAGCACTACGTTACCGAACATCTGAACAAAACGACGATAGCAATCGTAGGCGAAACGTTCGTCGTGGGTGAGCTCCGCCACCCCCAGAACCGTTTCATCGTTGAGCCCGAGGTTGAGAATGGTATCCATCATACCCGGCATAGAGAACTTAGCCCCGGAGCGCACAGAAACCAAAAGGGGATTCTTGGCATCGCCAAAGCGTTTGCCTGTCGCCGATTCCAGGTTCGCCAGCGCCGGTTCGATTTGCTCCGCCAGCGTTTCCGGAAAGTCCCCCGTTTGCGTGTACACATTGCAGGCTTCCGTGGTAATCGTGAAACCCGGCGGCACAGGCAGGCCGATATTGGTCATTTCGGCCAAATTAGCGCCTTTTCCTCCCAAGAGGTCTTTCATGGAAGCCTTGCCTTCCTTGAACAAATAAACGTACTTAGTCACGCCTCTCCCCCCTATACATTATATCTAACACCATACTGGCAGTCTCTTCGACCGCTTTGCCAGTGGCGTCGATAATCCGGCAGCCGATTTTCTTCATAACGTTGCGGGCATACTCCAACTCCCGCACGATGCGTTCAAGGCTGGCATAGTCCGCCGAGGCCCCCAGACCCAGGGTTTTCAAACGCTCCGTCCTGATCAGGTTCAACATGTCGGGCCGGAGCGTCAAGCCGACGACTTTATGCACCGGTATAGTAAAAAGCTCCTCCGGAGGCGCCACCTCGGGCACCAAGGGAATATTCGCCGCTTTGATTCCTTTATGGGCGAGATACATGCTGAGCGGGGTTTTGGATGTCCGGGAAACCCCGATCAAGACAACGTCGGCGTAAAGAGCCCCCCGCGGATCTTTGCCGTCATCATATTTCACGGCAAATTCGATGGCTTCGACTTTACGGAAATATTGCTCATCCAAGCGGTGAATGATACTGGGAATGTGGCTGGGATCGAGGCCCGTTTGGACGGAAATGGCCCCAATGAGCGGCCCCAAAATATCTACCGTCTGCAGGCTCATCTCTTTTGCCCTTTGTTCCAGGTGGTTGCGCAATCCCAGTAAAACCAGGGTATAAACCACGATAGCCTGGTCATGAACCGCTTCCTCGAGTATTTCGTCCAGATGGACCTCATCTCTGACATACGGAACCCGCCGGATCCGCGTCCTGACCCCGCTGAACTGAGCAGCCGCCGCCCGGCTGACAAACTCCGCGGTCTCACCCAAAGCGTCTGAAATCACGTAGATGACCGGCATCTGTGTCGTCACTAATCCGTCCCCCGTTCCTCATTCCGACCTCCGGCTTCTGACCTCCGGCCCCTGAATTATGCCTTCCCAATATCGAGAAAAAGCTTCGAAATATTGGTCTTGGTAAAACGACCCACGACCTCGTAGCGTTCGTCACCCTGTTCATCGATGAAGCCCTCCACCACGGGCAGGCTGTCAACCTGATGCTGTACAAGTTTCCTGGCCGCGTCCAGCACCGGCTCATCCGGAGTTGTCATGAAAATGTTGGGCATACGGGTCATAATTACTCCGACCGGTACCTGCTGCAAGTCGTTTTTGCCCAGAGCGGCTTTGAGCAGGTCCTTGCGGGAAACCATCCCGGCCAAAACCCGGTCTTCCGTAACTACAATAAGGCTGCCGACGTTTTGGGTAAACATGGCGACAATCGCTTCGTAAATACTGACGCTCTCTCGGACAACGGCAGGCACGGACTTGAAGTCTCCCACCCGAATCCGGCGCAAGCGCTCCGCCACCGCTGAAGGCTCATGCCTTTCCCGGTAAAAATAGCCGACCCGCGGCCTGGCCTCCAAAAGCCCTGCCATGGTTAAAATCGTGAGATCGGGGCGCAAGGTGGCACGTGTCAAATCCAAACGGGCCGCAATCTGTTCCCCGGTAATCGGACTGGATTCCTTGACAATTTCTACGATATGCGCTTGGCGCTCCGTCAATTCCAACCATTTCACATCCTCATTGCCCTAACTACAAAACGGCCCCGTTCCATCCTGTTGATCTCTTATGACCGGGTCCTCTTGCCGGCTTCACAACCCCTGCCTCTCAGTACCCGGATCGGGCCCAATGTGCCATACTATATGGCCCATACCCATTAATTATTCAACATAATTTCCTTTTTTCCTGCTTACCCGCCGAACTTTTTTCGCGTGAGCCTTTAATCCCTTCTTCCTCGCGGCCGCTTGTAAACCCGTCTCCGCTTCAAGCCCCGGACCGCCGCCTCAACGCGCAAACCGCTCCTAATCCGCCGTCCGTTTTTACCTCAGCCTCCTGCTTCGTTCAGGCCTCCGTTTTTACCTCAGCCTCCCGCTTCGTTCAGGCCCCCGGTTTTTCGGTCAGCCGGCTCAGGTCTCCCAGACAGCCCAGCATTTCCACGCACTGCCCCAGCAAAGCCAAGCGGGCTTTCCTCAAATCTTCATCCTCAGCCATGATCATAACGGCGTCAAACAACGCTTCAATCATGGGCACCAACTCTGCGGCCAATTCATAAGCCGCACCGTATTTCTCCGCCTCCACCAGATTGTCAAAACGCTCCCGGCGCACTCCGATCCCCTCGGACAAAGCAATCTCCGACGGATCCACCAAACGTTTGGCGTCCGCAACCTGAGGTTTCTCTTTCTTGCTCAGGTTAAGACAACGGGTGTACGCTTGGGTGTAAGCAGCGAATCCCACACTTTGCCGCCTCGCTGCCAGTTCTTTCGCTTTGCGCGCTGTGCGGAAGAAGAAACCCTCGTCCCGGACCATAACCGCATCCACAGTATCATAAAGCAAGCCGTCCTCCTGAAGCAAGAAACGCAGACGCTGGCGGAAGAACTCCAGCAAACCCGGCAAAATGTCGGACAGGGGCAGCAAAGCCTTCCGCAACCCACTGTCCAGGGCCTCAAAACCGCGGTAAGCCTGTTCACACAATTCGCTTAGGGACAGATCCCACTCCGCATCCAACAGGATGCCCACAATTCCTTGCGCTTGGCGCCGCAGGGCATACGGGTCCTGGGAACCCGTCGGCTGAATGCCTATGGCGAAAGCCCCCACGATGGCGTCGAGTTTGTCGGCCAGGCTCACCACCCGCCCCGCCGCGGACGCCGGCAACACATCCCCGGCGAAACGCGGTTGGTAGTGTTCCGCAATCCCTTGGCAGACCTCGGCCTTTTCCCCGCTGGCGGCCGCGTAGTCCGCCCCCATAACCCCCTGCAGTTCAGGGAAATCATAGACCATAAGAGTCACCAGATCCGCTTTGGCAAGATAAGCCGTCCGGTCGATGATTTCCGTATTCTCTCCGCCCAAGCCCAGTTTTCCCCCCGTGAACCGTGCCAAAACCCGCAGTCGTTCCACCCGTTCTCTCACCGTGCCCAGCTTTTCATGGTAGACCACTTTTTCCAGTTTTGGTACATGATCAGCCAGGGGAATCTTTCGGTCTTCCCGGTAATAGAAGGCGGCATCCTCCAGGCGGGCTTTCAGCACTTTTTCGTTACCTTGCCGCACAGTGGTCAAAGCATAATCGTCCCCGTCGCGGACTGTGATAAAGTACGAAAGTAACGACCCATCAGCGGCATGAACCGGAAAATAGCGCTGATGTTCACGCATCGGTGTCGTAATCACCGCTTCCGGCAGGTGCATATAACGCTGAGCTACTTCTCCGCGCAGAGCGGTGGGATATTCGACCAAATTTACCACTTCTGTGAGGAGTTCTTCATCCTCTTCCGCCTTTCCTCCGCACGCGGCCGCCAAATCCCGAATCTGGTCCCGGATCACCCGGCCCCGTTCCTCCGGGTCCGCCAGGACAAAGGCCTTCCTCAATACTTCCGGATAATCCCCGGCTGAAACCAGTTCGACGGGATGGTCGCTCAAGGTCCGGTGTCCGCGGGAGAACCGTCCCGAGACCAAACCCACTAATTCAAAGGGAACCACCTCCGAGCCGTAAAGAGCCATCAGCCAACGGATAGGACGGGCAAAGCGAAAATCGGAATCACCCCAGCGCATGGGTTTGGGAAAACGCAAACCGATAATGAGGTCGGGGCAGAGTGTGGGCAGGATCTCCAGCGTCGGCCGTCCCGCCTCAGCTTTGCGGGCAAAAACATACGAAGCTCCGTTAACTTCCCGAACAAACAGATCTTCCACCCTCACCCCCTGAGCGCGGGCAAACCCTTGGGCCGCCTTCGTGGGTTTTCCCCCGGCATCATAGGCGGACTTAAGCGCGGGCCCTTTGACCAGTGCCTGCAAATCCTCCTGCTTTTCCTCCAAGTCCTTCAGCACCAGGGCCAAGCGCCGCGGGGTGGAATAGGTCTTCAGCTCACGAAAGGCCAACCTCAAATCCCCGAGCTTCTGCCGGGCTTGATCCGCCAGCTGCACCAGGGCATCCGGCGCGAACTTAGCCGGAATTTCCTCTGTCCCGATTTCTAACACAAAATCCCTCGCCATTTCTTTCAACCCTCCAAAAATCCTCCAGAATATTGCGGTCCAACGCCCGTTTCCCGGGCATTTATCCAAAGCGTAAGGCTCCCACTTCTACAAGTGGAAGTGGATCCCACGTACCCCGCTTCGGTGGGGGCAAACCCGGCCTTCGGCCGTCATTGTCCACCGGACAATGACGCCTTCAGCGCGATAGCATTCGTTAAAGGCTCAGCGCTTCCTAATACGGATTTCGCTGATTTCAGATTAAGCTTCACTTCTGAATGTTCCCCGCCCCTGTTTGAGCAGGGGGTAACCCAACCTCTCCCTTTGTTCAACATAAGCCGCCGCGCACCGGCGGGCCAAAGCCCGCACCCTGCCGATATAAGCCGTGCGTTCCGTGACACTGACGGCGCCCCGGGCATCCAGCAGATTAAACGCGTGCGAACATTTCAAGACATAGTCATAGGCCGGCACCACGAGACCGCGTTCCACCGTCTGAGCGGCTTCTTTTTCATACATGTCAAACCATGTCTGCAGAGCAGCCGTGTCCGCCACTTCAAAATTATAATGGGAGTAGTCAATCTCGTTCTGCAGGTAAATGTCTCCGTAACTGACATCTCCCACCCACTCGATGTCATAAACGCTCTCCTTGTTTTGAATAAACATGGCCAGGCGTTCCAGACCGTAGGTTATTTCAGCACTGACCGGCTTGCAATCAATTCCCCCGCATTGCTGAAAATAGGTGAACTGAGTCACTTCCATCCCGTCCAGCCAGACTTCCCAGCCCAAGCCCCAAGCCCCCAAAGTAGGAGCTTCCCAGTTGTCTTCCACAAAGCGGATGTCGTGCTCCTTGGCTTGAATGCCAAGACGCTCAAGGCTCGCCAGGTAGAGATCCTGGACATTGTCGGGCGACGGTTTTAGAATCACCTGGTATTGGAAATAATGCTGCAGCCGGTTGGGATTTTCCCCGTAGCGCCCGTCCGTGGGCCGGCGGGAAGGTTCCACGTAAGCGACATGCCACGGTTCGGGGCCGAGAGCGCGCAGAAAGGTAGCCGGGTTCATGGTGCCGGCGCCTTTTTCCACGTCATAGGGCTGAGCAATGATACAGCCCTGTTCGCCCCAAAATTGGTTCAAGGTAAGAATGATGTCTTGAAATTTCACGGACGTTGACCCCCTCAAATAATACTCGCCATGATAAGAAAGCAAAAGCTCCCGCCCCCGCAGTCCAAGCTGCAGGGACGGGAGTTCACTCCCGCGGTTCCACCCTGTTTGGTCCCCAAAAGGACCCACCTTCATTGACCGACGCTCTGAGCTGCCCCAACCGCTTCTTCCGTCCGGCTTCCACCCTCCCGGACTCTCTCTCGGACAATCCACGGTTTTCCGTCTCATCACCGCGTGCAAATGCAGTTTAAAAACTTACAAACATTATAATGGGTCCGGAGCCGCCTGTCAATTTTTGTGGGGCGCGAGCCCCGGTAAATTTGCCCGCTGAGTCACGATCTGCCGGACGATTTGTCCGCAGAATCGCAAGCCGCCTGTCGATTGGCCCATAAGTCGCGATCGGCTTCCCTTTGGCCGGGCAGCCTAGACTCTGAGTTCCGCCCGCTCCCAGTCGTCGGAGCCCTCCCTCCGCTGTTCCCCGGCCGGGTCCATCTCCAGGGAATAGTGCCGGAAAGCCGCCACTGCCAACCCGGCAACTCCCAGCATCCTCAGGCCCGGACGCCTCAGCACACCGTAGGCCAGAAGTAAACCCACCGGCGCGGATACACTGAAGACCGTCTTCTCGTCGTGCTTGACGTTGAGCCTGGCCTGCCTCAACTGTTTGAATTTATGCTTTAGTCCTGTCCACATTTCACCGTTGTCACGCTCCATATCCTCCGTCACGTTGTTCTCGCCCCTTTCCACTAAGGCCAGGGCTTTGACGACATCCCCCCCGGCCTCAGCCAGGGCCGTTCTGGCTTGCTCATAGTTCAAACCCATGCGTTCCCGGAGAATATCGATCTTTTCTAATTCTGTCCACAGCTTTTCGCTCATTGTCCCGCCCTTCTTTCGCGCCTTAGTGCTGCTTATCGCTCTCGCTGCCGTAGTCGCTCTCCCTGCCGCAGCCCAGGTTCCTCATCTGCCAAGACCGCAGCCTGCGCTCAAACTTCTGCTCACAATAAAATTCCGTGGCGGCCAGGACCTCGTCACGCAAAGAGGAATTCCAGCGTAGGCGATCGAGTTTATCCATGTCCCGGTAGAGAAGCTGCCTCATAAAGGCGAGGCTGCCCGCGGCCACCCAGCGCCCGGAATACGCACCCCGGCAATGTGAACAGACAATGCCTCCCGCAGCCGGGCTAAAGAAGATACGGCTGCCTTCGACTTTTGCCCCGCATTCGGCGCAGTTTTCCAGACGCGGATGATAACCGAGAATATGCAGAAGTCGCAGTGCATAGGCACCTTGGATGAGAAAAGGAGAGTAATGTTCCAGAAGGAAAAAACCGGTCAGAGTGAGGGTGAATAATTCCGGATGGGGCTGTCCGGGGAGGGTCGCCACATCCAAAAGCTCCGCCATGCCTGTCGCGGCCAAACTCCGTTCGAAGTCATTCCACAGATGAGGAAAGCTTTCGCGCGGACTGGCTTCGTTAACCGTGTCCAGCGTATGCCCCTTATGAAGCAGGTAATCCGCATAAGTGAAAAGCTGAGCCCCCGCGCGCTGACGGCTCTTCGGCTTCCTTACCCCCTTGGCTATCGCCTGAAGTTTCCCCTGTTCCCGAGAAAACAGAGTGAGCAGCCGATCCGATTCACCATACTCCCGGCTGCGAATCACAATAGCATCCGCCTGATAAACGGACACGCTCCCCACGACCCTTCTTAGTCTTTCTTGCGGGCCGACTTTGTATGCAAACCTATGCTAGATCTTGCAGTACTCACCCCAGCTTCAGTATCAAATGTAACCCTCTAATAAGATCCTAATACGCCTGCCCAGACTTCAGTTTAATAATATGAGCATCCTGGTTTCAGGGTTTATGTGAGCACCCCAGCTTCAGTATCAAATGTAAACCTCTAACAAGATCCTAATAAGCCTACCCAGACTCCAGTTTAATAATATGAGCATCCTGGTTTCAGGGTTTATGTGAGCACCCCAGCTTCAGTATCAAATGTAAACCTCTAACAAGATCCTAATAAGCCTGCCCAGACTTCAGTTTAATAATATGAGCATCCAGTATGCATCAGCTTACTACGCCTACCCAGACTTCAGTTTAATAATATGAGCGCCACACCTTTCACTGCACTAGGGCCGGCCCGGAACTGGTGCCGAGACGATCCGCCCCCGCCGCCGCCAGTTCCTCGGCAAATTCCCGGGTGCGAATCCCGCCTGAGGCCTTCACTTTAACGTCCGGCCCGACCCAGGCCTTGAGCTTGCGGACATCTTCCACCGTGGCTCCGCCCGCGCCAAATCCGGTCGACGTCTTGATAAAATCGGCCCCCGCGCGCTTCACAATGTGGGCGGCCTTCTCCTTTTCCTCTTCGCCGAGAGAGGCTGTTTCTATGATCACTTTAATTGCCAAGCCGCAGCTGTGGGCTGCTTCCACCACCCGGGTGATATCGCGTTCAACCGCCGCCCAATTGCCGGACTTGGCCCAACCCAGGTTCATGACCATGTCCACTTCTCTGGCCCCATGGGCTTTGGCAATAAAGGCCTCCTGCACTTTTACCTCGGTACACGTGGCTCCCAATGGAAAACCCAGGACCGCCACCACCCCGACTCCCGTGCCGTGCAGGAGCTTGGCCGCCGTCTGCACATAGGTCGGATTAACGCACACGGCTTGAAATTTATAGTTTTTTGCCTCATGGCAGAGGTTTACAACATCCCTCTCCGTCGCCTCCGCTTTCAAAAGAGTATGTTCAATTCGATCCGCCAAATTCATTCTTCTTCCTCCTCATATTCACCGTTCACCCGGGTTCTCCGTTCATACAAGAACAGGTCCATTTCCTATGACCAGCAATTTTGTCTCCCGTTCACTCTGGTTCTCCGTTGACTAATTTCCGCGGTCAATCATAGCCCAGCCGACTGAGAGTATCGGGACGATTGCGCCAATCCTTTTTCACCTTGACCCAGAGTTCCAGAAACACCTTACCGTCCAGCAGTATCTCAACATCACGCCTCGCCAAACTCCCGATTTCTTTGAGCAGCCTGCCTCCCTGACCGATAATGATCCCTTTTTGGGAATCCCTTTCCACCATGATGGTGGCCCGGATCTTGGTCAGGCTCTGCTTCTCCTCGATCTCATCCACCATAACCGCAATAGAGTGGGGCACCTCGTCGCGCGTCAGCTGCAAAACCTTCTCTCGGATGAGTTCGGCAATAATAAACCTCTCTGGCTGATCTGTGACCTCATCCTCCGGGTAGTATTTCGGACCGGGGGGAAGAGCATCGAGGATAACCCGCAAAAGTTCATCCGTATTTTCCCCGGTGAGTGCGGAAACCGGAACCACCGCCAGGAAATCCATCAGGGCAGAATACTTGCGAACCTGCTGCATGAGGCGTTCTCGCTTCAATAAGTCCACTTTATTCAGGGCCAGGATGCAGGGAGTATGCGTCCCGCGAATGAGCCCCAGCACGTACTCCTCTCCGCCGCCATATTCGACAGCCGCATCCACCATATAGAGGATGATATCCGCATCCGTCAGCGATTCTTTGGCTGCCCCCAGCATATATTCACCCAACTTATGCTTCGGTTTGTGAATTCCGGGCGTGTCCAGAAATACAATCTGGCCGCTCTCTTCCGTAACGATACACTGAATCCGGTTGCGCGTCGTCTGCGGTTTCTCAGACATAATGAGGACTTTCTGACCCAGGAGGTGATTGAGAAGCGTAGACTTGCCGGCGTTTGGCCGGCCGATCACAGTGACAAAACCTGAATGAAACTCTTGATTTTTTGGCGAAGTTTGCAAATAAAATCCCACCTTACAAAGCGGAGGCCGGAGATCCGGGGTCGAATTTCCGGCTAAAGAAAGTCCGGCCCAAATGACTCCGGTAAAAGCTCCTTTAAAGAAGTATATTTCGTTTTCCCTTGGCCGTTAATTAAAATAATCGGGCAATCTTCGGCAAATTCCCGCATAACCTGTCTGCAGGCTCCGCAGGGTGACGGAAACGCGTCCCCCGGGACGGCCACGGCCACAGCCCGCAAAGAGCGTTCCCCGGCCGCAATTCCCTGGAAAATGGCATTGCGTTCCGCGCAAAGGGTGAGCCCAAAACTGGCATTCTCCACATTACAGCCGGCAAAAATCTCTGAAAAAAGGGCCGCCGCCCCCACCGGATAGTGCGAATAAGGCACGTAGGACCTCTGATAAGCCTTTTGAGCCTCCCGAATCAATTCTTCGATCTCTTCTTTCGCCAGAGATCCTTCCCCAAAAGCCACTTCCTTACACATGGTTCTCTATCCTCCGATCCGTTGCACCGGCCCGCCGAGCACTTATCCTCCGATCCAACGCCACATTGGGAGCCAAAAAAGCCCGATGCCGATAATCACAGCCTGAATGACCGTAACCAGTACCGCGCCGGCAGCCACATCTTTAGCCATACCGGCCAAAGGGTGAAAGTTCGGCTGAACTAAATCCACAACCAGTTCAACCGCCGTGTTCAAAACTTCGCTCAAGAACACGGAGCCGATGGCGTAGAACAGCAACAGCCACTCCCAGCGGGCCAATCTAAACCACCAAGCCCCTGCCAAAACCAAGACCCCGGCGAAGGCGTGAAACTGCATATGTCCTTCTGTTTTCCAAACATAGTGCAGACCTCGCCAAGCCTGGTTCAGGCTGCGCCAAAAACCTCTGTAGTGGATCTTTTCCATCCGCCATCTGCCCCTTCACCTAGTTTCGGCTCAAATTCAGCAAGGCCATGGCTTCCTCTTCCTTGGCGCGCATGGCCGATTTCCCGGCCTTTTCCTCATGGTCATATCCCAAAAGGTGCAGTGTCCCATGCACGGCCAGGTAAACGATCTCCCTCAGGAAAGGGTGTCCGTATTCGTCAGCCTGAGCCCGGGCGCGCTCGACGGAGATTACGATATCACCCAGCATCTCATCTGCGAAGTCCAAGACTTCCGGCTCCTCATCGTCCCGCTCCCGCAAGGCAAAAGACAGTACATCCGTAGGACGGTCAAGGTGCCTGTATTCTCGGTTCAACGCGCGGATCCCGGCGTCATCCGTGAGGGTCAGGCTGATTTCCGCCTCCTCAGGCCCGGCCCCCGCTTGCAGAGCGGCCCGGATGCCCTGTTCAATCCGGAGCCCCAACTCCTCCCGTGCTTGTTCCGAAATAGACGATTCTTCCCAGAGAATATCCAAAGTCAGCATATTATTTCACTCCGCTTCACCTGATTACACGCAACTCCGGGCTCGAATTCACTGCCCCCAAGGCCAAAGTCACTTTACGTTTCAGCGGCGCTGACGCCCGAGTCACTTGGTACGCATACCCCACTCACCCGCACATCCTGCCTGCTCACACACCCCGCCCGCACCGGCCCGCACGTCCTGCTTGCCTGCAGACCCCACTCGCCTAACCCCCCCGAACGTCCGCCCTTCACACATTGACTCTGAAGTCCTGTCCTCACTCTTTACTCACAGTGCTCCCCGGCCCCCGCCGGTTTTTCTTCCGCGCGGGATATCTTCTCCGCGGGCCCTCCGCTCTGCTTATCCGCCGCCGTCCCGTCAGGTTTCTCCCCGGCTTTGCCTTCCGGCGTCTGCTCGGTCCTCTTGTCTGCCGCTTTCTCCGCAGGCGGCTTTTCGGCATGTTTCGTGGCCTGATTGGCCCGCTTCGCCCCCTCGGAAGAGCCGCTTTTACCGGCAGGTAATTCGGGGTACTCAACCCGCGAGTGAAAAATACCGCTCAATACCCGTACAAATGCCATGGCAATTCGGTCAAGATCCCGGAAGGTCAGGTCGCATTGATCCAGTTGATCGTCATTGAACTTCTCCTTAATGATCTTTCTGACCAGCCCCTCTATCCTCCCGGGGGTAGGCTGACGCAGGGAACGGACCGCTGCCTCCACACTGTCCGCCAGGCTGACCAGAGCCGCCTCCTTGCTCTGGGGCCTGGGTGCATCGTAGCGGAAGGCCTCTTCGGGGACTTCCTCGTTCTCTTCAAGTGCCTTGTGATAAAAAAAGGTGACTAAGGAATCTCCATGATGCTGGCTGATAATGTTCGTCACCGGTTCGGGGAGCTTGTCCTCCCTGGCCAGTTCCAAACCGTCTTTCACATGGGAGGTTATGATCAAGGAACTTAGGGTGGGAGCAATCTTGTCGTGAGGATTGTCCTGGGCAAATTGGTTCTCGATAAAAAAGTAAGGTCGCTTTAACTTTCCGATATCGTGATACATAGAACCCACCCGGACCAGGGTGGCATCGGCATGAATCTCTTCGGCCGCCGCCTCCGCCAGGTTGCCCACTAAGATACTGTGATGATAAGTTCCGGGAGCTTCGACCAGAAGCCTCTTCAGAAGCGGCCTGTTCGGATTGGAAAGCTCCAGCAGCCTCACCGCCGATGTAATCTGAAAGCCGGATTCGAACCAATGCAAGGTCCCCACTGTTAAGACGGAAGAAGCAATCCCGTTCACTACTGCCAGAATCAGACCCACCGCCCAAACGGTCAGTTGTGCGCCCGACATCAAGTCGATTCCGCTCACAACCAGGACATTGACCGCCGATACGAACAGGCCCGCCCTCGCTAAATCCGACCTCTGGCTCAAGCGGGATACGCTGTGTACACCCGTCACTCCACCGAAGAGGGCCACTAAACCCACCTGAAGACCCACGGCTGTCTCCAAACGGGGGTCTACCAGGACTGCCACAAACACGGCTAGCACCAGAGCCACGACCACCCCCAGCTCGGCATCCGCCAGAATTGCCACAGCTGTGGTGGCCCAGGCCACCGGAATAAGGAACCCGGTCAGAGAAGTATATTGGGCTCCTAAATTCAGAGCATTGATTCCCTTGGCGATGGACAGAACCAAAGCCATTGTCAAACCGACGAGCACAAGCTTACGTGTGGAAGCGAAAATCTGAGGCTTGTATTGATAAGCAAAAGCCAAGAGCGCCCCCATCCCCAATAAGACGATAACCGCGATCCCGCCGACCAAGCGCAAGGCGGAATTGCTGTTGACGAACCCATAGGCTTCCAAGACCTGAAAAGCCTTGCTGTCAACAATTTCCCCAACCCCGATTATTTTCTGGTTCGCTTGGTAGTGCACCGTATAGTTTTGGATATTGATTTTATCCGCGTTTTCCTTAGCCAGCTGGGCCGTCGCCTCTTTGTCTTTCACCAAGGTCGGCTGGGTCACCCTGTAATCGACAAAGGCCTGGAGAAACACCTTCATTTCGTCTGACAGCGCACTCCGGTTGATGTCCTGCTTCATCCGGTCACGCAGGGGCGCGACGTCGGCCTCCGTGCGGGCGCCGTATTGGAGATCGCGGGCATCGCCCAAGATGATTTGATTGGCCGTCTGCTCCGTAGCGTTCGAGCTGTCGGCCTTGGTACTGACCAAGGTCACCAACACTCCCTCGGGCAGAGCGGTGAACGGCGACGTTTGGCGCAAATGCGCGGCTTTAGCCGCGGAATCCGTCCCGGAAGCAACCGCCGAGCGCAGGGCGCTGAATGATTGGTCCAAGTCGTTGGCCAGCCCGCTCAAATAGCTGTCATCCGGTTTGTAGACGGGAGGAGTCGCCTTTTCCGCCGCCGCCTGATCCTGGCGGAAGCGCTCCATATCTTTCACGTCCATGGCCCAAGGGGCTGAAATAGTAGCCGGACTCGGTTCGCCGACCTTAATATTAACTTTGGTCACAAAAAGCCCCGAAGAGAGCAAGAACGTGAACACCAGGAAATACACCGCCAAAGCGATCACACGCCGCCACAGGGTGTTGGGAACAAACTTATCCAAAAAGGCCGGAGGCCTCCACACTGGTTTCAAAAAGATCCTTCCTTTTGGCCGGTCCGGTCGGCTTCGCGCTCATAAGCCTGAATGATTTTCTGTACAAGCGGATTGCGCACGACATCCGCGGCCGTGAAGTAGTGAAACACGATGCCGGGAATACCGTGCAAGATATGCTGAACTTCAACCAAACCGGAATAATGCCCACGCGGCAAATCAACCTGAGTCACGTCGCCTGTCACCACAGCCTGAGAACTGTAGCCCAGACGGGTCAGGAACATCTTCATCTGCTCCGGCGTCGTATTTTGCGCCTCGTCCAGAATGATAAAAGAATCGTCTAACGTCCTCCCGCGCATATAAGCCAAAGGGGCGATCTCTATGATTTCTTTCTCCACATAGCGCTGGGCCGTCTCCACCCCCAGCAAATCGTAGAGCGCGTCGTACAAAGGTCTGAGGTAAGGATCCACCTTTTCCTGCACGTCCCCGGGCAAGAAACCCAGCTTCTCACCCGCCTCCACGGCCGGACGGGTCAAGACAATCCGGTTCACATTTTTGGCCCGCAAGGCTCTGACCGCCATGACGACCGCCAGGTACGTCTTCCCCGTGCCCGCCGGGCCTATGCCGAAAACAACCGTGCTTTTCTCGAGCGCTTTCAGATACTCCGCCTGACCAAGAGTCTTCGCTTTAATGGGACGCCCGCGGTGGGTCATGGCCACCACTCTGGTCAGGGCGTCGGCCATGCCGCCCTCCTGTCCCTCTTGGACTTGCGTAATGATATAAGAAACGTCTGCCGGTGTCAGGCAGTGTCCTTGCCGAACCGTGAGCAGAAGCTCCTGAGCAACCGCCTCCGTCTGTTCAACTTCTTCCTTCTCACCTGAAATAACCATCTCTTCGCCCCGCAGGACACATTTCGCGCCCAGGCGCTCTTCCAACAGGCGCAAGTGGCTGTCTTCCAAGCCCAGCAAGTTCATGGCTTCATTGGCATCGCGCAAGAATAACCTGGCCTCCGTTAGCTATTCGCCTCCGTTCGCATTTGCATATACGGCCAAATCCTCAAATGTTTCCTCTTCAACCCTCACCCTCACGGCCGTATCCGGGCCGGGCATAACCAGGACCTTCTCCGCCAAAGGCGTGGCGCCGGGTGTAATTTTACTTTGAACCTCCGCTCGCGCCCGTTCTTCCGCCAGCCGGCGCGCTTCCTCGGGCGAATGGGTCAGATGAACCTGTTGCAACTCTTGATAGCGGACCATAATAACTTCGACAGGAAAGCGCCAATTCCTCCAGGTCAGAAGGGGCCTGGCTATAACATCTTTTCGTACCAAGGGATAAGGCGATTCCGGTGTCGTTACCATTATGACTCTCGGCCCGATTTTTATACCCCAGCCCGTGCCGACTCTTCCTGTAGCCGCGACCTTGTCTTCTTTCAGGGGCACAGTCGCTTCCGCACTGTACCAAACCCGTCCCCGCACGAAACCCTTGGCCCGCGCCGGCGGCGGAGCCGTCCCAGCTTTGGCCAAGGGACTTGCCGGAGGCGCTTTGGCAATTAAGACCTGCCCCGCCCGCACCGTCTCCCCTTCGTGCACCTGGGCCACTCCCTGAATGACGATAACCTGCTCGACCACGCCCGCCCGGGCGGCGACCAGGTTTCCTTCCTCGGCCGGGGCTTTGGGACGAATTTTTTCCGCAACGTTAATTTGTACATGGGTACCGTTCCGGTCAATACCCACCCAGGCCAAATCCGGGAAACTATCCTCCAAGCCCGTGGCGATCCGGTCCAGGTCCAGGTTCTTGTGCCACACCCAAGACTTGAGCCCTAAGGATTGAGCTTTCTGTAGGAGTTCCGCACTGCTGATCTTTTTATTGCCGTTAACCGAAATAAAGAGGACCAACTGGGAGAGAATACTGAGAGCCACCGCGACCAGCACCAACCCGACCAGCAGTCCTTTGCGCCTCCGCCAACGCGCGGCGATAAACGGCCAGCCGTAACGGGCGGTAATCTTTACCTGCGCCCGGGCACGCCGGGCCGCCCGCCGCAGCCGCGGGAAATCTTGCAGAGACACCTGGGCCCGTAAGCCGTATTTCGCCTTTTGCATATGGAACAGGGTAATTCCATCTTGCAAAGTCGCGTTAATAAAAGCCGCGGGATTTCCGCACCTAACCGCGAAGTGCACTCGTCCCCGCCAAAATGCCGTAAGGCGAGCGAACATTTCATTCCCCTCCCTTGTCCGAGAGGTAGCCGAGGGAAATAAATTCGCCTTCGATCTGGAGCTCCGCAGGCAGTACCGTTTTCAAAACCAGGGCTTTCCCCGTCACATAAAGTTCCCCTTCACTCGTGGCCAGGGAAATCTTCTCGCCTGAGAACGTCACAATTTCCTTATAATTTTCGATATAGACTTGTTTCCGCCCCGTGACCGTTATCTTGGGTCCGTCTCCCATCACATCGGGAGGAAGTTCCAAAACTTCACCCATGGTCTTTTGCAGCTTGCCAAACACCTTCATCCCTCCCTTATGGCGGCCTTGACTCCAGAACAAGCCGAACAGGCCCCTGGGCCAGGCCCTTCTAGATGTTTATGAGGGAGAAGAA
Organism: Acididesulfobacillus acetoxydans; assembly: GCF_902729405.1. Taxonomy (GTDB): domain Bacteria; phylum Bacillota; class Desulfitobacteriia; order Desulfitobacteriales; family Desulfitobacteriaceae; genus Acididesulfobacillus; species Acididesulfobacillus acetoxydans. The sequence continues at coordinate 4,516,309 of NZ_LR746496.1, forward strand.
CAGAATATACAAGCCGTACCAGAGATCAGAGGCCAGAGATCAGAGGCCGGAGACCAGAGGCCGGAGATCAGAGCGGGCTCTCACGGAAAAGCCGGACTGTCTGATACGACAAAGGAACATTCATAAACTGTCCGTTCAACAGAGCGAAACGATATAGCCGCCCTTGTCCCCAATGGGGGCAAGCGTTAGCGATGGCGGCTGACGTAAGTCTTCTTATCCTTGGAAAAACTATCGTTTCATAGGTAAGAAAAACCCGGCCTGAAAAAGACCGGGTTTCTCGCTCATGTATGGTTCTTTCAGGCGTCCAGGAGTTCGCGCACGATCTGGTTAACCAGTCTGCCGTCCGCACGCCCCTTGGTCTTAGGGGTCAAGGCCCCCATAACCTTGCCCAAATCCTTGGCACTCCCGGCCCCCACCTCGGCGATGACAGCCTGAGCCAGCTCACGTATCTCCCCTGCGGAAAGCTGTTGAGGAAGGTATTCCATCAGAATGGCGATTTCCTTCTCCAAGCTCTTAACCGCTTCGGGGCGACCCGCTTTAGCAAACTCTGTCAAGGAGTCACGACGCATCTTGACCTCTCGCGCCAGGACTTCGGTGACCTGGGCATCGTTAAAATCTTGTCTCTTATCTATCTCAGCATTCTTTATGGCGGCCCTGGCCATGCGGATAACGGAAAGCCTAACCTTCCCCTCCTCTTTGGCCTTCATGGCAGCCTTCATATCCTCAACAAGGCGATCCTTCAGGGACAACTGAGCCACTCCTTACTTAAACTTGCGTTTGCGCGCGGCTTCGGACTTCTTTTTCTTCCGTACGCTGGGTTTTTCATAATGTTCATGTTTGCGGACTTCAGATAAAACTCCGGAACGCTGACAGGTACGCTTGAACCGGCGGAGTGCACTATCTAGGGATTCGTTTTTACCAACTTTGATTTCACTCATTTATATCCCTCCCTCCACTGGATCATCAAAGTACACTATCTGATTATACTGGATGAACCTAGGCGAGTCAAGTCGAGGGCCCGTGACCAAAGGCCTGTGACAGGGCCGGGGTATGCCCATTGATATTGATAGGCACAGCACCCCCAGCCACTTTTCAGCCTAAGCCGGCCCGCAAGGCCCTGCCGCCGATGAGGTGAAAATGAAGATGTCCGACCACCTGACCCCCGTCTGTACCCGTATTTGTCACCACCCGATAACCCGATTCGGCAATTTCCAGCTTGCGTGCCAACTCTTTGATCGCAGCGAAAATGCGGCCAATCAGAGCCTCATCTTCCTCCATTATATCGTTGACGCTGAGCAAATGCTTTTTGGGAATCAAAAGGATATGAACGGGTGCCACCGGGTTAATATCGGCAAAAGCCATGATCTGCGCGTCCTCGTAAACAATTTTACTGGGAATTTCCTTTTGGGCGATTTTACAGAAGAGACAATCTGACATAAAACGAACCCCCTCGACTTTTACTTCCTCATCAGAAAACATAAGTCTAAACAAAGTCTTCCGTGGGATAAGAAAACTTGCGGCTGCTCTCATTCAGCCGATCGCTCATTCAGCCGGGAGCGCTCACTCGGGCGATCCCGGCACCTGCCGAGCCTGCCGAGTTTTCCTCACACCCGTCCAAATCGAGGTATTCTCCAGACCCGTCCAAGTCGAGGTTCTCCTCGGCTAACGCCACCTCAACCGGCATCCCCGGGAAACGGCGGGAACCACCTGCGGGGACCGGCGGCAAACGGACACCGAGATAATTCCCGCTGTGCCCGAAAGCCGAGCCGTCCGCATCCACCGTCTCCAGCAAAACTTCCACCGTTTTCCCGACAAAAGCGCGTTTGTAGCGCTCCCGCCCGGCACGGGCCAAGGCCAGCATCTCCCGTGCCCGCCGTTGCTTGACACGATGACTGATCTGCCCCGGGTAACGGGCGGCCGGCGTGCCCTCGCGCCTGGAGTACGGAAACACGTGAATTCCCGCAAAGCCGCAGCTTTCCACAAAGGTCAGGGCCTCTTGCCAGTCTTCTTCGGTTTCGCCCGGAAAACCGACGATTACATCCGTCGTGATCGCCAGACCGGGCATCGCCTCCCGCAATCTCTCCAATAACCTTTTGTAGTCCGCCGGGGTGTAGGGGCGGTGCATGCGCCGCAGGACCGTTTCACTCCCGCTTTGCAAAGGGATGTGTAAATGGCGGCAGACGACCTTACTCTCCCGGATGGTCTCGATCAGGCCGGACGTGAATTCCACGGGCTCAATCGAGCTTAGACGCAGGCGTCTGAGTCCGGGGATCTCGCCAAGACCCTCAACCAAGCGCGCCAGATCCCAATTCTCCGTCAAATCCCGGCCATAGGCACCGGTGTGGATTCCGGTCACAACGATCTCTTTGTATCCGGCCGACACCAGTTTGCGGGCCTCCGCTAAGACGTTTTCCGGGCGGCGGCTGCGCACCGGACCGCGGGCATACGGAATGATACAGTAGGTACAGAATTGATTGCACCCGTCTTCGATTTTGAGGGTGGCTCTGGTGCGGCTTTCGCCTTCAAGCAGCGGCAGTTCTTCGAAATCTTTGGCGCTCCCTATATCGTGCACGGCGCTCCGCGGCTTCCGGGCGGCCCGGACAGCCTCCATCAGTTCGAGGATCCGCCCCCGATCCTGAGTCCCTACGACCAGGTCCACTCCCTCAATCTTTAAGACCTCTCCCGGGGAAGTTTGAGCATAACAGCCCATGACGATGACAAAGCTCCCCGGGTAGGCTTTAATCATGCGCCTGATCGTCTGGCGGGATTTGCTGTCGCCGCTGTTCGTGACCGTGCAGGTATTGATCACGACCACTTCGGCCGGCCCGTCCTCCCGCCGGACCTGATAACCCGCGTCCCGGAAAATCTGAGCGACTGCCTCGCTTTCGGTCTGGTTCACTTTGCAGCCCAGAGTTACCAGACGAACCGTGCGGGTCCCTTCAGGTTTTATTATGTAATTGTCGGAGACATAAGATTCGCGCTCACCCTCGCCGTAACGCATATATTCTTCTCACCCCGGCTAAGTCTTTTGGCCATCCTGATCCGGTCGCCGTCCCTCGCTGTAATCTGACTGTTGAGGTACAGGGGTCTACCCCAAATCCCCGCTATCTGCCAGCACCATAGTCAAGGCAGCGAGGGCCGCCGTTTCCGCCCGCAGAATTCTGGGCCCCAAACTGACCCGGATCGCTTGGAGGTGATCTTCCGCCCAGGCCACTTCCGCCGGGTCGAAGCCTCCCTCGGGTCCGATCAGCAAAACAACGGACCGTCCCCGCTCCAGCGTGTTTAAAACGGATTTCAGCCCCCGAACTCTTTCGGCTTCGTACGGAATAAGGCATTGACACCCCCGGGGCAGGGACTCAGGAAGTTCCGCCCAATCGCTCACCGCGCGGACCCGCGGTTCTTGTACCCGACCCGACTGTTTGGCCGCCTCCGCCGCGATTTTCTGCCAGCGCTCCACCCGTTCCCGAGCTTTGCCGCCCTCCAGCCGCAAAACGGAACGTTTCGTCCGCAAGGGGATAAAACTCCTCATGCCGAGCTCCGTCCCCTTTTGGATCACCCATTCTAATTTTTCGCCTTTTGTCAACCCCGCCGCCAGCACGACTTCGCGGTGGGCTTCGACGTCGGGCCGGCTTTCGGCCACAATCACACAGGTCACGCTTTCCTCCGCAATCTCCGCCACTTCCGCCAGCCATTCGCCGCCACTGTTGTCAAAACCGATGAGCCGGTCTCCCGGTCCTAAACGCAAGACCCGGACCAAATGCTCGCGTTCCTTTCCCCTGAGCCAGAAGGCCCGGTTTCCCATTTCCGTAATCTTAAACCGATGCAACATCGGCCCACCTCGCTTGGAAAAGGACCCAACCGGAATCCTCCCGCCGCCTTACGATCTCCATACCCGCGTTTTCCAGCCCCGCTTCGAC